>NZ_JBFAQX010000002.1:0-651610 GCF_040678995.1 Amycolatopsis sp. NPDC049253 | reverse complement strand
GCCCCGCCCCGTCCGACCCGACAAGCCCCGCCCCGTTCCGACCCGACAAGCCCCGCCCCGTTCCGACCCGACAAGCCCCGCCCCGTTCCGACCCGACAAGCCCCGCCCCGTCCGACCCGACAAGCCCGGCCGGTCCCGACCCGACAAGCCCCGCCCCGTCCGACCCGACAAGCCCGGCCGGTCCCGACCCGGCAAGCCGCCCCGTTCCGACCCGACAAGCCCGGCCGGTCCCGACCCGGCAAGCCCCGCCCCGTCTCGCCGCCTCTCGCGCGGCCCGGCACCCGAGTCAGCCGCCGGTGCGGATCCTCGCGCGGATCCGCACCGGCGCGCCGGCGTCCGAACGGGGCGCCCCGCTGGCATCACGACGCGGCTGAGCCCGGCAGCGATCACGCCCTCGCCGTCTCCGCCCCGGGGAGACCGACCTACGGCGCGTGTCCACACGGCCCGGCCCGGGCTCCCGACTGCCTTTCATTCCGCTGACCTGCGAGCTTGCCGTCGATAGTTCGCCGATATATCGTGGGTATGTCGGCGATAGCACACGAAGGGATTCTCATGACCAGGACAGCGGGCACCCACCACATGTTCAACGGCTTCGGCGGCGCACAAGACCCCGGCGACTTCACCAGCCACCACGGCTTCCCCCACCACGACGGCGAGCACCACGCCTTCGACCCCCACGGCCCCGAGCACTTCGCCGGCCACCACGGCGGACCGCCCCGGGGCGGCGGCTTCGGCTTCGCCCACCACGGCCCAGGCCATCCGGGACCCGACCACCCCGGCGCGCACGGAAAGCGCCACCCAGGCATCGGCGGCCCGGGCGAATTCACGCGATCCGGCCTCGGCGCGAGGTTCGGCTTCGGCCATCACGGCCCTGGCGCCCCCGAGCACTTCGGCGGTCACCACGGGCCCGGCCACGACGGCCCCGGCATCCCCGCGCACTTCGGCGGTCACCACGGGCCCGGTCACCACGATCCAGGTCACCACGATCCAGGCCACTTCGGCGGCCCCGGCGAGCCCTTCGGCTTCGCGCCCGACGCGGCGCGCGGGCCGGGCGGGTTCCCGCCGCCTCCGCCGATGCCGCCGGTTCCACCGGGGCCCGGGTTTCCCGGCGGCCCGGGCTTCGGCGGCTTCCCGGGTGGCCCCGGCGGTCCCGGTGGTCCCCGCGCGTGGTTCGGCGACGGTCGCCAGTGGGGTGGCCGCGGCTCCCGCGGCCCGGCGCGGCCCGTGCGCCCGGCGGTGCTCGCCTTGCTGGCCGAGGGCCCGATGCACGGCTACCAGCTCATGCAGGAAATCCGCCGCCGCTCGAACGAGGAGTGGCGTCCGAGCCCCGGCTCGATCTACCCGATCCTGCAGCAGCTGGAGGACGAAGGCCTCGTCCGCTCGGCCGAGGAAGGCGGCCGCCGCGTCGCGCACCTGACCGAGGCGGGGCGCGAGCACGTCGCGGGCCGCGAGGAGGAGTTCGCGGCGCTGTGGGCCTCCCACGCTCCCGAGGACGACCCGGCCGCCGACCGCTTCGCCGCCCTGCACAAGCAACTCGGTGACCTCTGGGCCGCCGCGGGCCAGGTCGCGTACACCGGCACCGACTCCCAGGCCGCCGAAATGCGCAAGATCCTGGCCGACGCGCGCCGCCGCCTCTACGCCCTCCTCGCCGAAGACCAGGACGACCCCGAAGACTGACCAGCGCAACACGGGCGCCGAGTCCACAGTGGACCCGGTGCCCGTCCGTCACGTCGGCACCAGGACCGGGTCACGCTCGACCCGGTCCTGGTCGCCCGCCGCTCGTGGTGACGCCTCGACACCCTTCCACCGACCTGCCCAGTGCCCGAATCCCGGTTCGTTCCGTTGCGCCGAAGCAAATGCCCGGCATCGAAGCACCTCCCGAACCACCCGGGATTCGATGCCGCCGCCGAGACTCCGGCGCCCGTCAGGTCATCCGCCCCGGCGGTGGCTCCGGCTCCCACCCCAGATTCGCCGACACCACATCCGCCGCCGCAACCGTCCGGCGCCCCGCTTCCTCAAGCCGGGAACGGATCCGCGCGTGCGGCGCCGAGATGTTCAGCGCCGCCGTCACCCGTCCCCGGAAGTCCCGCACCGGAGCCGACACACCCGACAGCCCCGGTTCGAACTCCTCCACCACCCGGGCGAACCCCTCCTCCCGGGCGGCCCGGATCGTCGTCCACAACGTGGGCAGCGCCGGATGGCCCGGGAACCGCACGTAGAGCTCGTCAGGCGTGGCGTCGAACAGCAGCACGCGCCCGGCGGACGTGCGGTCGGCCGGCACGCCGCGGCCCTCCCACTCGTGCACGCGGAACGAGTGCCCCGACACCGAAAGCAGCGTCAGCACCTCGCGGTCGCGCAGCACGCACAGGTGGCTCGTCTCCTCGAGGTCCGCCGACAGCGCGTGCATCACGGGCTCCGCGGCGCGCACCAGCCGATCCTCCGCACTGCGCGCGACCAGCGAAAACAGCCGCCGGCCCATGCGGTAGCGGAGAGTGTCGGGATCTCGCTCGATCACGCCCTCCAGCGCCAGCGCCTTGAGCGCGCGCGAGACCTGGCTCTTCTCGCGCCCGGTCAACGCGGCCAGCCGCACCACGCCGAGGCCGCCCGCGCGCTGGGCCTCGGCCGAGGCCAGGGCCTCGAGCAGGTCGAGGTCGCGGCGCAGGCCGTGCCCGGACACCGTCATGGCCGAACCCTAAACCGAGTTGGCCTGAGCGCAACACACGTTGCGATGTCCCGCGCACCCTTGTCGGCCCGCCCGGCGCGCTCGTAGCGTCGAAGCCGATGAAGATCACCGCGATCACCCTCGACCACCTGCGCCTGCCGCTCGACCCCCCGCTGCACGCGGCGTGGGACCCCGAGCCGCGGCGGCACTTCGACGCCACGATCGTGCGCGTCCACACCGACGAAGGCATCACCGGCATCGGCTCCGGCGACACGATGGCGGGCTTCGAGGTCGTGGAGCACCTGTTCGTCGGCACCGATCCGCTGGACATCGTCCGCCACGTCAAAGCCATCGAGACGGCCAACTTCCACGGCGGCCGCTACTGGCCACTCGAAGCCGCGCTCTGGGACGTCATCGGCCAGGTCGCGGGCCTCCCCGTCGCCACGCTCTTCGGGAACTCCGCGCGGTCGCTGCCCGTCTACGCTTCTTCGGCCGAGCTCAAACCGCCGGCCGAACGCGTCGAGGCAGCGCAGCAGGCCCGCGAAGAAGGCTTCCGCGCACTGAAAATCCGCATCGACCGCGACCGCGCCGACGAGGGTGTCGAGACCGTGGCCGCCGTGCGTGGTGCTCTCGGTTCGAATTTTCACATCATGGTGGATCTCAACCAGTCCTGGCGCATGGCCGGCGACACCGCGCCCGCCACCGACCTCGCCGCGACCCGCCGCCTCGTGCGGCGCCTGGCCGAGCTCGAGGTGTTCTGGGTCGAAGAACCCTTGCCCTACGCCGATGTCGAAGGTTTTCGCACCCTGCGTTCGGAAAACCCCGGGCTTCGCATCGCCGCGGGAGAAATGCACCACTCCGTACCCGACCTGCTGTGCTATCTCGAACAGGACGTGCTCGATGTCTACCAAATGGACGCCGTGCTCGCGGTGGGAATGCACCGCGCCCGCACACTCGCCGAGGTGGCGCAGCTGAAGCACCGCGCGTTCACCCCGCACAGCTGGACCAACGGCATCGGCCTGCTCGCGAACCTCGCGCTCGCGGCGGGCGTCGGCGCCGGCCCGTACCTGGAGTTCCCGCACGACCCACCGGGCTGGACTCCGCAGCGACGCGACTTCATGCTGGCCGAACCCCTGACGATCACCCCGGACGGCGAGCTCGCCGTGCCGCAACGGCCGGGGCTCGGCGTCGACCTCGACGAGGAGGCGGTGGACCGGTGGCGTATCTGATCCACGAAGACCGGCCGGCCGCGGCCGGGAAGCTGACCCCCGAGACCGGGCCGTTCGTCGACGGCCGGTCCGGCGGGTTCACGGCGACCGGCGCGGGGCACGACAAGCCGCTGCACTCGCTCGACGCGCACACCGCGGTGAAGACCACCTGGCTCGACCTCTCCTGAGTTGTCGACTTGTCCACCTCTCCCGGGAAAGGGGTACGCGTGGTGCGGACCGAGTTCGGGCCCGGCTTCGTCGAACGGCTGCCGGAGTTCGCCGCCGAGCTGGGCGGGTCGCGGGTCTTCGTGGTGACCGACCGCGGCCTGCGCGCGACCGACATCGTCGGGCGGGTCGAGAAGATCTTCGCCGCGGCCGGCGTGGCGTGTGCCGTACACGAGGACATCGGCCCCAACCCCGCGACGACGGAGCTCGACCGCGGCGCCGCCCGCCTGCGTGAGGACGGGGCCGCGGTCGTGATCGCCCTCGGTGGCGGGTCCGCTCTCGACGCGGCCAAGGGCATCTCGCTGCTGGCCGGCAACCCCGGCTCGCTCGCCGCCGACGCCGACACGCTGTGGTCCGCTTCGGACGGGCTGCCGATCGTCGCCGTGCCGACGACCTCGGGCACCGGCGCGGAGACCAACGGTTTCGGTGTGGTGGAAGACGTCCGCGCCCGCCGGAAGGTCTACATCGGACACGACTCGGTCCGGCCGCGGATCGCCGTGCTCGACCCGGAGCTCACGCTCGGCCTCCCCGCCTCGATCACCGCCGCCACCGGCCTCGACGCCCTCGTCCACGGCGTCGAGTCCCTCGCCTCCCTCGGCGCCGACGCGGTGTCGGCCGCCGACGCCGCCCGCGCCGTCGCCCTCGTCGGCGCCTGGCTCCCGATCGCCTACCGCGACGGCGCCGACCTGGAGGCCCGCTCCCAGCTCATGCTCGGCGCGCACCTCGCGGGCCAGGCCCTGACGCGTTCGGGCCTCGGCCTGGTCCACGGCCTCGGCCACGCCATCACCGCCCGCACCGGCACCCCGCACGGCGTCGCGCTGGCCGCGGTGCTGGAGGAGGTCATGACCTACACGGCCCCCTTCGCGACGACGGCCTACACCACCGTCGCCGACGCCCTCCGCGCCCCCGACGCCATCGACGCCGTCCGCGCGATCTCCGTGGCCCTCGACCTCAAACGCCCGCTGCGCACCTTCGGCCTCACCCGCGCCGACCTGCCCGCGCTGGCCACGGCCGCCCTGGCGGACGCGGTGACGAAAAACGCACCCCGTGCCCCACACCAGGACGAGGTCGAGGCCCTGCTCGCCTCTGTCTACTGAGGACACGCCGGCTGAGACTGCCGATTGCACTGGGTTTCTGCTCGGCGCGTGCCTCGGTCATCCCGCGGCGTGGCCTCACGCGTGCGCGGCCGGGGCGGCTGCGCTGGGCTCTGCCCGGCGACGTGCGCCTCGGGCTCGGCGAGACGCCATGTCTCGCATGTACCGCCAGGCTCCGGCCCAGATTCGCAGCTCTGCGGTGCCGCGCCCAGCTGGTGAGAGCAAGCTCGAATGAGGCCGCGGACTCGCCTGGCCCGAGTCGCCCGGCGACTTGCGTCTCGGTCCTCCTGAGATCGCAGCCTCTCGCGTACGCGGCCGTCCCCTCGGCGGGGCGGGCTGCGCGTCTTGGGTCCCCGCCAAGCAGCCACTGTCTACTGAGGACAAAGCAAACGCCGGACCCCACCCGGAGCCCGGCGTTTCCCCCACACCAACCTCAGTGCTTCAACCCGTGCTCGATCGCCTCCACGATCCGCGGCCGGAGGTCCGCCACGCTGATGATCGCGTCCACGGAGCCGACCTCCACGGCGCGCTGGATGCTGTGCACGCGGTCGAACTCTGCGGCCACCTCGCCCAGCTTCTCGGCGCGCACGGACGACTGCACCTCCGCCAGCTCGGCCGCGCAGGCCGCGCGCTCGGCGCCGCTCAGTTCACTCAGCCGCGCCTGCAGCGAGGAGACCCGCGGGTCGTTCGCCGTACGCGTGGTGACCTCGCCCGAGAAGACCACCGCGGCGGCCGGCGCGCCGCCCAGGACCGAGGCGAAGGAGCCTTCCAGGGCGAGCACCGTCATGTTCGGGTTGAGCGCCTTGGAGAACACCACGAACGCCCCGCCGTGGTAGCGGGAGATGACGGTGAAGACGATCGGGCCGTCGAAGTTGACGACCGCGCGGCCGATCTCGGCGCCGTACTCCAGCTGCAGCTTGCGCATGGACTCCGGGGAGCCGTCGAAGCCCGACAGGTTCGCCAGCACCACCAGCGGGCGGTTGCCGCTGGCCGAGTTGATGGCGCGGGCGACCTTTTTGGACGAACGCGGGAACAGGGTGCCCGCGGTGTAGGTGTCCGGGCCGTCGGTGGGCGGGAAGCCGCGGCGCGGCACCGAGCGCGACTCGATGCCGAGCAGGCACACGGGATGCCCGCCGACGTGGACGTCCTGCACCGCCGCCGTGTCCGCGTCGGCCATGCCAGCCCAGCGCTCCAGCACCGGGTGGTCCTGGTCGGACAGAGCGCGCATCACCGTGCGGATGTCGAACGGCTTCTTCCGGTCCGGGTTGTGCTCGGCCGAGAAGATCTGACCCACCGTGGTGAAGTCGCTGCCGACGATCGCGTGCGGGAAGTCCGACACGTCGCGGCTGACCGGGTCCGACGTCGCCGCGGTGCGCGGGCCGGGTTCACCCGGCACGACGTAGGTGTGGTCGTAGTGCGCCATCAGCACGTCGCGCGCGCCCGCCAGGTTCGGCGCCCAGTACTGCGCCTGGCCGTTCGGGCCCATCACGCGGTCGTAGCCGCCGATGCCGAAGTTGTCCTCGGCCGACACGCCACCGGAGAAGTCGAGCGACTGCTTGCCCGTCAGCACCATCGCGGAGTCGGGCGTCATGACCAGGATGCCCTTGGTGTGCATGAGCATCGTCGCTTCGGCGTTCCAGTACGGCTGGCCGCCGACGGTGATGCCGGAGACGACGATGTTGATCTCCCCGCCGTCCTGCGTGAACTCGACGATCCGCTTGAGCGCCGCCGCGATCCAGTCCATGTTCTCCACCCCGGAGTCCATGGAGATCTTGGCGCCGGACGACAGCGCGAACCACTCGACGGGGACCTGCATCCGCTCGGCCAGGTCGAGCGCGCCGATCACCCGCGCGCACTCCGGCTCCGCCAGCGCGCCGAGCGACTTCGTCGGGTCGCCCAGCAGCACCACCCGCGTGACGCCCTCGGGCACCCGCTCGGTCGGCGTGGAGACGACCCCCGCGACGATCCCGGCCTTGTTGCGCCCCTTCGGCCGCTCGACCGGCACGAGCACCCCGGAGTCGTCGAGGTCGTGTTCGGTGAACGTGCCGCCGCCGGCGAGCAGGTCGGTCAGCTCGTACGGGTACACGGTGTCGCGCCGCGCCGCGCGCAGCACCTTCTGGCGGTAGTCGTCCAGCGGCTGCACCGGATCCTGCGACGGCTCCCCGACGGACAGGCGCACGCCCGAGCCGGCCACGGTGCGGATCGTCACGGCCAGCTCGGTCAGCTCGCCCGTCTCCGGGTTGCGCCGCCGCGCCAGGAACTGGATCTCCTCCAGGCCCGCGCCCGCCGTCGAGGGCAGCACGCGCTGGGCGAGCAGGTTCAGCTCGTCCATGGTGAGGTCGCTCGGCGGCCACACGTAGATGACGATGCGGTTGGTGTCGAAGCGTTTCCGGGCCGGGCGCTGCGCCTGCACGTTGCGGATCGCGTCGAGGCACGCGGCCAGGGTGTCCTCGGCCGCGGGCAGCGACACGAGCCGGCCGTCGGCCTCGCGCAGCGGCGTCAGGTCACGCACCTGCGCCATCGCGACGAGCCGTTCGTCGGCCGGGTTGGCCTTCGCGACGGACTTGAACAGGTACACCTCTTCGTCGGCCGAAGGCAGGCGCGTCAGGTCGAACTCCTGCAGCCGCTCCAGCTGCATGCGCTCAGCGACGCGCGGGTGCAGGCCGCGGATCAGCCGGTCCTCCGCGAAGCCGTCAGCGCCGCGGCGGAAGGTGAAGTGGTGGTGCATCACGGCTCCGCCGCCCCCGGCGACGGTGGTGGTGATGCGCGTGATCGCCTCCGGCAGCGGCTGAGCGGCGATGACCTCGCCGAGCCGCGCGGCCATCGAGTCGGATTCGGGCTGGTCGGCCCACGTCACGTAGATGTCGGCCACGGCGTACGTGCCGGCGTCGCTCGCCAGCTCACCCGCGGCGCGGACGGCGGCGGGCAGCCGCGCGAAGTCGACGGCCGTGGTGACCACCCGCGCGGGCTCGGCGTGCTCCGCGGTGACGAACACACACTCGGCGACCTCGCGCCGTTCGACTTCGGACAGGGTCTTGTTGCCGTAGTAACGCCGGGTGAGAACTTCCAGCAGCGGCGCGGGATCCGTGCCCGGCCGGCCGATGCGCTGGCCGAGCAGCCGCACCAGCGGCTCGGAGCTCGACACCATGCCGGCGATGAGCTCCGCGCGGTCCGCCGCGTCCGGGTTGCGGTCGAGGTACTTGAGGCTCTGGCGGACTTCGGCGTAGACCTCGGCGCGGGCCCGGCGCAGCAGCGGCTGGGCGAACCAGCGGAACACCACACCGCGCGCGAAGTCGCTCACCGCCGGGTGGCGCACCTGCGTCGCGGCGACGAGGTGTTCCAGCGCCAGGCCGGCCTCCTCCCGCAGGTCGCCGGTGGGCGGCGCCTCCGTGAGCCACTGCCGCAGCAGCGCCGTGACGATCGCGACGTCCGACGAAGACCGTTGCTGGGCCAGGAAAATGCGGAAGACCGCTTCCTCCAGCTCCGGCGTGCGCTCCAGGTCGGTCACGCCGTAGTGGCCGAGCACGCGGCGCAGGCGGGCCTGGAACGTCTCGGGCAGCCCGGCGCGCTCCACGTCGAGGCTCTGCAGGTACGCGTGGAAGTACTCGCGGGCGCTGTGCACCGGGCTCGCCGGGCTGACGTCTTCGCCGGCCGGCTTGTTGCGCGTGAGCTCCGACAGGTCGGCGAACACACCCAGCAGCTCCACCTCGTCCGCCAGCGGCCGGGCCGCACCCAGCTCGGCCCGTGCGGCGAGGTAGCCGGCGAGCGTGCGGCGCTGGTCGTGCGGGTCGACGTCGAACCCGAGGAGCAGGCCGCGCAGGTCCTGCAGCCCGCGGGCCGCGCGGTCGGCGGCGGAGGTGGCCGTGGGCTCGGCGGGCAGCTCGATCTCCACGGTCTCGCCGGCGTCGGCGGTTTCCGCCGCCTCATCGTCGTCGGCCAGCGGTTCGAGGCGCATCAGCGCGGCGCCGGTCTCGACCTGGCTGCCGACCGACACGGGCAGCTCCCGCACCCGGGCGCGGAACGGCGCACGCAGCACCGTCTCCATCTTCATGCTCTCCAGCACGAGGATCGGCGCGTTCGCGTCGACCTCGTCACCGACGGCCAGCGGCGTCGCGACGACCAGCGCGGGCGCGGGGGAGCGGACGACACCGCCCTCGTCGCGGCTCACACGGTGGGTGATGCCGTCGACCTCGACCAGGTGGATCGGGCCGTGGGTGGCGGCGACGAGGCGGAACCGCGTGCCGTTCACGGTGATCTGGCCGCTGTGGGAGTCGAAGCGCTCGATCTCGACGTCGGCCGGGTACACGTCGCCGCCGCCGCTGATGCCGACACGGAAACGCTTCGGCCCGATGCGCGCGACGCTCACGCGGTACGCGACGCCGCGCAGCTTCAGGTCGAGCGGACGGCCGCTCTCGAACTGCACCTGCGGGCGCCCGCCGTGCGCGGTCGACAGCAGCCGTACGCGGGCGATCTCTTCCTCGTCCTCGTAGGCCTCGATGGCCGCGGCGGCGAGCGCGATCGCGGAGTGCTTGCTGGTGACCAGGCGGCCTTCGGCGCGGACGCGGTCGATCCAGCCGGTGTCGGCGCTGGCGTCGATCACCTCGGGCTGGTCGAGCAGGTCGAGCACGAAGCTCTTGTTGGTGGCGCCGCCTTCGATGATCACGGTGGTCTCGGACATGGCGCGGCGCAGCCGGGCGAGCGCCTGGTCGCGGTCGCGGCCGTAGGCGATGATCTTGGCGATCATCGAGTCGAAGTCGGCGGGGATCGTGTCGCCTTCGCTCACGCCGGTGTCGACGCGGATGCCGGGGCCGGCCGGCAGCTGCAGCCGCGCGATGTGGCCGGGCGAGGGGGCGAAGTCGCGGTCGGGGTCCTCGGCGTTGAGCCGCGCCTCCACGGCGTGGCCGAGCTCGGCGGGCTGCTCGCCCTCGAGCTTGCCGCCCGACGCGACGTGCAGCTGCAGCCGGACCAGGTCCGTGCCGGTGGTGATCTCCGTGATCGGGTGTTCCACCTGCAGGCGGGTGTTCACCTCGAGGAAGGCGAACAGCTTCTCGCCCGGATGGTAGAGGAACTCGACGGTGCACGCACCGCGGTAGCCGACCTTGACCGCGAGCCGCTCGGCCGAGGACTTCAGCTCGGCCGTCTGCTCCGGAGAGAGGACCGGCGACGCCGACTCCTCGATGATCTTCTGGTTGCGCCGCTGCACCGAGCAGTCGCGCACGCCCAGTGCCCACGCCGTGTCGCCGTCGGAGATCACCTGGACCTCGACGTGACGGGCGCCCGTGACCAGGCGCTCCAGGAACACGATGCCGCTGCCGAACGCGCGCAGCGCTTCCTGGCTGGTGCGCTCGTAGGCGTCGGTGAGCTCGTCGGCCGAGGACACCTTGCGGATGCCGCGCCCGCCGCCGCCCGCGGTGGCCTTGAGCATGAGCGGGTAGCCGATCTTGTCGCCGGCCGCCAGCGCGTCTTCGAGCGTCGCGACCTCGCCGCGGCTCCACGGCGCCACGGGGACGCCGACCTCCTCGGCGATCAGCTTCGCGCCGATCTTGTCACCGAGCCGGCGCATGGCGTCGGCGCTCGGCCCGATGAAGGTGACCCCCACCTTCTCGCACAGCTGGGCGAACGCCGGGTCCTCGGCGACGAAGCCCCACCCGACCCACGCGGCGTCGGCCTTCGTCTCGACCAGCGCCTGCTCCAGCTTGGTGAGATCGAGGTACGGGCGAGCCGAGGCCGGCCCGAGCGAGTAGGCCACGTCGGCCTCCCGCACGAACGTCGCGGACCGGTCCGCGTCCGTGTAGAGGGCGACCGTCTCGATCCGGGTACCGGTCTCCGCGGAAAGATCTCGGACAGCGTGGATCAACCGCATTGCGGCTTCCCCGCGGTTCACGATGGCGACACGACTGAACACCGGACTGAGCCTCCCAAGTACCCACGCGCAGCAGGCGACGTCCGTGTCCGGATCGTCGCCTGTCTTCGCTTACACCCTGCTCCCTTACCGGCGGGTACACCAATGTCGTGCATGGCGCATGCCGGAGCCGCTGCATTGTGGGAACCCGCCAAAAAGTTGCCCAGGCCACACCGCCGGGGACACGTTTCGCGCGAGGTCTGCCACAAACCACCCAGAAACCGTACGGCGTGAGCACTGGGGAAACGGCGAGAGTGCGGAGCGTGGCCGCGGTTGTCGCCGGGACGGTGCGTGATCGTCACCCGGTGTTCAACTTCCGATGTGATTTGACTCCGAATAGTTCGACGCCGTACTATCTTCCGATCGGCGGTCGCATGAGGAGGTCGGGATGAATCAACCGGTGCTGGTCCGGCGTGCCGAGGCCGAGGTGCTGGGCGCCGCGCCCAATCGGACGTGGCTGCTCGCGGACGCCGCCGACACCGGCGGCGTGATGAACGTGGTGCGGACGACGCTGGGGCCGGGTGTGGACGGTCCGCCGCCGCACTTCCACCGCCTGGCGCCGGAGATGTTCTATCTGCTCGAGGGCCGCCTGCGGGTTCTCGTCGGCGAGGACGTGGTGGTCCTGACCGCCGGCGACTACCTGCTGGTGCCTCCGGGTGTCGTGCACGCGTGGGGCACTCCGGCCGGGTCCGGCGCCGACGTGCTGATCGTCAAGGCGCCGGGGGAGAACCGCTTCGGCTACTTCCGCCTGGGCGACCGCATCCGGCGGGGTGCGGCGGATCCCGCGGAGGTCCTGGCCACGCAGGAGGAGTTCGACAACCACTTCACGACGAGTCCCGTGTGGACGCGGTTGCTGGCGGGGGAGCCGGAGCGTGCCGCGGTGGTGGATTTCCCCGGTGGCGTGGCGGAGTGAAGGGCGCCCGCCGGGTGCGTGGTGCGGGCCGGCTCGGTGGTGGCGCCGGCCGGTTTCGACGTGGCCGTGGGCGCTCGTTTCGAGCGACGGGCACCGCTGATCAATCGGCCCGGGTCGTGGACTGCGCGGAGTAGCGCGTTGGCCCGCTCGGGCGAGGCTTTCCGCACATTCGCGTGTCCGGTGGTCCGGTTTCCCTCGTTTTCCACCGGTTGTCCAGTGACTCTTGACACACCTGGCCGCCCCCCTTACCTTCGCTGGTAATCGATTTCTCGAACGGTGGGATCGAGGGGGATGGGCGACGACGGCGTCGCGCTGGTCGAGCTGGCCGGCGTCAGCAAGACCTACGGCGGAGTGCGTGCGGTTCGTTCGGTGGATTTCACCGTGTGGGCGGGGGAGGTGCACGCACTCCTCGGGGAGAACGGGGCGGGCAAGTCCACCCTGATGTTCTTTCCGGAGAGGTGGCCGCCGAGGAGGGGGTGATCCGGATCGGCGGGGTGCCGGTCCGGTTCGCCCGCCCCGCCGACGCGCAGCGGGCCGGCGTCGCGATGATCCACCAGGAGCTCGACCTCGTGCCGGCGCTTTCCGTGGCGGAGAACGTGTTCCTCGGCCGCGAGCCGCACACCCGCTACGGCGTGCCCGATCCCAAGCGGATGGTCCGCGCCACCCGGGCCCTGCTCGAACAGTCCGGTGTGGACCTCGACGCCACCGCGCCCGTCGAACGGTTGCGCACCGGCGAACAGCAATTGGTGACCATCGCGAAAGCGCTGTCGCTGAACGCACGGATCCTGATCATGGACGAACCGACCTCGGCGCTTTCCCCTCGCGAAGTCGAGCGGTTGTTCGCAGTGATCGACCAGTTGCGCACAGCCGGGGTCGCCCTGGTGTACATCTCCCACCGCATGGAAGAAATCGGACGCGTCGCGGATCGGGCGACGGTGCTGCGCAACGGCGAGGTCGTGGCCGAGTTCGCCGCGCGCGAGCTGACGGCGTCGCAGGTCGCCGAGGCGATGGTGGGCCGGCCGGTGCAGCAGATGTTCACGACCGAAACCCGACCGTCCGAAGACGAACACGTTCTGATGGTGGACGAACTCGTGGTCACCCCGAAAGCCGGCCGCCGTGAACCCGCGGGGATCAGCCTGAGTGTCGGCGCCGGAGAGATCGTCGGGGTCGCCGGGCTGCTCGGCTCGGGACGCACCGAGCTTCTCGAGGCCCTCTACGGCGCGTCCCCCGGAACGATCACCGGCGGCCGGATTCAGCTCAACGGCAAGGAATACCGGCCGAGATCCCCGCGAGACGCGCTCCGCAACGGCGTGGCCTTCGTCCCCGAGGACCGGCGGATCTCCGGCCTCTCGCTGGACCATTCGGTCCTCGCCAACACCGTCCTGTCCGTCGTCGATGCCCTCGCCCGCTTCGGCGTGGTCGCCGCCGGCCGAGAGCGCGAAGCCGCGCACAACGCGGCCGCCCAGCTCGGTGTCAAACTCCGCACACTGGCGGACCCGGTCGGCGCGTTGTCCGGAGGCAATCAGCAAAAGGTGGTTCTCGGACGCGCTTTGCTCACAAAACCACAACTGCTGTTACTCGACGAACCAACCCGAGGAGTCGACGTCGGCGCGAAGGCCGAGATCTACCGGATCTTGGGAGAAGTCGCGCAAACGGGGGTGGGGATCCTTCTCGCGTCGTCCGAACCCGCCGAGCTCGTCGGGGTTTGCGACCGCGTCGTGGTGCTGCGCGGCGGCAAGACCGCGCACGAGTTCGACACCGCGCTCGCCGGTGAGGGCGAGCTGCTCGCCGCGTCGATGGGGGACGTCAGGTGACCGGCCGCAGGGTGCTCGTCACGCTGTTCCGGTTCCAGAGCGTCTTCGGGCTCGTCGTGGTGTTCGCCGCCGCGATCGTGTTCTCCCCCTCGAACGACGGCGCCCTCGTTTTCCTGGGCGCGGACAACCTGCTCAACGTCGTGCGCGCCATCTCCGAGATCGGCATCCTCGCCGTCGGCATGACGCTGGTGATCCTCGTCGGCGGCATCGACCTGTCCGTGGGGTCGGTGGTGGGCCTGGCGAGCGTCGGCGTCGCCGAGCTGCTCACCACGAACGACTGGGCACTCCTGCCCGCCGTGTTCGCGATCCTCGCGCTGGGCCTGGGTTTCGGCCTGGTGCAAGGGGTCGCGAGCGCGCGCTTCCGCATCCAGTCGTTCATCGTCACCCTGGCCGGCATGCAGATCGCGCGCGGCCTCGCGCGCATGTGGTCCGGCGGCGAAGGCGTGTCGATCACCTACGGCGACGGTCCCGGCCAGGCGCCGGTCGCGTTCTCGCTGCTGGGGGAGCGGACCTTCAACGGCACCGTGCCGATCCCCGCGCTCATCTTCGTGGTGGTCGCCGCCCTCGCCATGGTGCTGCTGAGGGTGAGCGCCTTCTCCCGGCACATCTACGCGATCGGCGGCAACGAAAAGGCCGCGCGGCTCTCCGGTGTGCCCGTGGTGCGCGTGAAGGTGCTCGTGTTCGGCATCTGCGGGCTGCTCGCCGCGCTCGCCGGCATCGTCCACGCGGGACAGCTCAACTTCGGCGGCCCCAACGACGGCAGCGGCTACGAGCTCAACGCGATCGCTGCCGTGGTCATCGGCGGCACCAGCCTTTCGGGCGGGCGCGGGACCGTGCTCGGCACCGTGGCGGGCGCGCTGCTCGTCGGCGTGCTCGACAACATCCTGCAGCTCAACAACATCGACTCCAACGTGCAGCTGATCGTGGTCGGCGTGGTGATCGTGTTCGCCGCCGGGCTGCAACGGCTGCGCCCGGGCCGCGCGCAGGCCGGGCCGTAGGCACGGTCGCCAGGGAAGGGGAGCTCACATGTCCACCACCACTCGCCGCGGGCTGGCGCTCGCGGTCGCCGGGGTCGCCTCGTGGCCACGGCCTGCGGCACCACGCACGAGAACGCGCCGGGGGCGTCGGCCGGCGCCGGGCCCGCCACGCAGGCGTGCAAGGGGCCGGGCGCCGCGAAGTTCACCATCTGCATGAGCCAGGCGAACCTCGGCGAGCCCTACCGCGTGCGGATGGACGACGACATCCGCAAGGCGGCCGCGTCGATCCCGCAGTTCACGGTCAACTTCGCCGACGCCGCGCAGGACAACTCGAAGCAGGTGGAGCAGGTCAGCACGTTCCTCACGCAGAAGATCGACCTGCTGATCATCAGCCCGAACGAGGCGACGCCGCTCACCAGCGTCGTGAAGAAGGCCTACGACCAGGGCATTCCGGTGCTGGTGCTCGACCGCAAAGTGGACGGTGACGCGTACACGTCGTTCATCGGAGCGGACAATGTGGACATCGGGCGCCAGGCCGGCAGGTACTTCAAGGAGCACCTGCTGCCGCAGGGCGGGAAGATCGTGGAGCTGAAGGGCCTCGCGGGTTCGACGCCGGCGAAGGAACGCGCGGACGGCTTCGACGAGGGCATCGCGGGCTCGGGCATCACGATCGTCGGGACCGCCGACGCCGACTGGCTGCGCGACAAGGGCCAGCAGCAGGCCGACGCGCTGCTCAAGGCCCACCCCGACGCGCAGGCGATCTTCTCCGAGAACGACCCATGGCCGAAGGTGCCCGGCTCGCCGCGCAGAACGCGGGCAAGGCGACGTTGCCGATCGTCGGGATCGACGGGCTGCCCGTGCCCGAGGGCGGCGTCAAGGCGGTGGAGGCCGGGCGGCTCTCGGCCACGTTCATCTACCCGACCGGCGGGGCGGAAGCCGTTGCCGCGGCGAAGAAACTGCTCGTCGACTGCGGGCAGGTCCAGAAGACGCAGACCCTGCAGACGCGGCTGATCACCCAGGACAACGCCGCGCAGGTCTACGCCGAGCTCAACCAAGGCTCATGACGCGCATCGGGGTGATCGCGATCTCCGACGGTCGCGATCACGTGCACCGGCGCAACACCGGGTTCATCCGATCCAAAGTTGACACTTTCGTCGCCGCCCTCACGGCCGCCGGTCACGACGTGATCAGCGGCGGGCTCGTGGCCACCAACACCACGGCGACCGCGGCCGCCCGGTCCGTCGCCGCGGCCGCGGTGGACGTGACGGTGTTCTACTACGCCGTCTGGAGCTTCCCGCACTTCACGATGCTGGCGGCCGACGCGACGCCGACGCCGTTGCTGCTCGTCGCGTCCACCGATCCGGCGGAACCGGGGCTCGTCGGGATGCTCGCGGCGGGCGGCGCCCTGGACCAGATCGGCCGACCGCACATGCGCCTGTGGGGCGCGCCGGACGACCCGGCGCTGATCGACGACGTCGGCGTGCGGGCGCGGGCGGCCGGCGCCGTCGCGTCGCTGCGCGGCTCGACGTTCGGGCGGTTCGGCGGGCGGCCGATGGGGATGCACACGGCCGTCGCGAACACGGACCAGTGGATGCGGCAGTTCGGAGTGGACGTCGAGGAGATCGACCAGTACGAGCTCGTGCTGCGCGCGGAGAAGGCCGACGCCGCCGAGGCCGCGCGCGGGCGCGAGTGGCTGGAGCGGCTCGCGACTGTCCACTACGACGGGGAGAAGCTCACGCCTGCGTTGCTGGAGCGGCAGATCCGCGCGTACCTGGCCGTGCGGGACCTCGCGGTGGAGCGGCACCTGGACTTCTCGGGCATCAAGGCCCAGCCCGAGCTGACGGAGAACTTCGCGACGATGGACGTGGCGGAGGCGCTGCTCAACGACCCGTACGACTGGAACGGGCCCAAGGCCGTCCACATCACCGCGACGGAGTCCGATATGGACGGTGCGCTGACGATGCAGCTGATGCACCGCATCACGGGCACCCCGGTGCTGTTCGCGGACGTCCGGCACCACCACCCCGATCGCGACGTGTGGGATTTGTGCAATTCCGGACAGCACGCGACGTGGTTCGCCGCCCGCAGCGACGATCCGGCGGAGAACCTCGGCCGGGTGCACCTGTACCCGTCGGTGTTCTTCTTCCCCGCAGGGGGCGCCTCCGTGGCGCACTTCGCCGCGCCGGGGCCGATGACCCTCGCGCGCCTCACCCGGCTCGACGGCGCCTACCGGCTCCAGCTCGTCCTGGGCGACTTCGAGTGCTACGACGACGCCACCAACACGGCTCTGGCCGCTCGATCCACACCGGAATGGCCGCACGCGTTCGCCCGCCTCGATGTCGAGGCCCCACTGTTTCTCCGGCGTTTCGGCGCCAACCACATCCACGTCGTCCCGGGTGACCGGCGCCGCGAGCTGCGCGCGGCGGCGGACCTGCTCGGGGTACGCGTGGAGGAATGGACGCGCTGACCGCTTGCGGCCGTGACGTTCGACAGCCAGGGGTGACCACCCGCGGGTGAGACTCCTGCGGGCGGTGCCGGCGGTGGGGTTCGTGCCGGCACCTGCGCCGGAGTTGGCCGAGGCCGTGCCACCGCCGGCGGGCGCGTGCGGACCCTCGGGCGGCGCACGCGCCGTGCCGGCGGTGCCGTGGGCGCAGCGGATGCCGGACCCGGCGGCGGTGTGGCCGCGGCGCGCCGCCGGCGACCCCGCCCGCCGCGAGCCACACTGCGGCTTCGCCGAGCACGCCAGCCGTGCGCCCATCCACGACCACCGCCGCCCTGTAGGCCAGCGCCGTGTCTGTAGTGGGTCGGGGTGCGGTGCGGTGACTGGTGTCAGTGGCATGGCCGCGCCGGCGGTCGATGTGGCCGTGTCCCGTGGCTGGCCGCAGTGCGGCGCGGTGACCAGCATCAGCCGCACGGCCTCGCAGGCAGCCGCCGGGCCTAGCGCCCGCGGGTGCCGGGGAGGCCACAGCGCGGCCGGTGCGCGCTGCGCCGGCCGTGACCGTGGCGGAGAAGTCGTCGTACTCGGGTTTCGGCTGGTCTGTGCCCCTCGGCACAGGGTGAAGCGCACCACCGTCGCGCATGCGCGGGGCGTCCGGCGTGCTCGCCTCCGTCGCGGGGCTGCCGTCGGGGCGGCGCAGCATCCAGCTGCCGTCGTGGGTGTGCTCGTCGGCGAGCGTGTCGTCGGCGCGGCGCACCGGGCCGGGCGGCGGTTCCGCGGCCGGCGAGCGGGCCGGCGGCAGTGTCCGGTCATCGATTGGGGAGGCGCTTCATACCGATGAGTGAGCACATGAGACGTCCGTCTCCACCAAAGGGGTGAAAGATCGGTTGTCGGGCAGCTCGTACTCTTACGGGGCGTTACTCATAGAGGAACATTCACGTTGAGCCGTGAGTTGATTCCACCCAAGAACGAGATGAAGGAGGTACCGCCATGGGCACCGAGCCCCCCGTCGTCCACGCGACGATCGTCTTCGGGCTGCGCACGTTCGGGAGCGTTCCGCTGCCGGTGCGCGCTGACCTCGAGTACGACCCGTCGGACCCGTACGCCATTTCCGTCGGCTACCACGCCGGCCCCGGTGTCGTCCGCTGGCTCTTCGGCCGCGACCTGCTCGCCGACGGCCTCATCGCCCCCGCCGGAGACGGCGACGTGCGAGTGCGCCCGGCCGCCGACGACGCCCGGGTGGTCGTCGAGCTCAACGCCCCCGACGGCTCCGCCGTGCTGGAAGCCCCGGCCGACGAGCTGGCCGACTTCCTCGACCGCACCTACGACGAGGTGCCGGCCGGCGACGAGGCCCTGTGGTTCGACTTCGACCAGGAGCTCGCGAAGCTGGCCCTGCGGGACTGAGGTCCCCGGCGCCATCGGGGACTCAGCTGCGCCGAGGCTCAGGGCAACCGGGTGGTTCGCACCACCGAGCCCACGCACCGGCGGCATCACCGAGACTTCCGCGCCGCCGGGTTCTCAGCCCCGCTGCCCGGCCCACCGGACGGCGGGACCCATCGCCCACCCGGCGGCCACGAACACCGCACCCACCAGCAGCCAGCCGGGCGTGCCCCACCGCACCACCACCGTGCTGAGCAGCGCCGGGCCCGCCATGCGGGCCACGGACGTGCCGGTCCCGAAAAACCCCTGGTACTGGCCCTGCCGTGCGGCGGGCGCCAGGTCGAACCCGATTTCCCAGGTACCGGCCGACTGCAGCATCTCCCCGAGCACCTGCAGCAGCGCCCCGGCCACGAGGACCGCGACGGCCACCGTCGCCGACGAGCCCGATGCCGACAGCGCGAACGCGACGCAGGACGCGGCCAGCAGCACTCCGGAGTGCCGCACCAGCCGCGTCGCCGAGCGCAGGCCAGTCACCCGCGTCGCCACTCGCACCTGTCCCAGCACCACCACGATCGTGTTCAGCACGAACAGGGCCGACACCGTCCACTCGGGAGCGGCGGTCCGCGAGACGATCCACAGTGGAATCGCGACGCTCAGCAACGGCATGCGCAGCAACAGGATCGCGTTCAGCAGCGTGACGAGCGCGTAGGGCCGGTCGCGCAGCACGGCCAGGGCCGGCTTGCCCTTGGGGTGCGGCACCGGCGCGACGGCCGGCATCAGGCGCAGCAGCACCGCGGACACCACGAACGCGGCCGCGTCGAGGGAGAACGCGGCGACGTAAGCCTCGGACGTGTCGGCCAGCAGTGCGAGGCCGCCGAGTCCCGCGCCGACGGCCAGCCCCGCGTTGCCCGCCGACTGCAGGTGTGCGCGGATCCGCGTGCGCTGGTGAGGTTCCGCCACCGCGGCGAGAAGGGCCTGGCGCACGGCGCTGACCCCACACTGGCCGGTGGCGTAACAACATGCCGCGATCGTGAACGACCACGCCGAGCCCGCGACGAGGAACGCCGTGATCGCCAGGCCGGTCGCGAGCGACAACAGCACGGCCGCGCCCCGCGCACCCCGGCGGTCGGCCGCGTGCCCCAGCGGCACGCCGGCGACCGTGCCGACCGCCCAGCCCAGCGTGAGACCGAGCCCCACCTGGCCTGGTGTCAATCCGACAACGCGCGTGAAATACAGCACCGAGCACGTGAGAAAAGCACCATCGCCCAGTGAGGCGGCGAGCTGCGCGCCCGCGAGCAGGCGGCCGGGCCGCGAACCGGTCACGGGAGCGGGGCGCTCGATCGTCGTCATGCGAGAAACGGTAAAAGGACGTTTGGCCCTGCGCCAGATCCAATTCCATTAATCCGGACCGGGCCAATGTAGGGTGCCGGAGGTGGACTTCCACGTGACGCTCGCCGGGCGCGGCGACCTCGGCACGCGCATCTACCGCGAGCTGCGCGACGCGATCCTCGACGGCAGGCTGCGCTCCGGCGAACGCCTCCCACCCACGCGTGAGCTGGCGAAACGCCTTTCGGTCTCCCGCAACACCGTCGCCGTGGCCTACGACCGGCTCACCGCCGACGGGTTCCTCGCCGGCCGCGTCGGCTCCGGCACCTACGTGTCCGCCGAGCTGCCCGCCGGCCGGACGAGACACGCACCCGCCGGTTCGGCCCTGCGGCCCCGAGAGGTGTGGCGGATCCTGCCCCCGCTCGAGCCGGCGGGCGCCGACCCGGAGTACGACTTCCGCGTCGGCATTCCCGACGCGCGGCTGTTCCCCCTGCAGACCTGGCGCCGGCTGGTGTCCGCGGAGCTGCGGGGAACCGGTTTCGCGCACTACGGCGACCCCGCGGGCCACGCCGGGCTGCGGGCGGCGATCGCGCGCCACGTCGGCGTTTCGCGGTCCGTGCGCGCCGACGCCGACGACGTCCTCGTGACACAAGGCGCTCAGCAGGCGCTCGACCTGCTGTGCCGAGTGCTGCTCGAACCCGGCGACCGCGTCGCGATGGAACAACCCGGCTACCGCACGGCGCGGCTGCTGTTCCGTTCGCACGGCGCCGAAATCGTCGGCGTGCCCGTGGACAGCGAGGGGTTGCGGGTCTCGGAGGTGCCCGCGCGTACGCGCCTGGTGTACGTGACACCTTCGCACCAGTTCCCGCTGGGCACGCCGATGTCCCTCGCGCGCCGCACCGCGCTGCTCGACTGGGCCGAGCGCGCCGGCGCGCTCGTGATCGAGGACGACTACGACAGCGAATTCCGCTTCTCCGACCGGCCACTCGAACCGCTGCAGAGCCTCGACCGCGCCGGGTGCGTCGCCTACGTCGGCTCGTTCTCCAAGACGCTGCTTCCCGTGCTGCGCCTGGGTTTCCTGATCGCGCCGCGCTCGTTGCGCGACGCGCTCCGCCACGCCCGCCAGCTGGCCGACTGGCACGGCGACCACCACGCGCAGGCCGCGCTCGCCCGGTTCCTCGACGAGGGCCTGTTCGCGCGCCACATCCGCAAGGCGACCCGGGAATACGCCGCGCGCCACGAGCACATCACGACGCTGCTGCACGAGGAGTTCGCGGGAATGCTGACGCCGGTGCCCTCGGCCGCCGGGCTGCACCTGTGTGCACTGTCCGATGTGGACGTGGTATCCGCGGTGGCGCGGGCGAACGAGGCCGGTGTCGGTGTGCAGACCCTGGCGGGGCTCTGCGGGGACCCCGCGCCGTCCGGGCTGGTCCTCGGGTACGGCGCCGTGGCCCCGGAGAAGATCGCAGCCGGGCTCGCCGTGCTGAGACGCGTGTTCGACGAGGGTTGACCTCACAGCACACCGGCGTACGGTCGGACGTGTTGGCTGTTGTTCAGACACGTGCTCCGGTCAGCGCCCCTGCAGGTTCCTGCGAAGAGGAGCGCTCCATGAACATCCCGTTTTCCGCGGTCTCGGTACCGGCGGAACTCACCGTCACGACCACCGACCACGAGGGCGCCCGAGTACTCACCCCGGTGGGCGACCTCGACGCCGCCACCGCCCACGTTTTCGCCGAAGCACTCGCGGACGCCGCGCAGCTCGGCGGGCCCGTGGTGGCGGATCTCTCCCGCGTCGAATTCCTCGGCTGCGCCGGCATCCGCGCGTTGTTCACCGCGCACGATCGGGCCGCTTCGTTCACCGTGGTGTGTGACGGCGCGCGCAGCGTGCGCCGCTGCCTCGACGTGACCGGCGCGTCCGACACGCTGGCCGTGCACACGACGCTCGCCGAAGCGCTGGCAGCCGCGGTCGCGCCCTGATCGAGTTTCGGGGTCCGGCACCTCGGGTAGGCCGAGATCATGAGTGCTCACACGACGAACGTCCCGGACCTCGAACTGAACAACGGTGTGCGCATCCCGCAGTTCGGGTTCGGTGTGTTCCAGATTCCGGAGGACGACACCGCCGACGCCGTGCGGACTGCGCTCGAGGCGGGTTACCGCCACATCGACACCGCGCAGATGTACCGCAACGAGGCCGGGGTCGGCGAGGGCATCGAGAAGTCGGGCGTGCCTCGTGAAGAAGTCTTCGTCACCACGAAGCTCGCCAACGACGCCCAGGGCCACGACAACGCGATCAACGCGCTCGAAGGCAGCCTGCGCCGGCTCGGCCTCGAATACGTGGACCTGTACCTGATCCACTGGCCGTTGCCGCACCAGGACAAGTACGTGCGCACCTGGGAAGGTTTCGAAGAGCTGCTACGCGCCGGGAAGGCGCGCTCCATCGGCGTGTCGAACTTCCAGGTGGAGCACCTCGAAGAGCTCGCCCGCCGGACCGGCACGGTGCCGGCGGTGAACCAGATCGAGCTGCACCCCGCGTTGCAGCAGACCGAACTGCGCGCCTACCACCGCGCGCACGGCATCGCGACCGAAGCGTGGAGCCCCCTCGCGCAGGCGGCCGTGCTGTCCGACCCGGTGCTGACCGGGCTGGCGGACAAGCACGGCAAGACCACGGCCCAGGTGGTGCTGCGCTGGCACCTGCAGCTGGGCAACATCGTGTTCCCGAAGTCGGCCACGCCCTCGCGCATCCGGGAGAACATCGACGTGTTCGATTTCGAACTCGCCGACGAGGACTTGGAGGCGATCGGCAAGCTCGACGCCGACCACCGCACGGGCCCGCACCCCGACACCTTCCGCGGCTGAACCGCTGCCGCGAGGGTTTTCCTCCGCTGGTCGAGGGGTATTTCTTCGGGAGAGGCCGGAAGGAGTGTGCCGGGATGAGCACAGAAGCGTACGTCTCGTTCCTCGCCATCGGTGTGGTGCTCGTGCTGATCGACGGGCAGGTCATCTACCGCAGCGGACGCGGGTACCTGGAGAGTTCCTACGGTGACCCCGCCGCGGGCGCGTCGATGACCAGGCTGGTGACCGTGCTGTTCCACCTGGTGACGCTGGGGCTGCTGGCGTTGCTGTCCACGATCCCGTTGGGTGACAGCGATCTGCCCGGCGTGGTGGGCCGCGTCGGCGTGCTGCTGCTGGTGCTGGCGATCGTGCACGCCATCACGCTCGCCGTGCTGGGCCGCATCCGCGGCGAGCAGGTGGGCGAGGCCGTGGTGAACCGCAGGATCTCGCGCCGGGAAGCCGAGCAGCGGGGCACGGCGGTGACCACGGCGGTGTCCAGCCAGGAGGCGAGCTACCCGGACGTGAGCCCGCCGCTGGAACATCGTGCGCCGTGAGCGTTCTTCATGCCTCAGACTTTCGTGAACGAACCTGAGGAGTGACCGGATGAACAGACCCGTGGTCGAAATCGAACGCGAGCGCAAGTACGAGGTCGCGCAGGACGCGGTGGTCCCCGAGTTCGTCGGCGGCGGGACGGTGCAGGGCCAGGACGCTCCGGCGGAGGAGCGGCTCGACGCGACGTACTACGACACGGCCGCCTTTTCCCTCGTGCGCGCCGGGATCACCCTGCGCCGGCGGGTGGGCGGGCACGACGCCGGGTGGCATCTGAAGCTGCCCGTCGGACCCGACGAGCGCGAGGAGCTGCAGGTTCCGCTCGGCGCCGACGACGGCAAGGTGCCCGGCGAGCTGAACCGGCTGCTGCGCGCCCACACGCTGGGAAGCAAGCTGTTGCCGATCGCGCACCTGAAGACCGACCGGTTCTCCCACCGGCTCACCGACTCGTCGGGCCAGGTCGTCGCGACGGTGACGGACGACCACGTGACCGGTGAGGTCGGCGGGAAGACGGCGCGGCTGGACCGGTGGCGTGAAATCGAGGTCGAGCTCGCGGGTGACGCCGCGCCGGAGCTGCTCGACGAGCTCGAGAGCACCCTGGTCGACGCGGGTGCCCGGACGTCGCGCTGGCCCTCGAAGCTGCGGCGGCTGATCGGCGACCGCGTGCCCGCCGGGCAGGCGGTGGGCACGCGGCCGGACGCCGGCGAGGTCGTCGGGGCCTACCTGCGCGAGCAGTTCGCGGCGCTGCAACGCGCCGATGTCGGGGTGCGGCGCGACGTCGAGGACTCCGTGCACCAGCTGCGCGTGGCGTCGCGGAAGCTGCGGAGCGCGCTGCGGACGTTTTCGTCCATTGTGGACGACGACCGCATTCCGGGTGTGACGAGCGAGCTGAAGTGGCTGGGCGGCGAGTTGGCCCCGGCGCGCGACGGCGAGGTCGTCGAGGCGCTCGTGCGCGAGTGGGTGGACGGCGCGTCGGCCGAGCTCGTGGTCGGGCCGGTGGACCAGTTCCTGACGCGGCGGTTCTCCCGCGACGCCGTGGACGCGCGCGGGAAGGTGCTGGAGGCACTGCGCGGCAAGCGGTACCTGGCTCTGGTGCAGGAGCTCGACGCGGTGGTGTCGGGTGTGCCGGCCGACGCCGGCCCCGCTAAGAAGGCGCTGCGCAAGCCGGTGCGCAAGGCCGCGCGGAAGCTGCGGAAGGCCGAGAAGGCGGCGCACGGGCTGTCCGGCCGGGAGCTGGAGCACGCGCTGCACGGCGTGCGCAAGAAGGCCAAGGGCGCCCGCTACGCGGCGGACGTGGTGCGGCCGGTCTTCGGCGGCAAGGTGGACGGGTGGCGCAAGAACGTGAAGAACGTGCAGCAGCTGCTGGGCGAACACCAGGACTGGGTGGTGGCGGGCCCGGTCGTGTACCGCCTCGGTATCGACGGCCACGACGAAGGCGTCGGGTTCACGTTCGGCGTGCTGTACGGGACCGGTGGGGCAGTGCGCGCGGAGATGCGGCGGGAGTTCGTGAGCCGGTGGAAGCGGCTCGAAAAGGGGGACGCGCCGAAGTGGCTGTAGATCGCGCTTCGCAGGTGCCGAATGCGGCGGGACCGCACGGCGAAGCTCGAGTGTGACCACGGGCGGTGGCCGGGTGCCGGGGTGACTCGGTACCCGGCCACCACCCGTTCGTGGGTGGGAAATTCCGGGCGTGATTGAACCGCCGGCCCGTGTCGTCCGTGTTGCTGGGTGAGAGCGGCGTGAGGAGGCAACGTGCGGAGTCAGCGGGCAGGCAGTGGGGCCGCGGTGGTCGCGTTCGTGCTGCCGGGCAACGTGGACGACGTCACGGAGCCCAGTGGGGGCAACACCTACGACCGGCGGATGTGCGAGAGCCTGCCGGGCGCGGGGATGCCCGTGCTGCAGGTCGCCGTGCCCGGGTCGTGGCCCGAGCCGGGGCCGACGGGGCGCGCGCGGCTGGCGCGGGCGCTCGCGGCGCTGCCGGACCACACGACCGTGCTGATCGACGGCCTGGTGGCGTGCGGGGTGCCCGACGTGGTGGTGCCGCACGCGCGGCGGCTGCGCCTGGGTGTGCTCGTGCACCTGCCGCTGGCCGACGAGACCGGCCTCGACCCCGTGCACGCCGCCGAGCTCGACGCGTGCGAGCGCGAGACGCTGCGGGTGGTGCGCCAGGTCGTGGCCACCAGCCCGACGGCCGCGCGCACGCTGATCCGCCGCCACGGTCTCGGGCCGTCGACGGTCGCCGTGGTGGAGCCGGGCGTGGACCTGGCGCCGCTGGCGTCGGGGACCGACGGGGTGTCGCGGCTGCTGTGCGTGGCGGCGGTGACCCCGCGCAAGGGCCAGGACGTGCTGGTCGAAGCGCTGGCCCAGGTACCCGACCTCGATCTCGAAGTGGACTTCGTCGGCTCGCTGACGCGCGCGCCGGAGTACGTCGACGAGCTGCGCTGGTCCGTCGACCGCCTCGGGCTCGCCGACCGCGTCACCTTCAGCGGCCCGAAGGCCGGAGCCGAGCTAGACGCGGCATACGACCG
Source organism: Amycolatopsis sp. NPDC049253 (assembly GCF_040678995.1). Taxonomy (NCBI): domain Bacteria; kingdom Bacillati; phylum Actinomycetota; class Actinomycetes; order Pseudonocardiales; family Pseudonocardiaceae; genus Amycolatopsis; species Amycolatopsis sp. NPDC049253. The sequence goes on along the minus strand of NZ_JBFAQX010000002.1, from coordinate 625,766 downwards.
CGCCGACCTGGTGCTGCTGCCCTCGCACGCGGAGACCTACGGCATGGTCATCACCGAAGCTCTGGCGCGCGGCATCCCCGTGGTGGCCAGCGACGTCGGCGGGGTGCCCGACGCGCTCGGCCGCTCGTCGGACGGCGCCGTGCCCGGCCTGCTCGTGCCGCCCGGAGCTCCGGACGCCCTCGCTTCCGCATTGCGCAGCTGGGTCACCGACGCCGAGCTGCGCCGCGATCTGCGCACGGCGGCGCTCGGCCGCGGCAGCGCTCTCGAAGAGTGGGACGGCGCGGCCCGCCGGCTCACCGAAGTCCTTTCCCGCTGGCGTTCCATCCCGATCAAGGTGGCTTGATGCGTACGTTCTGGTCGTGGTTCCGAATCCTCGCCGGGTTCGCGATCATCGGGGTGCTGGCGTGGCGCCTCGGCACCGACGCCTTCCTCGACGGCTTGCGCGTGATCGGCCTGGGGCCGGTGCTGGCCGCGCTGGCGATCGGGCTGCTGACCACCGTCGTGAGCGCCTGGCGCTGGCGCGTGGTCGCTTTGCGGCTGGGCCTGCGGCTGCCGCTGCGTCAGGCCGTGGCCGACTACTACCGCGCGCAGTTCCTCAACGGTGTGCTGCCCGCCGGGATCCTCGGCGACGTGCACCGCGCGGTCGAGCACGGCCGGCAGGCCGGCGATGTGGCGCGGGGTGTGCGGGCCGTCGTGCTCGAACGCACAGCCGGACAGGTCGTGGTGGTGGCGGCCGGACTCGCCGTGTTGATTTTCCGACCTGCCGTGTTGCCGGCGTTCGCACACGATGTGCTGACTGTCGCAGGTGCTGGTGTTCTTCTGGTCGCGATCGTGGTGCTCACCGTCGCGTGCAGCACGGGTGACCGCTGGCTGCACAGCGCGTCGAAGTGGCGGCGGGGGTTCGCGCAGTCGATGGCGGACGTTCGCGCCGGGCTGCTCGGGCTGCGCACCTGGCCGCGGGTCACGGCGTTGTCGCTGGTGGCGCTCGCCGGGCACCTCACGCTGTTCGTGGTCGCCGCGCACGCGGCCGGTGCCACCGCCTCGCTGATGACGCTGCTGCCGCTGCTGGTGCTCGCGCTGCTGGCGATGGGGCTGCCCATCAACGTCGGCGGGTTCGGGCCGCGCGAAGGCGTCGCCGCGCTGGCGTTCGCCGCCGCGGGCCTGGGCGCGCAACAGGGGGTGACGGTCGCCGTCGTGTACGGGCTGCTGGGCCTGCTGTCCACGGCCCCCGGCGGGGCGGTCCTGCTGGTCCAGTGGCTCCGCTCGCTGCGGCGCCGGCGGGTCGCACCGACCGCGTTGCCGGCGCGCCCTCCGGCCGCCGCATCGCCCGCACGTACTCCGGCCCCGGCGCCGGCTCGAGTGCCCGCGCAGTCCGCCGCCTGACGCTCACCGGTTCTTCGTGCGGCACCACTGTCCGCTCGCAAGGAAGTGCTCGGCCGGGCGATCTCGGTCAGTCATGGCGATGACCAGTCGAGCCCGGGGCACCTGCCGCAGCTGTGCCGCGACACCTACGCCCGGCTGAACCGCGCGCCCCACTCGTGCACCCGCTCCCGCAGTTCCGGTGGGGTCACCACGTGGAAGTCGGCTCCCACGACGCCGAGGGCGAGGGCGGCCCAGTCCAGCGAGTCGGCGGTCATGAGCACCCGGCAGCGGCCGGGGTCGAGCTCCTCGACCGTCGTCCACTGGCCGATGCGTTCGCGCACGGTGGCCGCCGGGGCCGCCACGACGACCTCCACGCGGTGCGGCCGCGCGATGGTGTCGAGGCCGGCGCGGACGAACTCGGCGGCGTCGGCCGCGGGCAGCTCGCGCGGGCGGAACGGGGCGCCGGTGCCGTGCGGTTCGTCGAGGCGGTCGACGCGGAAGCTGCGCCAGTCGTGCCGGGTGAGGTCGTAGGCGACGAGGTACCAGCGCCGGCCCACCGGCACGAGGCGCAGCGGCTCGACGTGCCGCTCGGTCCGGCGGCCGTCGGCGGCGGTGTAGGAGAAGCGCAGCCGCTCGCTGTCGCGGCAGGCGAGCGCGATGGCCGTGAGCACGCCGGGGTCGACGCTGGGCCCGGGCGTGCCGTTCCAGCCGAGGGGCACGGTCATCGCGCGCAACGCGTCGACGCGCCGCCGCAGCCGAGCCGGCATCACCTGCACCACCTTCGCCAGCACGCGCAGCGACGACTCCGCGATGCCCTCGACCGAACCCTGCGCGGCCGCCTGCAGGCCCACCGCCAGCGCCACAGCCTCCTCGTCGTCGACGACCAGCGGCGGCAGCGTCGCACCCGGCGCGAGCTGGTAACCACCGTCGACGCCGCGCTGCGCCTCGACGGGATACCCCAGCTCACGCAGCCGGTCGACGTCGCGGCGCAGCGTGCGGATCGACACCTCCAGGCGCCCGGCCAGCTCCTGGCCGGGCCAGTACCGGTGCGTCTGCAGCAAGGACAGCAACCGCAGGGTTCGCGAGCTCGTGTTGGCCATGAATCCAGATTCTCTCCTATTGAGGTCACAAAGTGGCCGGAATGGGATTTACCTTAGGTTTAGACGAAGACACCGACGAGAGGACGAAGCCGTGAACGAGACCGTGACGACCGACGTGACCACGGGCGAGCGCGCCGACCTGCTGGCGATGCTGGCGAAGCACCGCCACTTCCTGCGGTTCACGACGCGCGACCTCACCGACGAGCAGGCCCGCATGCGGCCCACGGTCAGCGAGCTGTGTCTGGGCGGCCTCATCAAGCACGTGGCGTCGGTGGAACGCGGCTGGGTGGAGTTCATCGGGCAGGGCCCGGCGGCCATGCCGGACTTCTCGGAGCTGACCGAAGCCGACTTCGCCGAGCGCGCCAACGAGTTCAGCCTGCTGCCCGACGAGACCTTGGAGGGCGTGCTGGCCGCCTACGCCGACGTGGCCGCGCAGACCGACGAGCTCGTCGCCACGCTGCCCGACCTGAGCGCGGCCCAGCCGCTGCCGAAGGCGCCGTGGTTCGAGGAGAACGCGAGCTGGTCGGCGCGGCGCGTGTTCATGCACATCATCGCCGAGACCGCGCAGCACGCCGGCCACGCCGACATCATCCGCGAGGCGCTGGACGGCGCGAAGAGCATGGGCTGAGGCTCAGACGCGCCGATAGTGCACAGCGAAGTCGTGCTTCCAGTCTTCGCCCGGCATCGCCATCTCCCACGCGCCGTCGATGCGGGTGCGGTCCGCGCTGAAGGTGCCGGTGAAGCGCTGGCGGAAGTGCAGGGGTGAGAAGTCGGCGGCTTCGCGCAGCAGCGTCCACACGCCGTCGCGGAAGGTCATCGCGTAGAGGCGGCTGACGCCGCGGGCGTCGTGGTAGTGCTGGGTGAACGTGCCGTCTTCGTGAGCGGCGACGACCGAGAAGCTGTCCGGGGCCTCGGCCAGCGGCACTTCGGTGCGCTGCGTGAGGTAGCGGCCGTCGAGGATCCGCTCGAAGACGGCGCGGGCGACGGGCGGGGGCTGGTCGGCGGGCGCGTGGGGGAACACGACGCCGACCGCCCACTCGCCGAGGAACGGGTCCAGGTCGTCGGTGCTCAAGCGGTGCCTCCAGGGTCAGCCGGTGCGGTCGCCGAAGGATTCCAGGAGCACGCGCAGGGCGTCGGCGAGGGCGGCCTGCGCGGGCGGGTCGAGGGCGTCGAGCACGCGGTGCTCCGTGTCGAGGTGATCGGGCAGCGCGCGGTCGATCAGCGCCCGGCCTTCGACGGTGAGGGCGACGAGAATGCCGCGGCCGTCGGTTTCGCTGCGGCTGCGGGCGATCAGGCCGCGGTCTTCGAGGCGGTCGAGCCGTTGCGTCACGGCACCGGAGGTGACCATGGCCGTGCGCATGAGCTCGGTCGGGGTCAGGCGGTGGGGCGGGTCGCTGCGGCGCAGCGTGGCGAGCACGTCGAACGACGCCGCGTCGAGGCCGTGCTTGGCGAACGTGCGCGCCAGTTCGGTGTCGATCAGGCGCGACACCCGCTTCAGCCGGCCGATCACGGCCATCGGGGACACGTCGAGGTCCGGGCGCTGCGCAGCCCACTGCGCGAGCACGGAGTCCACGTGGTCGGCCATGACGTCAGCCTAATGGGTGACTTAGTCGTGAGGTACGTCAGCGATCTGTCGAAGTTGCTTAGTGGTGAGCTACTTTGGCCGGGTGGCCGACGCCCGGACCAGCGCCGACACCTTTCGCGGCTCTGGTGAGGGGATCCCGGACCGTGAAAAAATCTTGGTGCCCGGTATCGTCCGCGCGGTGGCGGAGGCAGTGGTGCGGCGGCGCGGGTTCGCGGTGGTGCTCCTCGTGCTCGCAGTGGCCGCGACGGCGTGCGCGGCTTCGGACGCGGCGATCGGCCGGCTGGGCGAGGTCGTGCGCACGGCGTCGGGCCCGGTCCGCGGCACGGTGACGCCGGATCACCGCGTGTTCCAAGGGATTCCGTACGCGGCGCCGCCCGTCGGCGAACGCCGCTGGCAGCCGCCGGCCCCGCCCGCGTCCTGGACCGCCGAGCGCGACGCCACGGCGCCCGGCCCGCGCTGCCCGCAGGGCACCACGGCCGGCGCGAGCGAGGACTGCCTGTACCTCAACGTGTGGACGCCGCCCGTTTCCACGGCGAAACGCCCCGTGCTCGTCTGGATCCACGGCGGCGCCTTCCTCGACGGCGGCGGCGACCGCTACGGCGCCACCCGGCTGGCGGTGCGCGGCGGCTCGGTCGTCGTCACGATCAACTACCGCTTGGGAGCACTGGGTTTTCTCGCCGACCCGGCCCTGGGCGCGCAGCCCGGCAACTACGGTTTCCTCGACCAGCAACAGGCCCTGCACTGGGTCCACGACAACATCGCGGCCTTCGGCGGCGACCCCGACGCCGTGACCATCGCCGGCGAGTCCGCGGGCGGCATGTCGGTGTGCGACCACCTCGTCGCTCCGGGCTCTCGCGGCCTCTTCCGCGCGGCGATCGTCCAAAGTGCCCCGTGCCAGGCACAGGCGACCCTGGCGACGGCGGAAAAGTCCAGTGTGGACTATTCGGCGGCCCACGGCTGCGCGGACCGCGCCACGGCCGCCGCCTGCCTGCGCGCGCTGCCGGTGGCGAAGCTGGCCACCGCCCCCGTCTACTACTCGCTGGCCGGCATCGGGATCCCCGGCCCGGTCACCGGCGGCATCGTCCTGCCGGCCGATCCGGTCACGGCCGTCCAGCACGGTTCGGCCGCCCCCGTGCCGGTGCTCATGGGCACGACCCACGACGAGTTCACCTACTTCCTGGCCCAGCAGCTCGCGGCGGGCGCGCCGCCCATCACCCCGGCCGGCTACCCGGCCGCCCTCGCCCGCTACTTCCCCGACGCCGCGGCCGTCGCGGCCGAATACCCGCCGTCCTCCTTCGGTGGCAACGCTTCCCGCGCCTACGCGGCGGCCGTCACGGACTCGTCCTTCTCCTGCGTGGCCGACCAGCTCTCGCGCTCCCTGCCGTCGGTCTGGCGCTACGACTTCACCGACGCCACCTCGCCGGCCGCCACCGGCGTCCCGGCACCGTTCCCGCTCGGCGCGGCGCACACGTCCGAACTGCCGTACCTCTTCGACCTCGACGGCCGCCCGGCCGCCCTGACCCCGGCGCAGAAGTCCCTGTCCGACCAGATGGTCGACGCCTGGGCGGCCTTCGTCCACGGCACCCCGCTGCCGACCTGGCCGGCCGGCTCGGTCGTCTCCCTCGCGGCCGACGGCCTCCACCCGGACCCGGGTTTCGCCGCCGACCACCGCTGCACGTTCTGGCACGCGAACACCCCGTGACCCCCTGACGCACCTGCCCTGCGACGCGCGGATGTTTTCCCGCGTCGTTGCACGTTCGGCCCCGCGCCGCGCTCCTCCTGTCGAACGGCTTGCACAGGGGAGCGAGAGCGATGCCGGGTGAGCGACCGCGCCGCGCTGAGCCGGCTCCCGCCGAGGCAGCGCGAAGTGCTGGCCTGGTACATCGACGGCTACTCGACCGAGGAGATCGCCGTGCTGCTGTCCACGCGGGTGAGCACGGTCCGGTCCAACCTGCGCCACGCGCGCAAGCAGCTCGACGACCTCCACTCGCAACTGCGGGAAACGGAAGGGGGAGACCACAATGGCCGACCAGAGGTACCTGCCCGGCCAGCGCGTCGGCGACCGGTCGTTTCTCGCCCTCGTGTACGGAATCGCGCAGCAGATGGGTGCCGATGTACATCGCGGCGCCCGGCTGGTCGTCGAGCGGCAGGCGCTGGACGAGCGCATGACCGACCTCATGCGGGTCTTGCCCGACCGGCAGCGGGAGATCGTCGTCCTGCGGGTGATCATCGGCCTGTCCGCCGAGGAGACCGCCGAGGCGCTGGGCCTCACCGCGGGCGCGGTCCGCGTGCAGCAGCACCGCGCGCTCACCCGGTTGCGCAAGGTGCTCGACCCCGGCTGAGGCACCATGGCCCCATGACCGTCACCGCCGTGGATCTCGGCCGGGCCCTGGAAAGCGTGGAGAACACCCTCCGGCCCACCGTCGCCCGAGACTGGACCCGCAACGCGGGCGAGCTCGACTGGGACTGCCGCCAGACCGCGGAGCACGTCGGCGACGTCCTCCTGTCCTACGCCGCCCAGGTGGTCAGCCGGCCGCAGGACCACTACGTGCGCTTCCTCGCCAAGGCCGACGAAGGCGCCACACCCGAGGAACTCCTGGAACTCGCCCTCACCGGCGGCCGCCTCCTGCAGGCGGCCGTCAGCGCGAGCAGGCCGGACACCAGGGCTTACCACCCCACCGGCCGGGCCGACCCGGCCGGCTTCGCCGCCATGGGCTGCGCCGAACTCCTGCTGCACGGTGAAGACCTGGCCACCGGACTCGGCACCGAGCTCGACCCGCCCCGCGAAGTCTGCGCGAACGTCGTCGCACGGCTGTTCCCCGACGAGGCGCCGGCGTCCGATCCGTGGGACGGCCTTCGCTGGTGCGCGGGCCGGATCGCGTTGCCGGGCAGGTCACGGCGGGTGGAGTGGAAGTGGCGGGGCGCGCCGCTCGGTGACTGACCGTCCCGGAGTGTGAACGGTGGCTGCCTGTAACAGTGGGATCCGGTAGTCTCGACTACCGAGGTCGAGAGGCGCTGCAACGGACCACGTGAGTCCGCCACGCTCGGCCGGCTCCACCGTGAACCGAAGGGCGCCTCCGTGACTACGACGGAGGTGGCATGACCCAGCAGCGCAGGATTCACGACGTGCGGGACCTGCTCGACCAGCGCATCGCCGTGCTCGACGGCGCATGGGGCACGATGCTGCAGGGCGCCGGTCTGACCCCTGAGGACTACCGTGACGAGTGGCTCGAGGGACACGCCAAGGACGTCACCGGCGACCCGGACCTGCTGAACCTCACCCGGCCCGACGTGATCCTCGACGTCCACCGCCAGTACCTGGCCGCGGGCGCGGACATCACGACCACGAACACCTTCACCGCCACCAGCATCGGTCAGGCCGACTACGGCCTCCAGGACCACGTGCGCGAGATGAACCTGCGCGCGGCCGCCCTGGCGCGCCAGGCCGCCGACGAGTTCGGCGGGCGCTTCGTGGCGGGCTCCATCGGCCCGCTCAACGTCACGCTGTCCCTCTCGCCGCGCGTCGAGGACCCGGCGTTCCGCGCGGTGACCTTCGAGGAGGTCAAGGCGTCCTACGCCGAGCAGATCCAGGCGCTCGCCGACGGCGGCGTCGACCTGCTGCTCATCGAGACGATCTTCGACACCCTCAACGCCAAGGCCGCCATCACGGCCGCACGCGAGGTCGCGCCGCACCTGCCGCTGTGGATCTCCGTGACGATCGTGGACCTGTCGGGCCGCACGTTGTCCGGGCAGACGGTGGAGGCGTTCTGGAACTCCATCGCCCACGCGGAACCGCTGGTCGTGGGCGTGAACTGCTCGCTGGGTGCCGCCGAGATGCGCCCGCACGTGGAGGAGCTGGCGAAGCTCGCGGGCACCTACACCGCGTGCCACCCCAACGCCGGCCTGCCCAACGCGTTCGGCGGCTACGACCAGACACCCGACGAGACCGGCGGCATGCTCGGCGAGTTCGCGGGCGAGGGCATGGTCAACATCGTCGGCGGGTGCTGCGGCACCACGCCCGCGCACATCGCGAAGATCGCCGAAGCCGTGCGGGGCCTGGCGCCGCGCGAGGTGCCCGAGCCGGCGCACCGCTCGCGCTTCAGCGGGCTGGAGCCGTTCACGATCGGCGAGGACACCGGCTTCGTGATGATCGGCGAGCGCACCAACGTCACGGGGTCCGCGAAGTTCCGCCGCCTCATCGAGGGCGACAACCACCAGGCGGCCGTCGACGTCGCGCTGGAGCAGGTGCGCGGCGGCGCCAACCTGCTCGACGTGAACATGGACGCCGACCTGCTCGACTCCGAGCAGGCGATGACCACGTTCCTCAACCTCATCGCCACCGAGCCCGAGGTCGCGCGCATTCCGGTGATGATCGACAGCTCGCGCTGGAGCGTGCTCGAAGCCGGCCTGCGGTGCGTGCAGGGCAAGGGCGTGGTCAACTCCATCAGTCTCAAGGAGGGCGAGGGCCCGTTCCTGGAGCAGGCCCGCCGCATCCGCGACTACGGCGCCGGTGTCGTCGTGATGGCCTTCGACGAGAAGGGCCAGGCCGACACCGCGCAGCGCAAGGTGGACATCTGCGCCCGCGCCTACGACCTGCTCACGCAGCAGGCCGGGTTCGCGGGCGAGGACATCATCTTCGACCCGAACGTGCTGGCCGTCGCCACCGGCATCAGTGAGCACAACGGCTACGCCAAGGCTTTCATCGAGGCCCTGCCGCAGATCAAGGAGCGCTGCCCCGGCGCGCACACGTCCGGCGGCATCTCGAACCTGTCGTTCTCCTTCCGCGGCAACGACGTGGTGCGCGAGGCGATGCACTCGGCGTTCCTGTTCCATGCCGTGCGCGCGGGGCTCGACATGGGCATCGTCAACGCGGGCCAGCTCGCCGTCTACGAGGACATCCCGAAGGACCTGCTGGAGCTCGTCGAGGACGTGCTCTTCGACCGCCGCGAGGACGCGACCGACCGGCTAGTGGAGTTCGCCGAGACGGTGAAGGGCAGCGGTACCAAGCGAACCGTCGACCTGTCGTGGCGCGAAGGGCCGGTCACGGAACGGCTTTCGCACGCGCTCGTGCACGGCATCGTCGACTTCATCGAGGCCGACACCGAAGAGGCGCGTCAGCAGTTCGACCGGCCGCTCGAGGTGATCGAGGGCCCGCTGATGGACGGCATGAAGATCGTCGGCGACCTGTTCGGCTCCGGCAAGATGTTCCTGCCGCAGGTCGTGAAGAGCGCCCGCGTGATGAAGCGGTCGGTGGCCTACCTGGAGCCGTACATGGAGGCGGAGAAGGAGAAGATGCGCCTCGAAGGCCGCATCGACACCTCCCGCGGCCAGGGCAAGGTCGTGCTCGCCACGGTGAAGGGCGACGTGCACGACATCGGCAAGAACATCGTCGGCGTGGTGCTGGGCTGCAACAACTACGAGGTCATCGACCTCGGCGTGATGGTCCCCGCCGCGCAGATCCTCGACACGGCGGTGGCCGAGAGCGCCGACGTGATCGGGCTGTCCGGGCTGATCACGCCCTCGCTCGACGAGATGGTCGGCGTGGCCACGGAAATGCAGCGGCGGGGGCTGAAGCTGCCGCTGCTCATCGGCGGCGCCACTACGTCGAAGCAGCACACGGCCGTGAAGATCGCGCCGGTCTACGACCACACCACGGTGCACGTGCTCGACGCGTCGCGCGTGGTCGGGGTGGTGTCCGACCTGCTCGACACCGATCGCTCCGACGTGCTCGACACGGCCAACCGCGCCGAGCAGCAGCGCCTGCGCGAACAGCACGAGAATCGCCACGCGACGCCGTTGCTCACGGTCGAGCAGGCCCGTGCCAACCGCGAGCAGGTGTCGTTCGACGACGTGCCCGTGCCGGAGTTCACCGGCGTGCGCGTGGTCGAGCCGACGATCGCCGAGCTGCGCGAGATGATCGACTGGCAGTTCCTGTTCCTGGCCTGGGAGCTCAAGGGCAAGTACCCGGCGATCCTCGAGCAGCCCGTCGCGCGCGAGCTCTTCGACGACGCCACGGCGCTGCTCGACGAGATCATCGCCGACGGCTCCTTCACCGCCCGCGGCTCGTACGGCTACTGGCCCGCCCACGCCGAGGGCGACGACATCCTGCTCGACGGCGAGTACGCCGGCCGCGGCTTCCCCATGCTGCGCCAGCAGACCAAGAAGCCCGAAGGCCGCGCCAACCGCTGCCTGGCCGACTACGTCGCACCGTCGGGCGACCACCTCGGCGGTTTCGCCGTGGCCATCCACGGAGCCGAGGAGCTGGCGCACCACTACGAAGCCCAGCACGACGACTACCGCGCCATCATGGTCAAGGCCCTGGCCGACCGCCTGGCCGAGGCGTTCGCCGAGTACATCCACCTGGAGGCCCGCCGCCGCTGGTTCGAGCCCGACGCGCAGCCCGCGCTGGAGGACCTGCACGCCGAACGCTTCCGCGGCATCCGCCCGGCCCTCGGTTACCCGGCGAGCCCCGACCACAGCGAGAAGAAGGACCTCTTCGACCTGCTCGGCGCCCGGGAGCTCGGGATCGGCCTGACCGAGTCGTACGCGATGACCCCGGCCGCCGCCGTGAGCGGCCTGATCTTCGCGCACCCGGAGTCCCGATACTTCACCGTCGGGCGCCTGGGCCGCGACCAGGTCGAGGACTACGCCCGCCGGCGCGGCCTGGACCTGGACGAGGTCGAGCGCTGGCTGCGGCCGAACCTGGCGTACTGAGCCGCCGGACCGGCCGGCGTGGGCTGTACCACGCCGGCCGGGTCCGTTTCCGGTGGACGATCGGGCACAAACCGGGACACATCCACCGTTCCCGCCGGGTCGAAAGGCAGCCCGGACCTGCGCAAAGCCGCTGCGGGAGCTAGGTTCTCCCCGTGCGTGGATTCAGTGCGGTCAGGGTCGGCGCGGTCGCGCTGCTCGTCGTGGTCGCGGCGGGTGCGGTGGTGTTGGCGGCCGGCAACGCGTGGTGGTGGTTCCTCGCCGGGCCGCTGCTGGTCCCGGCGCTGGTCGGGGTGTACGACCTGCTGCAGACGAAGCATTCCGTGCTGCGCAACTACCCCGTGCTCGGCCACGCGCGGTTCCTGCTGGAGGCCATCCGCCCGGAGCTGCAGCAGTACTTCATCGAACGCAACTTCGACGGGCGCCCGTACGACCGCAGCGTGCGCAGCATCGTCTACCAGCGCGCGAAGGGCACCGACGCGGAGGAGCCGTTCGGCACCGAGCGCGACGTGTACGCCGACGGCTACGAGTTCCTCGTGCCCTCCATGGCGCCGGTGAAGCAGGTGGAGACGCCGCCGCGCGTGCGGATCGGCGGGCCGGACTGCACGAAGCCCTATGACATGGCGCTGCTCAACGTCTCCGCGATGAGCTTCGGCAGCCTGTCCGCCAACGCGATCCTGGCGCTCAACAAGGGCGCCGCGCTCGGCGGCTTCGCGCACGACACGGGTGAGGGCGGGCTGTCGGAGTACCACCTGCGCGGCGGGGGAGACCTGATCTGGGAGATCGGCACCGGCTACTTCGGCTGCCGCACCTCCGACGGCGACTTCGACGCCGCCGAGTTCGCCGAGAAGGCGCAGCACGACGCCGTGAAGTGCGTGTCACTCAAGCTTTCCCAGGGCGCGAAGCCCGGGATCGGCGGGGTGCTGCCCGGCTCGAAGGTCAACGCCGAGATCGCCCGGGTGCGCGACGTGCCGATCGGGCAGACCGTGATTTCCCCGCCGTACCACCGTGTTTTCTCCACCCCGCGCGAGCTGGTGCACTTCGTCGCGCGCATGCGCGAGCTCGCCGACGGCAAGCCCACCGGCTTCAAGCTGTGCGTCGGTTCGCGGCGGCAGGTACTGGCTCTGTGCAAGGCGATGGCGGACGAGGAGGTCACGCCGGACTTCATCGTCGTCGACGGTTCCGAGGGCGGCACCGGTGCCGCGCCGCTGGAGTTCGCCGACCACCTCGGCACTCCGCTCACCGAAGGTCTCATCACCGTCCACAACGCACTCGTCGGCACCGGCCTGCGCGACCGCATCCGCCTGGGCGCCAGCGGAAAGGTGGCCACGGGGGCCGATCTGGTGAAGCGCCTGGTGCAGGGAGCCGACTACACCAACGCGGCGCGGGCGATGATGTTCGCCGTCGGGTGCATCCAGTCGCAGCGCTGCCACACCAACAAGTGCCCGGTCGGCGTCGCCACGCAGGACCCGCGGCGCGGGCGCGCGCTCGACGTCGGGGACAAGTCGCAGCGGGTGCAGCGCTACCAGCACTCGACCGTGGCCGGGGCGCTCCAGATCATGGCCGCGATGGGCGTGTCCGACCCGGCCGACCTCGCGCCGCACCAGCTGCGCCGGCGCCTCGACCCGCACGTGGTGCGCTCCTACGCCGAGCTGTACGACTGGCTCGAGCCCGGACAGCTGCTCGCCGAGCCGCCCGAGGAGTGGGCCGTCGACTGGAAGGCCGCGGACCCCGACCGGTTCACCGTGTAGCGAGCCACTCCGGCATGTCCGGCATAGGCCGCGCGCCGCGGCCGGGCTAGGGTGAGCGCAGGTTGAAAAGACAGCCTTCGAGCCCCGGTGTGGATTCGTCCGCGCCAGGGCTCTCCTTCGTGTCGCCGAGACCCCGCGCGCGGGGCGGTGTCGGAGACGGCACGTTTCCCGAAAGGCTGATTGTTCTGTCGAACAGGGATCTGTCGGACCGGTTGTCCGACACCGTGGAGCGGGCCGCTTCTCCGGTGTTCCCCCGGACCGATCCGGCCGCGCCGGGTTCGCGGTTGCGCGTGCTCCTCATCGAGGACGACGACGGCGACGCCCTGATCGTGGAAGAGATGCTGGCCGACGCGTCGGTGCCGGCCACGCTCGCCCGCGCGCGGACGCTCGCCGAGGCGCTCGAAGGCCCCGTCGTGGCCGACTGCATCCTGCTCGACCTGCAGCTGCCCGACGCGATGGGGCTCACCGGCCTCACGCGGCTGCGCCAGCACGCACCCGGCACCGCCGTGGTGGTGCTGACCGGGCAGAACGACGAGACCACCGGGGTCGCCGCCGTCGCCGCGGGTGCCCAGGACTATCTCGGCAAGAACCAGGTCGACGGCCCGCTGCTGGGCAAGGCGCTGCGCTACGCGTGGGAACGCAAACGCACCGAGCAGGTGGAGCAGCAGCTGCTGCAGCAACAGCTGCTGGCCAGCGAGAACTCGCGCCTGGAACGCGGCCTGCTGCCCACCCCGCTGCTCGCCGACCCGCACCTGGAGCTGGCGTCGAAGTACCGCCCGGGCCGCAACGGCTCACTGCTGGGCGGTGACTTCTACGACGCCGTGGAACTCACCGACGGCACCGTGCACCTGGTGATCGGCGACGTCTGCGGACACGGTCCGGACGAGGCCGCCCTCGGCGTCGCGCTGCGCATCGCGTGGCGCGCGCTGGTGCTGGCGGGCATGCCGATGGCCGACGTGCTCGCGACGGTGGAGCGCGTCCTCGTGCACGAGCGGATCCGTCCGCTGTTCGCGACGCTGTGCACCGTCGTCGTCGCTCCCGACCGCCGGTCGGCGCGGATGAGCCTCGCCGGCCACCCGCCCCCGCTGCTGATCGGCCGCGACGGCACCGGCCGCCTGCTGCCCGGCGAGAAGCTGGGCGTGCCGCTCGGGGTCGTCCCGGACGCGCGGTGGGACCCGCTGGACGTCGACCTCGAGCCCGGATGGTCGCTCGTGCTCTACACCGACGGCATCTTCGAGGGCCGCGTCGGCGGCGGAGCGGAGCGCCTCGGCCACGAGGAGATGGCGCGCCTGCTCGTCGAGCTCCTGCGCGAGGCCGGGCCGGACACCGGCCACGGCGTGGTGCTCGACCGGCTCATCACCCGCGTCGAGGAGCTCAACGCCGGCCCGCTCGACGACGACGTCGCCCTCACCATGCTCACGCACCTCGAAGATCGTGAGGGGGCCGCGTAATGAGCCGCTACGTCCGAGCGCAGCCGCACTGGCCGATCCGGCGCTGGGTCTCCGTGGTCGGCCTCGTCGAGGCGGTGCTCCTGCTGGCGGCGGTCGCCGGCGGGGTCCTCGCGGTGGGCAACCTCAACGACGCCCGCACGCGGCTGCTCGACCAGAGCGGCCCGCAGCTGCTGCAGGCCAATGCGCTGTCGCAGGCGCTGCTGAACCAGGAGACCGGCATCCGCGGGTTCCTGCTCACCGGCCAGCGCGACTTCCTCGACCCCTACCTTGCGGGCCGCACGCAACAGGACGCCGCCACGGCCGAGCTGCGCCGCCTCGGCGCCCTGCCCGGAACCCAGGTCGGCGATGACCTCGAGACCGTGCTGCGTGCCGCCGGCGCCTGGCAGGACGCGGTCACGAAGCCGGCGTCGCCCGGCGCCTCGCCCGGAGTCGGTGCGGCCGACGCCGGCAAGGCGCTGTTCGACCGGGTCCGGACCACCCTCGACACGCTCACGGCGGACCTGTCCGCCGCGCGCGACTCCGGCCGGGCCGACCTCAACGGCGCCGCCACCTCGCTCACCGTGCTGCTGCTCGTGATCGCCGGGCTCGTGGTGATCCTGTTCGTCCTGCTGTGGGTCTGGCTGCGCCGCGTGATCACCGTGCCGATCATGCGGCTGGCCGCCGAGGTCCGCGAGGTGTCCGCCACCGGCGACATCCACCGGCCCGTGCGCGGCACCGGCCCGCGCGAGCTCGTGGAGCTGGGCGCCGACGTCGACGCGATGCGCCTGCGGATCGTGAGCGAGGTCAGCGAGCTGGAGCACGCGCACGAGCTGCTCGACACCCGCACCCAGGAGCTCGAACGGTCCAATTCGGACCTCGAGCAGTTCGCCTACGTGGCCTCGCACGACCTGCAGGAGCCGCTGCGCAAGGTGGCGAGCTTCTGCCAGCTGCTCGAACGCCGCTACAAGGGTCAGCTCGACGAACGCGGTGAGCAGTACATCGCCTTCGCCGTCGACGGTGCGAAGCGCATGCAGAACCTCATCAACGACCTGCTCTCCTTCTCCCGCGTGGGCCGTCGCGCGGGAGAGATGACCGTGGTGGAC
Organism: Amycolatopsis sp. NPDC049253; assembly: GCF_040678995.1. NCBI lineage: Bacteria > Bacillati > Actinomycetota > Actinomycetes > Pseudonocardiales > Pseudonocardiaceae > Amycolatopsis > Amycolatopsis sp. NPDC049253. The sequence goes on along the minus strand of NZ_JBFAQX010000002.1, from coordinate 610,724 downwards.
ACCGGGAAGCTGCTCGACGAGGCGCTCGGCAACCTCGAGTCCGTGATCGAGGAGACCGGCGCGCGCGTCGAGCGCGGCGAGCTGCCCGAGGTGCGGGGTGAAGGGCCGCTGCTCACCGCCGTGCTGCAGAACCTGGTCAACAACGCGCTGAAGTTCCACGGCGAGGTCCCGCCCGTCGTCCGCGTGAGCGCCGAGCGCCAAGGCGACGAGTGGCAGTTCTCCGTGTCCGACAACGGGATCGGCATCGAGGAGCAGTACGCCGAGCGGATCTTCGTGATCTTCCAGCGGTTGCACAGCAAGTCGGCCTACAGCGGGACCGGGATCGGGCTCGCGATGTGCCGCAAGATCGTGGAGTTCCACGGCGGCCGCATCTGGCTCGACACCGACGTGACCGAAGGCAGCCGCTTCCGCTTCACCCTGCCCGCGCTCGATCCGGCGCCCGAGCCGGAACCGGAGCGGGCCGAGCAGACCGAGCCCCTGATCGAGACCCGAACCGGGAACGAGGACGCATGACCGAAACCATGGCCCCCATCGACATCCTGCTCGTCGAGGACGACCCGGGCGACGTGCTGATGACGCAGGAGGCGTTCGAGCACCACAAGATCCGCAACGCGCTCTACGTGGTGGCCGACGGGGTCGAGGCCCTGCAGTTCCTGCGCCGCGAGGACCAGTACGCCGACGCGCCGCGCCCGGGCCTGATCCTGCTGGACCTCAACCTGCCCCGGAAAGACGGGCGCGAGGTGCTCGCCGAGGTCAAGGCGACGCCGGAGCTGCGCAGCATCCCGGTCGTGGTGCTGACGACGTCGGAGGCGGAGGAGGACATCCTGCGCAGCTACGACCTGCACGCCAACGCGTACGTGACCAAGCCCGTGGACTTCGACCGGTTCGTGGAGGTCGTGCGCCAGATCGACGACTTCTTCGTCACCGTCGTGAAGCTGCCGCGCTGAGCACCGGCAGTGGCGCGCGCGGCGGCGATCCTGCACGATGGGATCTCGTGACGTCTTCTCCCCGGGATGTGCCCGAGACCGGCGACCTGCTGGTCACGGTGCGGTGGCATGAGCGGGCCGCCGTGGTGACCGTCGCGGGCGAGATCGACCTCGTCACCGCGCCCGAACTCGACGAGATCGTGACCGGCGTGGTCGACGAGCGCCCCGAGGCGCTCGTGGTCGACCTGCGCAAGGTCACCTTCCTCAGCTCGGCCGGGCTCCAGGTGCTGGCCGCGGCGCACCAGCGGCTGGGCGAGCGGGGGCTGCGCGTGGTCAGCACGTCGCACGTCACGACGCGGCCGCTCACCAGCACCGGTCTCGACACGTGGATCGGCCTGTTCACCACCGTCGACGAGGCGCTCGCTTCGGGAACGGAGGTCTGAGCGTGGCCCTGCCCGAAGACAACCTGCCCGAGGACACCCAGCCGGGCGGGACGCCGCTGAGCTGTCACGACGTCGTGGCCGAGCCGGGTGCTCTGCGCGCGCTGCGCCACCGGCTCACGGCGTGGGTGCGCGCGGCGGGCGTGCCGGAGGAACGGGCGCAAGACATCGTGCTGGCCAGCTACGAAGCGCTGGCCAACGTCGCCGACCACGCGTACGGCGGCGACGGGAAGGGCCTGCTCGACCTCGAAGCCGTGGTGCGGCCGGACCGCGTGGAGATCGTGATCACCGACCACGGGCACTGGCGCGCGCCGGTCGACGACCCCAACCCCGTGTCGCTGCGCGGCCGCGGGCTCCTGCTGCTGCGGGCCAGCGCCGACCACGCCGACATCACACCCGGCGTGGACGGCACCGTGGTCACCCTCGGATGGAATCTGAGCCCGGTCCGGTCGCACTGACGGGCTCGGCCACGCTCAGGGGTTGACGGGCTGCGGTTCCGCGGGCTGCCCGGCCGCCCGGCGGCGCAGGAGGAACCGTTGCACCTTGCCGCTGGGGTTGCGGGGCAGCTCGGTCACGAACTCGACCCGCCGCGGGTACTTGTACGGCGCCGCAACGGATTTCGCGAAGTCCTGCAGTTGCTTGACCATCGCGGCGTCGCTGTCCGCGCCTTCGCGCAGCACCACGTACGCGGCCACGATCGACCCGCGTGCCTCGTCCGGTGCGGCGACCACCGCGCACTCCAGCACGTCGGGGTGGGCCATGAGGACTTCCTCGACCTCGGGGCCCGCGATGTTGTAGCCCGAGGACACGATCATGTCGTCGCTGCGGGCGCGGTAGTGGAAGTAGCCGTCGGCGTCGCGCACATACGTGTCGCCGGTGAGGTTCCAGCCGTCCTCCACGAACACGGTCTGGCGGTCGTCGGCGAGGTAGCGGCAACCCGTGGGGCCCTGCACGGCGAGCCGGCCGGGCGTGCCGTCGGGCACCGGGTGGCCCTCGGCGTCCACGATCCGCGCGCGGAACCCCGGCACGGCGCGGCCGGTGGAGCCCGGGCGGGTGTCCTCGTCGGCGGCGGAGATGAACACGTGCAGCATCTCCGTACTGCCGATGCCGTCGATGAGCCGGCGGCCGGTGGCCTCGTGGAAGTCGACGGCCACGCTCTCGGGCAGCGCCTCGCCCGCCGAGACCGCGCGGCGCAGGCGGGACAGCGAGGCTCTTCGGTCGGAGGCGAGGATCGCGCGATAGGCCGTAGGGGCGGTGAACAGCACCGTGACACCGTGGGCCGCCGCGAGGTCGGCGAGTTCGAGCGGGGTCGCGCGCTCGACCAGCAGCGTGGCCGCGCCCGCGTGCAGCGGGAACACGAGCAGCCCGCCGAGGCCGAACGTGAAGGCGAGCGGCGGCGTGCCCGTGAACAGGTCGGTCGGCTCGGGCTTCACGAGGTGGCGCGAGAACGTGTCCGCGATGGCGATGAGGTCGCGGTGGAAGTGCATGGTGGCCTTGGGCCGCCCGGTGGTGCCGGAGGTGAAGGCCAGGATCGCCACGTCGTCGGCGGCCGTCTCGACGTCGGCGAACGTCGGGGGCTGCGTCGCGCAGCGGGCCGCGAGGTCGTCGGAGGAGTCGCCGCCGAAGGCGAGCAGCGGCAGAGCGAACGGCAGCAGGTCCTCGGTGTAGCGGTGGTCGGCGAGCGCGAGGGTGGGGGAGGACGCGTCGACGATCTTCGTCAGCTCGTGGGTGCGCAGCATCGGCATCGTGGTCACGGCGACCGCGCCGGCCTTGAGCACACCGAGCCAGCACGCGGCGAGCCACGGCGTGTTCGGCCCGCGCAGCAGCACGCGGTTGCCCGGCACCACGCCGAGGCTCACCAGCGTGCCCGCGATCTGGTTCGCGCGCGCGAGCAGTTCGCCGTAGGTCCACGTGCTCGTCGGCGAAAGCACCGCGGGCCGGTCGGGACCCCATTGCGCGACGGCTCCGTCGAGCAGGCGGGTTGCGGCGTTGAGCCGATCGGGGTAGTGCAGTTCGGGAAGCTCGAAGAGCAGGTGCGGCCACTGGTCGAAGGGAGGCAAGTTGTCCCGGCAGAACGTATCCGAGTGGGCACTGGGCGTGAGCTGCACGGCTGACCTCATTTCCCGTGGCGGCCGTCAGGAGAACGCCACTGTAATACAATTTACGATCGTCAGGAAGGCGCTAGAGCGGCCGAAGGGGGCCGGGCCATGGCTGCGGTCGTGAAACCCGAGGTCGACACGCGCGATCCGGACGAGGCGCGCTCGCGGCTGAGCGACGTCTACTGCCCGCACCGGCTCGACCTCGTCGGCGGCGCGCGCGGGTTCGTCTGCCGGCAGAGCTCGCGCGGATTCGCCAAGGTGCGGCTGTTCGACCTCGTGTACGGCGGGGCCGAGGTGCGAGTGGACCCCGTGCCCTTCGACGACTTCGTGCTCGTCACGCGTCCGCTCAAGGGCCGGTTCGCCGTCCGCTCGACCGCCGAAGGGCTGGTCGGCGCCGGGCCGGGCGCGCTGGTGATGGACGCCTACGGCTCGTACCAGCTGCGGTGGTACGACAGCGCCGAGGTGCTCAACACCGTGCTGGACCGCGACGGGCTCGAACGGATCGCCGCCGAGCTGCGCGGGTGGGACGAGCCGCGGCCGGTCCGGTTCGCGCTCGGCGCCCCCGCGTCGGCCGCGGCCGCGCGCCGGTGGGACACCGCGACCCGGTTGCTGCTGGAGGAAACGCGGTCGGCCGACGGGATGGCCGGCAGCCCGCTGCTCGCCGCCCAGCTCTTCCGGCTCGCGGCGACCGCGCTGCTGGAGGCGTACCCGAGCACGTCCGGCGACCCGGAGGGCGAGCCGGCGGGCCAGGCGTCGCCGGCGGCCGTGCGGCGCGCCGAGGCGTTCATCGAGCTGAACGCTGCCGAGGACATCGGGCTGCTGGAGATCGCGGCCGCCGCGCGGCTGAGCGTGCGCGGGCTGCAGGCCGCGTTCAGCCGAGCGGGGCGCCCGTCGCCGGTGGCGTACCTGCGGGAGACGCGGCTGCGCCGGGCGCACGCCGAACTGCGCGAGCGGTCCCCGGCGGAAACGACGGTGGCGTCCGTCGCGGCGCGGTGGGGCTTCGGCAACGCCGGGCGGTTCAGCGCCGAGCACCGCCGGTTGTTCGGCTGCGGCCCGTCGGAGGCCTTGCGCGGCAACGGATAGCAGCGCCGCGCCTCCACGGGCGGCCGGTTCGCGCACGGCGGGGGACAGTGAACGCACACCGCGTTGACTCCGCGGCGCGTTCCCGAATACTCCGCTGGGAGGTAACCCAGATCACTGCCGGAGGAGGACGCCCGTGCGCGCCGAATCGCTCGCTGCCCACTACGAACCCCTGATCAACGGTGAGTTCCGCTCGATCTCGACCGAGACCTTCCCGGCGGTGGACGCCGCGACCGGCGCGCGGCTCGCGACGATCACCCGCGGCGGCGCGGCCGACGTCGACGCCGCCGTGGCCGCCGCCCGCGCGGCTTTCCCGAAGTGGGCCGCCACCCGGCCCGAGGAGCGGTCGCTGCTGCTGCACCGTCTCGCCGACTGGATCGAGGCCAACGCCGAGCGCCTGGCCGCCATCGACACGATGGACATCGGCCGCACGATCTTCGAAACGCCACTGGACCACCGGATCGCCGTGGGGCAGTACCGGTTCTTCGCCTCGGCCGCCGTCACGCACGACGGGTGGAACCACCCCGTCGCCGGCGGCTGGGCCATCGCGAAGCGCGAGCCGATCGGGGTCGTCGGGCAGATCATCCCGTGGAACGTGCCCGCGATCATGACGGCGTTCAAGCTCGCCCCGGCGCTCGCGGCCGGCAACGCGGTGGTGCTCAAGCCGGACGAGAACGCGTCACTGTCCACTTTGGAGCTGTGCACGAAGCTCGCCGAGCTCTTCCCGCCCGGTGTGGTCAACGTCGTGCCAGGCTACGGCGACGAGGCCGGCGCGGCGCTCACGGCGCACCCGGACGTGGACAAGCTCGCCTTCACCGGCTCCGCGGAGGTCGGCCGGCTCGTCGCGCACGCCGGCGCCGAGCGGCTCGTGCCGGTGTCGCTGGAGCTGGGCGGCAAGAGCCCCAACATCGTGTTCCCCGACATCGAGGACCTCGACCGGGTCATCGACAACGCGACGTTCGCCGCCACCTACTGCAACGGCCAGTCCTGCCTCGCCGGCACCCGGCTGTTCGTGCACGACGACCTGTACGACGACTTCCTCGGCAAGCTCTCCGCGAGCTTCCAGGGTGTGCGCGTCGGCTCCCCGCTCGACCCCGCGACGCGGCTCGGCTGTCTCGTGTCGGAGAAGCAGGGCCGGCGCGTGATGGACTACATCGAGTCCGGCCGCTCCGACTCGTCGCTCGTCACCGGCGGCGGCCGCGCGACGGTGGCCGGCAGCGAGCACGGCTGGTTCATCGAGCCGACCGTGTTCGAGACGGAGAACTCCAGCCGCATCGCGCAGGAGGAGATCTTCGGCCCGGTGCTGTCGGTGATCCGCTGGAAGGACTACGACGCGCTCATCGACCAGGCCAACGACGTCGAGTACGGTCTCGCCGCCGGCGTCTACACCACCAACCTGAAGAACGCGATGCGCACGGCCGACCGCCTCCACGCAGGCTCCGTGTGGGTCAACCAGTACTTCAACCTCGTCGACGGCTCGCCCTTCGGCGGCTACAAGGGCAGCGGCCTGGGCCGGGAGTACTGCAAGGAAACGCTGGACATGTACACGCAGCTCAAGTCGATCGTGCTGGCGGAGGAACTGCCGCCGCCCCTGTTCGGCTGAGGGGTTCCGGCTCAGCCGCGGACGACGGGCCGCCACACGTCGTCGTCCGCGGTGAGGGCCGCTGCGGTTTCGGGCTCGCCGTAGTGCCCCGGCGGCAACTTCCGCCGCGACAGCGCGATCGGGCCCGCGCTTTGCAGCGCCAGGCACAGCACCACGTAACCGATCAGCAGACCGGTGAACGCGGGCGGCTGGCGGCCTTCGCCGAAGACCTCGAACAACACCGGCAGCGTGTACATCGCCGGCGCGGTGGCCTGAACCGCCTCGCGGCGCAGCAGCTCCCCGGCGGCGAGCGAAGCGTCGTCCTCGGCGAGCACGGGCTCGCGCGAGGTGGCGACCACGATCACCCCGGTGCAGATCGCACCCACGGCGAGCAGGCCGAGCCAGCTCCACGCCCACGTCCGAGCTTCGGGCACGGCGGCGAACACGGCCAGCGCCAGGAACGCGCCGCCGGCGAAGGTGGTGGCCGCCGTGGCGCCGAACCAGCCGTCGACCACGCCCTTCGGCCGCGCGACTCCGATGAGCCGGTGGGGCACCGAAGCGGCGAGGTTGCGCTCACGGAGGCGCCGGGCACGCCACCAGCCGACCTGGAGACCGGCGATCACGAAGAAGAGGGTGACGGCCGAGGTCATCTCCCGGCCGTGCACGCCCGGGAGCTCCTGCAGGCTCTGGTATCCCACGGCGCCGCCGACGGCGAGCACGGCGTAGATCGCGACCGTGCGAAGCCACGCGGAGGGCGCCACGGAGTGGGCGCCGATCCGGATGCACAGCAACCGCGTCGGCAGGGACACCGCGACCCCGCGGCGCGCCAGCCACCTGCGGGCGAAATCGATCTCCCGCGCCGACGGTTCGGCGGGCGGTCTTCGGCGGTACGCGAGGAATCCGTTCATGGCCTCACTCCCCCTGAAATCGGCCACCGGAGCCGGAATCGTGACACGACGTGCGAAACGGTGTCAACGACCGGCCCTGGCCGAAGACAGGGGGGGTGCGGCGCGGGGTTCAGTGCGGCAGTTCAGTTCCGCGCGTCGAGGTACTGCGGGTCCGGCGCCGGGACCGGGGTGTCGGGGACACCCGCCAGCAGCGTGCTCATCGCGTGGAAGTACGGCGGGGCCGCGACCGTGCCACCGAACGCGCCGTGGCCGCAGCGGCCGAGGTGCACCGGGGTGCCCGGGCAGATCTCCTCCGGGTGCGGGCCGTCGGCGAACACCATGGACGACACGGCGAAGTTGTCCACCCCGCCGACGAACGCGACGGACTCCGACAGCTGCGTGGTCCCCGTCTTGCCGATGTCCGGACGCGTCCAGCCGGCCGAGTGCGCGGCGGCCGCCGACGTGCCCACCGTGGTGTCCTGCGAAAGCCCGGCCTCCAGGGTGTTGGCGACGCCCGTCGGGATCACCTGCTCGCACCCCTGCTGCTTCACCGGCACAGCCTGGCCGTTGCGGTCGGTCACCGACAGGATCGGGTTGGGCGGGCACCACGTGCCGCCGCTCATCAGCGTCGCCGAGACGTTCGCCATCTCCAGCGGGCTCACCGGGCTGTTGCCGAGGGTGAACGAGAGCAGGTTCTGGAAGTACTGCGACTGCGGCTCGTCGTACTGCGGGTTCTTCGAGCGTGCGTCCGACGGGTCGGTGATCGGCGGGTTGCCCGCGTCGTTGGTCGCGAGCGTGTTGCGCAGCCCCAGCTTGCGCGCCATGTCCAGCACGGCGGGCATGCCGACCTGCGACTCCAGCCCAACGAACGCGACGTTCGGCGACGTCGCCAGGCCGCTGGCGAGCGAGATCGGGTCGGGGTAGCTGGTGCCGTCGTTGCTCACCGAGTAGCACGGCGTGTACTTGTTCGCGTTCGGCGGCGTGAAGCAGTTGCTGAACGGGTTGGGCAGCGGCGTGTTGAGCCCCGCCTTGCCCGCCACCATCGCCGCGGCCGAGGTGAAGATCTTGAACGACGATCCGGCGCCGAACTTGTTGCTCGCGTCGGCCACGATGTTCGTGGACGTCTCACCCTGGGCGGGATCCGTGCCGTAGTTGCGGTTGGCGACCATCGCGAGCACCTGGTGCCCGCTCGCGCCCGGCTGCACCACGGCGAACGTGTTGGCCACGCCGTCCTGCGTCGTCGGCACGTTGGCGTCCACCGCGTCCTTCACGACCTGGCTCACGTGCGGGTCCATCGTGGTCTTCACGACGTAGCCGCCGGTGTCGAGCTGGTCGACCGTGAACCCCGCCTGCTTGAGGTAGTTCACCGCGTACGCGCAGAAGAATCCGGCGTCGGGCGCCGCGCCCAGGCACGTGCTCGACGGCGCGGCCGGGCGCGTGCCGACCACGCCGAGCGGGGTCGCTTTGGCGGTGGCGGCGAAGGAAGCCGGGATGGACTTCGCCGTGACCATGGAGTCGATGACGGTGTTGCGCCGCTTGAGCGCGTTGTCCGGATGCGTATACGGGTTGTAGACGCTCGGGTTGTTCACCATGCCCGCCAGCAAGGCGGCCTGTGGCACGGTCAATTTGTCCGCTGTGGTCCCGAAATACGCTTCCGCGGCCGCGCCGATGCCGTAGACGGTGCCGGTGTACTCGACCACGTTCAGGTAGTCGGCCAGCACATCGTCCTTGGACACCGTCTGGCTGATCTGCACGGCCATCTTGGCCTCGCGCAGCTTGCGCGCCAGCGAGTCTTCGCGGTCCTTCTCCTGCGCCGTCTTGTCGTTGCGGTCGACGACGTTGATGAGGTAGTTCTTCACGTACTGCTGCGTGATCGTCGACGCGCCCTGCAGGTCGCCGCCCGAGCTGTCGTTCACCGCCGCGCGCAGCATGCCCTGCGGGTCCACCCCGCCTTCGGTGTAGAAGCGGCGGTCCTCGATGTCGACGATCGCGGCCTTCATCGCGGGCGAGATCTGCGCCGCGGTGACCGGAATGCGGTACTGCGCGTACAAAGTCGCGATCGTACTGCCATTCCGGTCCGTCACCGTCGTCACGAGTGGCGGGTCCGCGTGTTCCAGATCCGCGGAGATCGCGTCGACGGAGTCACTGACCTGATTGGACAAAACACCCGCGCCGATGGCGACCGGTGCCATCGTGCCCGCGACGAGAACGCCTGCCAGCACGCACAATCCGAGGAACGGGGCTACCCCCTTGCCTTTTCCCACGGTCCCCAACCTACGACCGGGCTCGTGTGAATACGGTGGGTAAAGCGGAACTTGTCATCGAGCCAACCTCCCGAGCAGAGCCGATGCGACGCCGATCGCCAGGGCGGTCGCACCCACTAGGACGCCGAAGTCCAGCCCGAGGTTGGCCGGAGTGCCGATGAGAAGTCCGCGAAGGGCGTCGACCTGGTAGCTCAACGGGTTGATGTGGCTCAGCACCTTCAGCCAGCCGGGCATGAGGTCCACCGGGTAGAGGGCGTTGGACCCGAAGAACAACGGCATCGTGATGGCCTGCCCGATCCCCATCAGCCGGTCGCGTGACAGCACGATGCCGGCGATCACGATCGAGAAGCAGCAGAAGAACGCGGACCCCAGGATCACGATCACGACCATGCCCAGCAGGCGCAGCGGGTTCGTGGTGAGGCCCACACCGAGGATCGCCGAGAGCACCAGAACCATGAGCGCCTGCACGAGCGCGCGCAGCCCGGCCGCGAACGCCTTGCCCGCCACGAGCGCGGCCCGCGGGGTCGGCGTGACGAGCAGCTTCGCGAGCACGCCCGCGTCGCGTTCCCAGATGATCTGGATGCCGTAGAAGATGGAGATGAACAGCGCCGATTGCGCGAGGATGCCGGGCGCGAGGTAGTCGAGGTAGGGGATCGAGCCGGTCGGGATCGCGTGGATCCGCGTGAACGTCTCGCCGAAGATCAGCAGCCACAGCGCGGGCTGGATCGCCCGCGTGATCAGCTCCGACTGGTCGCGGCGCAGCTTCTGCAGCTCCACCAGGCACATCGCGCCGATGCGCGAGAGCAGGATGCGGAGTTGCTCCACCGGTCCCGGGTCAGCCGAGACGGCGGGCGGTGCGGCGAGTGGCGCGGACATTGCGCATCCCTCCTGTTTCGCTCTGCAGCGCGTCGCCGGTCATCGACCGGAACACGTCGTCCAAAGTGGAATCGGGGCCGAGCTCGGCTTCGAGTTCGGCGGGTGTGCCGAGCGCGCGGATCCGGCCGCTGTGCATCAGCGCGACGCGGTCGCAGTACTGCTCGGCCTCGTCCATGTAGTGGGTGGTGACGAGCACGGTCATGCCGGTGCGCGCGCGGATCTCGGTGATGCGGTCCCACACCGCCGAGCGCGCCACCGGGTCGAGGCCCACGGTCGGCTCGTCGAGCACCAGGAGCCGGGGCGAGCTCACCAGCGCCTGCGCGAGCTCGAGGCGGCGGATCATGCCGCCGGAGTAGCCGCCGACGGGCCGTTCGGCCTCGCCGGTCAGGCCCACCAGGTCGAGCGCGCGGTGGACCTCGTCGGCACGGCGGGAGCGGGGGACGTCGAACAGCCGCGCGAACAGCGACACGTTCTCGCGCCCGGTGAGCGCGCCGTCGGCCGAGAGCTGCTGGGGCACGTAGCCGATCAGGCGGCGCACGGCCATGCGGCGGCGCGTGACGTCGACGCCGAACACGGTGATGGCGCCGGCCTCGAGCGGCAGCAGGGTGGTGATCATGCGGATGGTGGTGGTCTTGCCGGCGCCGTTCGGACCGAGCAGGCCGAAGATCTCGCCCGGCACGATCTCCAGGTCGACGCCGTCGACGGCCTTCGTGGTGCCGAACGAGTGGTGCAGGCCGGTGCACCTGACGGCGGGCTCGGGCCCGGCTTCGCGGTCGGTTTCCGTGGCGCTCATGCCTCCTCCTTCAAGACGTCCATCAGCTTCTCCAGCGCGGGCAGGGCCGCGGTGATCGACGCGGTGTCCTCTTCGGACAGCTGCGCGAGCGCGGCCAAGACCAGCCCGGTCCGCGCCTTGCGCCAGATCGCCATGCGCTCGCGCGCGGCCCCGGTCACCTCCAGCTGCGCGGCGCGCCGGTCGGCCGGGTCCACCTCGCGGCGCAGCAGCCCGGCTTCGACGAGGAGGTTCACGAGTGTGCTCACGGAGTTGCCGGCGAGGCTCAGCTCGCGCGCCGCCGCGGCGACGCCGATGCCGGGCAGGCGGTCGACCACCCGCAGCAGCTCGACCTGCGCGCCGGGCAGGGGAGGGCCGGGCACTTCCGCGCGCACTCGCCGCCGCACGACGCGGCGGATGCCCTGCACGGCGGACATCAGCCGCTCGGCGAGGTCGGGAGGTGGGGTCATGTCTTCGACATTAGCTCTGAGTCAGAGTTATTAGCAACGCTGATTGTCTTTTCCGTCTTATTCTTCACCATTTGCGCTCGTCGGTCTTCCTGGTGGTTTCAGGCCGGCCGGCCGAGCACCATCGAGACGCCGAGTGCGGTCATCGTCACGGCGATCAGCCCGTCGAGCACCCGCCAGGCGGCCGGTCGCGCGAACACCCCCGCGAGCCGGCGCGCGCCCAGCCCCAGCGCGCTGAACCAGACGGCGCTGGCCAGTGCCGCGCCGATGCCGAAGACCCAGCGACCGCCGCCCTGGGCGGCCGCGACGGAGCCCAGCAGCAGCACGGTGTCGAGGTAGACGTGGGGGTTGAGCCAGGTCAGCGCCAGGCCGGTGAGCACCGTGCGCCGCGGGGACGAGGGTTCGAGCCCGCTGGTCGTCAGCGCCCCGGGCCTCACCGCGCGCCTCGCGGCGAGGAACCCGTACGTGACCAGGAACGCTCCTCCGACGACCGCGATCGCCGTGATCGCCGCCGGCCAGCGCCGCAGCACCGCACCGATCCCGCTCACCCCCACGGCGATCAGCACGACATCCGACAGCGCGCACACCGCGATCAGCCGCTTGACCGCACCGCCACGCAACCCTTGCTGCAGCACGAACGTGTTCTGCGCCCCGATGGCGACGATGAGCGAAAGGCCGGTACCGAAGCCGGCGGCGAGTGCGGGAACCACGTCGTCGACCGTAAGACGGGGTCTCGAGATTAGGCCAGCTAAAGATTCTTACGTAACATTAGCTGCCGTGATGTCGGATCTCCCGCTCGACCAGGTCCGGACGCTCCTCGCCGTCGTCGACGAGCAGTCCTTCGACCGCGCGGCCGCCGTGCTGCACGTGACGCCGTCGGCGGTCAGCCAGCGCGTGAAGGCGCTCGAACAACGCCTGGGCCGCGTGCTCATCCTGCGCACGAAACCCGTGGGGCTCACCGACTCGGGCCAGGTCGTCGTGCGCTTCGCCCGCCAGCTCACGCGTCTGGAGGAGGACACTCGCGCGGAACTCGGCCTGGTCGGCGCGGCCGGTCCGACGACCCTCCCGATCGCCGTCAACGCCGACTCCCTGGCCACCTGGTTCCTCCCCGCGCTGGCCGCCGTGCCCGACGTGTCCTTCGACCTCCGCAGCGACGACCAGGACCACACCGCCACCCTCCTGCGTGAGGGCCTCGTGATGGCCGCCGTGACGTCGGCGCCCCACCCCGTGCAGGGCTGCACGTCAACGCGCCTGGGCCTCATGCGCTACCGCGCCATGGCTTCCCCCGCGTTCGCTGCCCGGTGGCTCACCGGCCGCCCGCTGGCTTCCGCGCTGGCCGAGGCGCCCGCCGTGCTCTTCGACCGCAAGGACGATCTCCAGGACCGTTTCCTGCGCACCCTCACCCGCCGCTCGTTGCCCTCCGGTGCCCGCCACTACGTCCCCTCCTCGCAGTCCTTCGCGGACGCCGTCGTCGCCGGCCTGGGCTGGGGGATGGTGCCGGAGCTGCAGACGCGGGGGTCCTCGGTGGACTCGCTGGTGGACCTGGCGCCGGACCGGCCGGCGGATGTGCCGTTGTACTGGCAGCAGTGGAAGCTGGACTCGCCCGCCCTGGCCGCGGTGGCGGAGGCGGTCGCCGAGGCAGCGGCCGCCGCGCTGCGGCAGTGACTGTCCTGAATGGACAGCATTGGCTCAGACAACCCCGCCCGAGCAACCCGCACACACCCCGAGGTGGTTGGATCACAACGTGGAGAGCAAGGGAACGAGGACGAGATCGCCCGAGCGGCTGGTCTTCTTCAGCGACGCCGTGGTGGCCATCGCGTTGACGTTGCTCGTGCTGCCGCTCACCGATCTGGTGCCCGAGCTGGCGGCGGAGCACAAGGCCGCCGTCGACGCCGTGCTGGAGCACTGGAACCAGATCTTCAGCTTCGTGCTGAGTTTCGTGGTGATCGCGCGGATGTGGTGGGGCCACCACCGCATCTTCGAGGAAGTCCGCGCCTACAGCGGGGCGCTCGCGCTCACCAACTTCTGCTGGCTCTTCACCATCGCCGTGCTGCCGTTTCCGACGGAGCTCACCGGCCAGTTCGGCACGGACCGCTTCACCACGCTCTTCTACATCGGCACGATCCTGGTCAGCAGTGCGTGCCAGATGGCGCTCGTGCTGATCGTCCGGCGGGACCCGAGCGTCGCGATCCGGGAGGGCGCGGTGTCGGACCGCTGGCTGGCCAACAACGTGCTGTCCGTCGTGGCCCTGGCGATCGCGTTCGTGGTCGGCGCGATCCGGCCGGCGCTGGGGTACTACGCCCTGCTGCTGCTCACCGTCCCGCCGATCATCGCCCGCCGGTTCAGCGGGCGCGACGACGACTGAACCCGCTCACGCCTGCGGCAACGGCCACAGGTCGTCGTTGAGCATCCGCTTGAGGATCTTGCCCGTGGCGTTGCGCGGGAGCTCCGGCACGAAGTACACGTCGCGCGGCACGGCGAAGCGTGCCAGCTTCTGGTGGATGTAGTGCCGCACGTCCTCGGCGTGCATGCGCGCGCCGCGGCGGAGCACGACGTAGGCGGCCAGGCGCTGGCCGAACTCCTCGTCCGGCACGCCCACCACGGCCGCCTCGTAGACGCCGGGCAACGCGACCAGCGCTTCTTCCACCGGGCGCGGGAACACGTTCTCGCCGCCGGACACGATCATCTCGTCGGCGCGGCCGGTCACGAACAGCCGGCCCGCGGCGTCCTGGTAGCCGACGTCCCCGGTGGCCATCAGGTCCTTCGAGCGCGGCACGCTGGAGCCGTTGGTGTAGCCGTCGAAGAGCATGTCGTTGCCGACGAAGATCTGGCCCTCGTCACCGGGCGGCACGGGGCGGCGCTCGTCGTCGAGGATGGCGATGCGGGTGCCCGGCGGGCAGCGGCCGGCGGTGGTCGGCGCGGCGCGCAGGTCGACCGGGTCGGCGATGCTGGCCCAGGAAACCTCGGTGGAGCCGTAGAAGTTGTAGAGGATGTCGCCGAAGGTGTCCATGAACGACGTCACGAACGAGCCGGACATCGCCGAACCGCTGCTGGCCACGATCCGCAGCGACGACAGGTCGTAGCGGCTGCGCACACGCTCGGGCAGCTCGTGGATGCGCTGCAACATGATCGGCACGGCGAACAGCGCGTCGCAGCGGTGCTCGGCGATCATCCGCAGCGTCTGCTCCGCGTCGAACCGGCGGATCAGCGACAGCTCCGCCCGCACGGACATCCCCACCTGCAGCGCGGCCAGGCCCCAGCTGTGGAACAGCGGCGCCGCGACGGCGATCTTGTCCCGCGCCCGCAAGGGAATCCGCGCGAGGATGCTCGCCGCCGTGCTCAGGCCCTTCGGCGTCGGCCGGCGCGCGCCCTTCGGAGTGCCGGTGGTGCCGGAGGTGAGCACCACGATCTGGCCCGGGCGCTTGGCCGGCTTCGGCCGCGCGGTGGAGGCGTCGTGGATGAGCTCGTCGACGGTCCGGTAACCCTGCTCGGCGTCGTCCCAGGTGCTCACGCGGGGGAAATCGCCCTGCACTCCCGCGATCGTCTGCGCGAACTCGTCGTCGGCCAGCACCGCCGCGGGCTGGTGCTCGGTGAGCACGTCCTCCACCGCGGAGGGCGACAGCCCGGTGTTGAGCAGCACCACGTCCACGCCGAGCTTGCTGCAGCCGACGAACGCCTCGACCATCGCCGCGTGGTTGCGGCACATCAGCGCCACGCGCCGGCCCGCCCGCACGTCCAGCTTCGCCAGGGAGTTGGCCAGCTGGTTGCTGCGCTCGTCGATGTCGCGGAACGAGCGGCTGTTGCGCTCGTCGTGCACCGCGATGTCGTCGGCACCGCGCGCGGTCGCCGCGAGGTAGCCGCCGGCGATCGTGGCGCCCCACTGCGACAGCGAGTTGAGCTGCTTCGCGACCTTGTCCGGCCGGCCCGCGACGAGCACGCCCGCGCGCACCAGCGTGTTGGCCGTGCGCAGCGCCGTCGCGCGGTCGTACTCGGGCGGCTCGGCGGCTTCGCCGGACAGCTGCAGCTCGATCCGCCGCGTCAGTTCCTTCAGCATGCCCTTGACGGCCGAGCGCGAGAGCAGGTCGTGGTGTTCGGGCGGCAGCGACGGGAGCATCAGGCGCAGCACGATCTCCGTCGCCCCGCCAGCGAGCGCGCGCAGCTCGAACGAGACCCAGTTGCGCTCGTCGGGCAGCCCGCACCACACCACATGCTCGCCGGGCCGGTACACCACCGCGTGGATGGTGCCTTCCACCAGCGTCTCCCGATCCGGAGCCAGCCTGATCAGGCAGCGCGGGCCGCGGCCACGCAACGGGGCCTCGGTCACCTCGCACCAGCTGATCGCCGGCAGGAATCTCGGGTAGAGCTCGGGGGAGCCGATGATCTGCCACACCGCGTCGGGCGGGTGCCCGACGGTCGAGGTCGCCTCGACCACATCGTCTCGCATTGCGATCCGCCTCACCGCCGCGCGCGTTGCGCTCCCCGGTACGTACCGGACGCGCGTTCAGGTGTCGGGCACGCTACCAGCAATCGGCTCAGCTTCGGTACTCCGAATGACCAGGAATCCGGCGGGACGGGAATTTTCAGACGAGCGCGGCGGGCACGGCAGGAACCGACGAGAGAGCCGAGCCGAGCTCGTGCCCGACCGCGAGCCGGACGTCGTCCCGCAGGCCGGCCAGCTTCGCGACGTCGATGCCGGTGGCGATGCCCTCGCGGTGCAGCAGGTGCACGAGGTCGTCGGTGGCGATGTTGCCCGAGGCCCCGGGCGCGAAGGGGCAGCCGCCGATCCCGCCGAGCGAGGCGTCGAACCGGCGGATGCCGAGCCGCAGGCCCTCCCACGCGTTGGCGGCGGCGAAGCCGTAGGTGTCGTGCAGGTGCAGGCCGAGGGGCACGTCGGGCACGGCGTCGCGCACGGCTTCGATCCCGCGGCGCAGCAGGCTCGGGTTGGCCGCGCCGATGGTGTCGGCGAGGTGCAGCACGCCGGCGCCGAGCTTGGCCAGGCGTTCCGCGGTGGCGGCGGTGCGCGCGGGGTCGGTGTCGCCGTCGAACGGGCAGACGAAGGCCGTCGCGATGGTCGCCTCGATGGCGACGTCGGCGGCGGTGAGGATCTCGGCGCAGTTCTCGAGCCGGGCCAGCGCGCCGTCGGTCGGCACGCCGGCGTTGGCGGTGCTGTGCCCGTCGCTCGCGGAGACCACGAGCCGCACGGAGCGCGCGCCGGCTTCGACGGCCTGCCGGGCGCCGCGCTCGGTGAACACGAGCGTGTGAAGGGTGGCGGGGCTGGTCGCCGGGTCGAGCGCGCGCAGGACCTCGCCGGTGTCGGCCATCTGCGGCACGCGCCGCTTCGAGACGAAGGAGCCGACCTCGAGCGCGCGGAATCCGGCATCGACGAGGCCGCGTGCGAGGCGGAGCTTGTCGGGGGTGGGCACGGTGCGGGCTTCGTCCTGCAGGCCGTCGCGCAGCACGACCTCGGTGATGAGGACCTCGTCCATGGTGGGTCTCCTTTTGTTCTCGGTCTGTGTCGGTCTCTGCGGGGGTCAGATCACGCCGTCGGCGCGCAGGCGGGCGCGGGTCTCGTCGTCGAAGCCGAGTTCGGCCAGCACGTCCTCGGTGTGCTCACCGAGCTCCGGCCCGAGCGTCCGCACGCTGCCCGGGTGCTCGCCGAGCGCGGGGACGACGCCGGGGAAGGTGACCTCGACGTCGTTGCCGTCGATGCGCACGGGTCGGCGCTGGTGCATGCCGCGGGCCTCGAAGTGCGGGTCCTTGGTGATGTCCTCGGCGGTGAGGATGGGGCCGCAGGGCACGTCGGCGGCGCGCAGCGTCGTCTCGGCGGCTTCTTGCGAACGGCCCTGCGCCCAGTCGCCGATGACCTCGTCGAGGCGGGCGGCGTTGGCGACGCGGCCGGCGTTGTCGGCCAGCGCCGGGTCGTCGGCGAGGTCGGGGCGGCCGATGGCGTGGGCGAGGCGGCGGAAGATGGCGTCGCCGTTGCCGCTCACGACGATGTACTTGCCGTCGCCGCAGCGGTAGGTGTTGGACGGCGCGATGCCGGGCAACGCGGAGCCGGCGGGTTCGCGGACCACGCCGAACGCGTCGAAGTCCGGGACCAGCGACTCCATCAGCGAGTAGACGGCTTCGTACAGCGCGACGTCGACGGTCTCGCCCCCGCCGCCCTCGCGTTCGCGGCGCAGCAGGCCCATCAGCGCGCCGATCACGGCGTAGAGACCGGCGACGGAGTCGGCCAGGCTCACGCCGACGCGCGTCGGCGGCCGGTCGGGGTAGCCGGTGAGCGCGCGCAGGCCGCCGACGGCCTCGGCGACGCCGCCGAAGCCGGGCCGGTCGCGGTACGGGCCGGTCTGGCCGTAGCCGGACACGCGCACGAGGACGAGGCCGGGGTTGAGCCGCTTGAGCTCGTCCGGGCCCAGGCCCCAGCGTTCGAGCGTGCCGGGGCGGAAGTTCTCGAGGACGACGTCGGCGTTCGCGATGAGCTTGCGCGCGACGTCCTGGCCGTCGGGGGAGCGCAGGTCGAGGGTGACCGACCGCTTGTTGCGGCCCAGCGCGCGGAAGAGGAGGGAGGTGTCGCCCGCGTGCAGGCGCCAGCGCCGCAGCTCGTCGCCGCTGCCCGGGCGCTCGACCTTCACGACGTCGGCGCCGAAGTCGGCCAGCAGCCTGCCGGCGGTGGGCGCGGCGATGAAGTTGCCCAGTTCGACCACCCGCACCCCGGTGAGAGGGCCTCGGTTGCTCATGATCACGCTCCAACCACATAGTGAGTTGCTAACTCAGAATACGGGTGCGTGTGATGCCGTCAAGACGATCGAGGCTGACTACACTCGGCGAAACAGTCGGGTGGGTCACAGAAGCGGGGCGGCGATGGCGGAAGAGCGGGGCGGCACCGCACCGGTGCTGGTGCTGCGGAAGTTCAAGCAGATCCTCGAGTCGTTCACGATCGAGGAGCCCGAGCTGACCCTGCAGCAGATCACCCGCGCCACCGGCCTGCCTGCGAGCACCTGCCAGCGGCTGGTGCACAACCTCGTGCGCGAAGGCTTCCTCGACCGCTACGACGACACCTACCGGGTCGGGCTCGGCCTCGTGCGCTGGGCCGCGCCGGGCACCTTCGGCCTCGACCTGGTGCGGCTCGTGCGTCCCGTGCTGCACAAGCTGCGCGACGACTCGGGCGAAACGGCCTGCCTGTACGTGCGCGACGGCGCCTTCCGCACGGTGGTGTCGCTGGCCGAGTCGCGCCACCCGGTGATCCGGCTCTTCGTGGTCGGCATGGTGATGCCGCTGCACGCCGGCTCGGCCGGGAAGGTCTTCCTGGCGTGGGACCGGCTGGCGCTGCGCGACGCCGTCGGCCACGGGCTGGCGCGCTTCACCGAGCACACGATCGTCGACATCGACCAGCTCAACCAGCAGCTCGCCCAGGTCCGCGCCGACGGCTACGCCAGCAGCTTCGAGGAACGCGACCTCGGCGCGGCCTCGCTGAGCGCCCCGGTGTTCGGCCTGACGGGCGAGCTCAGCGCCGTGATCGGCATCGGCGCGCCGACGCAGCGCATGACGGCGGTCGACGTGCCACGCCTGGCACCCCTGGTCCTCGCCGCGGCAGCCGCGGCGTCGGAACGGCTCGGCTACCGCGCGGGAATGGCTCGCGACGTCATCGGCTGATAGTCCGGGGCGGTTGCGCGGGGGAGGGCTGGTGGCGTGGTCGGCTGGCGCTGCTGGTGTTCGGGGCTGTGTGGGGGATGGTCGGCGGCGTGGTCGGCTGGTGCTGCTGGTGTTCGGGGCTGTGTGGGGGAGGGCTGGTGGCGTGGTCGGCTGGTGCTGCTGGTGTTCGGGGCTGTGTGGGGGAGGGCTGGTGGCGTGGTCGGCTGGCGCTGCTGGTGTTCGGGGCTGTGTGGGGGATGGTCGGCGGCGTGGTCGGCTGGTGCCGCTGGTGTTCGGGGCTGTGTGGGGGATGGTCGGCGGCGTGGTCAGCTGAAAGTGCCACTCCGCTCTTCCGGCTGAGGTGCATCGGCTGACCTGCGCGGCTTTCGTTCCACCTGGATGAGCTGGCCTGGTCGTGCCCGGTTCACCCTGGTCCGATCCGATCTTCGCTTGGTTCCGCCGTGGACTGGTTCGGCGTTGCCGGCGCCCGCCGTTGCCGGCCCGCCTTCACCTGGGTCCGCGTGGACGTGGTCGACCTCCCCGAAGCGGCCCGCGCCGGCCATGGCTCGTGCGGCCAGGGGCGGTCGTGGTGTCTGATATGGGTTGTTCACCGGGTTCGTTGCGAAGTGAAGATTTCTTGTCGTGCGATCCGCCCGCGCGGCTCGCCACTCTTCGCGCTGGTGAGCGGCCTGCCGGGGCCGGATCTGTCCCGATCAGTGGACCCCGCAGGCTGATCCGCAACGCTCCGCAACCCTTGACGCCCACGCGCACGTCGCCACATCATGGGAGCACGAATCACATAGTGGATCCTGCCTCACGCTTGATCCGCGCGGCCATGACTGTCAAAGGAGACGACGGATGGCGAACCCCCTCGACACGGCGGAGCCGGGGACGGCCGCGGTCGCGGCGCGGCTCGACCGGTTGCCGGTCACCCGCACTCACCGGCGCGCGACGGTCGCCGTCGGGCTCGGCCTGTTCTTCGAGTTCTACGAGGTGTTCCTGACCGGGACGATCAGCGCGGTGCTGGTCAGCGAGTTCAAGCTCAGCAAGGCGGCGCTCCCGCCGCTGCTGGCCTCGACGTTCCTCGGCATGTTCTTCGGCGCGTTGCTGCTCGGCCGGCTGGCCGACCGCTTCGGCCGGCGCGGGGCGTTCCTGCTCAATCTGGCGCTGTACTCGTTCTTCTCGCTGCTCGGCGCGTTCAGCGGCAACGCGATCATGCTGCTGATCACCCGGTTCTTCGCCGGCGTGGGCCTCGGCGCCGAACCGCCACTGGCCGACACCTACCTCACCG
Source organism: Amycolatopsis sp. NPDC049253 (assembly GCF_040678995.1). Taxonomy (NCBI): domain Bacteria; kingdom Bacillati; phylum Actinomycetota; class Actinomycetes; order Pseudonocardiales; family Pseudonocardiaceae; genus Amycolatopsis; species Amycolatopsis sp. NPDC049253. Next base: position 590,411 of record NZ_JBFAQX010000002.1, on the reverse strand, counting down.
ACCTGCTGCCCGCCCGCAAGCGCGGCAAGCTGATCGCGTGGGCATACACGCTCGCGTTCTGCGGGGTGCCGGTCGTCGGGTTCCTCGCGAAGGGGCTCACCGAGGGCTCGTTTCTGGGCATCGCCGGCTGGCGCTGGCTGTTCGTGATCGGCGCGCTCGGCGCCGGCGTGGTGTTCCTGCTGCGCCGCGGCCTGCCGGAGTCGCCGCGCTGGCTGCACTCGGTGGGGCGCACGCAGGAGGCGGAGACCGTGATCCGGGGGCTCGAGGCCGAGGCGGGCCAGGCCCCGGCCGCCGAGCCCGTGGCCGCGCCGGCCGAGAAGCCCGTGCGCAAGGCCGCGCCGGTGCGTGACCTGTTCGGGCCGACGTACCGCCGCCGCACGATCATGATGACGCTCTTCCACGTGCTCCAGACCATCGGCTACTACGGCTTCGGCACGATGGTCCCGCTCGTGCTCGCCGCGAAGGGCTACCCGGTTTCGCAGTCGCTGCTGTTCACCGCGCTCACGTTCCTCGGCTACCCGGTGGGCTCGGCGTTGTCGCTGCCGCTCGTGGAACGCTTGGAGCGCAAGCACTTGGTCATCGGCTCGGTGCTCGCGATGGCGGTGTTCGGCCTCGCGTTCGGGCTCGCGAGCTCCATCGCGCTCGCCATCGTCTTCGGGTTCATCTACACGGCGATCAGCAACGTGTTCTCCAACGCGTACCACATCTACCAGGCCGAGATCTTCCCGACGGGCCTGCGTTCCACGGCGTCCAGCGGCACGTACTCGATTTCGCGGCTGGCGAGCGGTGTGATGCCGTTCGTGTTGGTCCCGCTGCTCGACAGCTCGGGCGCGACCACACTGTTCGTGGTGATCGGCGCGGCGCTCGTGCTGGTGGCGCTGGACATCGCGATCCTCGGGCCGCGCACCACGGGCCGCTCGGTGGAGAACGTGGCCGGGGAAGGCTGACCGCTCCGGACATAATGGGCCCCGTGGAAGATCTGGTCGAGGAGTACGGCCCGCGGTGGAAATCCGGGCCGTACGAACGGGGAACCGACGGACCGCGCGTGATCCTGGTCGGCACGGACACATCGCCGACGGGGTTGCGCGCGGCTTCGTATGCGGCGGGTCTGGCCCGGCGCCAGCGGGCGCGGCTGGTGGTCGTGTACGTCGCGGCGCCGTCGATGTGGGCCGGGCTGGCCGCGGCCGCCGTGGTCGACGTCGAGCAGCAGACGTTCACCGAGGAGATCGCGCAGCTGCGGTCCGAGCTGCACGCACGCGCGGACGAGCTCGGGGTGCCCGTGACGTTCGTGGTGCGCCGCGGCGAGGCCTACCCGGAGCTGAAGGAAGCCGCGCTCGAGGTGAGCGCCGACATGGTCGTGGTCGGGGCGTCGGAGCAGGGCGGGCACCGGCTCGTCGGCTCGGTGGGCAACCGCCTGGTGCGCGCGGGGATCTGGCCCGTGGTCGTGGTGCCCTGACCAGCGGACGTTGACAGGTCACAGCGAGTCGGTAAGAATTCTGAACCGGTAAGTTTCCTGAACCGGTCGGAGGACGACAGTGGGCACTCGCGACGACCTGCTCCACAAGGCGCAACCGGTGGCCGCGGCGGCCGCGGAGCACGCCGGGGAAACCGAACGGCTTCGCGCGCTGGCGCCCGAGGTGGTCTCCGCGGCCAAGGCTTCGGGGCTGTTCCGCGCCGGGCTGCCGGCCGCGCTCGGCGGCGCGGAACCTTCGGCGGCGGCGATCCTGCGCGCCGCCGAGCGCGTGGCCGAGGCCGACGCGTCGGCGGGCTGGTGCGTGTCGATCGCGGCCACGAGCAGCCTGCTCGGCGCGTACCTGCCGGAGAAGGGCGGCCTGGAGGTTTTCGGTGACCCCGGCGCCGTGGCCGCCGGCGTCTGGGCGCCGCGAGGCAAGGCGGTGGCCGTGGACGGCGGGGTCACGGTGTCGGGGCGCTGGTCGTTCTGCAGTGGCGTGCCGCACGCGGACTGGATCTTCCTGGGCGTCGTGCTCGACGGGAAGCTCGTGGTCGCCGCGATCCCCACGGCTGAGCTGCACGTCCACGACACCTGGCACACGTCGGGCCTGCGCGGCACCGGCAGCCACGACACGAGCGCCGACGCGGTGTTCGTGCCGGACCACCGGCTCTTGTCCGTTGTGGACGGTCCGCCCGCCGGCGCCGGGCAGCTGCACCGGTTCCCGCTGTTCGGTTTCTTCGCCGCGTCGATCTCCGCCGCCGCCCTGGGCAACGCGCGGGGCGCGATCACGGAGTTCACCGAGCTGGCCACGGCGAAGCACCCCAGCGGTTCCCGCCGCACACTGGCCGAACGCCCGGCCGCGCAGAGCGCCGTCGCCGAGGCCGAAGCTTCGCTGCGCGCGGCCCGCGAGTTCTACTACCGCGCGATCGACGACGCCTGGCAGGCGGCTTCGGCTGATTCCACGGTGCCGGAAGACCTTCGCCTCGCTTTGCGCCTCGCGTGCACCCACGCGGTCCGCACCTCGGCCGACGTCGTCCGCTCCCTCTACGACCTCGGCGGCGGCTCGGCCATCTACGAGACTTCCCCGCTGCAGCGCCGATTCCGCGACGCGCACACGGCCACCGCACACTTCCAGGTCAACCCCGCCACCTACGAGCTGACCGGCCGCGTCCTGCTCGGCCTCTCGACCGACACGGCGCAGCTGTGAACGCGGTCGGGGTGGTGACGCCGTTCTGGCTGGATCGGCCGGCGGCGGAGGCGGTGGACATCGCCGTGGAGGCCGACCGGTGCGGGTTCGGGGAGTTGTGGGTCGGGGAGATGGCGACGTTCGACGCGTTCGCGCTCGCCACGGCCGTCAGCCTGCGGACGGAACGGATCGGGGTGAAGATCGGGCCGTTGCCGCTCGGGGTGCGTACGCCGGTGGCGCTCGGGTTGGGAGTGGCGTCGGTCGCGGCGCTGGCGCGCAGGCCCGTGGGGCTGGCGCTGGGCGGGTCGAGCCCGGCGATCGTGAGCGGCTGGCACGACCGGCCGTGGGACCACGCGGCTCTGCGGATGCGGGAGACCGTGGCCGCGGTCCGGACCGTCCTCGAGGGACAACGGCTGTCCGTCCACGGGAAACACGTGCGCAGCAACGGGTTTCGCCTGCGGGAGCCGGCGCCGGTGCCGATCACGGTGGCCGCGTTCGGGCCGGCGATGACGCGCGTGGCCGCGGAGATCGCGGACGAGGTCGTGCTGAATCTCGTGCCACCCTCGCACGTTTCGCGCGTGCGCAAGGAGATCGACGGCCAGGCGCACGCCGCGGGCCGCACGCCGCCACGGCTGGCCGCGTGGGTGCCGGTGGCGCTGAACCCGGGGGAGGCGACCCTGCGGCAGCTCGCGGCGCAGGCCGGCGTGTACCTGAGCCCGCCCGGCTATGGCGAGATGTTCGCCGAGCTGGGGTACGGCGAGCTCGTCGCCGCGGCGCGTTCCGGCGCCAAGCGCTCGGCACTGGTGGTGCCGCCTTCGCTGGTCGCCGACGTCGGGGCGATCGGGTCCGCCGCCCAGGTGCGCGAACGCATCGCGGCCTACCACGCGGCGGGCGCCGACCACGTGGGTCTGGTCCCGGCCACGGCGGAAGACCCGGCGGGCCGCACCCTGCTGCGCGAGCTGGCCCCGTGACGGCCGGGTCGCAGCGCTTCACCACCGAGTCCGTCGGCCGCGCCCTCGACGTCCTCGGCGAACGCTGGACGCTGCTCATCCTGCGCGAGGCGTTCTTCGGCGTCCGCCGCTACGCCCAGTTCGCCCGCAACCTCGGCATCCCCCGCCCGACACTGTCGGCGCGGCTCAAGCAGCTCGTGGAACAGGGCGTGCTCGACCGCGTGGTCTACGCCACCGACCCGGACCGCCACGAATACCGCCTCACCGCGACCGGCAAGGAGATCTTCCCGGCGCTGGTGATCCTCATGCGCTGGGGCGACGAGCACCTCCCCGTACCCGACGGCCCGCCGCTCGTGCTGCGCCACTCCTGCGGCGAACCCGTGGCCCCCCTGCTGACCTGCACCCACTGCGGCGACGAGATCACGACGGCGAACGTGACGCCGGAACCGGGCCCGGGGTATCGCTGACCCGGGCCCGGTTCCGGGCTAGCTGCGCGTGTAGATCTGGGACCACTCCCAGACGCAGCTCTGGCACGTTCCCGCCTGGACCTGGAAGCTGCCCGCGTAGGCCGGGACCCAGCCGTCGGCCACCTTCAGGTCGTAACGTCCGGCGGGCACCGATCCGAACGAGACGTGCCCGTCGGCGTCGGTGGTCCCCGTCGCCGCGGTCTGGCCGGAGAGGATGTCCACCAGGCTCGCGGCGGTGTCCGCGATGGCTTCGCCGGGATCTTGGGTGCTGTTTTTGTTGTCGTCGTGGTAGATCCAGCCGCTGGTGGTGCCCGGTGCACCCGGCACTCGCGCCCACAGCCGGACTTCCGGATTGCTGTCGGGGTTTCCGAGTTCGGGACCGAAGTCGCAGTCGACGGCGAACCCGCCGTACTGGTCCGCGAGGGGCGGAACGGTTCCGGTCTCGGTGAAGGTGCGGGTCTCACCGGGTGCGAACGTCAGCGAAGCCGGGTACACGAGGTCGGTCCACGACTGCCAACCCGTGAGCTGGTACTGGCTGCCGCCGATGCGGTCACAGTTCCCGCTGATCCCCGACAACGCCTGGGATCCGGTGTTGGTCAGCGTGAAGGTCACTTGTGCCTGGTCGCCCGGCGCGTAGCTTTCGCGATCCACCGACGCCGTCGCGTGGAGCTGGTCCGACAACGGCCGTACCGCGCGCACCTCGACGTTCTGGTCGCCACCGGTGACGCCGAAGCCGATATTGGTGTCGGGGAGGATCCAGCCGTCGGGCAGCTTCGCCGAGGACAGCTGATAGTACCGAGCAGGCAGGTCGGCGAAGGTGAAGCTGCCGTCCGCGCTGGTCACGGTGTCGAGCGTCCGGTCGCCGTAGATCGTCACGGGCGCCCCGGCGAGGCCCTCTCCGGGTTCGAACGTGCTGTCGCCGTCGCGGTCGCCGTACACGACCCCGTGCAGCGTGCCGGTGGTCGTGGTCGGGTCCACGAACGGCACGCTCAGGTGCGCCGGCTGCACGTCCCACGACGGGATGCTCGTGCTGGTGATGTCGAACTCGGGCGAGCCGCCGCCCCAAGTGTACACGGTCGCGTTGAGGGTGAGGTTTCGGGTCTCGTCCGGGGCGAGCGTGGCGCCGGGATAGCCGAACTCATCCCAGCCGTCGAAGGACAGGTACGAGCCGGAGTCCTGGTCGGTGTGCAGGCTGATGGCGGTCAACGTCTCGGTCGAGGCGTTGTGCACCGTCACCGTGACCGGGAACGGCTCTCCGACCAGGTGCACGCCGCTGTCGACGGAAGCCGTGATCACCAGCTTCGCCGGGTCGGCGGAGGCCGCGGGCGTCACGAGGGCGCCGAGAGTCAGCGCGGCGGTCAGTCCGGCGAGCAGCCGGAAGACCCCGCGCGGGGATCTGCGGGACAAGAGTTTCCCCCTGGAAACAGGCCGTCCGTGGGCGTCCCCCGACGCACGCTTGCCGGGCCGGCGTGGTTGCGCAGTTGCGACTGCGATCAGGGGAGAAAGTAGCGCCGCCGGGGAGGGCTGGGCCAGGGGATTTGCCCGGACGGAGCAGTGGCACCCCGCACGCTATGTTCTACATAAGCTTGACGAACATAGTGACTTATGTAGAGACTACGCCTGCCGACCCCGAGTGAGGAGGCGTTCGCCATGACGGTTGTCGCGCAGGGTGCCGAGGTGGCGGTCCCCATCGCAGCAGGGGTGTGAGCTTCGACCGGAGCCCTGAGGGGTACCGGCATTGGCGGCTGCGCGTGGACGGGCCGGTGGCCTGGCTGGAGCTCGACGTGGCCGAGGACGGCGGGCTGGTGCCCGGCTACGAGCTCAAGCTCAACTCCTACGACCTCGGCGTGGACATCGAGCTTTACGACGCCACGCAACGGCTTCGCTTCGGGCATCCGGGCGTCCGCACGGTCGTGGTGACGAGTGACAAGGACGGCGTCTTCTGCTCCGGCGCGAACATCCGGATGCTGGCGGCGTCGGAGCACGCGTGGAAGGTGAACTTCTGCAAGTTCACCAACGAGACGCGCAACGGCATGGAGGACGCGACCGGGAACTCCGGTCAGACGTACCTCGCGGCCGTGAACGGGGCGTGCGCGGGTGGCGGGTACGAGCGCGCGCTGGCGTGTGACAAAATAATCCTCATCGACGATAATTCGTCGACTGTCGCGTTGCCCGAGGTGCCGCTGCTCGGTGTGCTGCCCGGCACGGGCGGGCTCACGCGGGTGGTCGACAAGCGCGGCGTGCGCAAGGACCGCGCCGACGTGTTCGCCACGCGAAGTGACGGTGTGAAGGGGAAAACGGCCGTCGACTGGAAGCTCGTCGACGAGCTGGCTCCGCGCCGCGACTTCCGCCGGGCAGTCGAGAAGCGGGCGCTGGAGCTGGCCGAGAACAGCACCCGGCCCGCCGGTGCGCAAGGCATCGAGCTGACGCCGCTCGACCGCGGCGCGACGGAGTCGGGCCTGACCTACCCGCACGTCACCGCCGTGTTCGACCGCCCGGCCGGCATCGTCGAGATCACCGTGCACGGACCGGAAGAAGCAGCGCCGCGGACCACGCGGGAGATCCACCAGCAGGGCGCCGGAAACTGGCTGCTGGCCGTCACCCGAGAGCTCGACGACCTCATCCTCCGCCTGCGCACCAACGAATCGGGCCTCGGCACCTGGCTCCTGCGCACGAGCGGTGACGCCGAAAAGGTGCTGGCCCACGAGCGCGCCGTGCTCGGCCGAGCCGGCGAAGACTGGCTGTGCAACGAGATCCGCCACTACGCCAAGCGTGTCCTCAAGCGGCTCGACGTCACCAGCCGCAGCCTCATCGCGCTCATCGAACCGGGCAGCTGCTTCGCCGGCGTCCTGCTGGAGCTCGCCCTCGCCGCCGACCGGCAGTACATTCTGGACGGTCCGCCCCTCGACGACGAAGACCCCGAAGAACGCGCCACGATCACCTTGTCGGAAGCCAACTTCGGCCCGTTCCCGATGGGCAACGGCCTCTCCCGCCTGGAATCCCGGTTCTACGGTGAACACGACCACCTCGCCTGGCTCCGCCGCGAACAGGGCCGCGCGCTGACGCCCCAGGAGACCGTCGAGCTTGGCCTCGTCACCGGCGCCCCCGACGACATCGACTGGGAAGACGAGATCCGGATCGCGCTGGAGGGCCGTGCTTCGCTGAGCCCCGACGCCCTTACGGGCATGGAGGCCAACCACCGGTTCGTCGGCCCGGAAACGATCGAAACCAAGATCTTCGGCCGCCTCACCGCGTGGCAGAACTGGATCTTCACCCGCCCGAACGCCTCGGGCCCCGAAGGCGCGCTGCGCCGCTACGGCACGGGCCAGAAGGCGAGCTTCGGCCGGAAGCGAGTCTGACCGTGCCCGAGAAGATCGACTACTCCGGCAAGATCCCCAACAACGTCGGCCTCGCGGACGACCGCCGCCTGCAGCGCGCGCTCGAGGGCTGGCAGCCGAAGTTCCTGAACTGGTGGGGCGAGATGGGCCCGACTCTGGAGACGCAGGGCGTGTACCTGCGCACCGCCGTGAGCGTGGGCCGCGAAGGCTGGGCGCACTTCGGGCACGTGAACGTGCCCGACTACCGCTGGGGCGTCTTCCTCGCCGAGCGCGATCCCGATCGGCGCATCGCCTTCGGCGAGCACGCGGGAAACGAAGTGTGGCAACAGGTTCCGGGGGAGTACCGCGCGGATCTGCAGCGTCTGATCGTGATCCAGGGTGACACCGAACCGGTGTCCGTGGAGCAGCAGCGGCTGCTCGGTCTCACCGCGCCGAGCCTCTACGACCTGCGGAACCTCTTCCAGGTCAACGTCGAAGAAGGCCGCCACCTCTGGGCCCATGGTCTGCCTGCTGCACGCCTATTTCGGCAAAGAATGCCGCGAGGAAGCCGAGGGCCCGCTCTTCCGCAACTCCGGCAGCCCCGACACGCCACGCATCCTCGGCGCGTTCAACGAGGAAACGGCCGACTGGCTCGCCTTCTACATGTTCACCTACTTCACCGACCGCGACGGCAAGTACCAGCTCGGCACCCTCAAGGAATCCTCCTTCGACCCGCTCTCGCGCACCTGCGAGTTCATGCTGAAGGAGGAAGCGCACCACATGTTCGTCGGCACGACCGGCATCGACCGCGTGGTGACCCGCAGCGCCGAGCTGATCCGCGAGCACGACACGCTCGACATCGCCTCGCACGGCGGCATCCCGCTCGACATCATCCAGCGCTACCTCAACTTCCACTACACCGTCTCGCTGGACCTGTTCGGCAGCGAAACCTCCGCCAACGCCGCGAACTACTACACCGCCGGCCTCAAGGGCCGCTGGCACGAGACACGCCGCAAGGACGACCACCAGCTCACCGCCGACAGCACGTTCCTCGACCGCCCGCGCGCCGACGGCACGTGGGACACCGAAGAGGTGCAGACGCTGCTCGCGCTCAACCTCGACCTGCGCGGCGAGTACATCGCCGACTGCCGCAACGGCCTCAACCGCTGGAACAAGATCGTCGCCGACGCGGGCATCGACTTCCGCTTCGCCTTGCCGCACCCGGGGTTCAACCGCCAGGTCGGCCTCAACGCCGGCCACCACATCACGCCCGACGGCACCATCGTCGACGAGGCCACGCGGGAAGCCAACCGCCGCAACTGGCTGCCGACCTCCGAGGACCTCGCGTTCGTGCGCTCGCTGATGCACCCGGTGTACGAGCGCGGCAAGATCGCTGGCTGGGTCGCGCCGCCGGGCAACGGGATCAACGGTCAGCCGTTCGAGTACGAATACGTCCACCTTCCCTGAGGCACCCACCGAGGAGCGCAGAATGTCCACTCCGGACGCTCCGCCGGTCGTCCGCGCCGACGTGCTCGTGATCGGCGCCGGCCCCACCGGCCTCTACGCCGCCTACTACGCCGGCTTCCGCGGCCTGTCGGTCACCGTCGTCGACTCGCTGCCCGAACCGGGTGGGCAGATCACCGCGATGTACCCGGAGAACCAGATCTTCGACGTCGCCGGGTTCCCGTCCGTCCGCGGGCGCGATCTGGTCGAGCGCCTGCTTGAGCAGGCCGCGCCGTTCGGGCCGCGGTACCTGCTCGGCCACCGCGCCGACGTGCTGGAGCGCGGCCCGGGCACGTTCGCCGTGACCACGCACCTCGGCACGCGGATCGAGGCGCGCGCGGTGATCGTGACCGGCGGCATCGGCACGTTCACCCCGCGCCCGCTCGTCCCGGCGGCCGCGTTCGACGGCAACGGCCTGGCCTACTTCGTGCGCCACCTCGACGACTACGCCGGCTCCGACGTCGTGATCGTCGGCGGCGGTGACTCCGCGTTCGACTGGGCGCTCGCGCTGCACCCGGTCGCGAAGTCCGTGAAGCTCGTGCACCGGCGCGAAACCTTCCGCGCCCACCCGGCGACCGTCGCGGCCGTGCGAGAACTCGGTGTGGAACTGGTCGTCAACGCGGAAGTTTCGCGGGTCCTCGGCGGTTCGGAGGTCACCGGCGTCGAGCTGAAGAGCGGTGACGGCGCGCGGACGCTGCCGTGCGGGCGAATCATCGCCGCACTGGGGTTCACCGCCAACCTCGGGCCGCTGCTGCAGTGGGGCATCGACCTCGAGAACCGCCGCCACATCCCGGTCGACGCGGCCATGGCCACCTCGGTCCCCGGCATCTTCGCCGCGGGCGACATCAACGACTACCCCGGCAAGGTGCGGCTCATCGCCGTCGGCTTCGGCGAAGCCGCGACGGCCGTGAACAACGCCGCGCACCACCTCGACCCCGCCGCGCCGGTGTTCCCCGGCCACTCCACCGACGAGCCCGCCCTGCTCACATCTGAAAACCGTTGGGAGAGAAGAACATGCCGTACGTCATCGCCGAACCGTGCATCGACATCACCGACCGCTCCTGCATGGAGGAGTGCCCCGTCGACTGCATCTACGAAGGTGAGCGCAAGCTCTACATCAACCCGTTCGAGTGCATCGACTGCGGCAACTGCGAGCCCGCCTGCCCGGTCGAGGCGATCTCGCAGGACCGGCACGTGCCCGACGAGTACGCCGCCTTCGCCGAGGACAACCGCCGCTTCTTCACCGAGGCCCTGCCCGGCCGCGACGCGCCCATCGGCCAGCCCGGCGGCGCGATGTCGTTCGGCCCGGCCGGCGCGGACACGTCCTGGTCGCGGAGTACGCGCCGCGCGGCTGAACTAGTCGCCGCTCTCCACGAAGGAGTCCCAGTGCTGCTGGGCCTCGTCGCGCCACTCGGCGTGGCGGGCGTGGAACAGCTCGGCCGCCTGCGTGCCGCTCCAGCGGTCGGGCAGGAGGTTGCGTGGCAGATCCGGGTCGAGGAACGGGAAGCGGCGCCACTCGTGCACCAGGCGCGTCTGCGCGAGCAGCACGGCCTCGCCCGATCGGGGCGCGAGGCCGGTGAACTCGTCGATGAAACGCTCGTAGTGGTGTTCGAGCTCGCGCAGGTCCCAGGCGCGCGCGACCATCTGCTGCTCGTCGCCGATCTCGGCGTAGCTCGCGACGAACGACATGGCCTGCCCGCCGTCGGTGAGCTCCGCGACGAGCCGGGCGGCCTCGGGCTCCGCGCCGACGTTCGGGCTGATCCACACGCCCGGCGCGGGGGAGCCGAAGCCCGCCCAGCTGAGCCGGGTGCGCATGCGGTGGCGCAGGTCGCGCTGGGATTCGGGCACCGACACGAGCAGCACCAGCCACGTGCGGTCCCACTCGCCGGTCTGGCGGCCGAACCCGTAGATGCGCTCGGCGCCTTCGCTCAGCAGGCGGCGCCCCGGCGGGGTCAGCAGCCAGCGCACGCGCCGGCCCGCGCGTTCGGACTTCAGCCAGCCTTCGCCGGACGCGCGGGCGAGCGCCTGGCGGGCCGACTTCTCCTCGACCTTGAACAACGCGAGGGCGTCGACCAGCGACGACGTCCAGACCGGCTCCTGGCGAGGCAGCACGTACTCGCCGAGCACCGTCATGAGCAGCGACCGGGCGCTGGTGTGCGCCAGTTCGCGCCGCCGCGTGACGGTGGGCCGGGTGGCCGCCACCTGCGGATCACCGCCTTCCGGGAGAAAAACTGGTACAAGCGTCTGGTCAGATTACCCGGTTGGCGGTGTCCGAGCGCGTGACCCGGGGGAGAACGGTTGCTCTCCTCGCAAGGCCTCCGGCCTGAACTTCCCCGGACGTTTTCCTGGCCGCGGCCCGACGTTTCAGGGCACCGAGATTTCCAGTTCGGTCCTGCTTCGGGCGCGGTTTCGGAGGTGGGACGTGAAGAGGGGGACGGCGCCCCGAAGACGAGTGTCACTACGGTTCGGGGGCAGTTGCCAAGGCTGGAAAGAGTACCTTGACAACTGCCCCCGAACCGTGTGGCGGCTTCGGATCGGGGTGGGGGAGGGGCTGGGCGGATCCCCGGTGGGGTGTGTTCGTGGCGGCTGGTGAGCCGGCGGTCGCCGGCGGTCGTGCGGGCGGTCGGCCCCGTCGTCGGTTTGCCGAGGTTTCAGCGGTTTCTTCGTGTGTGGAAAGGCTTTTGGTTGCACGTGTCCTGGGATGTCGAGGCGGTGGTCGTGCGGTTGAGGGCGGCGGGGTGTGTGTTCGCCGAGGAGGAGGCGCGCGTGCTCGGCGAGGCGGCGGCGGGGGACGCCGCGGCATTGGAGACGTTGGTGCGGCGGCGCGTCGAGGGAGAGCCGCTGGAGTACGTGGTCGGCTGGGCGGAGTTCGCCGGGCGGCGGTTCGCGGTGGCCGAGGGCGTGTTCGTGCCGCGGCACCGCACGGAGCTGCTCGCGCGGCTGGCGGCGGGGTTCGCGCGGCCGGGCGCGGTGGTGCTCGACCTGTGCTGCGGGTCCGGGGCGCTCGGGGCGACGGTGGCCGCCGAGGTGCCCGGTGTGCAACTGCACGCGGCGGACGTCGATCCGGTGGCGGTGCGGTGTGCGCGTTCGAACATCGACGGTGAGGTTTACGAAGGCGACCTGTTCGAACCCGTGCCCGAGCGGTTGCGCGGCCGGGTCGAGGTGCTGATTTCGAACGTGCCGTACGTGCCGAGTGGCGAGGTCGAGCTGCTGCCGCCGGAGGCGCGGGAACACGAGCCGCTCGTGGCGCTGGACGGGGGAGCCGACGGGCTCGACGTGCTGCGGCGCGTGGTCGCCCAGGCGCCGCGGTGGCTGGCACCCGGCGGCCGCGTGCTGTTCGAGACGAGCGAGCGGCAGGCGGAGTCGGCCGTCGCAGCGTTGGAGCAGGTCGGGCTGCGCGCGTGGGTCGAGGAGTCGGAAGATCTCGGGGCGACGGTGGTCGTCGGGGAGCGGAAGCCGTTGCTGCACAAGGAGTAATCGTGGTTCGCCGAGCGACGGCCCGGGTAGTTGGCCGGGGCCGCGAGAGTGAGGGGCCCCGATGAAGGTCTACGCCGACCGCCCGGTCCGCCGCACCGCGCAGGTGCTCAGCGACGTGTTCGCGTTCGGGCTGCTCGCGTTCGCCGCGTGGCTGGCCGTGCGCGTGTACGACGAGGTCATGCGCCTGCGCGCGCCGGGCGACGGGCTCGTCGACGCGGGTTCCGGGCTGCGCGCCACGTTCGACGCGGCCGCCGACAAGGCCGGCCAGGTGCCGTTGATCGGCCACCCGCTCGCCGACGCGCTCCACTCGGGATCGGCGGCCGGCACCGACCTCGCCGACGCGGGCCGGTGGCAGATCACCGCCGTCGAGGACCTCGCGTGGTGGCTCGCGGTGCTGGTCGTCTCCGTGCCGCTGGTGTTCCTGCTGGTCTCGTGGCTGCCGCTGCGCTGGCACTTCACGCGCGGCGCGACGGCCGCGGCCCGGCTGCGCCGCCAGGGCGCCGACGGACTCGACCTGCTCGCCCTGCGCGCGCTCGTCACACGGCCCCTGCCGCGCAAGGTCCGCCCCGGCGACCTCACCACGGGCTGGCGTGAGCGCGATCCCGACGTCGTCGCCGACCTCGCCGCCCGCGAACTCGCCCACCACGGGCTGCGGCTGCCCGTCGTCGACCGCGTCGGCCCGGTCACCGGGACGCGAGCCCGGTGAGTCGATCACGACACGGATTGGTCGCTTCCCCGTACTGCACTTCCCAGCCCGTGCCGTTTAGGGTCGGGGCATGAAGGTCGGCCTGCTCACCCGGGAGTACCCGCCGGACGTCTATGGCGGAGCGGGGGTGCACGTCGAGTTCCTCGCCCGCGAACTGCGGTCGCTGGTCGACCTGGACGTGCACTGCTGGGGGCCGGACCGAGACGACGGTGCCCACGGCCACCGTGATCTCCACGGTTACTCCCAAACCGCGTTCGCGACCATGGACATCGCCGTGTCGATGGCCGACGCGCTGGCCGGGCACGACCTCGCCCACAGCCACACCTGGTACGCGAACCTCGGTGGGCACCTCGCGAAGCTCGCCCACGGCATCCCGCACGTGATCACCGCGCACTCGCTCGAACCGCTGCGCCCCTGGAAGGCCGAGCAGCTCGGCGGTGGTTACCGCGTGTCCTCGTGGATCGAGAAGGACGCGTACGAGGCGGCCGACGCGATCATCGCCGTGAGCGCGGGCATGCGCAAAGACGTGCTCACCGCGTACCCGGCCGTCGACCCCGCGCGGGTGCACGTGGTGCACAACGGGATCGACACCACGCTCTACCGCCCCGACCCCGGCCGCGACGTGCTGGCGAAGCACGGCATCGACCCGGACCGGCCGTACGCGCTGTTCGTCGGGCGCATCACGCGGCAGAAGGGCGTGCCGCACCTCGTCCGCGCCGGCGCCGAGCTCGCCGAGGACGTGCAGCTCGTGCTGTGCGCGGGCGGCGCCGACACCCCGGAGCTCGACGCCGAGTTCCGCGGTCTCGTCGCCGAGCTGCAGGAGAAGCGCACCGGTGTGCACTGGATCCCGGAGATGCTGCCGCGCCCCGAGGTCGTGCAGCTGCTGACCCACGCGACCGTGTTCGTCTGCCCGTCGGTGTACGAGCCGCTGGGCATCGTGAACCTCGAAGCGATGGCCTGCGGCACCGCGGTAGTGGCCAGTGACGTCGGCGGAATCCCCGAGGTCGTCGACGACGGCGCGACGGGACTGCTCGTGCACTACGACGAGAACGACACCGCGGCGTTCGAGTCGGGGCTCGCGCGGCGGATCAACGAGCTGGTCGCGGATCCCGGCCGGGCCGCGGCGCTGGGTCTGGCCGGGCGCGACCGGGCCGTGGGAGAGTTCGGCTGGGCGGCGATCGCCGCGAGGACGGTCGCGATCTACGAGGCGTGCGGGAGGGTTTCGTGATCGACGGATCGGATGTCCTGGGGATCGTGCTGGCCGGTGGCGAGGGCAAGCGGCTCATGCCGCTCACCGCCGACCGGGCCAAACCCGCGGTGCCCTTCGGCGGGGTGCACCGCCTTATCGACTTCGTGCTGTCGAACCTCGTCCACGGCGGGATCCGGCGGATCTGCGTGCTCACGCAGTACAAGTCGCACTCGCTCGACCGCCACATCTCCACCACGTGGCGGCTCTCGTCGCTGACCGGCGAGTACGTGACGCCGGTGCCCGCGCAGCAGCGGCTGGGCCCGCGGTGGTTCCAGGGCAGCGCCGACGCGATCCACCAGAGCCTCAACCTGGTCTACGACGAGTCGCCCGCCTACATCGCGGTGTTCGGCGCCGACAACATCTACCGCATGGACCCGCGACAGATGATCGACGAGCACATCGCGTCGGGTGCCGGGGTGACCGTGGCGGGCATCCGCGTGCCGCGCGCGGAGGCGAGCGCGTTCGGCGTGATCCAGACCGGCGACGGCACGAAGATCGACGCGTTCCTCGAGAAGCCCGCGGACCCGCCGGGTCTCCCGGACTCGCCCGACGAGGCGTACGTGTCGATGGGCAACTACGTGTTCACCACGCAGGTGATGCTCGACGCGCTGCACGCGGACTCGAAGAACGTCGGGTCCAAACACGACATGGGCCGCGACATCATCCCCGCGCTCGTGGACAAGGGCCAGGCGGCCGTCTACGACTTCAGCGGCAACGTCGTGCCGGGCGAGAGCGAACGCGACCACGGCTACTGGCGCGATGTCGGGACCATCGACAGCTACTACGACGCCCACACCGACCTGATCTCGACGTACCCGATCTTCAACCTCTACAACCGCAAGTGGCCGATCCTCGCCCACCCCGCCCAGCGCGCCGCGGCGAAGTTCGTGGAGGGCGGCAGCGCCGGGCAGTCGATCATCAGCAACGGCTGCATCATCTCCGGCGCCCAGGTCGTGGACTCCGTGCTCTCCCCGGACGTCGTCGTCGAAAACGGCGCGGTCGTGCAGGGGTCGGTGATCCTCGACGGCGCCCGCGTGGGCCGCGGCGCCGTGGTGCGCCGGGCGATCCTCGACAAGAACGTGGTCGTCCCGCCGGGCGCCCACATCGGCGTCGACCTGGCCCGCGACCGCGAGCACTACCACGTGAGCTCGGGCGGGATCGTGGTGCTGGGCAAGGGAGAATCGGCGATCTAGGCCCGCCGGGCCGCGGCCACCAGGGACGGGTGCGTGGGGGGCGTCCGGGACGTTCGCCGGGCGGTTCCCGGCGAACTCCGCGCGCAGCACGGGTACCACTTGCTCGCCGAGGATGTCGATCTGCTCCAGCACCGCCTTGTGGGGCAGGCCCATGCCGTCGACGGCGAACAGCTGGCGCTGGTAGTCGCCGGCGTAGTCGCGGAACGCGAGGGTGCGCTCGATGACCTGCTGCGGGCTGCCGACCGACAGCGGGGTCTGGTCCATCGTGTCCTCAAGCGACGGGCCGCCGCCGTCGATGGAGGGGTGGTCGAAGTACGGCCGGAACTCGCGGATCGCGTCCTGGGAGTTCGGGCGCATGAAGGTCTGCCCGCCGAGGCCGACGATGGCCTCGGCGGCCGTGCCGTGGTCGTAGTGCTCGAAGCGGGTGCGGTAGAGCTCGATCATCCGCCGCGTGTGGTCGGCGGGCCAGAAGATGTTGTTGTGGAAGAACCCGTCGCCGTAGTACGCGGCCTGTTCGGCGATCTGCGGGCTGCGGATGGAGCCGTGCCAGACGAACGGGGGCACGCCGTCGAGCGGGCGCGGAGTCGCGGTGAAGCCCTGCAGCGGGGTGCGGAACTTGCCTTCCCGGTCCACGAGCTCCTCACGCCAGAGCCGGCGCAGCAGGGCGTAGTTCTCCACCGCGAGCGCGATCCCGTCGCGGATGTCCTTGCCGAACCACGGGTAGACGGGCCCGGTGTTGCCGCGGCCCATCATGAGATCGACGCGGCCGTCGGCGAGGTGCTGCAGCATCGCGTAGTCCTCGGCGAGCTTCACCGGGTCGTTGGTGGTGATCAGCGTCGTGGAGGTCGAGAGCAGGATGCGGCTGGTCTGCCCGGCGATGAAGCCGAGCACGGTCGCGGGCGACGAGGGCACGAACGGCGGGTTGTGGTGCTCACCCATCGCGAACACGTCGAGCCCGGCCTGCTCCGCCCGCACGGCGGTCTCGACCACCCGCTTGAGCCGCTCGTGCTCGCTCGGAGTCCGCCCCGACACGGGGTCGCGCGCCACGTCGCCCACCGTGAAGATCCCGAACTGCAGGAAAGCCTCCCGCTCCCGAAGTTGATGCATCAACTGAACCGGGAGCGGGAGGCGGGTATTCCGTGCGTCAGTGCTTGCGCTTCCTGGCGTCGTCCTGCAGGTCGAACTGCTCCTTGCGGACCTCGCCCTTCACGGTCTGCTCCTCGGTGACCGTTTCGGTGGTGAGCCGCGCGCGCTCGACGGGCACGGTTTCCTTGCTGATCACCGGCTTTTCGGCGTGCAGCACCACGTCGTGCTCCTGCTCGCCGAGCTCGGCGCGACCGGTCCCGCCGCGTGCGTCGGTGATGGGCTCGCGCTCGAGGCGGACCTCCTCGTGGCTCACCGGGACGGTGACCTGCTGCTCCTCGGTCACGACGTACTTGCGCAGCCGCACGTGCCCGGTCTCGACCTGCTCGGTGCCGACGTGGAGGCGTTCCTCGGAACGGATCATCTCCTCGCCGCGGGTGCCCGAGCCGGCGTCGGCCATCGAGCGCTCGTCGCGGCCCTGCCGGCCCCGGCCGGCCGCAGTGTCCATTTTGTCCCGGCCGGCCGCCATGCCTTGTTTCCCGCGATCGGCGGTGTCCATTTTGTCCCGACCGGCCGCCGTGCCGTGCTTCCCACGGCCGGTGGTGGTGTCCGTGGTGCCCCGTCCGGCGTTCGCATCCGGTGCCGTGCGCGGCATCGGCAGGCCGTAGTGGCGGTATAGCTCGGCGCTCTCGGTGGACGACAGGTGCCCGTCGGCGTCGATGCGCGGCGCCTCCGAGACCTGGTCCTTCGCGACGTTCACGTGGATCCCGTCATTGTCGACGTTCGCGCCCGAGAGCGGCACGAAGCTCTCTTTGCTGCCGAACAACCCGGTTTTCACGGTGATCCACTCGGGTTCGCGGGTGGCGTCGGCGAGGTAGACGTTGCCGACCTTGCCGATCTTGTTGCCGTCCGGATCGACCACGGCGCTGTCCATCAGCTGCTGGGGTTGCAAGGTGCCGGCCACGGCACTCACGTCCTCTCTCCCTCGGCTTTTCGCTGGTGATCTCCACCGTCGGACGTGTCGTCGATCACGGCAACTCTCCGTTGCGCCGGTGGGTGACCCCGGAAAGAAAACGTTTGGTGCACTTCGTTCGGGGTAACGCGCGGGCATACCGGTGGTCCGGACGATCGCGGTTCACAGCCGAAGCGCACCCGACCGGGTAACAACCGTCCGGTGTGGAGCGATTCAGGCGCAGACGCTCCCGTTCCCCTGAAAGGTCCCCTCGAAGATGCGCAGAGCCACCTTCGCCAGATTCACCGCGGTGCTGACCCTGATCGTTCTCGGCATCGGCATGTCCACGGTGGTCACCTCCGCCGACGCCGCCCAGGAAAGAAGCTGGTGTGCCCGTAAGGCCAACGTCGCCATCATCGGCACCTCGGCCGACACGGGTTACGGCTCGACCGGCTACCAGTCCACCACGGACACGTGGTCTCCCACCACTTACGGCTGGACCACGAAGTTCGCCGACAGCCTCCGCGCCCAGTGGCAGACGAACGTGCAGAACTACTCGCACAACGGCGCCCTCGCCGCCGACTACCTGCCCGGCGGCCGCTGGGCGGGCACGACCGGCGCGATGGCCGACATGGCCGCCAAGCAGCCCGACCTGGTCCTCGTCGACCTCGGCGGCAACGACCTGTGGGCGCAGGTCGACCCGGCGAAGTTCCAGACCGACCTGAACAACGTCATCGACGGCATCCGCGCCTCCCGGCCGGGGGGCGTCGACATCCTCATGTCGATCTACGCCGAGCTCAAGTGGACGCCGAACCCGTACGGCGGCAACACCCAGAAGTACACCTGGGACCAGTACGCGTCGGTGATCTACCAGACGGCGGTCGCGAAGGGCACGGCACTTGTGGACATGCGCCAGTACATCCCGCCGGCCGGCTCGGCGAACCTGCCCAACCCCAGCCCGTGGACGTCGGACAACATCCACCTCAACGACGCGGGCAACCTCGCCGAGTACGGCATGTGGTGGGGCTGGACTTCGAGCCTGGGCAGCATCTGCGGCTGAGGTTCCGCTAGACGCTCGCGTGGGCGAGCACGAACAGCTCAGCGGGACTCAGGGCGTCGGAGCGCGGCCACACGTCGTGGTCGCGCTGGTGGACGTGCCGGACGGCGCCGAAGCCGTTGTCCCGCAGCAGGTCCGTGAGCTCGTCGGGTGAGAAGCAGCTGCGCCAGGGTTCGCCGGCCCGCTCGGCGACCTGGGAGACGGCGTCGGCGTAGTACGCGCCGACGTCGTCCCGCAGCCGCGCCGGGAGCACGTAGTCGGCGACGAGCTGCGTGCCCGGCGCGAGGCCGGCGACGGCGCGCAGTGTGCGGGTGATGGCGGCTTCGGTGAGGTACATCGTGACGCCGAGCCAGCTGACGAGCGCGGGGCGGGCGAGGTCGAAGCCGTGCTCGACGAGGGCTTCAGCGAGGTCGCCGGTCGCGAGGTCCAGCGGGACGAAGGTGCGGTTCGCGGGCTCGGCGAGACCGGCGTCCGCCAGCTGCGCGCGTTTCCACTCCTGCATCCGCGGGAGGTCCACTTCGAACACCGGGGTGTGTGGCGCGCGGTAGGCCGAGGTGTCGAGGCCGGCGCCGAGGACCACGCTCTGCGGTGTTTCCCGTGCTTCGGCATAACGGCTGCGGCAGAGGACCTGGGTGCGGCCGCCGGCGAGGATCGGGTCCTCGGGGTTGTCGCGGTGATAGGCGAGGAGCTGGTCGCGGTAGGCGCCGAGCAGGGGTTCGGCGAGCTCGTCGGTGAAGATCCGGGGCTCGGCGTCGACGATCAGGTGCGCGGCGCGAGCGGCGGCCGCGGTGAGGGCCGTGAAGCTGGGTTCGGTCATGGAGCCGACCCTAGCGAATATTTGTGTAAGGATAGCACAAATAGGTTTTTTCCACAAGCTCCGCCGGGTTGCGATCCGGTCGCGGTGGCGGAACTCGCCGGGCGTCGGGCTTGGGTGCTGGTCATCGGGTTTACGCAGGTCAAGGCGGGTGGCGTAACCCCGGCGTAATGCGCTTCCGGGTAGCGTCGCGCGGGTGGAACCTTCGTCTCCCCGGCCCCGGGCCGAGCGGGCCCGGCAGGTCGCCGACGTCCTGCGCCAGCGCATCACCGCGGGCGCCTTCGATGACGGCCCGCTGCCCGACGAGCACACCCTCGGCACCCAGTTCGGCGCGACGCGCAACGCCGTGCGCGAGGCCCTCGGCCTGCTCCGCGCCGAAGGCCTCGTGGAGCGGCGCCAAGGCGTCGGCACCCTCGTGGTGCACCCGAAGTACGGCCACGGCCTCGACCGGCTCGCCGGCTTGGCCGAAGCCCTCGACGGTTACGGCGACGTGGTGAACGAGGTCCGCTCGGCCGGCCTCGTCACGCCCCCGCCGGCGATCGCCGAACGGCTCGGCCTGGTTCCCGGTGCGCCCGCCGTCCACCTGGAACGCCTGCGCCGCCTCGGCGGAGTGCCGCTCTCGCTGGACACCACCTACCTGGCCGCCGACATCGGTGTCCCGCTGCTCGACCACGACCTCGCGGGCCGCGACCTGTTCGCTCTCATCGAGGAAACCAGTGGCCGCCGCCTCGGCCGGGCCGACGTCGTGGTCCACGCCGTGACCGCCGGCCCGGACACGGCCGCGTTGCTGGGCATCGCGCCCGGCACGGCCGTCTTCGCCCTCGACCGCCTCACCCACCTCGACGACGGCCGCCCCGTCGACGCCGAAACCCTCCACATCCGCGCGGACCGGCTCACCCTGCGCGCGACGCTGCACCGAAGTCCGGCATGACGAGCGTGACCACCGGCCGCCGCGCGCGGCTTCGTTTCGCGGCTCGGCCTGGCTCGCGGCGCCCGGCCGCGGTGGGCGGCAAGGTGCGAGGGGTGCCGTGGCTGCCGGCGCGGAGGGGCGCGGTCCTGGCCGGGGGTCCGGCATGACGAGCGTGACCACCGACGTTCTGCTCGCGTTGTTCGGGCTGGCCGGCGGGATCGGGATCACGGCGATCGGGCCCGGCGGTGTGCTGCCGACGATCGCGTTGTTCTTGCTGACGCCGCTCGCGCCGGCGCAGGTGGCGGGGACGGCGATCGTCACGCACGTGGCGACGGGGGTGGCCGGCAGCGCGGCGTATGTCCGGTCCGGGCAGTTGCGGGAGCGGCACACCAGGAGCGTCGCGGGGCTGCTGGCGGCGGCCGCCGTGGTGGGGACGCCGGTCGGGGTCCTGCTGAACTCGCTGGTGTCCGCGCGGTGGTTCGGCGTGGTGCTCGGGGCGTTCGCCGTGGTGGTGGCGGCGCTGGTGGTGCTGCGGCGGCCGGTGACGGGGCGGGAGCCGTCGACGGTCCTGATTCTCGGGATCGGCGCCGGGGTGGCGGTCGCGGCGGGGCTGGTGGGAGTGGGCGGGCCGATGCTGACCGTGCCGGTGCTCGTCGTAGTGGGGTTGCCGATGCTGGAGGCGCTCGCGGCGGCGCAGGTGCAGTCGGTGGTGATCGCGACGGCCGGGGCGGTCGGGTACCTCGCGAACGGGGCCGTCGACTGGCGGCTGGCGGCCGTCGTCGGGGTGCCTGAGCTGGCGGGGGTGGTCCTCGGCTGGAAGATCGCGCACGCGTTGCCGACGAAACGCCTGCGGATCGCGCTCGTGGTCGCGTTGGTGGCCGTCGCGCCCTATCTGGTGCTGAAGCGGTGAAGGGCACCTGGGGAGAAGTCCCCCAAGGTGCCCTTCACGGAAAACAGGCTCAGCGCACCCGGTCGAACGGCAGCTGCACCACCGGACCCGGCGACACGGTCCGCCCGGCCGCGACGGCGTCCACTTCGGACTCCGACAGCGCCCGGCGGTACAGCCGCGCGTCGTCGAGGGAGCCGGCGAAGTGGTTGGCGCCGTCGAGGCGTTCGCCCAGCTGGAGCTGGAACGAGACGGTCTCGCTGACCGAACCGGGCGAGTCCGGGCCGGACGCGGCGAGCACGCCGTCGACCCAGATCTCCAGCCGGCCCCCGGTGCGTTCGAGCGCGAGGTGGTGCCACTGCTGGTCGTCGTAGGCCTGCGTGGTGGTCACCGACTTGCTGCCCGCCGCGGTGGTCATCATGGCGATGATCCGGTGTGACGCGGGTTCACCGCGCAGCCACAGCTGCGGCGCCGTCGTGCCCATGCCGCCGAGCCACAGCAGTGCCTGCGGGTCCTTCGAAGCGCCGTAGCTGAACGACGTCGTGAAGGTGAAGTCGCCGGAACCCGGCAGCTGCGCTCGGTCGAACGGCACCCGCACGAAGTCGTCGACGCCGTCGGGCTGCAGGGCGCCGTGCGAAGCCGACGCGCCGCCGAGCACGTAGGCGACGGCGCCCGGCCGGGAGACGTCCGGGGTCGTCGCGCCGGCGGAACGTCGCCACCCCAGGTAGTTCTCGTCGAAGCGCGCGAAGCGGATCTCGTCACGGGCGTCGACGGCGCCGCCCTCGTACATCAGGCCGATCTTCGCGTCGCGGTCGAGCGGGCCGCTCAGCTGCACGAGGTCGGAGTAGCCGGACCAGTCGCCGGTCACGCGGGTGCCCTGCTCCGCGTCCTCCCACGTGCGGCCGTTGTCGTAGGACGAGCGGACCATCATCCAGCGCCGCCGGTCGGTGTCCGACGGCGAGGCGAACAGGATCCGCTCGCCGCCCGGCCGCTGCAGGCGCAGCAGGGAACCCTGGACCATCGGCGTCACCAGGTCGGGAATGGTGGTGAAGCGCTTGCTGAACGTCTGGCCACCGTCGCGGCTCAGGGCGTAGTCGCGGTTGCCGACGTCGGTGCCGCCTTGTTCGCGGCCGCCGGCGTAGATCGTGCCGTCCGGCAGCTCGACGACGCTGACCTCCGAAGGTTTCTGCGCATACGTGCCACCCACCGGGTGCGGGTAGCTGTCGACGGCGCCGACGTGCCAGCTGCGGCCGGAGTCGTCGCTGTAGATCAGGGCGGCGTAGTTCTCGACGGAGTTGGTGCCGTCACTGCGTTCCGCGTTCACGCCGAACACCAGCCGGCCCGCGTGACGGCCCTTCGTGAGCTGGATGCCGTGCACCGGGCCCGAGGCGTACCACGAGTCCCACGCCGGCAGCTTCGCCTGCGCGCTGATGTCCACCGGCGCCGACCACGTCAGGCCGTCGTCGTCGCTGTACTGCGAGTGCGGCGTCCGCGGACACGGCACGTCGCAGGCCTTGTCGTCGTCGCGGCCCTTGTTGTACGTGGTGATCAGCACGATCCGGCCGGTGCGGCTGTCCACCATGGGCACCGGGTTGCCGTGTGTGTCGCCGCCGCCGGGGTTGACGACCTGAAGCGGCGACCACGTCCGCCCGCCGTCGGTGGAGCGTTTGAGCACGAGGTCGATGTCGCCGGTGTCGCCGCAGTTGTCGCGCCGGCCCTCGGCGAAGGCGAGCAGGGTGCCGTGCGTGCTGCGGACGATGGCGGGGATGCGGAAACAGGCGTAGCCCGTCTCCTGGTGCGGGTTGAAGAGTACCTGCTGGTCGAACTGCGGAACCGGCGCCGGTGCGGCCGGTGCGGCCGCCGCTCCCGCGTTCACGCCGGACACCAGCACCGCGAACGCGAGTGCCCAGCGGATGATCGGTCTCATGTCCCGTTCTTCCCTTCGGCTAAGTGAAACTCCCCAGTAGAACGGCCACCCCACGCGGGGCGAGGAGCACCGCTTCCGTCGGGCGGCCGGGATCGGTGAGCAGATCGGGCGCGGGCGAGGGCAGCGTGACCGTGACCGCCTCGGCGCCGTGGTTGAGCAGGAACAGGTACTGGCCGCCGGCGCCGTGCCGGACCACGGCCTGGACCCCTTCGGGCAGGTCGGGCAGGACGGGCGAAACCCCGGCCTCGGCGGTGATCCGGTCGAGCAGCGCGCGCATCGCGGCCGCGTCGGGCCGGGTGGCGAGGTACCAGGCGACGCCGTCGCCGAAGTCGTTCCGAGTCACGGCCGGGCGGCCCGCGAGCTCCCCGGTGCCGAAGGTCGCGACCACGGCCGCGCCCTCGGTTTCCACCCATTCCGACCAGATGGTGGCGGAAGCCTTCTCGGCGGAAGCGCTGCCGAGCGAGAGCCCGATCGAGCCGCCCTCGGGCAGCGGCCGGAACTCGTCGACCTTCAGGCCCAGCACGTCCCGCAACGGTGCCGGGTACCCGCCGAGGTATGCGCGGTCGTTCTCGTCGACGATGCCGGAGAAGAACGACACCACCAGGTGCCCGCCACCGGCCACATAGGACCGCAGGTTCTCGGCGACGCCGGCGTCCATCAGGTACAGGTTGGGCACCACCACGAGCTTGTACCCGGACAGCTCGCGCGTCGGGCGCACGACGTCACACGTCACGTTGGCGTCGAAGAGCGGCGCGTAGTGCGCGAGGTGCGCGTCGAGCTGGCGCAGGTCGTCCGACGGGTGCGAGTCGAGCTCGAGGGCCCACCAGCTGTTCCAGTCGTGCAGGATCGCCACGTCGGCCTTCACGCGGCTGCCCGCGAGCTGCGGCACCGACGCCAGCTCGCGGCCGAGGCCGGCCACCTCGCGGTACGTGCGCGTGTCGCGCCCGCCGTGCGGCACCATCGCGGAGTGGAACTTCTCGGCGCCGCCGGCGGTCTGGCGCCACTGGAAGAACAGCACGGCGTCGGCGCCGCGCGCCACGGCCTGCCAGCTGCCCAGCCGCATCGAGCCCGGTGGCTTGGGGCCGTTGCGCGTGCGCCAGTTCACCGCGCTCGGCGCCTGCTCCAGCAGCAGCCACGGCTGTCCGTCCTTGGTGGACCGGACGAGGTCGTACGCGAACGCCGCTTCGACGTGCCCGCGCGGGTCGTGGGGATCGGGGTAGGAGTCGAGGCTCACCACGTCTTCGTGCGGTGTCCAGGAATGCCAGTCGAGCGCTTTCTGCACCAGGCCGACGAAGTTGGTCGTCACCGGCACGTCCGGCGTCACCCGCGAAAGCACGTCGCGCTCGGTCAGGTAGCAGCCGAGCGACGCGTCGGAGGAGAAGCGGTGGTAGTCCAGCTGCTGCGCGGGGTTCGGGAACGTCGGCGCCACGCGCGGCGGCTCGATCTCGGCCCAGTCGTCGTAGCGCTGCGACCAGAACGTGGTGCTCCAGGCCGCGTTGAGCGCCTCGACGCTCTGGTACCGCGCGCGCAGCCAGTCGCGGAAGGCGGCGGCCGAGACGTCGCAGTAGCACGCGCGGATGTGGCAGCCGAACTCGTTGCCGATGTGCCACATCTTCAGCGCCGGGTGCCCGGCGTACCTCGTGGCCACCTGCTCCACCAGCCGTGCCGCGTGCTCGCGGTACACGGGACTCGACGGGCAGAACTGCTGGCGCGCCCCCGCCGACAGCCGGGTGCCGTCCACGCGCACGGGCAGGATTTCGGGGTGGCGGTGGGAAAGCCACGGCGGGGGTGACGCCGTCATGGTGGCCAGGCACGCGTCGACGCCACCGGCTGCGAGCTTGTCCATGACCGTGTCGAACCAGCCGAAGTCGTATTCGCCGGGCCGCGGTTCCACCCGCGCCCACGAGAAGATCCCGACCGTGACCATCGAGACGGAAGCCTCGGCCATGAGCTTCAGGTCCTCGTCCCACACCTCGGGGGACCAATGCTCCGGGTTGTAGTCGCCGCCGTAGTGGACGCGGTCCATCTAGAGCAGCCCCGCTTCCGCCAGCTTCTCCTTGATGCGCAGCAGCTCGTCGCCGTTGAGCGGCAGCTGCGGCGGCGCCATCACGGCGTTGTCGATGAACCCGCGCATCCTCATCGCCGCCTTGAACGCGCCGAGCGCCGCCGACCCGCGCCCCATCCGGCTCGGCGGCGCGACGTCGGTGATGGTGAACAGCGACAGCAGGCGGTCCTGTTCGCGGCGCGCGGCGTGGGGGTTGCCGGAGCGGACGTGGTCGTGGATCAGCACGTAGCCGACCGGGTCGACGTTGCCGAGCCCGGGGACCGCGCCGTCCGCGCCCAGCGCGAGCGCGGAGTCCACGAGCAGCTCCGAACCGGTGAACACGGCGAAGGTGTCGAGGCCGCGTTCGCGCCGTTCCTTGAGCACGAAACGGAAGCCGGCCTCGTCGCCGCTGGAGTCCTTGAGCCCGGCGATCACGCCGTCGGCCGCGAGGCTCAGCACGAGCTCGCGGTCGAGCTTCGTGTGCACGGCCACGGGGATGTCGTAAGCGAAGATCGGCAGCGCCGTCTTCTCGTGCAGCAGCCGGAAGTGGCGGTCGATCTCGGCCACGTGCGTGCGCGTGTAGTACGGCGCGGTGACGACGATGGCGTCGGCGCCCGCCTCTTCGGCGGTCTTCACGTGCTCGGCCACGCGCAGGGTCGTCATGTCGATACAGCCGGCCAGCACCGGCACGCGGCCGGCGACCTGGTCCACGGCCGTCTCGATCGTCACGCGGCGCTGCGCGTCGGGCAGGAAGGCGACCTCGCTGGACGAGCCGAGCACGAAGATGCCGTGGACGCCGGCGTCGAGCTGGAACTCGATGTGGCGCCGCAGCGACTCGGTGTCGACGGTGAAGTCGTCGTTGAACGGCGTGCACAGCGGGGGGATGATGCCGGCGAACTTCGTCGCGGTCATGAGGCGTTCACTCCGGTGGTGATCTCTGGGTGGATGCAGCGGTAGCTGTGCCCGGCGGCCTCGGTGAGCGGCGGCAGGGCGAGCGCGCACTCGTCGGTGGCCTTCGGGCAGCGGGTGTGGAACGCGCAGCCGCTCGGCGGCGCGGTCGCCGAGGGCACGGGTCCACTGAGGACGATCGGCTCGACCGGGTGCAGCAGGCTCGGCGTGGCCGAGAACAGCGCCCGGGTGTACGGGTGCCGCGCGTCGCCCGGCAGATCCTCGGCGGCGGCCTCTTCGACGATCCGGCCGAGGTACATCGTCACGATCCGGTCGCTCATGCGCCGCACGGTCTGGATGTCGTGCGACACGAACACCATCGCGAGCCCGAGCCGCTCGCGCAGGTCGATGAGCAGGTTGAGGATCTGCGCGCGCACCGACACGTCGAGCGCCGACGTCGGTTCGTCGGCCACGAGCAGCGCCGGTCGCAGGGCCAGCGCCCGCGCGATGGCGACCCGCTGGCGCTGGCCGCCCGACAGCTGCGCCGGTAACGCGTCGGCGACGCTGCCCGGCAGCCCGACCAGGCCCATCAGCTCCTTCACGCGCTCGGCGCGTTCGGCGGGCGTGCCCACGTGGTGCACGTCGAGCGGGTCGCGCAGGATCTTCGCGACGGGCAGGCGGCGGTTGAGGGCCGTGGCCGGGTCCTGGAAGACCAAACCGACCTGCCGGCCCAGCTCGGCCGGGCGCATCCCCGACAGCGGCTTGCCGCCGTAGCGGACGGTGCCGCGGGTCGGTTTCTGCAGCCCGACGAGCACCTTGGCGAGCGTCGACTTGCCGCAGCCGGACTCGCCGACCACGCCCACCGTCTCGCCCGCGGCGATCTCCAGGGTCGCGTCGGTGAGCGCCTGGACGTTGTCGCGCCCGAACAGGCTCGCCGCGCGGACGCTGTGCACCACGTGCACGCCGTCGACTTCGACGAGGGTCATACCTGCGCTCCTTCCACGACGGCCGGGGTCGTGCGTTCGGCGGGGTAGTGGCAGGCGACGAGGTGACCGTTCCCTTCGGGTTCGGGCGCCACCTCGAAGCAGTGGCCGCGCGCGGCCGGGCAGCGGTCGGCGAACCGGCACCCGGGCGGGAAGTCCGCCGGCGCGGGCACGACACCCTTGATCTGGGTGAGCGTGGCCTCGTTCTCCTCCAGCGACAGCACCGCGGACAGCAACCCGCGCGTGTAGTGGTGGCGCGGCGAACCCACGACTTCGGCCGTGGCGCCCGTCTCGGCCACCTGCCCGCCGTACATCACGACCACGCGGTCGGCGACGTCGGAGACCAGGGCCAGGTCGTGCGACACCAGGATGAGCGCGAAACCGAGCTCTTCCTGCAAGCGCAGCAGCAGCTTGATGATCTGCGCCTGCACGGTGACGTCGAGCGCCGTGGTCGGCTCGTCGGCCACGATCAGCTTCGGGCTGCGCGAGAGGGCCATGGCGATCAGCACGCGCTGGCGCTGCCCGCCGGACAGCTCGTGCGGGTAGGACCGCAGCGTCCGCCCGGGATCCAGGTTCACCAGCTCCAGCAGCTCCTGCGGCGTGCGCGTGCCGCCGCGGCGAATGAACTGCTTGAGCTGCGCGCGGATCGTCATCGCCGGGTTCAGGGAGCTCAGCGCGTCCTGGTAGATCATCGAGATGTCGTGCCCGAGGTGGCGCCGGCGCGTGCCCGCCTTCATCGTGAGCAGGTCCTCGCCCTCGAACAGGACCTCGCCCGAGAGCTGCGCGGCGCCCGGCTGCAGCCCCATGATCGACAACGCGGTGAGCGACTTGCCGCAGCCCGACTCGCCGATCAGCCCCAGCACCTCGCCGGAACGGACGGTGAAGGACACGCCGTCGACCACGTTCACGCCGTTGTGGCGGTCGGGAAAACTGATCGCGAGATCCTTCACCTCCAGCACGGCCCTGCGCCCGGTGAGGTCCCGCGCCTTCGCGGCGAGCCGTTCCCCGGCCTCGAGCAGGCCCGCGAGCGGCAGCACCGGCGCGGTGTTCTCGGCCGCCTTCTCCGCCTCGATCTTCTTGGCGACCTCGCCGGCCTTCGCGTTGCGGGCCGAAGGCGCGGCCCACGCGTCGGAGATGCCTTCGGACAGGATGTTGAGCGCCAGCACCGTGACCAGGATCAGCAGGCCGGGGAACAGCGTGGCCCACCAGCCGCCGGTCAGCACGAGGTCCTTGCCGTCGGAGAGCACCGAGCCCCACGACGGGTTCGGTGGCTGGATGCCCGCGCCGATGAACGACAGCGACGCCTCGAACACGATCGCGTCGGCCACCGTCACCGTGCAGTACACGAGGATCGGCGCCGCGCAGTTGACCGCGACGTGGCGGGCGAGGATGAACAGCCGTTTCGCGCCGAGCACGCGCTCGGCGGCCACGTAGTCCTCGCCGTACTGCGCGAGCACGTTGGCCCGCACCACCCGCGCGACGGGGGCCATGTTGAGGAATCCGATCGCGAGGATCAGCACGAGGATCCCGCGGCCGAACACGGCCACCAGCACCGCGGCGAGCGCGATGCCGGGGAACGCCATGATCACGTCCATCACGCGCATCACCACGGCATCGGTCCTGCGCCCGGACGTCGCGGCGAACGAGCCGATCACCACACCCGCGATCAGCGCCAGCACCGTGGCGCCGAGCCCGATCGCGAGTGACCAGCGCGTGCCGGCCACCAGGCGCGAGAAGATGTCGCGGCCCGACTGGTCGGTGCCGAACCAGTGCTCGGCGCTCGGGCCGCCGGTGTCGGTGCTGAGCGCGTCGGGGTTGTGCGTGGCGAGCAGCGTGCCGAGGATCGCGACGAGCGCGAGCACCACGAGCAGGCCGAGCGCAAGCCACGACGTGGGCGGGAGTTTCCGGAACCGGACACCGGGCCGTGAGAGCCGGTCGGTGAGGTTCGCGTGCAGGACGGGGCGCATCAGGAGTGGCTCCGCAGTCTCGGGTTGGCGATGAGGTAGAGCACGTCGACGATGAGGTTCACGAGCACGAAGCCCACGGCGATGGTGATCACGAAGCCCTGGACCTTCGCCGTGTCGCCGTCCTGCACGGCCTGGATCATGTTCTGGCCCATGCCGGGCAGCGCGAACATCGTCTCGATCACCACCGCGCCGCCGAGCAGGTAGCCGACGCGCAGGCCGAGCACGGTGAGCGGGTTGACCAGCGCGTTGCGCAGCACGTTGCGGCCCACCACGACCACGGGCGGCAGGCCGCCGCCGCGGGCCGTGCGCACGTAGTCCTTGTCCAGCTCCTCGACCATCGACGTGCGGATCACGCGCGTGAGCTGTGCGGCCACGGGCAGCGAAAGCGAGATCGCCGGCAGCGTCAGCGAGTTGAGCCAGCCCGACACCGAGTCGGCCGGGCTGACGTAACCGCTGGTGGGGAACAGGCCCTTGCCCACGGCGAGCCACTGCACGAGCAGCAGCGCGATCCAGAACGCCGGCGCCGCGACACCGGCCAGCGTGACCACCCGGATCAGGTGGTCGGGCCAGCGGCCGCGGAACAGCGCCGACGTCACCCCGAGCACGACCGAGAGCACGAGCGCGATCAGCAGGCCGAGCAGCGTGAGCTGCACGGTGAGCGGGAGCGCGGTGGCGATGGTCTGGCCCACCGGCTCCTTGGTGATCACGCTGGTGCCGAAGTCGCCTTGCAGCAGGTGCCACACGAAGTGCACGTACTGCAGCGGCAGGGGATCGAGCAGCCCGTTGGCCTGGCGGAACTGCTCCAGCTGCGACTCGGTCGCGTTCGCCCCGTTGAACGCCGCGAGCGCGGGGTCCACGGGGGAGAACTGCATCACGATGAACACGAACAGGATCACGCCGAGCAGCAGCGGGATCAGGGCGAGGATGCGAGAGGCCAGCATCCGCACGACGACGATCACGGTGGGTGGTCCTCCCGCGTCAGACCGGCTTGGCCTGGTTGAGGTAGATACCGGGGTAGCCCTGCGCGCGCACGCCGGTGATCGCCGTCGGGTCCCACGCCGTGCCGAGCTGGGTGAACACGATCGGGTAGATCACGGCCTGCTCGGAGATGAGGTCCAGCAGCTGCTTGTACAGCCCGTTGCGCTTGGTCTCGTCCTGCTCCTCGGCCGCCTGGTTCTGCAGCCCGAGCAGGGCCTGGGTGTCGGCGTTGTTCCAGCGCGCGTACTTCGTCATCATCAGCGACTGCGCGTCGTAGTAGTAGCGGATGAGCAGGTCGGGGTCGTTGCCGAACTGCATCGGGTTGTTCGTGGTGGACACGACCTGGAAGTCGTTGCCGTTGTCCAGTTTGGAGAACAGCGCCTTGGTGTCCTGGGAGTCCAAAGTGGTCTCGACGCCGATCGCGTCCCAGCCCTCCTTGATCACCTTCACGCAGTCGAGCACGAGCGAGGTGTTGGTGGTGGACAAGGAGATCTTCAGGTTCGAGACACCGGCCTCGGCGAGCAGCTGCTTGGCCTTCGCCGGGTCGAACTCGAAGCTCTGCGACGCCGGCTGCGACTGCGGCAGCTTCGGGTTGATGAACGACGTGCCCGCGGTGCCGGTGCCGCGCAGGCCGATCTCGATCATCTTCTTCTTGTCGATGGCGTAGTGCAGCGCCTGGCGCACGCGCTTGTCGCCGAAGGGCGCGTGGGCGGTGTTGAACATCAGGTACAGGTTGTTGCCGCCGTCGGCGAACTCGACGGTGCGCCCGGCCTTGCGCAGCTGGTCGGCGTTGGCCGCCGGGATGTTCTCGACGATCTGCGCGTCGGGCTTCGCACCGGAGATGGCGGCCACGCGCGGGGCGGAGTCCACAATGGACTTCCACAGCATCTTCTGGTACGCGGCGGGGCGGGGGCCGTTGTAGTCGGCGAACTTCTCGAACGAGGTGTGCGACAGCGGCGCCTGCTCGGTGACCTTGTACGGGCCGGAACCCACGACCTTGCCGCCCGCGGCGAGCGGCCAGTTGTTCTCGTACACGTGCTTCGGGAGGATCTTGCAGATCTGGATCCGCTGCAGCGCGTACGGGAAGGGGAACTTCAGCACGAACTCGACGGTGTGGTCGTCGACCTTCTTGACGTCCTGCAGCCACTGGGCGAAGAAGCTGTGGATCAGCACGTTCTCCTTCGGGTCCAGGGCGCGGGCGTAGGTGAACACCACGTCGTCGGCGGTCACAGGCCGGCCGTCGTGCCATTTGGCGCCGTCGCGCAGCTCGAACTTGATACTGGTGCCGCTCACATCGGCCGGCAGTGCCTTCGCGAGGCCGGGGAACGGGGCGCGCGTGACGGGGTCGCCTTCGACGAGCGATTCGTAGCTGTGCAGGATGGCAGCCATGGAGAACGCCGAGGCGGTCTGCAACGGGTCCCAGGACTGGTTGTTGCCGTAGCCGATCACTGCGGTGAGGGAGTCGGTGGAGCTGCCCGTCTTGTTCGTCGACGCGGGGCCGCCGCACGCGGCCAGCGTCGAGGAGAAGGCGGCGGTGGCGCCCACGAGGCCCGCGTAGCGCAGCAGCGTGCGCCGGTCGAACGAGGGGCCGGTCCCCATGGCGGTTCGGGACATCGGTGTCTCCTGACTGTGTGTTTCGCCCACCAGAAGTCATGAGAAGTAGGACGTGGGACGTCCTATGACTTCGCCGGAACACTAGAACTCAGCCGGGTACCGGTCAAGGGGACGTGGCTTTTTCGCCGCCGGGCCGAGATCGGTGAGGTATGACGTAGGATGTCCTCCGATGGCGACGTGCCAGCGAACGAAAGAAACATCCGGGGAGACTGTTTTGGCGCGCCCGCAACGCAGTGAAGAGATCACCAAGCGGATCATCGACCTGATCATCGACCGCGACCTCCCGCCGGGCGCGCCGATGCCCACGGAACTCAGCCTGATGGAAGACATCGGGGTGAGCCGCAACTCGATCCGGGAGGCGATCAAGGCGCTGCAGGCGCTCGGCATCGTCGAGATCCGCCACGGCTACGGCACCTTCGTCGGCTCGGCCGGCTCCGAGGCCCTGCAGACGTGGCTGCTGTTCCGCACGCGCACCCGCGGCGCCAGCGACGCCGGGCGCCTGCGCGACCTGCTCGAGGTCCGCGAGATGATCGAGACCGAGCTGACCCGGCGGGTCGCCTCGGACCACCGCCCCGAGCTGATCGCCGAGCTGGAGGCCTGCGTTGCGCGCATGCGCCGCAAGGGACCCGACGCCGCGGTCGCCGACCGGGAGTTCCACGACCTCATCTGCGCGGAAGCGGGCTTCGACCTGGCCCGCGAGCTCACGGGGCTGTTCTGGGACGTCTACCGCGCCGCCGAGGGCGAGCTCGGCGGCCCGGTGTCCTCGGCGGCGAGCACCGCGAAGCGCCACCAGGTGATCGTCGACGCCCTGGTCTCCCGCGACGGCGACGCCGCCGCCGAGGCCGTGCACCGCCACTTCGACGAGGTGCGCAAACGCGCGAAGGCCGGCCGCTACGGCGGGTTCGGCGAGGCCCGGCCGGTCGACGCGGATCCCGCGGCGGCGACCTCGTAGCGCGGCGTGCCGAGTTCGCCGGAACGGCACGTTTCCGTGCCGAATCGGCGAGGAGGTGGCCAGGCCGGGGTGGAGTCGACGGAACGTTCCCGTGGCCGCCATTCAACGTCGCGACGCGTCGCCACCG
The DNA here is from genome assembly GCF_040678995.1 of Amycolatopsis sp. NPDC049253. Classification (NCBI taxonomy): domain Bacteria; kingdom Bacillati; phylum Actinomycetota; class Actinomycetes; order Pseudonocardiales; family Pseudonocardiaceae; genus Amycolatopsis; species Amycolatopsis sp. NPDC049253. The sequence goes on along the minus strand of NZ_JBFAQX010000002.1, from coordinate 557,728 downwards.
ACGACCGGGAACAGCGAGGACGAAGTGCTGCGCGGGTCCCTGGACTACCTGCGCGCCTTCCGCCGGCCCGCCACCTTCCGGGCCGCGCCGAGCGACCGCGTCGCCGACGTGCCGGGAGCCGGTCGGGGGCGCCAGCGCCGTGCTCGGCGCCTGTGCCGACGTCGCCGCACCGCTTCCGGGCGCCACGGGCCGAGCGCCCACGCACCCCGGCGACGAGACCGCCCGGCACGCCGGCATCCTCCGCCGACGCGTCGACGGCGCGACCGGGCGTTGATCGGTTCGTACACTGGGCGGCCGACGAGGAAGTGTGCCCTGGACGCCGTCGAGGTCGAGATGCTGCCGCGGTCCGCAGCGGCCGACGAGGTGCTGGCTGCGGAGGTCGGCGCTCTGGTGAACGCGGTCTACGCGACCGCCGAGGCCGGCCTGTGGGCGGGCGAGGCGGACCGGACGAGTGCGGCCGAGGTGGCGGGGCTCGTCGCGGCCGGTGAGATCGCCGTGGCGCGCCGGGCGGGTCGCGTGGTCGGATGCGTGCGCGTGCGGACGGTCGCCGACGGCGTGGGCGAGTTCGGCCTGCTGGCCGCGGCGCCGGAGCTGCAGGGCGCGGGCATCGGGCGTGAGCTGGTGCGGTTCGCCGAACATCGCTGCCGGGCGCTGGGCCGGCGGCGGATGCAGCTGGAGCTGCTGGTGCCGAGGTCGTTCACGCACCCGTCGTAGGAGTTCCTCGCCGCCTGGTACACGCGGCTGGGCTACCGCCTTGAGGAGAAGTCGACGATCGAGCAGGCCTACCCGCACCTCGCCCCGCTGCTGGCCACGCCGTGCGACTTCCTCGTCTACCGCAAGGACCTCTGACCGGCGGGTCGTGACACGTCGCGTGGCCTTCCGGACACACTTCGTTACACGCGGGTACACCGGGATGTGGTGCGTGCGTAACGTCTGGTGATCATGGATCGTCGATTGCACTTCGTGGGGACGCTGCCGCAGTTCGCGGACGCGGAAGAGGCGTTTCGGTGGCAGCGCGGCGAGCTCGCGGGGCAGCTGCGCCGGATCAGCGGCGGTGAGACGGGCCGGCGCCTGCAGTGGTTCGTGCCCGTGGTCAAGGAGCTCAAGCGCTCCGGCGCGGTGCGCGTGGTCAAGGACGGCGACTGGACCGCCTACGACGACACCGACCGCCTCGCGGCCCGGCGGCTCGAACCCGGGCAGATTCCGTTGCGCATCGCCGACGACGCCCTCGCCGAATTCGAGCTCCTGCGAGCCCAGGGTGCGCCCGCGACGACGGAGCAGCCGTTGCAGGTGGGCGTGCCGGGGTACCTCGACATGGCGTTGTTCATCTTCGGTCCGCTCGGGGTTTTCAAGCACGCCCGGGCTTTCCTGGAAGCCGCGGGCGCGCAGATCGAGCGCGTGCACGCCGAGCAACGCGACCGGGTCGTGTTCCAGCTGGAGCTGCCGCTCGCGTTGATCGCCGTGACCGCGACACCACTGCCGCTGCGCCGGACGATGGCCGAGGTGATGGCGTCCCTGGTGACCCGCCAGGCGGCCCGCGCGCCGGAGGGTACGCGGTTCGGCGTGCACCTGTGCTTCGGCGACCTCGGCCACCGCGCCCTGCGACAGCCCCGCTCGGCCGCGCCGATGGTCGCCCTCGCCAACGCGGTGGTGCGGCGCTGGCCCGCCGGCCGGCCGCTCGACTACCTCCACCTCCCGATGTCCGGGGGCGAGGAGCCGCCACCCACCGGCGCCGCCTTCTACGCACCGCTGCGCCGCCTGCGTCCGGGACCGGCCGTCGTGGTCGCGGGGATCGCGCACGAGCGGCAGGACGAGCGGGCCCAGCTGCGGGTGCGCGACCACGTCGAGACGGCACTGGGCCGGCCGGTGGACCTCGCCACGTCGTGCGGCCTGGGGCGGCGCTCGCCCGCGGAGGCCGACGGCGCGGTGGCGCGGATGCGGTCGTTGCTGTGAGGGTGTGACTACCCGTCCGTCCGGGGTACTGAGGACCTGTGACGACACGACTGGACTGGGTCGGCCTGCTGCGCCACGGGCAGAGCACCGGCAACGTCGCGCGCGAGGCCGCCGAGGCCGCGGGCCACGAGGTCATCGACATCGCGGAGCGCGACGCCGATGTGCCGCTCAGCGAGCTGGGCGTGCGCCAGGCGCGGGCAGCGGGGGAGTGGCTCGCGAGTGAGCCGCCGCAGCTCGTGGTGGCCTCGCCGTACCTGCGCTCGCTGGACACCGCGCGCATCGCGCTCGCGGTCGCCGAGGAACGCGGCGTCGAGGTGCCCGGCGGGCTGTACGTGGACGAGCGGCTGCGCGACCGCGAGCTGGGGGTGCTCGACCTGCTCACGACCCACGGCGTGGCCGAACGCCGGCCCGACGAGCTGCGCCGCAAGGAGCGGCACGGCAAGTTCTACTACCGCCCACCCGGCGGCGAGTCCTGGGCCGACGTCGTGCTGCGCGTGCGGTCGCTGCTTGCGGAACTGAGCGCGGAGACGCCGGGGCTGCGCGTGCTGTTCGTGGCCCACGAGATGACGGTCTTCGCGCTGCAGTACGTGCTGGAAGCCGTGCCGGAGCGGGATCTGCTGACGACCGCGGCGCGCACCGACGTCCCCAACGCGTCCATCACGGCCTGGGAACGCGGTCTCGACGGCGGGTTCCGCATGACGCTGGCGCAGGAGACCGGGCACCTCGTGGACACACCGCCGGCCGCCCCGCTGGCGTGAGCGTCTCCGGACGTTCGGCGCGTGCGAGCCGGGCGCGCGAAGATGGCCCCGGGATCATCGCCACGGGAAGGGAAGCCATGAAGCTCGACCTCGACGGCAGGACGGCGCTCGTCACCGGTTCCACGCAGGGGATCGGCGCGGCGATCGCCGCGGGGCTCGCGAAGGCGGGCGCGCGGGTGGTGGTGAACGGGCGCGGCGAAGCGGGCGTCGCCAAGGCGATCGAGGAGCTCGAGAGCCAGGTGCCCGGCGGGGAGTTCGTGGCCGGGGCAGGCGACGTGACCACCGACGAAGGCGCGCGGCAGGTCCTCGACCGTGCAGGGCGCGTCGACGTCCTCGTGAACAACCTCGGCATCTTCGGCGCGCAGGAGCCGCTGGAGATCACCGACGACGAGTGGCGGCGCTACTTCGAGGTCAACGTGCTCGCGGCCGTCCGGCTTACGCGCCTGACGCTGCCCGCGATGACCGAGCAGGGCTGGGGCCGCGTGCTCAACATCGCGAGCGACTCGGCCGTGGTGATCCCCGCCGAAATGATCCACTACGGCATGTCGAAGACGGCCCTGCTGGGCGTCTCGCGCGGCTTCGCCAAAGCGGCGGCGGGGACCGGCGTCACGGTCAACTCCGTGATCGCCGGCCCCACGCACACCGGTGGCGTCGAAGACTTCGTCTACCAGCTCGTGGACCAGGATCTGCCGTGGGAGCAGGCGCAGCGGGAGTTCATGAAGAACCACCGCCCCCAGTCGTTGCTGCAGCGGCTGATCGAACCGGAGGAGATCGCGAACCTCGTGGTGTACCTGAGCTCACCGCTCGCCTCCGCCACCACCGGCGGCGCCATCCGGGTCGACGGCGGGTACGTCGACTCGATCCTCCCGTAAGGCCCTCGTCAGCGCCCTTGGGGCTCACCGAGCCGGTCGCGCACCTGCCGCTCGACGAGCACGGGCAGGAAGCTGCGCACCCCGGCGTCGTCGAAGTGCCGGCGCTGGGCGGTGATCGTGCGGGTGATCTCGGGTTCGCGCGCGCTGCCGTACTCGTCTACGAGCCGTGACTTCAGCGCGGAGAAGCTCTCCTCTTCGCCCTTCACCATCAAGTCGTCCATGCCTTGGTGGGTCATCGCCGTCCCTTTCCGTGGTTTCGGCCCTCGGTGACTGCTGCCCCCCGCGCGCCCTCCTCAAACGGCGGGCGAACGTGTGGACCTCTCGCAAACGCCTGGTGTCAATTTTGACCAGCTGGTAGAAATTCAGGCGACGCGGCGCTCAGAGCGCCGAACCGCGAAGCCAAGGAGCTGGAATGGGCAAGCCTTCCGTGCAGCTGTACTCGGTCCGCGACGCGTTCGCGGCCGATCCGGCGGACACCCTGCGGCGCCTCGCCGCGATCGGGTTCACCCAGGTCGAGCCGTACGGCGTCGTCGAGAACGTGGCCGCGCTCAGCGCCGGCCTGCCGGCCAACGGGCTGACCGCGCCGACGGCCCACGCGAAGCTCATCGGCGAGGACCAGCACGCGGTGTTCGCCGCGGCGAAGCAGCTCGGCATCACCGTGGTCATCGACCCGCTCGTCAAGCCCGAGCAGTGGCAGAACGCCGAGGACATCGCCGCCACCGCCGAAGCCCTCAACGCCGCGGCGAAGGTCGCCGAGGAGCACGGCGTGCGGGTCGGGTACCACAACCACTGGTGGGAGCTGGAGTCCCGGATCGACGGCCGCCACGCGTTCGAGGTGTTCGCCGACCAGCTCGACCCGGCCGTCGCGCTGGAGGTCGACGCCTACTGGGCCACGGCGGGCGGGGCGAACGCGCCGGAGCTGCTCGCCCGGCTCGGCTCCCGCGTGCACGCCATCCACGTCAAGGACGGCGCGCTCGCCACCGACGCCTCCGGCCAGGTCCCGGCGGGCCAGGGCAGCGTCCCGCTCCCCGAGGTCCTCGCCGCGGCGCCCGACGCGTTGCGCGTGGTGGAGTTCGACCGCTACGACGGCGACATCTTCGAAGGCATCGCGGCCGGCTTCGCCTATCTCACCGAGGGCGCGAAGTGACGACCGGCCCCGTCGGCGTCGGGCTGATCGGCGCGGGGGTCATCAGCGACACCTACCTCGAGAACCTCACCGGCTTCCCCGACGTGCGCGTGCTGTCCGTCGCCGACCTCGACGTCGGCCGCGCGCGGACGCAGGCGGCGAAACACGGTGTGCCGCAGGGGGAAACGGTCGCCGAGCTGCTGGCGAACCCGGAGATCGAGCTGGTCGTGAACCTCACGATCCCGGCCGCGCACGTCGAGGTCGGCCTCGCGGCGCTGGAGGCGGGCAAGAGCGTGTGGGCGGAGAAGCCGCTCGCGCTCGACCGCCAGACGGGCCGCAAACTGCTGGATCGCGCGCGGGAGAAGGGTTTGCGCGTGGCGAGCGCCCCCGACACCGTGCTCGGCGCCGGCCTGCAGACGGCCCGGCGCGCGATCGAGGCCGGCCGCATCGGCGAACCGCGCACGGCGCTCGCGCTGTTCCAGACGCCGGGTCCGGAGAGCTGGCACCCGGCGCCGGAGTTCCTGTTCCAGCACGGCGGCGGCCCCCTGCTGGACATGGGGCCGTACTACCTGACGGAGCTCGTGCAGCTGTTCGGTCCGATCCGCAAGGTGACCGGCGCCGGCGGCCGCGCCCGGGACACCCGCGTGATCGGCTCGGGTCCGCGGGCCGGCACGGAGTTCGCGGTGACCGTGCCGACCACGGTGACCGCGCTCGTCGAGTTCACCCGCGGCGGCAGCGCGCAGGTCGTGCTGAGCTTCGATTCCGCCTTGGCGCGCACGGGTTTCGTCGAGGTGTCGGGTGCGCTGGGCACCGCGGTGCTGCCGGACCCGAACCGCTTCGACGGCCCGACGAAGCTGCACCTGCTGGGTGCCGCCGAGCCGGAAGAGCTTGCGCCGCAAGGACATGCGGCCTCGCGCGGCACGGGTGCACTGGAGCTCGCCCGCGCGATCCGGGCCGGGGTGCCGGAACGCGCGTCGGGGGAGCTGGCCTACCACGTGCTCGACGCGATGCTCGCCATCGACGAGTCGATCACGCGGGGCCAGTCCGTCGAGGTGGCCAGCACCGTCGAGGTCCCGCCCGCTCTTCCGGACGGCTGGGACCCTTACGCCCGCACGCTCTAGCGTGCCGGCGGTCCGTGAAGGGCACTTCGGGGGAGGTGCCCTTCACGGACGATGGTCAGTCTTCGAGGGGCACGGTGAGCAAGGCGCGCAGGTAGAAGCGCAAGGAACCGACGAGGTCGACGTCACCGGGGGTGGTGAGCCACTGGACCTGCAACCCGTCCATGAGCGCGATGAACGTGAGCGCCGCGAAGTCCGGGTCCACGCCTTCGCGCAGCTCGCCCGTCGTGGCCAGCAGCCGGAACGAGCCGATCACGCTTTCGCGCGCCTGCCGGTAGTGCTCCTCGAAGTACGCGTGCGCCGGGTGGTCGGGCGCCACGGCCTCGGCCGCCAGCCGCGAGTACAGGTCGACGATGCCCGGGTGGCGCACGTTGTGCTCGGCCAGCGCGACGAAGTGCCGCAGCACCTCCAGCCCGGGCGGTACGGTCAGCTGCTCGCGCTCGGAGTCCTCGGCGTCCCGCCGTTCCAGCACGGCGGCCAGCAGCGCTTCCTTGGTGGGGAAGTAGTACAGCAGCCCGGCGTGGCTGATGCCGACGCGCTTGGCGATCTCCCGCAACGACGAACCGTGGTATCCGGCCTCGCCGTACACCACGGCGGCCGCGGAAATGATGTCCTCGCGGCGGATCCGGCCCTTCAGGTAACCCCCGGTCACGGGAGCCTGCTCGGTTCGGCGGCGCGCATCTGCCCATTCTGCCGCAGGCATGATGGGCAGATGGCCCGCGCCCGCGTGTTCCGCCCGCTCGCTCACCCCCGCGCGCTCACCCCTGCTCGCTCACGGCCACTGGCTGACCTCTGCTCGCACACCCATGCCCGCTTGCCCTCGCTTGCTCGCCCCTGCTCGCTCATCGCCAGTGGCCCACCGCCGCCGGCTCACTGGTGCTCGCCTGCCCGTGTCGGCTCACTGCTGTTCGCACACCGTTGCTCGTCTGCCTCTGCTGGGTCACTGCTGTTCGCACACCGTTGCTCGCCTGCCTCTGCCGGCTCACTGCTGTTCGCACACCGTTGCTCGCCTGCCTCTGCCGGCTCACTGCTGTTCGCACACCGTTGCTCGTCTGCCTCTGCTGGGTCACTGCTGTTCGCACACCGTTGCTCGTCTGCCTCTGCTGGGTCACTGCTGTTCGCACACCGTTGCTCGTCTGCCTCTGCCGGCTCACTGCTATTCGCACACCGCTGCTCGCCCGCCCGTGCTTGCTCACCGCTACTCTCCCGGCCCACCCGCGAGATCGCGCCGGCTTCCGGATCGGGCGGTGCGATCGGCCCCGGCCGATCCGACCGCCCGATCACGAAGCCGGCTCCAAGGCGATCTCGCCCGCCCCGGCGGAGCCGGGGCCGAAGACACAGCCGGGGCCAAGGACACAGGAGGATCCCACCGCGATGACCGAATCGTCCCCGCCCGCCCGGCTGCCGCGGGCCGCCCGGGTCGCGACCTGGAGCTTCTTCGCGCTCAACGGGTTCGCCGTGGGCATGTGGGTGGTGCACATCCCCGTCGTCGAGCGCGCCACGGGGATCTCGCACACGACGCTCGGCGCCCTGCTGCTGGTGCTCGGCGGTGCGGCCTTCGTCGGGATGCAGGTGTCGGGCCCGCTCGCCGATCGGTTCGGGCACCGCCGGGTGGTGCCCGCGGCCGGTGTGCTGCTGGGTCTCGCGCTTTTCCTGCCCGGGCTGGCCACCAGCTGGTGGGCGCTCGGGCTTTCGCTCCTCGTCTTCGGGTTCTTCAACGGCTCCCTCGACGTGGCCATGAACGCCCAGGCCGTGGTCGTCGAGCGCGCCTACCCGCGCCCGATCATGGCGGCGTTCCACGCGATGTGGTCGATCGGCGGCGCGCTCGCGGCTGTCGTCGGGGCGGCGGTGCTCGGCACCGGCGTTCCCACGGCCGTCACGCTCGGCGCGACGGGCGCGTTGTGCGTCGTCGCTTCGTTGGCCGCCGGACGGCTCCTGCTCGACTCCGGACGTGCCACGCCCGCTGAAACCGGCCCCGCACCGGTGGCACCGAGCCGTACCCCGTCGCGGGTGGTCTGGCTGCTCGGCGCCCTCGCGTTCGCGCTGATGCTGGCCGAGGGCGTCGCGAACGACTGGGCCGCGCTGCACCTGCAGGACGTGCTGGGTACGTCGGCGAGCACCGCCGCGCTCGCGTACGGCTCCTTCGCGGTGGCCATGACCGTCGGCCGCTTCGCCACCGACCGGGTCGCCGCGCTGGCCGGTCCTGTCGCGGTGGTGCGTTACGGCTCGGCGCTGGCCGCCGTCGGCCTCGCCACCGCGTCGCTGTCGCCCTGGGTGCCGCTAGCGCTGGCGGGCTGGGCGATCTTCGGCCTGGGCCTCGCGGGTGGCGTGCCGCAGCTGTTCACCGCGGCCGGCAACCTCGACACGCGGGCGTCGGGTGCGCTGATGGCGCGGGTGGTCGGACTCGGGTACGTCGGGCTGCTCGCCGGCCCGGCCCTCATCGGCGGGCTCACGCGGTGGATGCCGCTGAACGTCGCGTTCGCCGTGCCGTTCGCGCTCTGCGTGGCCGCGGTGGTGGCGGCTCCGGTGATCGCCCCGCGCAAGGTCGGCGAACCGGCCGAGGTGGGCTGAGGCGGCTCAGCCGCAGCGTTCGCCGCTGCGGACGTTGCCCCCGCCGACGAGCGTGAACACGCTGCCGCCCGGGGTGTCGCGCAGGCGCAGCGTGCACACGATCTGCTTCACGGCCAGGTCAGACAGCGCCTGCACGTCGGTGGCCAGCTGCACGGTGACCTGCGACGCCGAGACCGTGACCGCGGCCGGCAGGGCGGACCGCGGGACCTCGGTGGTGAGGCCGGACGCCTTCTCGGCGGACGTCGGCCCCTGTGCCAGAGCGTCGATCAGCGCGGCGTTTATCAGGTCGAGACCGGGGCGCTCGACCTGTTCGACCGCGCCGTTGTCCACCAGGTAGATCGAGCTGACCCCCGGCGTCCCGGGCGTGGTCGACTGCGGGCCGCTCGGCGCGGGGTCGCCCGAGATCGCGCCGCTCGGCTGCACGCCGCACGCGGTGGCGGCCAGCGCGACCAGCACGAGCGCCGCCGCGGCGCGCCGGATCACGCGTCACCGCCCGGGTTCAGCGGGAGCCGCAGCGTGAAGATCGCCCCGCCTTGCTGACGGTTGGCGGCGGTGAGCCGGCCGCCGTGCAGCTTGGCGTTCTCCCATGCGATCGCGAGCCCGAGGCCGCTGCCCTCGGAGCGGCTGCGTGCGGTGTCGGCCTTGTAGAAGCGGTCGAACACGTGGGGGAGCACCTCCTCCTTCAGCCCCGGGCCCTCGTCGGTGACCTCGATCATGAGCGATTCTTCCGCCACGCTCAACCGCAGCCGGACGGGCGGCGCTCCGTGGCGCAGCGCGTTGCCGACGAGGTTCGCGACGACCACGTCGAGCCGGCGCGGGTCGAGCCGCGCGCGGACACCCGCCGGCAGTTCCGTGGTCACCTCGTCGACCCAGCCGCGGGCGCGCAGGGTGGCGCCGATCGCCTCGGCGACGTCCACCTCGTCGAGCGCGAGCGACGCGGACCCGGAGTCGAAGCGGGTGACCTCGATGAGGTCGTTGACCAGCCGCGTGAGGTTGTGGGTCTCCTGGCTCACCAGCCGCACCGCGCGCCCGGCGATTTCGGGCAGGCCGGCGACCTCGGCCTCCAGCACCTCGGTGACGGCGGTCATCGCGGCGAGCGGGGTGCGCAGCTCGTGGGACACGTCGGCCACGAACCGCCGCGCGTCGGACTCCATGCGCTCCAGCTCGCCGACGTGGTGCTGCAACGACTCCGCCGTGGTGTTGAACGTCTTGCCGACCTCGGCGAGCTCGTCGGTGCCGTGGATGGTCAGGCGCGTGTCCAGGTCGCCCTCGCCGAGACGGTGGGCCGCGCGACGCAGCTCGCGCACCGGCCCGAGCACGCTGCGGGCGGCCGCGAGCGCCAGCAGCAGCGCCAGGACCACCGCGCCGGTGCCGGTCAGCCACGCGCTGCGGGCCAGCGAGGCGATGTCCGCGCTCTCGGTTTCCAGCGGCTCGAGCACGTAGATCTCGATCCCGGACGGTTCCGTCACGCGCGACTTGCTGGTCGTGAGCCGCAGCTGGGTGCCGATCAGCAGCCGGGTCTCGCCGCCGACGTCCACCCGCTGCCAGGCGATACGGCCCTGGGCCACGAACTCCTTGAGCTCATCGGAGATCACCGCCCCGTCCAGATCACCGCCGGAGACGGTGCCCGCGGTCACGAGCGCGTCGGAATCGCGGTCCGCGAGCTTGCCCGCGGCGTTCAGGAGCATGTCCTCCGACAGCCGGCCCACGGGCAGGGGGTAGAGCAGCTGGATGCGGCTGGTCAGCTCCCGCACCGCGTTGTCCTGCGTGTTCTTCAGGATGGTGTTGCGCGCGGTCCGGTAGCCGACCCCGGCGACGGCGATGGTCGTCAGCACGCTCAGCAGCACGAACGCGAGCAGCAGCCGCGTGCGCAGCCCCCAGCCGGGCGAGAGCTTCCGGAGCCCGGTCACAGGGGCCCGAAGCGGTACCCGAAACCGCGCAGGGTCTGCACGTACACCGGGGCCGCGGCGTCGTCCTCGATCTTCGCGCGCAGCCGCTGCACGCACGCGTCGACGAGCCGCGAGTCGCCGAGGTAACCCTGGTCCCACACGGATTCCAGCAGCTGCTGGCGGCTGAGCACCCGGCCCGGCGACGCGGACAGCTCCAGCAGCAGCCGCATCTCGGTGGGCGCGAGGCTGACAGGCCGGCCCTGCTTGCTCACGACGAGCCCGTCGCGGTCGATGGTGAGGTCGCCGTGGCGCTCGACCTCGGGTCTCGGCGTGCCCGCCTGTCGCTGCTCGCCGCCGGTGCGCCGCAGCACGGCCTTGATCCGGGCCTCGAGCACGCGCGGCTGGGCGGGTTTCACCACGTAGTCGTCGGCCCCGGCCTCGAGCCCGGCGACCACGTCGATGTCGTCGTTGCGCGCGGTGAGCATGATGATCGGTAGGTCGCCGGACGCCCGGATGCGCCGGCACACCTCGAACCCGTCCATCCCGGGCAGCATCAGGTCGAGCACGACGACATCGGCCGGATCCGCGCTCAGCCGCGCGAGCCCTTCCTCGCCGCTTTCCACCGCGTCGACGGTGTGACCCTGGTAGGTCAGCGCGATCTGCAGGCCGTCTCGCACGGCATGGTCGTCTTCGATCAACAGCACCCGGGGCATGTCTCCCACTATCGCAGCGCACTTCCGCGTCCGCCCGTCCGGATTCCCCGGACAGTCCACAGCGGACACCGCTCGAGGATCCGCGTCCGGTCTCATCGCAGGGTGCGCGGAATGTCATGGTTGCGTAACAGCCTCGTCCGTGCGCAGCTGTTACAGAACTGTCGGGGTCCGCGGACACGGCTTCGACCGTCGGCGCACACGGGGCCGCGACCGTGGACGCCATGACCGAACTGCTCCGCTCCCGTGCCGCGGCCTACGCGGTGGCCGCCCGGCTGCTGGCCGTGCTGCTGCTGCCGGTGGCGTTCGTGCGTTCGCCCCGCCACGCCCGCCGGCTCGCCTGCCAGTGGGCGCTCGCGCTGCGCTACCCGGCGGAGGACCTGGCGGGCCTCACGGCCGCGGCGCGCGAGGCGTTCGTGGCGGCGCGCACCGACGCGTTCTGGCGCGACGGGCAGCTGATCGGCCTCACTTCAGGCCACCGCGACGCCGCCGAACAGCACGCGATGTTCACCGCCGAGATCCGGCGCACGGGGTCGGTCCGGGCGGCCCGCCGGCTCGTGCTGCCGCCCGAGGAGTCGGCCCACGTCGGCGGCTTCGCGCTCGACGTGCGGCCCACGGAGGGCGCGGCGTGGCTGGAACGCCACGGCGCCGCGTACCACCTGCACCGCCGCTACGACAACGAGTGGTGGCACTTCGAGTACCACGCCGACACGCTCCCGATGCGCCTGCCGCACCCGGGCGCGGCCATGCTGGTCAGAACCGCCGGGTGAATGGCATCGGCTTGCGCATGCGGATCAGCAGGAGCAGGGGCACGAGGACGTACCAGATGTTGAAGGCCAGGAACTTGACCGGGTTGCCCGTGCGCATCGCCGGGTCGCCGAAGAACTCCACGCCGAACACGACCACGCCGGTGAGCGTGACGATCATCGTCGCGTAGATCACCGCGAAGAGCTGGATCCAGTTCTTGCCGGCGAGCAGGCACACGACGAGCACGACGTAGAACGGCATGTACACGAACGCCGAGAGCCCCGTGACGATCCGCATCCAGTCCGGCGGGTGCATGAAGAGGATGTCGGCGTCGTGGGCGTACCAGTAGTTGGAGTTCACGAAGAAGTTGTCCGACGGGCGCGAGAAGTCGACGCCCACGGTCGGCAGCAGGTCGCTGATGAGCGAGGTGATCGTGAACGCGGCGAACACGATCGCGAAGAAGATGTCGATCCCGCGTCGGCGCAGCGGCAGGTTCATACGATGATCCTAAGCGGACGGCCCGGGCAGTAGAGTGCGGGCATGAACGCGTTCCAGGTCTGCCTTTGCGTCTTCGCGGGCATCTGTGCCCTGTGCTGGGTGCTCTCGGTGATCACGCGCGAGTACTCGTGGGTGGACCGGATCTGGTCCCTGGTGCCCGTGGCGTACGTCGCGATCTTCGCCGCCTTCGCAGGCTTCGCCGACGCGCGCCTCGACGTGATGTTCGTCCTCGTGCTGTTCTGGGGTTCGCGCCTCACCTTCAACTTCGCCCGCAAGGGCGGCTACGCCCGCGGCGGCGAGGACTACCGCTGGGTGGTGCTGCGCGGGAAGATGGCGCCCTGGCAGTTCCAGGTCTTCAACTTCTTCTTCATCACGATCTACCAGAACGCCATTCTGCTGCTGATCACGCTGCCGGCGTGGACGGCCTTGGAGCATCGCACGCCGTTCGGCGCGGGTGATGCGATCGTGGCCGTGATCTTCGTCGCCTGCCTGGTGGGGGAGACGGTCGCGGATCAGCAGCAGTGGAACTTCCACCAGTGGAAGAAGAGCGAGCAGGCCGCCGGGCGGGTGCCTTCGCCGCGGTTCCTGCAGACTGGTCTGTTCCGCTTCTCGCGGCACCCGAACTTCTTCTTCGAGCAGGCGCAGTGGTGGCTCGTGTTCGTCTTCGGCGCCCTCGCCTTCGGCGGAATCCCTTGGACGATCGCCGGCTCGGTTCTGCTGACCCTGCTGTTCGTGGGTTCGACGATCTTCACGGAGTCGATCACCCGGGGGCGGTACCCGGAGTACGCGGAATACCAGAAGCGGACTTCGGCTGTCGTGCCTTGGGTTCCGCGGGGCCGGGTTCCGGTGGGCTGATCCTCAGCTCTCGTCGGCGAACTCGATGTCGTCCGCCTGCAACTGCGGCGGCCGATAGGGCATCCCGTCGAGCCGCGCGCCCTCGAACCGATGTCACCGTCGAACGTGGCATCGACGAACGCCGTGTAGCTGGCGAACGAGACCCCTTCGAACCACGCCCGCTCCTCGAACCTCGCGCGGTCGAAGTACGCGCTCTGCGCCGCCACGTCGTCTCGAACACCGGCGCGACCATGAATCCTGCGCGGTTGAAGTTGGCACTGCGGGCGAACATGGCGTCGCTGAACCGCACGATGCCGCGGAAGAGGGCTTTGTCGAACCGGGCGTTGTGGGCGAACTGGGCGCTGCGGAACGCCGTGGTGCCTGCGAACTCGGTGTCTTCGAAGCGGGCTTCGCCGCCGAACCGTTCTCGAACCGGGTGCTGCCCTTGAACGTGGCCCGGGTGAACCACGCGTCGCCGCCGAACGTGGCGCCGTCGAACCGGGTGGTGCCGGTGAACCGCACCTCGTGGAACCAGGCGTCCCCGGCGAACCGCGTGCCGGCGAAGCGGGCATTGTGGAGCTCACAGCCGTTGAGCGGGAAATCGATGAGCACCGCACCGGAGAGATCGAGCTCGATGCCCGCCCAGAACCGGTCGTCCTCGTCGGCCGGCACGAGGTGCCGCACGAGCAGGCGCTGCGCGGTCAGCCGCACTTCGCGCTCCTGCAATTGGTCGCGGTCGCCGGGGTGTCCGGCGCCGGGCAGCTCGTACGGCATCCGCAGGTAGGCGCTGATCACATCGGCGATCGTCTGGCGCAGCTGGGCGTTGTCCTGCGCCAGGCGGTCCAGCGCGTACAGGCCGGCGAGCCGGACCGGTGCCTTCTCCGAACCCAGCTGTTCCACGGCTTTCAGGTAGAGCTCGTTGATGCGCCGTTCGGTGGCGTCGTGCCGGGCGGCCCGGTCGGCCTGTTCCCGGAGCCGCAGTTCGGCGCGCTTCGTCGCCAGGTCGTGCTAAGCGGTCTGCTGCCGCCTCGCCGCGAGCACCAGCGCCAGGGCGCCGCCGGTGCCGACCACGATCGTCCCGACGGTGCGGATGCCGCCGAGCCGAGCGCGGTCGGCGTCGGTGCCGTGGCCGTACAAGGTGAGCAGGACCCAGCAGGCCGCCGTCGCGATCGCCACCATCAGTACGCCGCACAGTGCGATCGTCCGGTTGGACAGCGTCCGGCCCGGGTGCGGTCGAATCCCTGCGCCGGCGAGCGGTTCCGGGGTGGTTGAAGGGATTTCGGCCACGACTTCCATGATCGCAGTTCCCGGACGCGGGAAAAGGTGCAATCGGGTGGTGAATCCGTTCCCTGCGTGGCGTCGCGACGAGTGTCCTCAATAGACACTCACTCCGCGCCCCAACCCGCCAACCCGCCACCCCCCCCGTTTGCGGCGCACCCACCGGGCGCACCGTCACCTGTGACCGGTCGCGGTCGGGAGCCGGGCGGGGCGGAGCGGAAGGACGGGACGAAGCGGCGGAGTGACCGAAGAAGGCGGCGTCCCCGTGACCGTGAACGTCGCGGTGGCCACGCGGCCGTCGGAGCAGGGGAAGGTGGCCGTGTAGGTGCCGGGGCGGGTGGTGGCGGTGCCGGTGCCCCCGGTGCGGCCCCCGTTGCCGCCGGTGGACCAGCGGAGGGGGGCGGCGAAGCCGGGCGAGGTGACGGGGCCGGAGGGGTTGCAGCCGTTGCCTTGAGCGGCATAGGTTTCCGCGTGAATTTCGCCGCCGCGCGCGACTTCCGAGGGCCACAGGGACCAGCCGACGTCACCTGGTGCCGTGAGCGATGCGCCCAACAAGGCCGCGCCCGTGAGAAATTCCGTGAACATGGTGTCCTCCCCGAGACTGTGCGCGGAACACGTCCGGGGAGGACGAGCGGTTGCCTCTAGCGGTCGTAGAAGTTCGACGGTGGTTCGTTCCACTGCTGGGTCGGCGCGTCGGGACGCGTGGAGCGCTTGCGCCGGTGCAGTGTGCGCGCGTTGGCCGCCATGCTGTTCACCACGATGGCGATCACCAGGCCGATCACGAGGTTGATCGCGGCCGTCGCGTATTTGGCGCTGGTCTCGACCGTCAGCGTGAGCGGCAGGACCACCGCGATGAGCGTCACGAGCACCATGATCCAGCCGAAGAACTGGCTGGGCGCGGGCGTCGCGACGCTCAGCAGGTGCATGAGGCCCGTGGCGAGCAGCGCGGCGGCCGCGGCGGCGAGGGCGTACGTGGTGGTGCTGGCGCTGCCCCACGCGCCCTCGCCCTTCGGGGCGAGCACGGGGACGTCGAAGATGCCGCGGGCGATGAGCAGCCCGACGATGGCGACGAGCGCCGCCACCACCGCCGTGGCGACGCCGCCCGCCCACAGCCGCGCCGCGTCGATGCCGGGTCGGGCGTCCTGGTCGTACGGGTTCTGCGCCATCACGGATCCCTCCGTCAACGAAGCTGTCCCCCTCGATTGTCGTCCTAAGCGGGCTCGTTCGCCTGCTCGAGTTTTGCGACGCGCCGCAAGCGGAACGACAGGACGACGAGCATGATCCCGTACAGCAGCGCGTAGATGCCCACGAGCAAGGCGATTCCGTACGCTCCCGCGATAGGGTGGAAAAGCACCAGCACCCCCGCGATGACGGACACCGCGCCGGCCAGGATGAGGAACGCCTCGCCCGTGATCTGCTTGCGCAGGCGGATCGCGGCGACGATCTCGGCGATGCCCGTGACCACCGCCCACGCGCCGATGAGCGTCGCCAGCACGAGGATGGTCGCGCCGGGCCACACCAGCGCGATCACCCCCGCGGCGAGCCCGAGCACGCCCAGCAACACGTACGCGAACCGGTGCGCACCGTCGCCCGGACGGAACGCCTGCATGAACGCACCGATCGCGTCGGCGAGCGCGTAGATGCCGAACACCAACGCCAGAGCCAGCACGGTGCCGCCCGGCCAGATCAGCGCGATCACGCCGAACACCACCGCCAGCACACCGCGCACGAGCACCAGCGGCCACGTCTGCCGCGGGTCCATCACGAGACCACCGACCCCAGCGGAGATGTGTGCGGACATGCTTGCCTCCCGAGCACGATGCTGACCTGGGAAAACGTTAGCAGCGCAGGAAGATCGAAGCACCGCTTCGTTGTTCACCCGATCGGTGACGAAGTGTCCGAAGAGGACGTCAGAAGCTCACCGGCAGCCCCGCGAGCCGCCACGTGCCGGGGTCGGGCGCGCGCCGCACGTCGCCCAGGCGCAGCGCGGGAAAGCGCTCCAGCAAACCCCGCAACGCCACTTCCGCCTCCACCCGCGCGAGCGCCGCGCCCAGGCAGAAGTGCGGTCCGTACGCGAATCCGAGGTGCCCGCCCTCGGTGCGGCGCACGTCGAGGCGGTCGGGATCGGTGAACACGCGCGGGTCGCGGTTCGCCGACGCGATCGCGGCCGACACGGGCTCGCCCGCCCGGATCGTCACGCCGTGCAGCGAAAGGTCCTCGGTGGCCTGCCGCGGAATCGTCAGCAGCTGAGGTCCGCACCACCGCATCAGCTCCTCGACCGCCGTCGGCCACCGCTCGGGTTCCGCGCGCAGCACGGCGAGCTGGTCCGGATGAGTGAGCAGGGCCTCGACGGCGTTGGCGACGAAGTTCGCCGGCGTCTGCCCCGCGAGCACGAGCTGCCAGACGAGGGTGACGAGCTCGGGTTCGGACAACCCGTCCGTGCCGGCGAGCAGAGCGAGGAACTCGCTCGCCGGCGGCGTGGTGAGCCCGCGCGCGCCGTCGATGATGCCGGGCACCGCGGCGGCGAAGCTCTCGCCCGAGCCGGCCACCACGTTCCGGCCGTACTCGTGCCAGCGCGGCCGATCCGCCTCGGGCACGCCGACCAGCTCGCAGATCACTTCCATCGGCAACGGCTGGGCGAACCCGGCCAGCAGGTCGGCGCCGTCGGCGGGGAGCCCGTCGAGCAGCTTGCCGACGATCGGCTCGATCCGCGGCCGGAAGTCCGCCGCGCGGCGCGCCGTGAACGCGGGGGAGACGAGGCCGCGCAGCCGCCGGTGTTCCGCGCCTTCCATCTCCTGCATGGTCCGCAGGTACGGCCGGCAGTGCTCGGGCACGTCGAGCGCCTGGTAGCTGCCGGGGCCGAGCGCGAAGCGCGGGTCGGTCAGCATCGCGCGCGCGTCGTCGAGGCGGGTGAGCACCCACAGGGGGCCGAAACCGGGGCCGACGAGCTTGGCCACGGGGCCGTGCTCGCGGGCGGCGCCGTAGACGGCGAACGGCTCGCGGTGGACGGCTGGGTCGGTCAGGTCGATCTCGGGTACGTCGGTCACGGACGCTCCTCATTCTGGATGACAAAATCAGATGGTCTCATCATATGTACGCGGGCGCTATCCTGACCAGCACGGGAGCACGAGGAGGACGATGGCCCGGCTGACCAGAGCGGAGGCTCAGGAGCTCAACCGCGCGAAGGTGCTCGCCGCCGCGCGCGACGAGTTCACCGAACGCGGCTTCCGCGAGGCGAAGATCGACGTGATCGCCGAACGCGCCGAGCTCACCCGCGGCGCCGTCTACTCGAACTTCCCCGGCAAACGAGCGCTGTACTTCGCCGTGCTCGCGGAGGAGGCCGAGCGCGTGGCCGCCGAGCCCCCGGCTTCGGACCCCGGCCTCACCGCCGCGGAGGCACTGGGCGCCCTCGCCCGCGCCTGGGTCGCCCGCCTGCCGCTCGCCACCGACCCCGGCTCACGCCTCGGCGTGGACCTCGGGCCGGAGATCCTCGCCGACGAGCTCACCCACCGCCCGTACGCCCAGCTGTTGCGCTTCGAAGCCGTCGTCCTCGGACTGGCCCTCGAGCGGCTCGCCCCGTCCGCCGGCCGCCTCGTGCGCGTCGCCGAACTCGCGCTGACCACATTGCACGGTGCCACCGACCTTGCCGGCGCCGCACCGGGTTTCGGGGAACCGTTCAACGTCGTGCGCGCCTGCGAAGCCCTGCCGGCGCTGGGGCTGGCCGACACGTGGCCCGCGGTGCCGCCGATCGTGGCGCACGCGCAGTCCGTGGACGAGCCTTGGGTGCCGCCCGCCGCGTTCGACTCGCTGCGGGCGCGGCCGGCCGAGCTCTCCGGCGACGGCGTGGTCGCGATTCTCGGGCTGCACCGGCTTTCCGCCGCGGAGGAGGCCGTGCGAGCCGCACCTTCGGCCGCCACGGTGACGGTCGCCGTGGTCACCGGTTCGGCGCCGGAGCTGGCGCCGTTGACGCATCTCGCGCTCGCCCGGCTGCGCGGTCACCTGCGCCGGGCTTTCCCGGCTTCGGCCTGGCCGCGGCTGCAGGTACTGCGCGACGACACCGGCGCGGTCGCGTCGGCAGCCGGCGTCTCGGCGGTGAGCGACGCGACGGAGACGGCCGTGCGCATCACTTCCGGGCGTGTGGTGCGCCGCGCGGAGGGGTTCGGCGCCTGCCACGCCGCGGCCACGGGCTGATCGAAGGGCCGGCGGAAAGCAACCGCTGCGAGTGCCGGCACCCGGCCTCGTTCACCGAGCGGCGGCCAGCACTGCCGCGAGGCCCTCTTGGACGTCTTTGACGAAATATCCGGGAACTTCCAGTGACGGGAAATGTCCCCCGGCTTCGGGCGAGCGCCATCGGACGATCTGCCGGTACCGTTCCTGTGCCCAGGCGCGCGGACACTTCTCGATGTCGCGGGGATACATGCTGATCGCCGACGGGACGTCGACCCGGAGCTCGGGGTCCAGCGAGTTGTGGCTTTCGTAGTAGATGCGAGCCGCCGACGCGCCGGTCCGCGTCAGCCAGTACAGGGTGACGTCGTCGAGAACGCGGTCTCGGGAAATCGTCTCGAACGGGCTGTCTTCGGTGTCCGACCACTCGGCGAACTTGTCGAGGATCCAGGCGAGAAGCCCGACCGGTGAGTCGACGAGCGAGTAGCCGATGGTCTGCGGCCGGGTCGCCTGCTGCTTCGCGTAGGCCGCGCGGTGGCGCCAGAAATGGCGGGTTTCCTCGGCCCACCGGCGCTCGACCGCCGTCAGTCCGTCCGTGGTCAGCCCGGGCGGCCCCTCCGCGAACGTCGTGTGGATGCCGAGAACGTGCGCCGGGAACCTGCCGCCGAGCACCGTGGTGATGTTGCCTCCCCAGTCGCCGCCCTGGGCGGCGAACCTGGGGTAGCCGAGCCGTCCCATCAATTCCACCCAGGCGGCCGCGATCTTTTCGGTTCCCCACCCGATGTCGGCCGGCTTGTCGCTGTAACCGAAGCCCGGCAGCGAGGGGACCACGACGTGGAACGCCGGCGCGTCGGCGTCCGGTGGATCGGCCAGTTCGTCCACGACGTCGACGAACTCGGCGATGCTGCCGGGCCAGCCGTGCGTCAAGACCAGGGGAGTGGCATCCGCGCGCGTGGATCGGCGGTGCAGGAAGTGGATGCCCAGACCGTCGATGGTCGTGCGGAACTGGCCGATCCGGTCGAGACGCTCTTCGAACGACCGCCAGTCGTACCCGGTGCGCCAGTAGTCGACGACGTCGACGAGATCGGCGAGGGGAACACCCTGGTCCCAGCGGCGAGGGCCGGGCGCGGCGCGATGGACCGTCTCGGCCTCCGGTAGCCGCGCCGCGGCCAGCCGCGCGCGCAGATCGTCGAGTTCGGCGTCCGTTGCGCGGGCTTCGAATGCTTGCACGTCGCTCGTGGGACGGGGCATGAGACCTCCTGCCATCGCGGAACCGGCTTAGATGGTTCTAGCAGCCCTCGGTGCCCAGACGCAACCTGCTAAGGTGGTTCCATGCGTGCCGAGTACCCCGACTTTCGCCTCGGTACCGTGCTGGCGACCAGCTTCACGGGGACTCTCACGGAGCGTCGTGGCGACGCCGTGGAGCGCATTCCCACGCCGCAGCGGCTCGTCGACTGGCTGGCGGTGAACGGCCTCGCCGTGGACTCCTGCACCACCGCCCAGCTCGCACTCGCCCGGGAGCTGAGGGAGTCGATCCACGCCGCCGCGACAGCGGCCGCGATCCAGGACACTCTCCCCGCGTCGGCTGTCCAGGTCATCAACGACCGCAGTGCTCAGGGCCGGGCCGCGGCCGTCCTCACCCTCGACGGTGAGCGGCGCTGGCGGCTCGGCTCGGCTTCCTCCGTGGAAGATGCCCTCAGCGTGATCGCCGCCGACGCGATCAGCATCATCTCGGGTGAACGAGACGGAAAACTGGCCTTGTGCGCGTCGCCGACCTGCCAAGCGGCCTTCTTCGACACCAGTCAGAGCCGCACCCGCAGGTGGTGTGACATGAACACGTGCGGGAATCGTCAGAAGAAGGCGCGCTTCAACGCCAACCGGCGCAGAGCCGCGGAATCGGCGGAGTGATCTTTCCCCTGCGAGCAAAGAAAACCGGGCCGTCAGTCCGGAAAGGACTGACGGCCCGGTTGTCCTACTGCGACACTCAGCCGATCTTGTAGCTGTAGGGCAGCGTCGCGATCACTTCACCGGTGCCGACCTGCGGGAGGCCCGTCGCGCCGGTCGGGAGGGTCGGCACGGTCACCAGGTTGAGGTGGCCGGTCACCGACGCGCCGCGCTTGCCCGACGGCGTGATCGTCACGTCGACGGTCACCGTCTGGCCCGGCTGGACGAGTAGCGGCGTACCGCCCGTGCCGTTGGGGTCCACGGACTGGTCGTACGGGTCGCCGGTGGACGACGTCACCGCGGAGTCGAAGCCCGCGGTCTTGATCGACGCCGTGTAGGAGGCGTGGCCGGTCGGGGCACCCGACGGGCCGAACGGACCGATCTCCTGCACGTCGGCGAACCAGATGCCCTTGGTGACGTAGCCCTGCTTCTCGCCGATCGTCGCGACGGACACGGTGCTGCCGGCCTGCGCGGCCTTCAGGTCACCGAGCACGTCGATGCCCGCGGCGGAACCCTGCAGCTCCACCTGAGCCGGCACCGAAGACGACGTCGCGACGGTGAACTTGCTCGTGTCCGGCGGGATCGAGTAGACCGGCGCGTTGGCGCCGAGCTCGGGCAGGTCGACCTCGGCCGAGCCCTGGACGGGCTGCGGCTGCAGGGTCTGCTGCGCGTTCGTCCGCGCGTCCACGCCGATCGCGATCGGCTCGACACCGGTGTTGCGCACCGTCACCGGCACCTTGACGGCCTGGCCGGCGGCCAGCTTCTTCGAGGCCGAGTTCGGCAGCGCCGGAGCGCTCACCACGACCTGGTCGAAGCCCACCGTGCCGGTGAACGGCTGCTCGATCTGCTTGCCCGTCACCGGGTTCTGCACCACGACCACGAAGTGCCAGCGGCCCGCCAGCGGGTTCGCGTCCGTGAGCTGCAGCGTGGTGCCCTGCGACAGCTGGGCCGCGGAGCTGAGGAACACGTTGCTGTTCACATCGGCGAGCTCACCGTTCGGGTCCACGAGCACACCGTCGACGACGGTGCCCGGGTCCTGCAGCTTCACCGCGACGTCGAGGTCCTTCTTGCCCTTGGGCACGTCGAACTCGTAGCTGAACGTCTGCGCCGGCGAGACCGCCCGCGCGTTGCCGCCCGTGATCGTGCCGCCGAAGGAACCCGTGCCGTTCTTGGTCGGGATCAGGGCGCGCAGCACGGCGGACACGGTGGTCTGGTGGCCGTCGGAGCTGCCGAACGTGATCGAGTAGTCCGCGTCGCCCCCGGTCGCCGGGGTCTGCAGCGACACCTTGACCGGCTTGGTCTGGCCCGGCTTCAGCGACAGCACGGCCGGGGAGACCTGGCCGTACGGGATCGCCCGCTGCGTCGACGTGGCGAGCTGGATGTTCCCGGTGTAGCCGGTCGGGCCACCCGCCGAGTACAGCACCGCGGTCCACGTGCCCGCGACCGGGCGCGTGACGTCCACATTGGCGTAGTTCGCCGTTGCCGCGCCACCCTGCGGGCGGCTGTTGGCGACGAACGTGCCGTCCGGCGCCAGCAGCGACACGCGCACGACCGGCGTCACCGACTGGCCGTTCACGGTCTTCGCGCTGCCCTGCCAGGCCATCCGCGCGAGCAGGCGCTGCGCACCGGCCGGCACGGAGAAGGTGACCTTCTTGTACGCCCAGTCCGTGCCGTTGTAGTACGGGAACGTGGGCAGCTTCGTCGAATCGAACGCGGTGGTCTGCGTCTGCGCCGAAAGCGGCGCGAACGAGCGCGTGCCCGCCGTGACCGTCAGCGGCTTGGTGCCGACGTTGGTCACGTTGACCGTGGCCTTCTGCGTGCTGCCCGGCGCGCCTTCCAGCGTGAGCTGGTCGGCCGACAGGGCGATGTTCGACGAGACACCCGCCGGGGCACCGGAAGTGCCGGGCGAGGTCAGCGCCGCCTCCACGGCCGCGTGCGCGTCGAGCAGGCCGGAGCCCTGCTCGTCGGCGGGCAGGCCGAGGTCGCGCGTGGTGCCGGTGATGAACTGCTTCACCTGCGCGGGCGTCGGCGAAGCGCCGTGGTGGGTGCCGCGGTAGGCCTGGATCACCAGCGCCGCGACACCCGCGGTCAGCGGGGCCGCTTCACTGGTGCCACCGAAGGACTCGAGGTCCGTCGGCTGCGGCACGGTCTTGAAGTCGCGGCATTCCGCGTACGCGGGCGCGCAGTCGGCCCAGTTGCCCTCGCCCGGGGCCACCAGGTCGATGGTGCGCCCGTTCTGCGTGATGCCGGACGACGACAGCGCGGAGATGTTGTCGCTCGTCCACTTCCCGTTGGAGAACGGGAAAGCCGCGTAGGTGGTCTGCGCGTAGAGCCGGTTGTCCGTGGTCGCGCCGGCGGAGATCACCAGCGGGTCGGTGGCCGGGCTGCCGATGGTCGAGGTGATGCCCGCGTCGCCGCTGGAGGCGGTGACGGTGACGCCCGCGGCCACGGCCTCGTCGTTGAACACCTGGAACAGGTTGCGCGAGCTCGCGTCCGGGTACTGGTTCAGGCCCAGCGACTCGTTGATCACGTCGACGTGGTCGACGGTCACCGCGTAGTCGATCGCCTGCAGCACCGCGGAGTTCGTGGCGGTGGAGCCGAACACGTTGAGCCCCACCAGGCTCGCGCCCGGCGAAACGCCCTTCACCACGATGTTGCAGCCCGCGGGCAGCGGGTGCTTCTCGTTCACGAACTTCGACAGGTCGTGCACCACCACGCCCTGCGCGGCGATGGACGACGCGTCACCGAAGGCCTCGGCGCCGGCGTCGGTCGTGCTGGGACCGTCACCGGAGAAGTCCTGGTAGTCGGAGAAGACGTGGGATCCGTCGGGACGGATGAAGTCCGCGTAGTTCGGGTCCATGTTGTCCGCGAGGAACGCGACCTTCACGCCCGAGCCGTCGGCGAGGTCCGAAGCGGCCTTGGACCCGTCGGTGCTGTACGCGTGGATCGAGGTCAGCGCCTCGGGCTCCAGCAACGGCTTCGCCGGGTCGGTCGGGCAGATCGCGTTCGGGTCCTGGTTCTGCGCCGTGCCGCCACCGGCCTGGGGCGCGCCGGCGTCGGCGTTCTTCCCCGAGGGGTTGGTGTCGGGCAGCGTGACCTTGCTGTCCGGCAGCACCTGCGCCACGGCCGGGTCGGCCGCCAGCTGCGCCACCTGGTCCGGCGTCACCGTGGCGGAGAACGCGTTGCCCAGCGCGAAGTGCTTGACCTTGGCCGGCGCCGTGCCGGCCAGCTTGGCCAGCACCGACTCCTGCTGCTGGGTCGCCTTCGCCCGCCGGGTGCCCGAAGCCGCCTTGGTGGCCGGCGCGTCGGGCAGCTGGTCCTTGAGGACCACGATCACCGATTGCGGTGCGGTGCTCGCCTGAGCGGTGGGCGCGGCGACGGCGGCCTGACTGCCGAGCTGGGTGACCCCGGCCAGTGCCAGACCGCCTGTCGCGGCTATGACTAGCGCGCGAACGGATCGCGAGGAACGCCGCATGTGCAGCTCCCACTTCCTTCTCGAAGGGTTCGAAAGTTACTGGCCCCGACAAAATCGGGCACGGTCGTGCCGGCCCGATTTCCCATGCCGGAGAACTATTTCGCGCACCTCGACGATCCACAAGCGACAATAGTGGTGAAGATATCCACGCAAATGGGACACCATTTCCGGAATGCCCGGAATCGGCGTCCCATTTGTCGGTGAAGCGAATTCTCGCTCAGGTCACGGGAAGGTGACTACGGGAGTTTCGGGCAACTGTCAGTGTCCCCGCGAACGCCACCACGGCGAGGCAGCCGAGCAACATCGGGTAGCTCGCGAACCCGCTGAGCGCCGCGAGCAGCGACGGCAGCAGGAACCCGATGTAGGCCAGCGCGTAGTAGACCCCGGTCAGCTGGGCGATTTCCGCGGGTCGCGCGAGCCGTTGCAGCTCCAGCAGTCCGGATACCACGACGATGCCGTACGCGGTGCCGAGCACCACGGCCGTGAGCAGCGCGAGCCACGGCGAACGCAGGTCCGCGGCCACGGCGGCGAGGACCAGACCAGTGCACATCACGGCCATTCCGGTGAGCACCGCGCGGGCGCTGGTGGTCCGGTCCACGCGTTTGGCGATCGGCTGGATCCCGACGCCCGCGCCGATCGCGCACACCGTCAGCAGCGTTGAGTAGGCGAGTGACCACGAACCGAGTTTGTCCTGCACCAGCTGCGGCATGATCGCGTACGCGACACCGCACGAGCCGAAGATCCACGGCGCCATCGGCAGGATGATCCGGCGGAACCGCGGGTGCCGGGTCGTCACGGGCAGCCGGCTCAGTGCCGGTTTGCGGCTTTCGACGCCGAGCGTCTCCGGGCTGCGCGGGATGAACGGCAGGGCGAGCAGGGCCAGTCCGATGTGGACGGCGAAGGGCAGTACCATCGGCCACGGCCCCCACTGCGCGAGCACCCCCGCGGCACCGGGTCCGATGCCGAGCCCGAGGGTGAGGCACAGGGCCGCGCGCCGGGTGCCGAGGTCGGCCGCGCCACGCGGGTCGGCGTCGGCGAGCTCCTTGATCCACGTGGAGCCCACCGCCATCGCGACCGACACGGCCACGCCGGTGAGGAACCGGCCCGCGGCGATCCAGCCGGCGCCTTCCGGGCCGAGCGCGATCAGCACGCTCGCGAGCAGCGACAGCACGGTGCCGGCGAGCATCACAGGCCGGCGACCGTAGCGATTGGACAGTCCACCCGAGAGCAGCAGACCGGGCACCAGCCCGATCACGTATGCGCCCAGCAGCGCGTCGACGGTGAAGGTGGAGTAGCCGGCTTCCTTGTACATCACCAGCAGCGGCGTGAACTGGTTGCCGCCCCAGCCGACGACGAACACCGCGGCGGCGGCGCCGAACCAGGCCGGGCGCGCGGTGGCTTCGCGGGGGAGCGGGGTGCTTTCGGCGGTGGCGGTCATCGGCGGTGCACCAGGTCGAGGTGGGCGCGCAGCGCCGGGCCGAACGCGTCGCCGTCGGCGCGCTCGATGATGCCGAGCAGGTCTTCGTGTTCGCGCAGCACCACGGGCAGCACGTCCGGGATCGGGCGCAGCGCGTGCACGTTCATTCGGCGCTGCCGGTCGGCGAGCGTGGCGTAGAAGTCGAGCAGCAACGCGTTGCCGCCGGCCGCGACGATGGTGCGGTGGAACAGTTCGTCGGCCTCGGCGAAGCCGTGCAGATCACCGGAGCCCGCGTGGCCGCGCTGGATGTCTAGCACCCCGCGCAGCTGCTCCAGCGCGTCCGGGATGAGGTCGGGCCGGCGCACGAGGCGACGCACGGCCGCGCCCTCCACGGCCTCCCGCGCGTCGAGCACGTCCTCGGCCTCACCCGGCGGCACGGGCACCACCACGGCGCCGCGCTTCGGGATCAGGTTGAGGAACCCCTCGACCTGCAGGCGCAGGAACGCCTCGCGCACGGGCGTGCGGCTCACCCCGAGCCGCTCGGCGATCTCCCCTTCGCTGAACAGGTGCCCACCGGGGAGCTCGCCCGTGAGGACGAGCTCCTTCGTGAGCCGGTACGCGCGGTCGGCAGCGCCGGGCGCGGTGTACTTGGCAGGTGTCACGCCTGCGAAGCTAGCATGCGTCCAAGCTTGTATCTAAGGCCTTGTGACCTGCGGCTCACTCAACCCAGCGCAGCACGGGAGCCGACGTCAGCGCACCCGGCTGGAGCGTGGCCCCGGTCTCGACGGTGAACGTCGCGGACTCGCCGGGCAGCAGGGTCACGAGGGCGAAGTCCACGGTCGCGTCGGGGGCGAGGCGGTCGGGGAACAGGCAGATGTCGCGCATGAGGGTGTCGGCGACGACCGTGACCTCGTAGCCGCCGTCGAAGCCCGTGACGGACTGCGTGAACTCGGCCTGGGGGTAGGCGATGTCCTTGTCCTCGGCGAAGAACCAGAACGCGCGCTCGTCGCCGGCGTCGGCCACGAGGAACTCGCGCGCCGGGTCGCCGGCCGCGAACTCGGGACCCAGCGCGGTGCCGGGCGCGACCGAGGCCGACGCCAGCTCCTCGCCGGTCACGGACATCCGCCGCACGTCGACCGTCTCCGGGGCGAAGCCGAGCGCGAAGACGGTGAGGCCTTCGGGGCGCGGCTGGATCGTGAGCAGCTCGTCGGCGTAGACCTCGCGCAGCGTGTACCACAGCGGCTTCGGCCGCCCGGCGCCGTCGACCGCGGCCCACGACGTGACGGGCCAGCAGTCGTTGAGCTGCCACACGATCGCGCCCATGCAGCGCGGCGCGTGCGAGCGGTAGTGCTCCACGGCCAGCCGGATCGCGCGTGCCTGGTTGACCTGGTTGAGGAAGTGCCAGTCGTCGAACGTCTCCGGCTCGGCGAAGTGCGGGGCGAGGCCGCGGGCGAGCTTTCCGTTGCCGTCGAAGGCTTTCTGGTGGTGCAGCACGCCGGGGGAGTCGGCGGCGAGCGGCTCGTCGTGCACGGCCTCGGTGAGCGTCGCGAACGCCGGCGGTGCCTGCCAGCCGAACTCGGACACGAACCGCGGCACGGTGTCGCGGTAGCCGAGGTAGTCGCGCTCGTTCCACATGTCCCACACGTGCTGGCAGCCGTGGTCGGGGTCCAGCGCGTCGCGCTCCGGCGAGAGCGCCCACGGGCTGCCCGGCACGTACGGCCGCGTCGGGTCCAGCTCGCCGACGACCGCGGGCAGCAGCTTCTCGTAGAACGTGGCGCCCCAGGGCTGCCCGGCCAGGCGCTCCTGCCAGTCCCAGTGGAACCAGCCGAGGTAGTTCTCGTTGTTGCCGCACCACAGCACCAGCGACGGGTGCGGCGCGAGCCGGACCACGTTCTCGCGCGCCTCGGCCTCGACCTCGTCGGCCAGCACGTCCTCGGGGTAGGGCAGGCAGGCGAACAGGAAGTCCTGCCACACCAGCACGCCCTCGCGGTCGCACTCGGCGTAGAACTCGTCGCTCTCGAAGATCCCGCCGCCCCACACGCGCAGGAGGTCGATGTTCACGTCCTTGGCCTGCTCGATGCGCCGGGCGTAGCGCCGCGCGTCGACGCGGTGGGGGAAGCAGTCGTCGGGGATCCAGTTGGCGCCGCGGACGAACAGGGGGGTGCCGTTGACCGACAGGGTGAACGCGCCGTCGGTGGTGTCGAGCGCGACGGTGCGGAAGCCGATCTCGCGGGTCCAGGTGTCGAGCACGGTGCCGTCGGCGGCCTCGAGCGTCACCTCCAGTGGGTACAGCGGCTGCTCGCCGAGCGTGTGCGGCCACCACAGCTCGGGCGACGGCACGCGCGCGGTGTCGCCGGTCGCCTCGACGCCGGCCACGCGGATGCGCACGGTGCCTTCGCCCTCGACCTCGGTGTGGACAGTGACCACGCCGTCGGTGCCGTCGACGGTGATCACCGGGCGGACCGACGCGAGCCGGCCCGTGGTGACCTCCAGGCGCGCCGGGCGCCAGAGACCGGCGGTGACGAGCGACGGGCCCCAGTCCCAGCCGAAGTTGCAGGCCATCTTGCGGATGAAGTTCGACGGCTCGCCGTCGTTGGTGCGCGGCAGCGGGTGGGCCTCGGCGCGGGCGCGGGCGTAGCGCACGGCGGAGGTGAAGGTGACCGACAGCTCGTTGCCCTCGGGCCGCAGCTCGCCGGTCGGGAAGCGGTAGGAGCGGTGCATGTTCTCGGTCTCGCCGAGCACGCGGCCGTTGAGCTCGATCTCCGCGACGGTGTCGAGGCCGTCGAACGCGAGCGCGGCCACGCCGGGGGCGTCCGGGCGGTCGAACTCGGTCTCGTAGCGCCAGTCCGTGAGCCCGATCCACTGCACGAGGTCCTCGTTGCGGTCGAGGTACGGGTCCGGGATCAGGCCGGCGGCAAGCAGGTCGGTGTGCACCGAGCCGGGCACGGTCGCCGGCACCCCGGCGCGCAGCGTGTCCACGAGCTCGGCGGGCACCTCGCCCAGGTCGCCGGTCGCCCGCACCGTCCACCGCGTCAGGTCCATCCGCATGCCTCGCCGTCCTCTCTCCGGGCCCGTCCGCGCGATCATGCCTTGTCTCGTCGTTGTCCACCGTCACGAGGGAGCGCGAACGCGCTGCCCTCAATGGTCTGAACCATTGCTCTGTTCGCCGCGCGGAGGTCCCGGACAGCGGGAAAACCCTGATCCTGTCCGGCTTTCTGTCCGTTCGGGCGTGATCGCTCACGGGATGGCGCTGCCAGAATTCCGCGACGTCGGGTGAGCAGCCGACCGCGGTTCGTCAGCGAAAGGGACGCGCATGTCGTTCGCCAAAGCGGCACTGAAGATCCTCCTCACGTTCCTCCTGGCGGTGGTCGCGTTCGCGGTGGTGCCGGCCGCGGCCCAGGCCGCGCCGGCCGCCACCGGAGCCCCGGCGGCGCCGGTGGTCGGGCGCAAGGCGTGCCCCGAGCAGCCGAAACCCGGTGAGGTCACGTGCTTCGCGCTGTTCCGCGGCGACGCGCACGGGATGCAGCGCGCCGCGGCCCCGCAGGGCTACGGCCCGGCGGACCTCGCCGGCGCGTACGAGCTCCCGACCGCCACGGGCGGCGACGGGATGACGGTCGCGATCGTCGACGCCTACGACACCCCCGACGCGGAAGCCGAGATGGGCGTGTACCGCGCGCAGTTCGGCCTGCCCCCGTGCACGGTCGCGAACGGCTGCTTCACGCGCGTGGACCAGCGCGGCGGCCAGGACTTCCCGGCGGGGAACACGGGCTGGCAGCAGGAGACGATGCTCGACCTGGACATGGTCTCGGCCGTCTGCCCGCGCTGCCACATCCTGCTCGTCGAGGCCGACGACTCACTGGTGCCGAACATGGGCGCCGCGGTGAACCAGGCCGTCGCCATGGGGGCGAAGTTCGTGTCCAACAGCTACGGCGCCGACGAGGACCCGGCCGAGCTCGACCTCGACGAGGCCTACTACGACCACCCCGGCGTCGTGGTCACCGCGAGCTCCGGCGACTACGGCTACGGCCCGCAGTTCCCGGCCGCCTCGCCGCACGTGACGTCCGTCGGCGGCACCTCGCTCTACCGTGACGCGAACGCCCGCGGCTGGCGCGAGACGGTGTGGTCCGGCACCGGCAGCGGCTGTTCCGCGTACGAGCCGAAGCCCCCGGTGCAGACGGATTCCGGCTGTGCCAACCGGACCATCGCCGATGTCTCGGCGGTCGCGGACCTCGCCACCGGTGTCGCCGTGTTCGTGCACGGCGCGTGGGGCCTCGCGGGTGGCACGAGCGCGTCGTCGCCGATCGTCGCGGCGGCCTACGCGCTGGCGGGCGCGCCGGCAGCGGGCACCTACCCGAACGCGCTGCCGTACCGCTCCGGCGCGACCTTCAACGACGTCACCGAAGGCGCCAACGGCACCTGCGCCCCGGCGTACCTCTGCACCGCCGGCCCCGGCTTCGACGGGCCGACGGGGCTGGGCACCCCGCGGGGGATCTCGGCCTTCACGCCCGGCGCGACCGGCCTCGTCTCCGGCACGGTCCTCGACTCCGCGGGCGCGCCGCTGGCCGGAGCGCAGGTGAAGGCGGGTGACCTCACCACCACGGTGGACGCCGAAGGCCACTACACCTTGGGCGTCCCCGTCGGCACCTACGCCGTGACCGCGAGCAAGTTCTCCTACCGCGACAGCACTGTCGGCAGTGTGACCGTCGAAGCCGGCCAGACCGCGACCGCAGACTTCACATTGGCCTCCGTGCCTTCGGTTCAGCTCAGCGGGACCGTGCGCGACGGCAGCGGCCACGGCTGGCCGGTGGCCGCGCACGTCCAGGTCGCCGGGCAGCCGACCACGGCCGTGCGGACGGATCCGCTCACCGGGCGGTACTCGATGACCGTGCCCGAGGGCGCGACCTACAGCGTGCAGGTCGACCCGGACTACCCCGGTTACCTGCCCGGCTCCGCGTCCGTGCCGGTCGGCGACACCGCCGCCACGCACGACGCTTCGGTCACGATCGATCCCGTGACCTGCGGTGCGCCCGGCTACGCCAACCGCTTCACGGGCGACACGCAGGACTTCGAGGCGCCCTCGACGTGGCAAGTGGTGAACAACCTCGGCGACGGCGCGGCCACCTGGGCGTTCGACAACCCCGCCGGCCGCGACAACTACACCGGCGGCACGGGCGCGTTCGCCACCGTGGACAGCAACTCGATCGGCGGTGACCAGGACACGTCGCTGGTCAGCCCGGTCGTCGACCTGAGCGGCACGGCGAACCCGACCGTGCGGTTCGCGAGCGACTACCAGGGCACGCAGGGCCAGCAGGTGGCCGTGGACTTCACGACCGACGGCGGTGCCACCTGGACCACCGTGTGGCAGCACGGCAGCGACACCGTCGCCGGCCCGTCGACGCAGGTCGTGCCGCTGCCGGGCGCGGCGGGCAAGAAGGCCGTGCAGGTGCGTTTCCACTACCGCGACCAGCTGTTCGGCTTCTGGTGGCAGGTCGACGACGTGCTGATCGGCGACCACGGGTGCGACGTCGTGCCCGGCGGGCTCGTCACCGGCACGGTGCACGACCACGTGACCGGAGCCGCGCTCGGCGGGGCGTCGGTGGACAGCGTCGACCGGCCCGGCGAGGGCGCGACGACGCAGGCAGACGGCTCGTACTGGTTCTTCTCCAGCGCCACCGGCAGCCACCTGGTGACCGCGTCGGCCACGAACTTCGTGCCGGGCACGCAGAAGACCGTGGTGGCGCCCGACGCCGCGACCCCGGCCGACTTCCTGCTCGACGCCGGCCAGCTCGAGGTGACGACCGCGCCGGTGACCAAAACCGTGGCGTGGCAAGGGCAGGCGACCGCGAACGTCAAGGTGCGCAACACGGGCACGGCACCAGTGGACGTGCGGCTGAACCCGTCGTCCGGCGCGTTCACCCCGGCCGTGGCGCACTCGGCGCCGCTGCAGCGGATCAAGGGCGACTTCAGCACGGGACCGTTGCTGGGGCACGTGAAGCAGGCCGCGCCCGCGGAGACCTCGGCGGCCGGCGACGCGTGGCAGACCGTGGCCGACTACCCGACGAAGGTCATGGACAACGGCGTGGCGAGCGTGAACGGGAAGGTGTACTCCTTCACCGGCTTCAACGGCGCGGAGCTGACGACCAAGAACTTCGTCTACGACCCGGGCACGCTCGCGTGGACCCCGATCGCCGACCTCGCGACGCCGCGGGAAAACCCGGCGGTGGCGGCCGTCGGCACGAAGATCTACGTGACCGGCGGCTGGGCCGACGGCAGCATCCCCGTGGCGAACACCGACATCTACGACACCGTCACCGACACGTGGACCACCGGCGCGCCGATGCCCACGGCCACCTCCGCGATGGGGGTCGCCGTGGCCGGCGGGCGGATCTACACGGTCGGCGGCTGCGACGGCGGCAACTGCGGGGTCACGCGGGTGCAGGTCTACGACCCGGCGGTGGACAAGTGGTCGGCGGGCCCGGCGCTGCCCGCGCCGGTCGGCTGGACCAACTGCGGCACCATCGCCGGTTCGATCTACTGTGCCGGTGGAGTCAGCGGCCTGGACAACCTGAAGACCGCGTACCAGCTCGACGTCGAAAAGGGCACGTGGTCGCGCGTCGCCGACCTGCCGGTGCGGATGTGGGGCTCGGCCTCGACCGTCGCGAATGGACAGTTGCTGCTCTCGGGCGGCATCGCCGACGGTGAGCTCACGAACGCCGGCTACGCGTACGACCCGGCGTCCAACCAGTGGTCGGCGCTGCCGAACTCGAACGAGACGCTGTTCCGCGGCGGCAGCACCTGCGGCTTCTACCGCATCGGCGGCTCGGCGAACGCGAGCTTCAACCCGACCAGCCACGACCTGCTGCTGCCGGGCTACGGCGAATGCGGGGAGTACGTGTCGATCCCGTGGCTGTCGACCACGCCGTCGGTGACCACGATCGCGCCGGGCAAGACGGCGACGTTCACGGTGACGCTCGACGCGAACGTCGCGGCGATCACGCAGCCGGGCACCTACACGGCGCAGCTGGTCGTCGGGGCGCAGGTGCCGAAGGCGGTGGCCGCGATCCCCGTGTCGTTCACGGTGAAGCCGCCCGCGACGTGGAGCAAGCTGACCGGCACCGTCACCGGCGCCCGCTGCGGGGCGACGGCGGGTCCGCTCGCCGCGGTGACCGTGCAGGTCGACAGCTGGGCGGCGAGCTACACGCTCAAGACCGACGCCGCGGGCCACTACACGCTGTGGCTCGACCGCCGGAACAACCCGCTCACGCTCATCGCGGCCCGCGACGGCTGGCAGCCCCAGACGCGCAGCGTCAAACTGGTCAAGGGTCAGGCGGTGACGGCCGACTTCGTCCTCAAGCCGGCCGGCTGCT
Source organism: Amycolatopsis sp. NPDC049253 (assembly GCF_040678995.1). Classification (NCBI taxonomy): domain Bacteria; kingdom Bacillati; phylum Actinomycetota; class Actinomycetes; order Pseudonocardiales; family Pseudonocardiaceae; genus Amycolatopsis; species Amycolatopsis sp. NPDC049253. The sequence continues at coordinate 525,007 of NZ_JBFAQX010000002.1, read as the reverse complement.
GAGCCGGAGCTTCGAGCGCCCCGATGCGGCGTTCGGTGCGATGAGTGCACCGAATGCCACATCGGGGTCCGGTGCGGTTGACGGGTGTGGGGAACCGCACGTCCCGGCATTGTGCAATGTGACATACTACTGGCCATGGTGGCGACGGGAAGCTCCCCCGACGTGGTCGTCGTGGGCGCCGGAGTGGTCGGGGCGGCGTGCGCGTACTACTGCGCGGCCGCGGGCCTGCGCGTCGCGGTGCTCGACCGCGGCGGCGTCGCCGGCGGGACGACGAGCGGCGGCGAGGGCAACATCCTCGTGTCGGACAAGGAGCTCGGGCCGGAGCTCGACCTGGCGCTGCTGTCGATCCGGCTGTGGGCGCGGCTGGGGGAAGAGTTCGGGCCCACTTCCCTGGAGCTGGAGCACAAGGGCGGCGTGGTCGTGGCGCAGTCCGCCGGCGCCGCCCGGGGTTTGGCGGAGCTGGCGGCGGAGCAACGCGCACGCGGCGTCGAGGTCGAAGACCTGACGCCGGCCGAGGTGGCGGAGCTGGAGCCGAACCTGACGCCGGACGTCGCTTCCGGTGCGTACTACCCGCAGGACAAGCAGGTGCAGCCGATGCTCGCGGCCGCTTCGCTCCTGCGGCAAGCGCGCCGGCTGGGAGCCGAGCTGCACACCGGAACCGAGGTGCGGGCGTTCCGGCGCCGCGCCGACGGTGCGGTCGGCGGAGTGCTCACGTCGGCCGGCGAGTTCTCCGCGCCGTGGGTGGTGAACGCCGCGGGCACGTGGGGCGGCGAGGTCTCGAAGCTCGCCGGAGCGCCGATCCCGGTGCTGCCGCGGCGCGGCTTCGTGCTGGTCACCGAACCGCTGCCGCGCGTGATCCGGCACAAGGTCTACACGGCCGACTACGTCGCCAACGTCTCGAGCGGCGACGCCGGGCTCGAAACGTCGGTGGTCGTCGAGGGCACGCGGGCCGGCACGGTGCTCATCGGCGCGAGCCGCGAACGCGTGGGCTTCGACCGGCAGTTCTCGCTGCCCGTGGTGCGCAAGCTGGCGGCCCAGGCGATCGGCGTTTTCCCGTTCCTCGCCGACGTTTCCCTGCTGCGCAGCTACCTCGGCTTCCGGCCGTACTGCCCGGACCACCTCCCGGTCGTCGGCGAGGACCCGCGGCTGCCGGGGTTGGTGCACGCGTGCGGTCACGAAGGGGCGGGCATCGGGCTGGCCGCGGCGACGGGACACCTGATCGCGCAGGTGGCGACGGGGGTGAAGCCGGAGCTGGACCTGACGCCGTTCCGGGCGGACCGGTTCGAGGAGGTCGCGTGAGCGAGCGCGTGAGGTTTTCCTTCCGGGGCCAGGAGATCGTGGCGGAAGCCGGGCAGAGCGTGGGTGCCGCGCTGATCGCCGCCGGGCACCGGTCGTGGCGGACGACGCGCCACGAGGGCGCGCCCCGCGGGGTGTTCTGCGGCATCGGCGTGTGTTTCGACTGCCTGGTCGTGGTGAACGGCAAGCCGGGGCGACGGGCGTGCCTGACCGAGGTGCGGCCGGGTGACGTCATCGAGCCGCAGGAAGGAGCGGGCCGTGGTGAGCTTTCCTGCTGAAGCGGCGGAGATCGCGGTCCTGGGGGCCGGCCCGGCCGGGCTCGCCGCGGCGGTGACGGCCGCGTCGGCCGGGGCGCGGGTGACGTTGATCGACGCCGGCGCGCGCGTGGGCGGGCAGTTCTGGCGTCACCGCGAAGGTGACGACGGCGTGGGCCACCACGACTGGCCCACGCTCGTGCGGCTGCGCGCGGGACTGTCCCGGGTGGACGTTCGGACGCGGCACGCGATCTGGCACGTCGAGCGCACGGAAAGTGGCTTCACGGTAAACACCGACCGCGGTGCGGTCTCCTGCCGCACGGTGATCGTGGCGACGGGTGCCTACGACCGGCAGGTGCCGTTCCCCGGCTGGACACTGCCGGGCGTCTACACCGCCGGCGGCGTGCAGTCGCTGCTCAAGGGCCACGGTGTGCGGGCCGGAAACCGGGTCGTGGTGTCGGGGACGGGGCCGTTCCTGCTGCCCGTCGCCGCCGGGCTGGTCGAGGCGGGGGCCGAGGTGGCGGGGGTGTTCGAGGCCGGTTCGCCCGCCGGGTTCGCCCGGTCGCCGCTGGCCGTGCTGGCCAACGCCGGCAAGCTCGCCGAAGGCGCCGGTTACCTGAAAACGCTGCTGCGCCAACGGGTCCCGTACCGCACACGCACCGCGGTCGTCGCCGCGCAGGGCACCGACGGGGTCGAGAGCGTGACGGTCGCGTCGCTCGATCGGCAGTGGCGGATCGTGCCGGGCAGCGAGCGGACGGTCGCGTGTGACACCGTCGCCGTCGGCTACGGCTTCACACCCCAGCTGGAGCTCCCGGTGCAGCTGGGCTGCGAAACCCGGCTCGGCGCGGACGGCAGCCTCGTCGCCGTGGCCGACGACCGGCAGCGCGCCACCACGCCGGGTGTGTACCTCGCCGGTGAGGTCTGCGGGGTCGGCGGCTCCGCGCTGTCGCTGGTGGAGGGTGAGCTGGCCGGTCTGCACGCGGCACTCACCACGGTGGGCGCCGAGCCGAACCGGGACACCGTCGCGCGCTTGCTGCGGCAGCGAAAGTCGTTGCGCGCCTTCGCGAACGCGATGCACGCGGCCCACCCGGTGCGACCGGGCTGGCAGACGTGGCTCGACGACGGCACACAGGTCTGCCGGTGTGAAGAGGTGTCCGCCGGCACGGTTCGCAGCGCGGTGAAGGACCTGGGTGCCACGGACGCGCGGACGGCGAAACTGCTCGCCCGTCCGGGGATGGGCCTGTGCCAGGGCCGGGTGTGCGGCTACGCGACCGCGTGCCTGGTCGCCGCCGAATGCGGCCGTGAACCGACAGCCGCCGACCTCGCCGGGGTCGCGGCGCGGCCGATCGCGCAGCCCGTGACGCTCGGGGACCTCGCGCGTGGCTGACCTCCAACTGTCCGAAGAGGACGAAGCCATGCTCGCCGGCGAGTACGGCGCGGCGGCGGAACTGTGCCTGCGCATGGTCGTCGCGCTCGCGCGGGTGCGCGGAGCCACGCGGCTGCTGACGGTCGAGTCCGCCCACGTCGACGGCTGCCTCTACCACGGACAGGCCGGCCTGGACTTCGTCGAACGCCTGGGCGCGCTCGGCGGCCGCGTCGCCGTGCCCACCACGCTCAACGTCGGCTCCCTCGACCTGCGCCACCCCGACCTGGTGCACGCCGACGCCGAAACGACCGCGAACGCGCGCCGCCTGATGGCGGGGTACACCGCGCTGGGCTGCAAGCCGACGTGGACGTGCGCGCCCTACCAGCTCACGCACCGGCCGGCGTTCGGCACACACGTGGCGTGGGCCGAGTCCAACGCGATCGTGTTCGCCAACTCCGTGCTCGGCGCCCGCACCGACCGCTACGGCGACTTCCTCGACATCGGCGCCGCCATCACCGGCCGTGTGCCCGACGCGGGCCTGCACCGCGACGCCGACCGCCGCGCGACGATCCGGCTCGACTGCGCGGGCCTGTCCCGGCGATTGCTCGGCGAGGACGCGGCGTGGGGCGTGCTCGGTCACCTCGCGGGCCGGCTCGCGGGCAGCGGGGTGCCGGTGCTGACGGGCGTGCCCGTGACCGTGACGGAGGACCAGCTGAAGGCCTTCGGCGCCGCCGCCGCGTCGAGCGGGGGAGTCGGCCTGTTCCACGTCGTCGGCGTGACGCCGGAGGCGCCGGAGCTGGCAGCAATCGCGGCGCCGGACGTCGTGACCCACGTGGTGGATGCCGACCAGGTGCGCGCCGTCCGCGACGAGCTGACCACCGCCCACGGCCCGGACCTCGACGCGCTGTGCCTGGGCACGCCGCACTTCTCGCTCACGGAGTTCGAGCGCCTGGCCGGTCTGCTCACCGACGGCGGGCCGTTCCACCACGACGTGAGCGCCTACGTGACCACGAGCCGCGCCGTGCTCGCGGAGGCCGACCGGCTCGGTTACGCGGAAACCGTGCGCTCCGCCGGGGCCCGGATCGTCGTCGACACCTGCACCTACATCACGCCGATCCTCGACGCCGGCCTGCGTACGGCGATGACGAACTCCGGCAAATGGGCGTGGTACGCGCCCGGCAACATCGGCGTGGACGTGGCCCTCGGCTCGCTCGCCGAATGCGTCGCGTCCGCGCGGGCCGGCCGGATCGTGCGGGACGAGGCGCTGTGGGCGAGCTGACCGGCCGCACCGTGTTCCCCGGCGAGGCGACGGGGGAACCACTCGTGCTCGACGCGCCGCTGTCGTTCTGGGGCGGCACCGACCTGTCCGGCCGCATCGTCGACGAACACCACCCCCAGCGCGGCGCCACCCTCACCGGGCGCGTTCTCGTGCTGCCGCAGGCGCGCGGCTCCAGCTCCTCGTCGTCGGTCCTGGCCGAGCAGATCCGCAGCGGCACCGCGCCCGCCGCCCTCGTCCTCACCGAACCGGACGCCATCCTCATGCTCGGCGCCTGGGTCGCGGCCGAGCTGTACGACCTGCGGCTGCCGATCGTGGTTCTCACCCGGCCCGACTACGCCCGGCTCGCGGCCTGCCGCGGTGCGGTGGACGTCAGCGCGGGTCCGGAAACGGCGAGGATCCGGCTCGGCTGACGGCTGGGCCGGACGCGTTCACCGAGGCGGACGCGGCTTGCGTCCGGGGCGATCGCGACGCCGTTCCCGAGGGCGATCACCGTGCGGTCCGGTTCAGGCATCCGCGACGGACGCCGCGCCGAGGAGGCGCGCCGCGGCCTCCGAGGGCGAGCCCGGTTCCGCCGTGTAGAGCGTGAGGAACTGGTCCGCGTCGTCCAGCACGCCGAGCAGCTCGAACGCCAGGGTGAACCGGCCCGCCACCGGATGGTGGAACTCCTTCGCTCCGTAGGTGTGCTGGTGCACGTCGTGGTCGGCCCACCGGCGGCGGAAGTCCTCACTCGCGGCCGACAGGTCCGCGACCAGGTCCGCCAGCAGCGGGTCGGCGGGGTTGCGGCCCTGGTAAAGGCGCAGGTGCGCGACGGCCTCGGTCGCGCTGCCCGCCCAGTCCACCAGCACGCTGCGCGCCGCCGGGTCGGTGAAGAGGAACCGCACCATGTTGCGGGACGGTCCGGGCAGGGCTTCCCAGTCCGTGTACAGCGCGCGGGCCGGCCGGTTCGCGGCGAGCACGTCCATCCGGCGGCCGAGGACCATCGCCGGGAGCGGCTCGTGGGCCTCGAGGATCCGGTGCACCGCCGGCCGCACCCGCTGAGGCGGGACCGAGCGCCGCGCCGGGCGGGTGCTCCCCGGGCGCGCCAGTGCGAACAGGTGCGCCCGCTCCGTGGCGTTCAGCCGCAGCGCGCGGGCCACGGCGTCGAGCACCGAATCGGACGGGTTGATCCGCCGGCCGCGCTCCAGCCGCACGTAGTAGTCCACGTTCACCCCGGCCAGCCGCGCGACTTCCTCGCGCCGCAGGCCGGGGACACGGCGAACGCCGGCGCCCGGACCCAGCCCGGCCTCGGCCGGGGTGACCCGGGCGCGGCGCGAGCGCAGGAACTCGCTCAGCTCGTCGTCCCGCTCCATGCGCCCGAGCCTAGAGCGAAACGAGAACCAGCCGCCCGGTCCCCTCCCGGGCGTCGATCCGCCGGTGCGCTTCGCGGACCTCGGTGAACGGCAGCGTCGTCACGGGCAGGCGGATCTTCCCCTCGGCGAACAGGGGCAGCACCGCCCGCACCGCGGGCACGGCCGGCGAGGTGCCGGCGGCCAGGTAGCCGCCCACGTTGAACCCGACGACGCCGATGTTGCCGCCCCACACCGCGTTCAAGTCGAGCGCCGCGCCGTGCTCGCCGCCCGCGTTGCCGACCGCGAGCAGCCGGCCCATCGGAGCGAGCACGCCCACCGAGGCCCGCCGCACGTCGCCGCCCACCGGATCGACGATCACGGTGAACCGCTCGTCTCCCAGCGCCTCGGTGAACTCACCGGAGAGGACGACCCGGTCGAACCCGAGCGCGAGTGCCGCGTCGACTTGCCCGGCCCGGCGCACGGTGCCGACCACCTCTTTGGCCCCGAGCAGCCGCGCCACCTCGGGGTAGACCGACGACAGGCCGCCGAGCGCGCCGTGCACCAGCACCCGGCCGCCGACCGGCGGGCGCACCGCCTCGGTGAGGGACAGGTACGCCGTGACCGTGTTCGCGAACCCCGCGACGGCCTGTTCGCGGCTCACGCCCGTGCCCGCCAGCGGCACCACCAGGTCGGCGGGCGCGACGGTGACCTCCGCGTATCCGCCCATCCGCGGCAGCGTCAGCGTCGCCACCTCGTCGCCGACGGCGAATCCGTCGACGCCCGGGCCGACGGCGCGCACGGTGCCCGCCACCTCGAGCCCGGGCACCACCGGAGGGCGTGGCGCGTAGTCGTAGTCGGCCAGTTCGCCGCGGCGGATGATCGCGTCGACCAGCCCGACGGCCGAATGGGACACGGTGATGCTGAGTTCACCAGGCCCCGGGACGGGCTCGGGGACCTCGGCCGCCTCGATGACGCCGGGGTCGCCGTACGCGGTGATGAACATGGCCTTCATGGTGCGTTCCTCCTGGTGTGGCTGCGATCCACGACCGAGGCTAACGACGCGCGAGGGCCCGTCCGGCGGTCAGAGGGGACCTGTCAGGCCCCCTCTGACCCGGAATTTCACGGCGCCGAGGTGATCACCGTGGTGGTCGGATGTTCGATTCACCCGACGGTCAGCGCCGGACGCGCACCACCCCGTCCTGCACCACGGCCGCGAGCCCGGTCGACGGGTTCGCCAGCACGTCGAGGTTCTCCAACGGGTTCGCCCGCGCGAGCACGACGTCACCCCGGGCGCCGGGGGCCAGGGCCCCCACGGTGCCCACCTGCCGCAGCAGCTTGGCCGCGACCGTGGTGGCCGACCGCAGCACCGCGGCCGGCTTCTGCACCTTGGCGCGCAACGAGAACTCCTCCGACTGCCGCGCCTGCATCGCGCCCAGCAGGTCGCTGCCGTAGGCGATGCGGACGCCGGCCGAGTCGGCGAGCTGCAGTGCCTGGTAGCCGTTTTCCGTCACCCGCACGACCTTTTCGTACTGCTCCGCGGTGAACCCCAGCTCGCGGCTCTGCTCCAGCAAGGCCTGGTAGGTGATCAGCGTGGGCACGTAGAACGCGTCGTGCGAGAGGAACAGGTCGATCGACGTCGCGTCGAGGAGGTTGCCGTGTTCGATCGTGCGGACGCCGAGGCGCAGCCCGCGGTTCACGGCGTCGGCGGTGTAGGCGTGCCCCGCCGTGTAGAGGTTCGCCGCGGCCGCCTCCTCGACGATCGCGGTCACCTCCTCGTCGGAGAACTGCAGGGAATCCACGCGGTCGGTCGGGCTCGCGCAGCCACCGGACAGCATGATCTTCAGGTGGTACGCTCCGCGGCGGATCTCGTCGCGCGCGGCCCGGCGCACCTCGTCGACGCCGTCGCAGACGCGGCCGAGCACGGGGATCGCGTAGTGCTGGTCGTGCACGTCGCGCCCCGCCGGCCGCAGGTCGCCGTGCCCGCCGGTCTGCGAAAGGGCCTTGCCGCCGAAGAAGATCCGCGGGCCCGTGAACAGGCCTTCGGCCACGGCGGCGGCGATGCCGAAGTCCGCGCCTCCGACGTCGCGGACGCTCGTGAAGCCGCGCGCCAGCATGTCCTTCAGCAGCTGAGACGCCTGCGCGGCCACATACGCGGGCGACTCGTCGGCCACCGTGCCGAGCGCCGCGCTCACGGCGTTCACGTGCACGTGGCAGTCGATGAGCCCCGGCACGGCGAACAGCCCTGTGCCGTCCAGCTCTCCGGCCCCGACCGGACCGCCGGGATCGGCTTCGACGGCCGTGATCCGGCCGCCACTGATGCGCACGACCCGGTCGGCGGTGACCTGCTCGGACTCGGGATCGACGACATGGGCGTGCCGGACGTTGAGGTCGGCGGGCATGCGGGCACCTCCAGAGGGTTCGCGGGGTTCAGCCACGTCCGATCGTCTCCTGCCCGATCGTTTCGAGCGAGCGGCCGGTGGTGCGCTGGCCGAACACGGCCACCACCCCGGCACCGATGACGAGCAGGACCAGCAGCATGGTGAACACGCCGCCGAACCCGACGTTGCTGTAGGAGAAACCGATCACGATCGGCGCGATGATGCCGCCGATCCGCCCGACCGCCGACGCGACGCCGAGGCCGGTGGTGCGGATCATCGTCGGGTAGATCTCGGACGTGTAGGAGTACTCGAGCGCCGCGTTGCCGTTCATGAAGAACGACAGCACGATGCCCCAGATCAGGATCTGCGTGCTGTTTCCCGCGAAGGCGAGCCCCAGCGCGCCGAGCGCACCGCCCGCCAGGTAGATCACGATCGTCCACTTGCGCTCGATGCGCTCGCTCACGAACGCGGCGGAGTAGTAGCCGGGGATCTGCGCGAGGTAGATGACGATGGAGAACAGGAAGCTCTTCGAGATGTCGAAGCCCTGCTTCACCAGCAGTGACGGGATCCAGGTGAAGAAGCCGTAGTAGGTGAAGATGGCGACGAACCAGTAGACCCACGACGTGATCGTGGTCTTGCGCAGCCCGGACGACACCAGCGCGCGCAGGTTCGACAGGATCGTGCCCGAGGACACCTGCACATCGTGGTCCTGTGTGGACGGTTGCGGCGCCGGCAGCGGGCCGACGCGGGCGCTGACCTGGCGCTCGATGTCGGCGACCACCAGCTCGGCCTCGGCGGCCCGGCCGTGGACGTGCAGGAACCGCGGCGACTCCGGCAGCGAGCGGCGCCACCACAGCAGCATCACGATCGGCACGGCCGTGAGCACCTGGACCCAGCGCCAGCCGTGGGGCACGTCGCTGACCACGAAGTAGCCGAGCAGGCTCGCGAACACGTAGCCGAACGCGAAGAACCCGGCCAGGGAACCGATGTAGCGCCCGCGCACGCGCGAGGGCACGAACTCCGACAGGTAGGGCGCGATGATCGCGCTCTCCGCGCCGGTGCCCATGCCCGCCACGACACGCGCGACGAACAGCACCGCGAAGTTCGGCGCGACGGCCGCGACGAGGCTCGCGGCCGCGTAGAGGATGAGCGCGCTGACCATGACCGCGCGCCGGCCGATCCTGTCGCCGAGCACCCCGGCGCCGAACGCGCCGAAGAGGAAGCCGATCAGCAGGCTGCTGCCCAGGATGCCGGTGGCTCCGCTGGACAGGCCCCATTCGGCGGTGACGGAGGGGAGGATGAAGGCGACGATCGCGCCGTCCATCGCGTCGAAGGTGTACCCGAGGCCGCCCGCGAAGAGCAGCTTGTAGTGGAACCGGGAGATCGGCAGGCGTTCGAGCCGCGCCGCCAGCACGTGCGACGTGAGCTTCGGGCGCGCGCCGGTCGTTTCTGACATGGAGCCTCCCACGATGGGGGACGAGGTCAGGCCACTGTACAATGTCACATGACACATGGCACGATGAATCTCCGACCGATTTTCGGACTCGGCTCCGGCCGACGGCGCTGAGTAACATCGACTTCGTGGAGGGCTTGATGACCGGGCGCGAAAAGCCGTGGCACGGCGTACTGGTGGCGGCCGCGCTCCCCTTGCGGGAGACCGGCCCGGGTGCGCTGACCGTCGATTTCGACGCGTACGCCGAGCATGTCGCGTGGCTGGCCGAAAGCGGTTGTGACGGGGTCACGCCCAACGGTTCGCTGGGGGAGTACCAGACGCTGAGCGTCGAGGAGCGCACGCGCGTGGTGCGCACCGCCTTGGAAGCCGCCCCCGAGGGCTTCACGGTGATGCCGGGTGTCGCGGCGTACGGGGCGACGGAAGCGCGGCGCTGGGCCGAGAGCGCGGCGGAGGCCGGCTGCCCCGCCGTGATGCTGCTGCCGCCCAACTCCTACCGGGCCGACGAGCGCGCGGTGGTCGAGCACTACCGCGAGGTCGCGAAGGCGGGTGTGCCGATCGTCGCGTACAACAACCCGTTCGACACCAAGGTCGACCTCGTGCCGGAGCTGCTGGCCGAGCTGCACGCCGAGGGCTTGATCGTGGGTGTCAAGGAATTCTCGGGCGATGTGCGCCGGCCGTATCGGATCGCCGAGCTGGCACCGGAGCTCGACGTGCTGTGCGGTGCCGACGACGTGCTGCTGGAGCTGGCCATCGCCGGCGCGCCCGGCTGGGTCGCGGGCTACCCCAACGCGTTCCCCAAGGCCACCAGCGAGCTGTGGGCCGCGGCGTCGGCCGGCGACCTGGAGAAGGCCGTGCCGCTCTACCGGCTGCTGCACCCGTTGCTGCGCTGGGACTCGCTCACGGAGTTCGTGCAGGCGATCAAGCTGAGCATGGACATCGCGGGCCGCTACGGCGGGCCGTGCCGGCCGCCGCGGGTGCCGCTCACGCCCGAGCAGGAGAAGGCCGTTCGCCAGGCCACCGAACGAGCGCTCGAGGAAGGGCTTTCCTAGACCATGCGCGCCAAGCGGCTGTTCCACGCGGTCGACTCCCACACCGAGGGGATGCCGACCCGCGTGATCACGGGTGGGGTCGGCGTCGTGCCGGGTGCCACGATGTTCGAGCGCCGGCAGTACTTCGTCGAGCACCTCGACCACATCCGGCAGCTGCTGATGAACGAGCCACGCGGGCATTCGGCCATGAGCGGGGCGATCCTGCAGCCGCCGACACGGCCCGATGCCGACTGGGGCGTGCTGTTCATCGAGGTGTCGGGCTGCCTGCCGATGTGCGGGCACGGCACCATCGGCGTCGCGACGGTCCTGGTCGAGACGGGCATGGTCGAGGTCGACGAGCCGGTCACCACGATCCGGCTCGACACCCCGGCGGGGCTCGTCATCGCCGAGGTGGCGGTGCGAGACGGCGCGGCGCGGTCGGTGACGATCCGCAACGTGCCGTCGTTCTCGGTGGGTCTCGACCGCAAGGTGGCCGTGCCGGGGCTCGGCCAGGTGCGCTACGACCTGGCCTTCGGCGGCAACTTCTACGCGATCGTCGAGCTGGAGGAGCTCGGGCTTCCGTTCGACCGCGCGGAAAAGCAGCGGCTGCTCGACGCGGGTCTGTCCATCATGGACGCGATCAACTCCCAGGACCTGCCCGTGCACCCGGAGAACCCCGCGATTTCCGGGTGCCACCACGTGTACCTCGCCGCACCGGGTTCCGACGCGCGGGTTTCGCGCCACGCCATGGCCATCCACCCGGGCTGGTTCGACCGTTCGCCGTGCGGCACGGGCACGAGCGCGCGGATGGCGCAGCTGCACGCGCGTGGCGAACTGGCGCTGCACACCGATTTCCGCAACGAGTCGTTCATCGGCACGCACTTCATCGGCCGGCTGGTGGAGGAGACGACGGTGGGCACGGTGCCCGCCGTCGTCCCGACCATCACCGGCCGTGCGTGGCTGACCGGCACGGCGCAGTACTTCCTCGACCCCGACGACCCGTTCCCGGCGGGGTTCGAGCTGTGATCGAGGTGCTGGCCGCGCGGCCGTCGACGACCGCGGCGATCGCGGCGTTGCGGGCCGCGCTGGCCGACGGGCTCGACCCCGCGGCGGACCCGGCGCGGGCCGTCGTCCCGGTGCCGAGCGGGCAGTTCCTGCTGATGCCGGCCTTCTGGGGGGCGTTCGCCGGGGTGAAGGTGGCGACGGTCGCGCCCGGCAATCCCGCCCGCGACCTGCCGCGGATCCAGGGTGAGTACCTCCTGCTGGACGGGGCGACGTTGACCCCGCTGGCCTTGCTCGACGGGGTCGCGGTGACGTCCGTGCGGACGGCGGCGGTGTCGGCGCTGGCCGTGGACTGCCTGGCGGCGCCGGACGCGTCGCGGCTGGTGGTGTTCGGGACCGGGCCGCAGGCGGCGAGCCACGTCGAGGCGCTGCGGGAAGTCCGGCCGGTGCGCGACGTCGTGGTGGTGGGGCGTTCCGCTTCGCGGACCGAGGCGTTCGCGTCGGCCTGGGGCGCCCGGGTCGGCACCGCGGCGGACGTGGCTTCGGCGGACCTGGTGGCGTGCTGCACCACTTCGCCGACGCCGTTGTTCGACGGCGCCCTGGTTCAAGACGGGGCGACGGTGGTGGCGGTCGGTTCCCACGAACCGCACGTGCGTGAGGTCGACTCTGCGTTGGTCGGCCGCGCCACGGTGGTCGTCGAAGCGGTGGACACCGCCCTGCGCGAGGCCGGCGACGTCGTGCTGGCGGTTTCCGAAGGGGCACTGACGCCGGACGCGCTGGTGCCGCTGTCCGATGTGGTCCGCGGGGCGGTGCTGCCCGCGTCGGGGCCCCGGCTGTTCAAGAGCGTGGGGATGGCGTGGGAGGATCTGGTGGTCGCCGCCACCACCTACGAGGCCGCCCGGGGAGAGGCACGTTGACCAGCCAGGAGCACCTCACGCTGACGTTGCCCACCTTCGGCGTCCAGCGGAACCTGCGCGACCAGATCACGCAGACGCTGCGCGCCGCCGTCATCGCCGGCGAGCTGCGCCCCGGCGTGGTGTACTCGGCGCCCAGCCTCGCCACGCAGTTCGGTGTCTCCGCGACGCCCGTGCGCGAGGCCATGCTCGACCTCGTCAAAGAAGGCTTGATCGACACGGTGCGGAACAAGGGTTTCCGCGTCACCGAACCGTCCGAAAAGGACCTCGACGACCTCAGCGAGCTCCGCGCCCTCATCGAGGTGCCCACCGTCCGCCGCCTCGCCGAGACGGGCGTCGACCCGGCCGTGATCGCCGAGCTGCGCCCGCTGGCCACCGGCATCGAACACGCGGCCGCCGAGCACGACCTCATCGCCCACGTCGCCACGGACATGCAGTTCCACCTGCGCCTGCTCGAACAGGCGGGCAACCCGCACCTCGTCGAGACCGTTCGCTCCCTGCGCTCCCGCTCCCGCATCTACGGCCTCCGCGGCCTCGCCGACCGCGACGAGCTCATCCCCTCCTCCCACGAACACGCGGTGCTCCTGGACCTCATCGAAGCCCGCGATGCCGACGGCGCGGAAGCCTTGATGACCCGCCACATCCGGCACGTGCGGGGGATCTGGGCCGAGTAACGCCCGGCACTAGGACCGGACGAACAGCCGCCTGCGCCATTTCCCGGCTTTCGCGCCGCTGCGCTCGAGGGCCGCGATCATGGGCCGGTTCTCGGTGTCCACGTACGCGTGAACCGCGGCCAGACCGCGCCGACGGGCCGCTCGGTAGCCTGCGTAGACAAGCTGCTCACCCAGCCGCCGGCCGCGATACTCGGGCACCACGCAGAGATAACAGAGAACGGCAGAGTCGCCGGTGGCGCTGATTCCGACTACCCCGACCGACTCGCCCTCTGGTGAGTCGGCGAGCCGCCAGGACCTCTCGTCCGCAGGCCGCACATCGTGACGGAGAAAACTGTCGGCCCAGTCCCGTGGGTCCTGCCGGATCATGCGGAGGCGATCGCCACGGTCGAGAGTAGTCGTCGCTGCGCCCGCCATCACCTCTGCCAGCCGCTCACGGCCGACTTCGGCCAGAGTCCGAAACCTGAGGTCGTCGGACACGATCAACGGCTGCTCGCTGTCGGTCCACACCAGCCGATGCCTTTCCATGGCCGGCTCGAAGCCGGGCCTCTCGTGCGATCGTGCATCGGTCGTCGGCGTCCTCGTGGGCCGAGTCGTTGATGTCGAGATAGAGCGGCGCGCCACGCAGCGCGGGATTCGCGCCCGCGGTGAGCACGACAGCCCCGGCGGCGAGGTCGCCGGCCGGGAAGGACCACCGGGCCAGGGTGTACGCCAAAGGCTGCCGCTCGAGCACTTCCGCCCGGCCGAGCGTCACTCCCGCCATGGTGTCGCCGTCCCGTTGCAGCTCGAACCGGACGATCGGCCGGAGCGTCGAGCCCGGCCGGACGTCCGTCTCGCTCAGGTCGTGCCGAATCAACCGTTCCATTCACGTCCTCCCGCACCCTGACTGACCACCCTGCCCGATCAGGACAACTGGTACCGCCAGGCGATCGCGTCCCCGCAGTTCGGGTAGCCCGCTTTGGCCGCGCCGGCGCCGAGGGAGGTTTTGGCTTCGTCGACGACGGCCTCGAAACCGGAGAGGTTCAGAGCGGCAATCATGTCGCTGGCGGGGCTCGGCCGGGCGTCGGTGCCCGTCGAGGAGTTTCGCCAGGCCTCGCGGTCGTCGCGCAGCGTTTTGGTCAGGTGCTGCCAGGCCGTGCGGAAGGCGGCGTGCGTGTCGGCGTCGGCTTGGTCCGCTTTGGCCGCGGCGTCGATCTGCCGGTCGAGCAGCGTCGTTCGTCCTGTCCTGCGGGGAAGCGCAGCCGGTCAGGCCCAGCACCAGCGCCAGAGCCGCGCCGCCCGCCGTGACGCATCGCCTCACTCCGGTTCGGACCGGTCCCGAAGCGAGCCGAGACGCGGAATTCGCGCCCACGTTGTGCGAGGGTGGACCCCGAACGCCGCACGAGGGGAATCCGGGAATGGGCGAGGAAGCGACTACGGCGCAGGAGTTGTTCGACGCCATCGGCGCCGGTTACGAAGAGGCGTTCGGGCGCCCGCCGATGGTCGAGGCCGCGGTGCGGGAGCTGGTCGCCGTGCTGCCGCCGGGTGCGCGGGTGCTCGACGTCGGCAGCGGCACCGGCCGTCCGGTTGCCGAGGACCTGACGCGAGCCGGGCACCGCGTCACCGGACTCGACGTGTCACGCGAGATGGTCCGCATCGCGCGGGAGCAGGTGCCGGCCGCGGAGTTCCGGCACGTCGACGTGCGGGAGTGGGAATCGGAAGCGGAGAGCTGGGACGCGGTCTGCGCGTTCTTCCCGTTCCTGCAGATGACCCGCGCTGAGACGGAGTCCGTGCTGGGCAAGATCGCGGGCTGGCTGAAGACGGGCGGGCGGTTCGCGCTCATCACCGTGCCGAAGGACATCGAAGACGTGCCGCTCGATTTCCTCGGCCACGCGGTGCGCCTCACCAGTTTCGCGTCCGGCGACCTCGTCGAGCGGGTCCGGGCCGCCGGGCTCGAGGTGACCGGGACGAGGTCCCAGGTCTTCGAGCCCGGCAAACCCGGCGCGGAGCCGGAAGAGCACTTCCTGATCACCGCGCGGAAACCCTGATCACTCCCCGGAAAACCGCTGTTCCAGCTCACTCACCTCGGGCAGCCCGATCAGCGTCGTGAACTCGTCGAACGTCGGGACGCCCGGCAGGGCGGCCGCGGGCGTGCCGTCGCGGCGGATGACGTCGAGCAGGGAGCGGATGCCGGCCGTCGCGGCGAGCAGGGTGCCGATGGGGTACAGCACGAGCGAGAAGCCGAGGTCCGCGATGCGCGACAGCGGCAGCGGCGGGGTCCGGCCGCCTTCGGCCCAGTTGAACACCAGGGGCGCGACGCCGCGAAGCTCGGTGGCCACGCGCTCGATGCTCTCCTCGCTCGTCGGTGCTTCCACGAACAGCACGTCCGCGCCCGCGTCGGCGTAGGCCTTGGCGCGGCCGAGGGCGTCGTCGAGGCCGTGGACGGCCGCGGCGTCCGTGCGGGCGATCAGCACGAAGTCCGGGTCGCGCCGGGCGGCGGCGGCCGCGGCGATCTTGCCGACCATCTCCTCGCGCGAGATCACGGCCTTGCCCGACATGTGGCCGCACTTCTTGGGCATCACCTGGTCTTCGAGGTGGATCGCCGCGACGCCGGCCTGTTCGTACGCGCGCACGGTGCGCACCACGTTGATCGCATTGCCGTATCCGGTGTCGGCGTCGGCGATCACGGGCACGTCGACGGCCGAGACGATGCGCGTGGCGTTGTCGATCATCTCCGCGCCCGAGAGCAGGCCCACGTCCGGGCGCCCGATCAGGGACGCGGTGGTGCCGAAGCCCGTCATGTACACGACGTCGAACCCGGCCTGCTCCACCAGCCGGGCCGAAAGCGCGTCGTACGCCCCGGGCGCGACCAGCGGCGGGCCCGCGGTCAGCAGCTCGCGCAGGCGTTTGCGCGGGGTTCCGGCCGTACCGAGCAGATTTCCCACGGAATTCCTCCTTGTATACATCCATGGCAAAACTACGCCGAACGCCTTGCGTCGGACAAGACTCCGGCCTAGATTGCACACAATCTGCGAGACGAGGTGACGGGTGACACAGGCAGCGACTTCATCGGGACGCGCGGTGGACGCATTGCGCGAGCTGATCCTGAAGGGCGAGTTCCCGGCGGGCGCCCGGCTCGGCGAGGTCGAGCTGGCCGACCGGCTCGGCGTGAGCCGGACCCCGGTCCGCGAGGCGCTGACCCGCCTCGCGGCCGAGGGCCTCGTGGAGATCGTCCCGAACCGCGGGGCCCGGGTCAGCCGGTGGACCGTCGCCGAGCTGGAAGGCGTGTTCGAGCTGCGCACGCTGCTGGAACCCCAGCTCACCGCGCTCGCCGTGCCCCACGCGACCGAGGCCGACCTGGCCGCGCTCGACGAGCTCGCCGGGCGCATGGTCGAGGTCGGACGTCCCGGACCGGGACAGGACCTCGACGCGCTGGTGCCGATGAACCGCGAGTTCCACGCCAAGCTCGTGGAGCTCGCCCGGCACCCGGCGCTGGCCGGCTCGCTTGCGAGCGCCATCCACGCGCCGATCGTGCTGCGCAACTTCCACACCTACGACGAACAGTCCCTGCGGCGCAGCCTCGCCCACCACGTCGAGATCGTCGCCGCCCTGCGCGCCGGCGACCCCGACTGGGCACACGCCGTGATGACCGCCCACATCCGCAACGCCCGAGCCGTGATGGTTCGCGCGGCCCAGGAGCAGAGCCCATGACTCATCTCCTCAGCCACACCGTCACGGCGGGCCGCACTCTCTCCAACGGCAACAACAGCGCGAGATCGCGCGCCCTGGCGGAGCCGGGGCCGACAACACAGGAGAACAGATGACCTATCGGCTCGGTGTCGACGTCGGCGGCACCTTCACCGACGTGCTGCTGGTCGAGGAGACGACCGGCGGCACCTGGCGGGCGAAGACCCCGTCCACCCCGGCCGACCAGTCGGTCGGCGTCCGCAACGGCATCGCGAAGGTGTGCGCCGACGCGGGCATCGCGCTGAGCGAGGTCGCGCAGGTGCTGCACGGCACGACCGTGGCCACCAACGCCATCCTCGAAGGCAAGGGCGCCCGCGTGGGGCTCGTGACCACGCGCGGGTTCCGCCAGGTACTGCAGATCGCGCGCTCCTACGTCCCGGGCGGGCTCGCCGGCTGGATCATCTGGCCGAAGCCGGAACCCCTGGCGGCGCTGGAGAACACCGTCGAGGTCGACGAGCGCATCGCCAGCGATGGCGCGGTGATCCGCGAGCTCGACGAGGCCGACGTGCGGGCCCAGCTGGAGAAGCTGCGCGGGCGCGACATCCAGGCGCTCGCCGTGTCGCTGATCAACTCGTTCGCCGACTCCGCGCACGAGCGCCGCGTGGGCGAGATCGCCGCCGAGGTGCTGCCCGGTGTGCCCGTGTCGCTGTCGTCCGACGTGCTGCCGGAGCTGCGCGAATACGAGCGCACGGTCACCACCGTCGCCAACGGCTACGTGCAGCCGCAGGTCAAGAAGTACGTGGAGACGCTCGCGAGTGAGCTCGCCGGCAGCGGCGTGGCCGGTGAGCTGGCCATCCTGCGCAGCGACGGCGGCCTGTCGGCGGCCGAAGCCGCCGTGGCCGCCCCCGTGACGATGCTGCTGTCCGGCCCCGCCGGTGGCGTGACCGGTGCGGTGTGGGTGGCCGAGCAGTGCGGCCACCGCGACCTGATCACGTTCGACATGGGCGGCACGTCCACCGACGTCGCGCTCGTACAGGACCTCAACCCGCGCATCGGCCGCGAGACCCAGGTCGGTGATCTCACCGTGCGGGCGTCCAGTGTGGACGTTCGCACGGTCGGCGCAGGCGGTGGTTCCATCGCCCATGTGCCGGAACTGACCAAGGCCTTGCGCGTCGGCCCGCAGTCGGCGGGTGCCGACCCCGGCCCCGCCGCGTACGGCAAGGGCGGCACCGAGCCGACGGTGACCGACGCCAACGTGGTCCTCGGCTACCTGCCCGCGCAGCTGGCCGGCGGTGAGATCACGCTCGACGTCGAGGCCGCCCGCACGGCCGTCGCCAAGGTGGCCGACGCGATGGGCCTGCCGAGCGTCGAGGCCGCGGCGGCGGGGATCATCGACATCGTCAACGAGAACATGCTCGGCGGGCTGCGGCTCGTCTCGGTGCAGCAGGGCTTCGACCCACGTGACTTCGCGCTCGTCGCGTTCGGTGGTGCGGGTCCCTTGCATGCCAACGCCCTCGGCAAGCTCACCGGCGCGTGGCCCGTGATCGTGCCCCCGTCACCCGGCGTGCTGTGCGCGCTGGGCGACGCGACCACGAGCCTGCGCGACGTGTCGGCCCGCACCGTGCTGCGCCGCTTCGGCGACCTCACCGGCGCCGAGCTGGTGCAGATCCTGCGCGAACTCGGCGACGAAGCCGGCGGCCGGCTCGTGGAGCAGGGGCTCGACCGCGCCGACCAGACACTCGGGTTCCAGGTCGACGTGCGCTACCACGGCCAGGGGTTCGAGATCCCGGTCGAGGTCGACCCCGCGTCGCTGGAGGCGCCCGGCACCGCGCTCGACCTGCTGGCCAAGCACTTCGACGCCGAGCACGACCGGCTGTTCTCGTTCCTGCTCGACGTCGACCACGAGCTGGTCAACGCCCGCGCGACCGTCACCGGCCCGCGCCCGTCGGTGGCGCCGGTGACGCTGCCCGAGGGCACCGGTGATCCGGCCGCCGCGCTGGTGGACACGCACCCGATCCACGTGTCGGGCAAGCAGCTCGACGCGAAGGTCTACGACCGCGCGAAGCTCCTGGCCGGTGACGTCGTCGCCGGGCCCGCGATCGTGACCGAAATGGACTCCACGACCCTCGTGCTGCCCGAGCACGCTGCCACCGTGCACGCGTCCGGCAGCCTGCTGATCACCCCGCTGGAGGGCTGAACCTTGGCTGAGATCATCGAGACCGCCACCGGCGCGATCACCAAGTCCGAAGTGGACCCGGTCACCCTCGACCTGATCGAGAACGGGCTGCGCAACGCCCGTTACGAGATGGACGAGGTGCTCTTCCGCACCGCGCTCTCGCCCGGCATCCGCGAGCAGCACGACGAGTTCCCGCTCGTCGGCGACCCGAGCGGCAAGATGGTCGTCGGCCAGTTCGGACTGTCCATCCCGGACTTCCTCGAGGGCTTCGACGACACCATCGAAGAGGGCGACGTGCTCATGACGTCGGACCCGTACGCGTGCGGCGCGGCGATCAGCCACGCCAACGACTGGCTGATCGTGATGCCGATCTACCACGAGGGCCGGCTCGTCGGCTGGGCCTCGATGTTCGGGCACATGTCCGACGTCGGCGGCAAGACCCCGTCGTCGATGCCCACCGACGCGCGCACGATCTACGAAGAGGGCGTGGTCGTCCCGCCGTTCAAGCTCTACAGCAAGGGAAAGCTGAACGAGGACGCCCTGCGGATCATTCTCAACCAGGTTCGCATGCCCGACTGGAACCGCGCCGACCTCAACGGGCTGGTCGCCGCCTGCCGCACGGCGTCGCGCCGCGTGGTGGAGATGTGCGACCGGTTCGGCACCGCGACCTACCTGTCCGCTTTGGACGCCCTGCTGCAGCGCAACTACGACGCCATGAAGATCCTGCTGCAGACGGTGTTCGAAGACGGCAAGACGATCAGCTTCACCGACTACATCTGCGACGACGGCGTGGGTTTCGGCCCCTACGAGCTGAAACTCTCGCTCACCCGAACCGGCGAGAAGGTGCACCTGGACTTCACCGGCAGCTCGCCGCAGGCCGCCGGTCCGATCAACTACTACATCAACGAGAACCTGACCCGGATGTTCTTCGGGATCTACATGATCACCGTGGCCGACCCGCAGATCCTGTGGAACGACGGGTTCTACCCGCTGGTCGACGTGACCATTCCGGACGGTTCCTACTGGAAGCCGAAGCACCCGGCGTCGCTCAACGGCCGCAACCACGGCATCGGCCGCGTGTTCGACCTCTTCGGCGGCCTGCTCGGCCAGACGAACCCGGCGCTGCTCAACGCGGCGGGCTTTTCGTCCAGCCCGCACTTCATGTACTCCGGGCACTATTCCTCGGGAGAGCGCAAGGGCGAGTGGTTCCAGCTGTACTCGATCGGCTTCGGCGGCATCCCCGGCCGGCCGCTGGGCGACGGGCCGGACGGGCACTCGCTGTGGCCGAGTTTCGTCAACATCCCTTGTGAGTACCTGGAGTCCTACTATCCGTTGCGCATCGAACGCTGGGAGACCGTCGCCGACACCGGCGGTGCGGGCCTGCACCGCGGCGGCAACGGCGTGGACGTGACCTACGTCTTCGAAGAGCCGGGCACGATCGCGATCCACGACGACCGCTGGCTCACCTACCCGTGGGGCGTCAACGGCGGCGCGCCCGGTGCCCGCGGGATCAAGTGGATCGACCGCGCGGACGGCACGAAGGAAGTCCTGCCCAGCAAGTGCCACGACGTCCCGGTGCACACCGGCGACGTGCTGCACTTCGTCACCTGGGGTGGCGGTGGCTGGGGCGATCCGCTCGAGCGCGACCCCGCGCTGGTGGGCCTGGAGGTCGAACGCGGTCTCGTGACGCCGGACGGCGCGCGCGGCTACGGCGTGGTCGTCGCGGCGGACGGCACCGTGGACACCGGCGCCACGAAGACGTTGCGCGATCAGCTGCGCGCGTCGCGGCCCGCGGAGCTGCCCGTGTTCGACATGGGTCCGCCGATCGAGGAGCTGCTGGCCCGCTGCGAGGCGGAGACCGGCCTGCCGGCACCACAGCGCCCGGTCTGGTCGGCGACGTGAGCGGGCCGCACGGGTCCGCGTTCTCCGGCCGGCTCGGCTGGGGAGCGCGGCCCGCGCTGCTCGTGATCGACCTCGTGCGCGCGTACACCGAGGCCGGCGGGCCGTTCGAGCTCCCCGCCCCGGGGCCGGCGATCGAGGCGACGCGGGCGTTGCTCGAGGTCGCGCGCACCGCGGGTCGCCCGGTGATGTGGACCTCGGTGGTCTACACGCTCGGCCTCGCCGACGGTGGGCTGTTCGTGGAGAAGGTCCCGGCGCTCAAGGCGTTCGCCGACGGCGCCGAAGGCGGCTGGGGCGAGATCGGGCCGCTGAAGCCCGAGCCGGGGGAAGGCGTGGTGACCAAGCAGTACGCGTCCGCTTTCTTCGGCACCTCGCTGGCGTCCACTTTGCACACGTCCGGTGTGGACACTCTGGTCGTCACCGGGGTTTCGACCTCCGGCTGTGTGCGAGCGTCCGCAATGGACGCGCTCAACCACGGATTCCGGCCGAAAGTCGTGCGCCAGGCGTGCGCGGACCGCACGGAAGCCTTGCACGACAACAACCTGACGGACCTCGATGCGAAGTACGCCGACGTCGTGGACCTCGACGAGGCGCTGGCGCAACTGGCCGGATAAGCCACGAGGGGCCTCCCCGGCCGGCTCGGGATACCGGCGGGGAGGCCCCTCTGTGGCGCGGCCGCGACTACTGCTGCTGCTGGTCGTCGCCGCCGAAGCGTTCCTTCAGCTTGTCGGCACCCTGGTGGATCTGGTCACCGTGCTTGCCGCCGGTCTTCTCATCGGCGAAGTCGGCGGCCTTGTCGACGCCCTGGCCGACCTTGTCCGGGTGCTGGCCCGCGAACTCCTGCAGCTTCTCCTTGGCCTTGTCGAACATGCCGTCCATCTCGCGCTCCCTTCCGTCGTGCCGAATTCCAGTGGACGATCCGAGGAGTACCCAGCAGTTCACCGGGTCAGCCTCATTGTCCCCTCATCGGGTGAGGTGGGAGCGGAAGGTTTTTCAGTTGAAGCGGCCGGCTCCGTCGATGTAGGACACCTTGTCGACGGTGATCCCGCCGTCGAGCAGCTCGTCGGCCCGCGCGACCAGGCCGCGCAGCGCGTCGTTGCCACTGTGGACCTTCAGCGCGTCGAGGTCGGCGAACATCTCGTAGAAGACGAAGTCGTCCTCACGCTTGTTCAGCAGGTAGAGCAGCGTGCCCTCCTCCTGCCGAGCCGCGTCGACGAGCCCCCGCAGCAGCTGCTCCACCTCCGCCTCTTTGCCCGCTTTGGGACGGATGTAGGCGATCTGCGCGACTGTCATTCCTGACCTCCAAGACGAGGGTGTTCCCGGCTTCCCCAACCTACTGGGTTCAGGGCGTGACGGTGCTGTGGTGTTGGAAAGGCCATTGCGCCACCGGACGCGCGAGCAGCTCCTCCGGCGGGTCGGGCAGCCGCGGGGGAACGGCGGTCCAGCGCGCGATGACCACCACGCGGTCCTGGCCGCCCAGGTAGACGTCGGCACCGGCGAAGTGCTCCGTGGCCGTGAGTTCCGGCACGGCGGTGGCTTCGACCCACGCCAGCAGGTCCTGCTGGCGGCCCGGTGCTGCGCGGACTTCCCACATCAGTGTGTCGCTCATGGCCGCGACTCTACTGTGCCGATCGCTACTGATCCGACCACAGCCACGGCCGAATGGCTTCGCAGCAACGGTTACGTGCCGCGTGGGGGTCGGCCTACTTTTGGCCGGATCAGTAGCGGCGGCACTGTGGGCACGTCGGTGGCGGAGGCGATGTCCTGCGCGGTCAGGCGGAATGCTTCGGGGTAGTGCGCACGCCGGGTGCGGCGGGCCGGTTCGGTGCTGCGCCAGGTGTAGCGGCAGCGCGCGCACTGGTGGACGGTCCACACGCCGGCCACAGGGGAGTCGGCGAGCTTCGCGACGTCGGGGTGGTCACAACGGGGGCAGGTCACGGGCGGGGCACCTTCCGGGGCGGTCATCGGGCGGCCAACCGGCGCAGTTTGTCCACCCACGCGGCGGTTTCCGGCAGGTCCTTCACCGGCTGGCTGAAGTGGCCGCGCTCGTCCGGGGCGACGGGGGTGGTCGCGTCGATGATCATCTTGTGGGTGATGCCGGCCGGGTCGGCCGCCGGATCGAGGGCCACGACGGGCAGGTTCGGCAGCACCATCACGTCGCCGGCGGGGTTGACCTTGGTGGACACCGCCCACATGACCCGGGGCAGGTCGAACGGGTCCACGTCCTCGTCGACCACGATCACCGTCTTCAGGTACCCGAGGCCGTGCGGCGTGGTCATGGCGCGCATGCCGACGGCTTTCGCGAAGCCGCCGTAGCGCGACTTCGTGGAGATGACCGCCAGCAGACCGTGGGTGTACATGGCGTTCACGGCCCGCACCTCGGGGAACTCCGCCGTGAGCTGCTGGTGGATCGGCACGCAGGTGTTGGCGGCCATCAGGAAGTCGATCTCGGTCCACGGCATGCCGAGGTAGAGCGATTCGAACACCGGGTGCGTGCGGTGGGAGATCCGGTCGATCCGGATCACGGGCATGCTGCGCCCGCCGGAGTAGTGGCCGGTGAACTCGCCGAACGGGCCTTCCAGCTCGCGGCGCCGGCCGACGATCACACCCTCCAGCACCACTTCCGCACCCCACGGCACGTCGAGGCCGGTCAGCGGCGCGGCCGTGACGGGGGCGGGGGCGCCGCGCAGGGCGCCGGCCAGCTCGTATTCGTTCTGGTCGTAGGCCAGGGGAGTGGCGGCCACGATGGGGATCACCGGGTCGTTGCCCAGCGCGATCGCCACCGGCAGGTCTTCCCCCGCGCGCTCGGCCTTGGCCAGCTGCAGTGCGATGTCGTGCATCGGCACGGGCTGGATGCCCAGCTCGGCGCGGCCTTTCACCTGCAGGCGGTAGATGCCGACGTTCTGCTTGCCGTCGTTGCCGGGATCCTCGGGATCGCGTGAGACGACGGCAGCCTTGTCCAGGTAGAAGCCGCCGTCGCCGTCGTTGAGGCGGAACAGGGGCAGCACGGAGAACAGGTCGACGGCCTCGCCTTCGAGCACGTTGTCCGCCCACGGCGGGTCTTCGCGGCGCTCCACGGGCACGGGGAAGGTCTCCCAGCGTCGGATGAACTCCGCGACCTGGTCCTTCACGCCCGTGCCGGCGGGCAGCCCGAGCGCGAGCGCGTGATTGGCCCAGGAACCGTGGACGTTGAGGGCGACGCGGGCGTCGGTGAAGCCTTCGAGGTTGTCGAAGTACAACGCGGGGGCGGCGTCGCCGAGTTTCGGTGCGGCATTCGCGGCCGCGGCGAGGTCGGGCTCGGGGGAGACCTGCTCGGTCACCCGGAGCAGCTGGCCCTCTTTGTCGAGCGTGGTCAGGAACGACCTGAGGTCGTCGTGGGGCATGGGTCCTCCTGCGGGTTCAGCCCGGTCCAGCGGCGGGCCGCGGGCGCGGACAGGCCGAACTGGTCGAGCACGCGAGCGACGACGTGGTCGAGCACGTCGTCGAGCGACTGCGGGCGGTGGGAGAAGGCCGGCATCGGCGGCACCACGACCGCGCCCATGCGGGTGAGCGCGAGCAGGTTCTCCAGGTGGAGGGTGGTGCGGGCCCGGCGGCTCAGCACCAGGTGCGTCTCCACGTCGGGCATCGCGCGCAGCACCTCGAGCGGCCGGATGCCGAACGGGGCGCCGGTCGCGCCCGTCATGCCGACGATCAGCCGCACGGTGGCACCTCCTCGCGGTTCTTCCGGCCAAATAAGTTCGTATACGAACCGTTCGTATTCATACTAACATGGCGATCATGACGAGCCGGATGGACGAGTCGGTCTTCCACGCGCTGCGGCGCGCGATGCAGGAGCACGGCGCCCGTTGGCAGGCGAAGCTGCCAGGGCTCACGAAGCCGCAGTACGCCGTGCTCGTGGCGATCTCGGAGACGCCGGGGCTCGACCAGGCGTCGGCGGGGCAGCGGGCCGCGACGGACAAGGCGACGCTCGCGAACCTGCTGCTGCGCCTGGAAGAACGCGGGTTGATCACGCGCACGGTGGGCACCGACCGGCGCCGCCGCGAGCTGCGGCTCACGCCGGCGGGGGAGGAGCTGCTCGCCACGGCGACACCCGTCGTCGATCGGGTGAACGAGTCGATGCTCGCGCCGCTCGACGACGAGGAACGGCGCCGGCTCGTGGCGCTGCTCACCAAACTGGCTCTCTGACGCCCGGTAGGGTCGGGCGATCGGCACCGGAGCTGAGGAGGGCACGTGGCGGGACCGCTGAGCGGACTGAAGGTCGTGGAGCTGGCCGGGATCGGCCCGGGCCCGCACGCCTGCATGGTGCTCGCCGACCTGGGGGCCGACGTCGTGCGCGTGGAGCGTCCGTCGGGCTCGCTCGACCTCACCGGCGGCAAGGCGGACCCGTTGCTGCGCGGCCGGCGCTCCGTCGCCGCCGACCTGAAGACGCCCGAAGGCCGTGACCTCGTGCTGCGGCTCGCGGCGAAGGCCGACGTGCTGGTGGAGGGCCTGCGTCCGGGCGTCACCGAACGTCTCGGCGTCGGCCCGGCCGACTGCCACGCGCTCAACCCGCGGCTGGTCTACGGCCGGATGACCGGCTGGGGCCAGGAGGGCCCGCTGGCGCAGCGCGCCGGGCACGACATCAACTACATCGGCCTCGTCGGCGTGCTCAACGCGATCGGCCGCGCGGGCGAGCGGCCGGTGCCGCCGCTCAACCTCGTGGGCGACTTCGGCGGCGGGTCGATGTTCCTGCTCGTCGGCGTGCTTTCCGCGCTGTGGGAACGGGAGCGCACGGGCCTGGGACAGGTCGTGGACGCCGCGATGGTCGACGGCACGAGCGTGCTCGCGCTGATGGTGTGGTCGTTGCGCGGCCTCGGCGTGTGGTCCGACGAGCGCGGCGTGAACCTGCTCGACGGCGGCGCGCCCTTCTACGACACGTACGTGTGCGCGGACGGCCGCTACGTCGCCGTCGGCGCGCTGGAGCCGCAGTTCTACGCGGCGCTGCTCGCCGGGCTCGGCCTGGACGCCGCGGATCTCCCGCCGCAGCTGGAGAAAACGAGCTGGCCGACGCTGCGGGCCGAGTTCACCAAGGCGTTCCTCTCGCGCCCGCGCGACGAGTGGGCCGAGGTGTTCGGCGGCGTCGACGCGTGCGTCACCCCGGTGCTGGAGCCGGACGAGGTCGCCGCGCACCCGCACATCGCGGCGCGCGCCGGTCTCGTCGAGCTGGACGGGGTGCTGCAGCCCGCCCCCGCGCCGCGGTTTTCACGGACGGCACCGGATCTGCCGTCTTCGCCGCCGAAGCCGGGCGCCGACACGGAAGCGGTCATCGCCGACTGGGGCGTGTGACCGGTTCCTCACCGCGTCGCGGGGCCAGGCTCAGCACGGCCACCGCGACCACTGCGCCGCACGCGCCGACTAACACGAACACCGCCGGGTAGCCCGGCGACAGCGAGATCTGGCCGATCAGCAGCGGGCCGAACGCGTTGGCGAGGCGGCCGGCGCCGTAGCAGAGGCCGGTGGCGCTCGCGCGGATCTCGGCGGGGAACAGCCGCGGCGTGTGCGAGTAGAGGAGCGCGACGAGCGTCTGGTTCAGTGCGGCCACGAGGAAACCGAAGACCACGATGGCGACGGGCGCGAACGTCAGTCCATACGCGACACCCGCGCCGGCGAAGAGCAGGCTGAACACCGTGCCGGGGCCGCGCAGGCCGAAGCGGTCGGCGACGGGCCGGCGAGCAGTGCGCCGGGGACCGCGCCGAGGGTGGTCAGCGCGGCGTAGCCGACGCTGTGGGTGAGGGTGAAACCGTGCTCGTGCACCAGGGTCGGCGCGAACGAGGCGAACCCGTAGTCGCCGATGGTGAGGAAGATCCAGGCGGTCGCCAGCATGGTCGTGCGGCGGGCGAAGCGGCCGCGGAAGAGCCGCAGCGGTGTCCCGGCCGCCGGGGTGCGCCGCCACGCCGGTGATTCCGGCAGCCACCGGGTGATCACCAGCGGCACGACGCCGAGCGCGCCGAAGACGAACACGAGCCGCCAGCTCTGCGGGCCCGGCCCGATGACGGCTCTCGCGAAGAACGCCATGGCCGGGATGCCGAGCAGCCCGGCGGCGAGCGTGCCGGCCTGGACCCGGCCGCGGCGGTGCTCGGGGACGAGCTCCGTCAGGTAGGTGACCGCGACGACGGTCGTCGCGCCGAGCCCGCAACCGGTGAGGAAGCGGGTGGCCAGCAGGCTGATCGTTCGAACGCGCCCGCGATGGCCAGGGAGCAGGGAGAACCACAGCACGGAGTCGCGCAGTGCGCGCTTGCGTCCGGCCCGCTCGGCCACGCGGCCGCCGGCCGTGGCGCCGGCGAACATGCCGAGAAATCCCGCTGCCGTCACGACGGAGATCTCGCGCAGCCCGAGGTGCAGCGCGTGGTGGACCGCCGGGGCGACGTAGGCGAAGGAGTTGATGTCGGCCAGCTCGAACGCGAAGCAGAGCGCGAGTGTGCCGGCCACTTTCCGTTCGTGGCGGCCGAGCCGGGCGGGCAGCGTCACGTCAGTCCCTTTCGGACATCAGTGCGAAGCGGCCGCTGGTGGTGCCGCTCCGGTTACCGCGGTACCGCCCCGCCGAGGGTGGTGGCGGGGCGGCACCTGATCGGGCGCGGTGGGGTCACCGATCGGCGCCGGACACCACCTCGGCGGGCGGTGTGGTCTCGGCACCGAGCGCGCACGCGAGTGCGGCGAGCTCGGCGGCTCCCAGGGGTTGAGCCGGCGGGTTCACCAGTCGGCCTTGCGGGTGGGGGAAACAGCGTTCGTCGTCACGGGACAGGCTCCTTTGCTCGATCGGCAGAAGGGGGCACGAGCGGGGAAAGGGGAAGTCTCGGAGTGGGCGGTGCCGGAGCCGCGGCTTCTCCCGCGGGGCATTTCGCAACGGCTCGGTTCGGCACCGCCGAGCCCCGGGGGAGCTTCCGGCATCGGGAATCCCGGAGCGGGAGGCGGAGACAGCGGAACGGCCGCGGCACACGTCCCCCTGGTGCTGCCCGCGGTCACCGGTCGGCCCCCTCGGCCGGCCGGGTCCGCCACGAGCAGCACCCCGGGCTCGGACACCACGCCCGGGCCCCACACGGCGGCGCCCCGCCGCCGTGCCGCCCTGGACCCGAGAACAGCGGCGCCGAGATCGTGAACCCCGGCGAGAGGGCCGCTGTCGAGGAGCTGGCCGCGCCGGTTGTGCACCGTCCGCCCCGGTGTCACGACCCGATCAGCGCGGCCGGGTTCCCGGCTGCGCAGACCCATCGGCGCGCCCTGGCCCGTGCCGCTGCTTTCGCACGCGGCGGCCGGGAATGCCTCGGAGGCCCGCAGCAGGCTGCCCCCAGCGTGCGTCTCGCGCCTGCCCAGCGCCACGACCGAGGCCGTACGGCCGGTTTGGGGTCCGGTGGCCGCACGCGCATTGGTC
Organism: Amycolatopsis sp. NPDC049253; assembly: GCF_040678995.1. Classification (NCBI taxonomy): domain Bacteria; kingdom Bacillati; phylum Actinomycetota; class Actinomycetes; order Pseudonocardiales; family Pseudonocardiaceae; genus Amycolatopsis; species Amycolatopsis sp. NPDC049253. The sequence continues at coordinate 496,892 of NZ_JBFAQX010000002.1, read as the reverse complement.
GGCGTGCCTGGCCGGGGCATCAAGCCGTCCCGCACGTCGGCCATTCCGAGCGGCCGCACACGCGAGACCGTTTCGCCGCGTCCCCGAGCCGTGGTCGCTGCCGGCAGGCTGCGCAGGGTTGCCGCGGAAGGGGTCGCGCGCACCCGTGTGGAGGACTCCGGGGTCCTCGGGTGGGCGGTGGTGGCGGCCATGATCACAAAGCGTAGGGAGCCGAGTGGTGGTGAACAACGCCATCGCGCGGCGGGATCATTGCGCGCGGCGTAACGGTCGGGACATGCGTTTGCCGTGGGCGCGGGCGATGCGCGCGAGGGTTTGCACGCTGTCGGCGACGGTGGAGCTGCGGTGCCACGCCAGGAAGATCGTGCGGCCGGAAAAGGACGGATCGTCGATGGGGATGCGGGTGATGCGGGGGTGCTGGTGGTCGTTCATGCCCTCCGGGACCACCGACACGCCGATCCCCGCGCCGACCATGGATTCGACGACGAACAGGTCGTTGCCCTCCACCGTGATCCGCGGGACGAAGCCGGCCCGAGCGCACGCGTTGACCATGTGCGTGCGGCTGCTGGACCCCGGTTCCATCGCGACGAACGGCCGCTCGCTCACCTCGCGCAGAGACACGCGCTCGCGCCCGGCGAGCTCGTCGCCGACCGGAACGGCCAGCAGCAGCGACTCGGTGAACAGCGGCTCCACCACGAGGTCCGATTCGGTCGGCGCCACCGAGGAGAAGGCGGCGTCGGCGTCGCCGCGCAGCAGCGTCTCGACGACGCCCGTGGCGGGGCTTTGCGTGCAGCGCAGGCGCAGCTCGGGGCGTTCGGCGAGCAGGCCGGCGAGCACGCCGGGCACGAAACCCAGCCCGAGCGAGTACGTGTGCGCGATCCGCAGCAGCCGCTGCGGCTCGCCGGCGTCCGCGAGGGCGGCTCCGACCGCGTCGGATCGCGCGCGCAGCACGGCGTGGGCTTCGCGCACCAGCACGTGCCCCGCCGGGAGCATCCGCACGCGGCGGCCGTCCTGCTCGACCAGCCGGATCTCCAGCTTCCGCTCCAGCGCGCGGATCCCGCGCTGGACCGTCGCCACGCTCACGCCGAGCTCCGCGGCCGTCTGCCCGAAGTGCTCGGTGTCGGCGAAGCTCAGCAGCAGCTCCAGGTCCGCGAAAGTGACCTTGCCGGCGCGTCCGTCGTCCACCCGTCCGATTATCCGCCGAGGGCCGAAGTGACGGATGTCGCTGCGAATGTCACCTTTCCGGCCTGGTCGTGCGGGATGTCGTTCCACCAGCGGCGATGGAAGTGCCGGGCGGTGTGAGAGAGGGGGCCGAAAGTACCGTGGCCGCTGCCCCGATGGTCATTTCGGCGCCCCGGCCCCGATATCGTCGTCCGGATGCGGGGGCTGGGGGCGGATTTCCGACGGCTGTGGTGGGCGTTCACCGCGAGCGAGACGGGCTCGGCCGTCGGCTACGGCGCGATGCCCCTCGTGGCGGTGCTGATCCTGCACGCGTCCGCCGCCGAGGTGTCCTTGCTCGCCGCGATCCCCGGCCTCGCCGGCGCGCTGATCTCGCTGCCGATCGGCGGGTTCGTGGAGTTCCGCCGCAAACGGCCGGTGCTGATCACCGCCGACGTCGTGCGCTTCGCGGCCCTCGCGAGCGTGCCGGCCGCGATCGGGCTCGGCGTGGTGTCGCTGGCCCAGCTGTACGCGGTCGGAGTCGTGCAGACCGTCGCGCTGGTCGCGTTCACCGCTGCCAGCGGCGCGCACCTGCGGGCACTGGTCACCGCCCGCCAACGCGCCGAAGCCGCCAGCCGGTTCGAGGCCGCGAGCTGGACAGTGAACTCCGCCGGGCCACCCATCGGCGGAGTGCTGGTCTCGCTGACCGGCCCGGCCGTGACGATGCTGATCGACGCCGTCTCCTACCTCGCCTCCGCGCTGGGCGTGCGCTCCCTCCGCGGCCCGGAGCCACCGCCGCCCGCGCGCACCACGCCGGCGCACGTCGGCCGTGACCTCCTCGAGGGCTGGCGCTACCTGCTGCGCAAGCGCGAACTCGCGCTGCTGTTCGCCAACGCGCTGCTCTTCGGCTCGGCCGTGCTGGCCATCTCGCCGCTGGAGACCGTGTTCATGCTCGACGACCTGGGTTTCGCGCCGTGGCAGTACGGCCTCGTCATCGGCCTGCCCTGCCTGGGCGGCGTCCTGGGCGCCCGCCTCGCACCCCGGCTGGCGGCGCGCTTCGGCACGCGCCGGGTGCTGGTCTGGTCGGGGATCGCCCGCACACCGTGGATGCTGGCCATTCCCTTCGTCGGGCGCGGTCTCGGCGGCGTGCTCGCGTTCCTGACGATCGACACCCTGCTGCTGCTCGGTGCCGGGGTGTTCAACCCGCTGTTCAGCGCCCACCGCATGACGTTGACGCGCGAGGACATGATGGCGCGGGTCCTCGCCGGCTGGTCCGCCGGCACCCGCCTGGTCCGGCCGCTGTTCATCGTCGCCGCGGGCGTCCTCGCGAGTGCTGCCGGTGTTCGGATCGCGATCGCGGCCGCGGGTGTCCTTTGCGTTCTCAGTGTCCCGTTGCTCCTGGTCCCCGGAACCCGGGAAACCAGCGCCGAACCTGATTCGGTCACCCCTCGTCCGGCGGCTAGCGTGAGACCCATGGATCTCCCCGACGGTCTTCGCGCTCTGCTGGAACAGCCGAGCCTCTGCTTCATCGCCACCACGATGCCCGACGGCTCGCCGCAGCTGACGCAGACGTGGGTGGACACCGACGGCAAGCACATCCTCGTCAACACGGTCGAGGGTTTCCGCAAGGTGCGCAACATCGAGCGCGACCCGCGAGTGGCGCTGAACATCGCGGACGCGACACATCCGTTCCGCTACTTCACCGTCCGCGGTCGTGTGCTGGAGGCGACCACCGAGGGCGCCGCCGCGCACATCGACAAGCTCGCGCACCGCTACACCGGCCGGCCCTACGCGTGGTACGGCGGCCGCGACCAGGTGCGGCTGCTGCTGCGCATCGAGGCCGAGCACATCGGTTCGATGGGCTAGCACAGCCGCTCGGTGAAGTCGTCGGCGGGAAACTCGGCTGCACCGCCCGGCGGCCCGACCTGGCCTTCCGATCGTGTTCGAGCGCCACGGCCGGATCTCCCTGCGCTCCACCGCCGAAGCGGTCGACCTCGAACCCGCCCCGGCGCCTGGGCGAGATCCGGGCCGAGGCCGACAAGCTCGCCCCCGGTTCGTATGGGCTCGTCCAAGTCCACGACGAGGATCCGGTCCACTCCAACGAGTTCCGCGTTGGCCGGCTCGCTCGTGGAGTCCTCACCGAACACCGCGAGCCCCTCCTCGCCCCGGTTTCGCCACGCTGGCAGACGCGGGCTAGAACAGCCGCACCGGCAGGGACTCGTGCCCGTTGGTGATGAACGACGCCACCGGGCGCAGCTCCTCGGTCGGCACGGCCAGTGCCAGGTCGGGAAATCGGGCGAACAGCGCGGGCAGCGCGATTTCGGCCTCCAGCCGAGCCAGCGGTGCGCCCAGGCAATAGTGGACGCCGTGGCCGAACGCCAGCGACGACTTGTTCGCCCGCGTCACGTCGAAAACGCCGGCGTCGGGCCCGTGGCACGCCTCGTCGCGCCCGGACGGGCCGAACGATGCCAGGATCGGGTCCCCGGCGTGGATGGTGGTGCCGGCGACGTCGATGTCGGCCAGGGCGTAGCGCAGCGGCAGGTGGGAGACCGGTGACTGCCAGCGCAGGCTTTCGTCGATCACGTCGGACCAGCCGCGGTCGCCGTCGAGCACGAGGCGCAGCTGCGCGGGGTGCGTGAGCAGCGCGGCCACGGACTGGTCGAGCAGGTTCACCGTGGTTTCGTGCCCGGCCGTGATCACCAGCATCAGCGAGTCGAGCAGTTCCGCGTCCGTCAGGGCGGAGCCGTCGTCGTCGCGCGCGGAGATGAGCACCGTGGCCAGGTCGTCGCCGGGTTCGGCGCGGCGGGTCTCGACGAGCTCGCCCAGCAGCTCGTACAGCCGCGCGACGTTGGCGGTCGCCTCCTCGGCCGTGGCCGACGTCGCGAACAGCCCCGCCACGCCTTCGCGCAGCCCCGCCCGTGACTCCTCCGGAACGCCCACGAGCAGGCAGACCACCTCGATCGGCAGCGAGTAGCAGTAGTTCTCGCGCAGGTCGGTGTGCGCCGGCCCGGCGGCGAGGCGGTCGAGCAGGTCCTCGGTGAGCTCCTCGATCCGCGGCCGCATGCCCTCGATGCGCCGCGGCGTGAACGCCTGCGACACCAGCGAACGCAGCCGGCGGTGCTCGCTGCCGTAGGCGGTGAACATGTTCCGCACGGACACCCAGATGTGCAGCGGCCAGTCTTCCGGGATCTCGCCCGCGCGGTAGGCGGGCCAGTGCCGCCGCGGGTCCTTCGACACGCGCGGGTCGGTGAGCAGCTGTTTCAACGCGGCGGGGCTCGTGACCGCCCACGCCGGCACGCCACCCGGCAGCTCGACCGGCGTCAGCGGCCCGCGTTCACGCAGCCGCGCCCCTTCGCCGTGCACGTCGCGCGCGGCGGGGTCGAGCACGAAGGGGGTCGCGGTGTGGTCCATCTGCGGGCGCTCCTCGCTGCCGGTGTGTCCACAGAGGACGGATGTCCTGGCACCGGTCCCGGGAACCGTAGCGCGCGACCGACCGGGATCGTGCGCGGGAAGGGGTGCGGATGATCATTCCGGGTGAAGCGCGGCAAGAGGGGTTGACCCGCCGCGAACTCGCTCCGGACGCGGAAAGGGCGCCATCCCGGCCCACCCGGATGGCGCCCCGCCCTCGGAGATTCCGCTCAGCCGTCGGAACGGCGGCGGTGTAGCGAGAACTTCTCGAACACCGAAAGCTCGCCGTGCGGCTTGTTCACGTTGTAGTAGGTCACGTGCATGGTCGTGGTGTCGCCGCGGTGGCGGCCCGGGTCCACGGTGAAGGAGGCGAAGCCGTAAGGGTGCTCCTCGTCGCGGACCGCGCTCCACACGGCCTGCTCCTTCACGTACGTCGACACGCGCTTGCCCGTGCCCGGGTCGGCCTTCGCGGAGACGGCGGTGATGACCTTGCCCGTGCCGTCCTTGAAGAAGCTGCCGTTGGTCGTGCCGGAGACCCCGCCGCCGCCGAGGATCATGTGCACGGTGCCGTGCGAGGCGTCGATGTTGTCGGTCGCGCTCGACACCGGGTTGGGCGTGAGCGTCTCGCTGCCGGAGACCACGCCGTGCACGGCCAGCGAACGCTCGTAGTCGTGCTCGTGCCCGCACAGCACCAGGTCCACGCCGTACTGGTCGAACAGCGGCCCGTACTTCTCGCGCAGGCCGAGGTCGGCGCCGTTGGCGTCCGACGTGCTGATCATGACCTGGTGCATCGCCACGACGATCCAGTCGATGTCGTGCGACGCGCGGGCCGCGGCCAGCTCCTTCTTCAGCCACGCGAGCTGGCGGCCGCCGGAGTAGCCGTTGATGTAGACGTCGCCGCCGTCCTGCAGGGCGTTGTCGTCGTTCTGCAGCACGATCACGCGCACCGAGCCGACGGTGAAGCCGTACCAGAGGCCGGCCAGCTCGCGGTCGGTCTCGGTCGAGGGCAGCTGGAAGTAGGCCTGGTACGCGCCGAGTCCGATTTCGCCGTTGAGCTTCTCGATCTCGTGGTTGCCCGCGGCGGGCATCCACGGCCGGTAGCGCGCGGAGCGGGTGTTGTTGGTGAAGAAGTTGTTCCACGTGCGCACGCGGTCGACGTCGAGGTTCGCGTAGCAGAGGTCGCCGTTGAGCAGGTGGAACAGGGGTGCGACCGTCTCGATGCCGGTGACGATGTCCTTGGTCGCCGGCGTGGAGTTCGCGTCGAGGCCCACGGCACCCTTGGCGTCCCAGGTCACCTGCGGTGCCGCCTGGTCGCCGAAGCTCGTGAACGTGAAGGCCGAGCGGCCGCTCGGGGCGGTGCGGAAGGTGGCCGCGTCGGGCGTGGCGCCGTCGTGCTGCGCGGCGTAGATGTACTCGGTGCCGGGGCGCAGCCGGTCGAGCAGCGCGTGGTGGACCCACACGGTGCGGCCGGACGTGCCGTCGACGTAGGTGCGCGTGTCGGCCTGCGCCACGGCGCCGAAACCGCCGTCGAGCGTCCCGTACAGCACGCGCGGCTTGCGCACGGAGGCTTCGGTGATCCACGAGACCACCATCTGGCGCGCGGGGTCGCGGCCGAAGGTGAGGTGCAGCCCCTGCACCGGCGTGGTGCCGGACCCGACCTGCGGCACGAACGCGGCGCTCTGCGGCGCGGCGGCGGCCACCCCGGTGCCCAGCAGGGGCACGGCGGCGCCCGCGCCCAGCAGGCCCAGAGCCCCCCGGCGGCTGACGGTGTGTTTGCTGGTCTCGGACATGACCCTCCTCGGCTTCGGCCAGCAGAACCTAGGCGCGCCGGCCGACGCGGTGATGAACGAAACCTGTCAGCCGCGTGAAGTGTCTCCGAGCGCGGGCGTCCGCCTTGGGCTGGACGGTCCAATCAGGACACCCGCGCACCGGATCTTTCGGGCATAGGCGGCGAAACCGCGTCAGTGGCTCGCGAGGAACCGGTCGTACGCGGCGACGACGTCGTCGGTCGTGAGCGCCGGGCCGTCCGGGTCCTTGGCGTCGTCGTCCCAGCGGCGGACGAGCACGGCTTCCTCGGCGTTGGGGTGCGAGGCGAACTCCGCGACCTCCTGCGGCGTCATCGGGCCGCCCTGCACCTTCAGCGACGCGACGGACGCGGGGGACAGGTGGTCGTGGTACTCGGCGTCGGTGGCGACGAGGTAGCGCTTGGCCGGCACGTGCTGCGCGATGATCCACGCGGCGCGTTCGCCGAGGTGGCGGCGGGCGAACTCGGCGCCGGACAGCTCGTGCGGCAGGCCCGGCCACTCCTCCCGGACGGCGCGGGCCCGGCCGATGTCGTGCAGCGTCGCGGCGAGGACGAGCTCGTCGCCGCCGCCGTGCCGCGCGGCGAACCAGCCGGCTTGCAGCGCGTGGGTGCGCTGGTCCACGGCTTCGCCGCCGTAGGGCAGGCCGGCGAGGCCGTCGACGAGCTCGGCCAGCTCTTCCCGGGTGAGGGTCACGGCTTCTCCTTCAACGTGCTCACGAGCTCTTCCGCGAGCTCACGGGTGGCGGCGACGACACCGGACCAGCGGCGCGTCAGGTCGGGGTCGATCTCCAGCGGACGCCCGTTCACGTCGAGCACGGCGCCGCCGGCGGCGGGGACCATGACCATCGCCGCGGCCAGGTCCATGATCCGGTGGGTGTCGGAGCCCGCGTCGGCGAACGCGTCGGTGGAGCCCTCGGCGACCAGGGCCGCCTCCAGGCAGCTGGTGGACAGGATCCGCACGCGCGAGGCGCGCTTGGCCACGCGCCACCACGCGTCGTCGTCGGAACCGTGGGGCCGCAGCAGGCTCACGGCCGCGCCGTCGAGCTCGCGGCGGCCCGTGGTGCGGTACGGCGTCGGCCGGCCGGCGACGGCGTGCCAGCAACGGCCGGTGTCGAGCCAGCAGGTCAGGGCCTCGGTCGCGACCCCGTTCACGGCCACGACCCCGGCGAACGCCGAGAGCGGCACGCCGGCGGCCGCGTTGGCGGTACCGTCGACCGGGTCGACCACGAGCGTCACCGACGAACCGTGGTCGATCACGCCGATCTCTTCGCTCAGCAGGTTCACGCGATGCCGGTCGACGACCTCGGCAACGGCGGTGTCCACGAGGATGTCCAGCCGCATCGTCGGCGTCCCGTCGGCGCCGATCTGCGCCTTTTCCGCCAGTTCCGCACGGGTGTGCTTCGCCCGGGCCGCGGCGAACGCGGCGACGGCCACGCGCGTGGCGTCGGCGAGGGCGGGGTGCGTGCCCTCGGGGATCACGGGTTCGGGAACCGGCCAGCCGATGAAGCTCATGCGTTGCTCACCAGGGTGGTGTGGACGACCGGCCACTTCGGGCCCGCCGCGATGAGAGCCAGGTCGGCGCGTTGACCGGGTGCGAGCCGGCCGCGGTCGGCGAGTCCCGCGACGGCCGCGGGACCGCTCGTGACGAGCCCGATGGCTTCGGGCAGGGTCACGAGGCCGTCGTCGGCGAGCGCGAACGCCGCCGCGAGCAGGCCCGAGGGCAGGTAGTCCGAGGCGAGCGCCGTCACCAGGCCCAGCGCGACGAGGTCGCGGCCCGACGCGTTGCCGTTGTGCGAGCCGCCGCGCAGCACGTTCGGCGCGCCCATCACCACGGGCAGGCCGCGCTCGCGGGCCGCCCGCGCCGCCTCGACGGTGGTGGGGAACTCGGCGACCGAGCCGCCGCGCTCCACCAGCTCGCCGATCTCCTGCGCGGACGCGGGATCGTGGCCCAGCAGGCGGATCCGCCCCGCGCGGGCCTGTTCCCCGAGCCACGCCATCGCGTCCTCGCGCACGCCGAGCCGGCCGTCGCGCTCGGAGATCAGGTTCGTCACGTGGTCCGCCGCCTCCTGCGCCGACAGCCCGCGCGCGCCCATGAGGTACCGCTCGTAGTAGCTGCGGTCGGCGTACTGGCCCTGGCCGGGCGTGTGGTCCTCGTGCGACACGAGCGGTGCGACCCCGGTGTCCGGCGCCTCGGCGATCCGGTTCTGCAGCGCCTGCAGGCCTTCGGGGGAGCGGACGTCGAGCCGGTACAGGATCCGGTGGTCGACCAGGCTCGCCGAGCGCTCGTCCACCGCGTGGCACACGTCGTGGGCGCGCTCGACGGTGCGGGCCAGCCCGCGGCCGTGGCTCTGCTCGAACCCGGCGCCGTGGAACGCCGTCGTCACCGCCGCCGCGCGCAGCTTGCCCTCGAACGACAGGAGCGCGAACTCCATCGGCAGTTCGGCGCCCGGCCGCGGCAGGCGTTCCTTCTCCAGCCCGTCGCTGTGCACGTCGACCAGACCGGGCACGCACAGCAGGCCCTGACCGTCCACATCGGCCTCTACGCCGGGCGCGTGCGGCTCCACGGCGGCGACCACGCCATCGCGCACCGCCACGAGCGCGTCGTCGAGCACCCGGTCCGCCAGCACCGCGCGCACGTGCCCGAGCACGTAGCCCGGCGGTGGCGCACCGAGCGTCCATTGGTCCATTCTGGACTCGAAAACCGGCGTCGTCATGCCGCCCCCTCTTCGGACGCGCCAAGGCCCGGCTGTGTCACCACGTCGGCGAGCATGGTGTCGGATGATGCGGACCTGCAAGCAGTCCTCATGCCACTTCCTCCAGAATTTCGTCAGGCGCACCGTCGCGAGCGATGCGGCCGTCGCTCATCAGCACGACGCGGGAAGCCAGGCGCCGCATGGCGTCGAGGTCGTGGAACACCGCCAGCACGGCCACGCCCCGCGCGGTCAGCGAGGCGATGAGCTCCAGGGCGGACTCGCGGTTGGCGGGGTCCAAAGCGGACACCGGCTCGTCGAGCAGCAGCAGGCGCGGTGGCCGGACGGTGCCCGCGGCGAGGTTCACGCGCTGGCGTTCGCCACCCGAGAGCACCGAGCAGTCGACGTCCCACAGCGCCTCGTCGAGGTTGAGCCGCTTCAGCGCTTCGGCGGCCGCTTCGCGTGCCTCGGCCCGGTCCACGCCCCGCCGCCGGGCCGTGGCGGCCACGACCTCGAGCGGTCCCGTGCGCGGGGGAGCGGCCAGGAACTGCGACACGTAGCCGAATTCGCGGCCGCGCACCCGCGCCATCGCGCGGTCGGGCAGCTCCGTCAGCTCGAGCTCGGTGCCGTCGGCGGTGCGCAGCCCGACCGAACCGGAGTCGGGCAGGTAGGTGCGGTTCACGCAGCGCAGCAGCGACGACTTGCCGGCACCGCTGGGCCCGGCGAGCGCCACGTGCTCGCCGGCGCGCACGTCGAGGTCGACGCCGTGCAGCGAGTGCACGGTCCGGCCGTCGATCGTGTGCAGCGTGAACGACTTGCGCAGGCCGCGCAAGGACAGGACGGGGGACACGGGGGTCACCTCCGGGCCGCGGCGACGAGCCGCTGGGTGTAGGGGTGGTGGGGGTCGTGGAAGAGCTGGTCGGTCAGGCCGCGCTCGACCACGCGGCCGAGCTGCATCACGATCGTGCGGTCGGTGAGCGCGTCGATCACCGAGAAGTCGTGGCTCACGACCACGGCCGCGATGTCGCGTTCGGACAGCAGGCCGCGCAGCAGGTCGAGCACACCCGCGGCCACCGACGCGTCGAGCCCGGTGGTCGGCTCGTCGAGCAGCACCACCGGCGGCTCGGTGGCCAGCGCCTTGGCGATCTGCACGCGCTGGCGCATGCCGCCGGAGAACGTCCCCACAGGGTCGTCCATCCGCGACAGCGCCACCTCGACCCGGTCGAGCAGCTCGGCCGCGCGCCGGCGAATGTCGTGGTAGCCGCGCCAGCCCGCCGCGGTGAGGCGCTCGGCGATGTTGCCGCCGGCGCTCACGCGCAGATCGAGCCCGTCGGCCGGGTTCTGGTGGACCACGGCCATCGCGTCCACGCGCAGGCCGCGGCGCTTTGCGTCCGGCAGGGTCAGCAGATCCGTGCGGCCACCGTCCACAGTGGCCAGCCGGACCTCGCCGGCGGTGGCGCGCTCGTCGCCGATCACGCACGCCAGCACGGTCGACTTGCCGGAACCCGACTCGCCGATCACGCCCAGCGCTTCGCCCGGGGCGACGTCGAAGGACACGTCCCAGGCCGCCACGATCGCGCCCGACGCGGGGCTGACGGCCGTGCCGTGCTCAGGGCCGGTGCCGGGCACGGCGTCCGCGCCGCCCGCGCCGTGCACCTTGCCGATGCCGCTCACCTTCAGTGCCCACTCGGGCGCGTCCGCGGCGATCTCGCGCCGCGGCATCTCGCGGTGCTCCGCCGTCACGGTGGCACGGGCGCGGCGGCGCGGATCGGGCAGCATGCTCAGCGGCGCGCGGTGGTGGTGGGCGCTCACGTCGGCGTCGCCCTCGCGCACCCGCGCGCACCACTCGGTGTCGCTGCAGGCGTAGTCGCCGTTCGTGCCCGCGGCGACGAGGAACGCGTCGTCGCGGCCGCACAGCTTGCACACCGCGCCCGGCGTGTACTCGACCTCGAACGGCACGTCGTCGAACGTCAGGGGCGTCACGTCGGTGTTCGGCGGCACGGCGTAGATGCGCTTCTCGCGCCCCGCGCCGAAGAGGTTCAGGTGTGGCGACTGGTGCAGCCGCGGCACGTCCCAGCGCGGGATCGGCGTCGTGGCCATCACGTACCGGCCGCCGACGAGCACGGGGTAGCCGGTGGTGCGGGTGATCATGCCGTTGCGGACGATGTCCTCGTACAGGCTCACCCACATCGCCGAGTAGTCGCCCTCGGCGTGCATCCGGCCGCACTCGGCCATGGACTTCTCCACGCCGCGCAACGGTTCCGGCACCGGCACCTGGTACACGAGCACGTCGCCTTCCGACAACGCCTCCTCGGGCACGCGGTGTCGCGTCTGGACGATGGTGGCTTCGCGCGTGTCGGCCGTCTCGGCCGCGCCGGTGGTGGCGGCGATCATGCGGCGCAGGTTGGTGGCGTTCACGCCGGCGTCGTCGCCCTGGTCGATCACCTTCACGGTGTCGGTCGCGCCGACCACCGCGAGCGTGACCTGCAGGCCGCCGGAACCCCAGCCTCGGGCCACCGGCATCTCGCGGGAGCCGAAGGGCACCTGGTACCCGGGCACGCACACCGCGGTCAGCGCCGCGCGGCGGACCTCGCGCTTGCCGCCCTCGTCGAGGATGCCCGCCGGTTCGGCGACGGCTTCCAGGTCGGTGAGCAGTTGTTCGGTCGTGCTCATCAGCATTCCCCTCCGAAAGGCTCGGATTGCCGGGGCGCCGGTCCGCCACCGGCGGCGGCCGCGGCCTGCAGAGCCCGCTTGCGTTCCACCATCGAGCGGAACGTGACGTAGTGCGGGAGCTTGAGGTGCTCCAGGAAACCGCCGGAGTCGAGCCCGTCGGTGGTGAGCAGCAGCAGCTGCTCCAGCGGGCCGGACTTGCCGAAGCGGCGGTTGGCGATGTCGAGGTTCGCCATCGCGATGGCCTTGCGCTCGTTGTGGCCGAAGCACAGGCCGTAGCCCACGTCGAAGCGGCTGCGGTCCTCCTCGGCACCGTTGAGGTCCTCGATGGCCTCGGCCTCGGTCACGCGGAAGTTGCCGACGGACACGGGGTTGCCGGTGTGCGGGTGCTTCACGCGCAACGGCAGCCGGCCGTGGCGGACCTCGCCGAGCGTGACCTCGTGGAGGTTGCCGTCGGGCCCCAGGATCGAGCGGTACCACAGCGACACCAGCGCACCCGTCTCCGCGCGCGCCATGGCGGCCAGCGCGGCCGAGCGCGGGGCCGGCGGCCGGGCGGGCTTGCGGGTGAGGTCGAACGGCTCGGCGTCCTCGGCTTCACCGCGGTGGTCCACGGCCAGGTCGAGCTCGCGCAGCAGGTCGAGGAACCGCCGCGGCCGACGCTGCTCGTCGGTGCGCGGCTTCGCGGTGCTCGCCGCGTGCTCGGCGGCCTCGGGCTGTTCGGCCGGCTTCTCCAGCAGGCGCCCGGTGTAGTCGGTGGTGCGGCCCAGCAGCTGCGGGCCGTCCGGCTCACGGAACGCCGGCACGATGCGGCGCAGGATCAGCATGTCGTCCGGGTCCACCGGCTCTCCCACGGCCAGCCGCGGCAGCGTGGAGCGGTAGGCGCGCAGCAGGTGCGACGCCTCCAGCGGGTCGCCTTCGGCCTGGCGGAACGCCGCGGCGGCGGTGTCCTCGTCGAACAGGCCGGCTTCGCCCATCACGCGGTCGACCGCGAGCCGGAACCGCGCGACGATCTGCTCGGTGTCGGCCCACGCGACCGGCGCGTGGTCACGGGCGCGGCGCACCAGGTCTTCGGCCGCGAGGATGGCTTCGAGCCCGCCCCGGGCTCCCGAGTACCCCATCAGTCCTCCTCGATGATCGTGGTGGTGCGCGGCAGGCCGACGACGCGGCCGTCGTCCGTCACCAGCAGCACGTCGATCCCCGCCGGGTAGCCGGCGACGGCTTCGGCGCGCGCGGCGACGAACCCCCCGGGCAGGCCGCGCGGGGCCAGGGTCAGTTCGCCGGGAACACCCGGTCCGGAGAGCCGCCAGCGGCGGTCTCCGCCTTCCACATCGGACACCGCGAGAGCGGCCAGCGCGGCGTCCTCCGGGGCCGGCGCATTGCCGCGGCACAGCCGGGTGATCTCGTCGGCGGTCACCGGGCGCACGGCGGCGACGAGCCGGGCGAGCTCGAGCGGCCGGCTCGGTGCGGAGGTCGCCAGCGCGACGGCGTCGACCCACTTCGGGCTCTCTTCCAGCACGCAGACGCCGGTGCCGAGGTCGGCCAGCGCCAGCACCGGGAGCACCGCGGGATCCGTGCTGCGCACGAGATCCCGGGGAAGCTCCTGTGGCGCACCCGGGCGGGAAAGCGCTTCCAGTACAGTGCGGAAGACCTGCTGCGATTCCGCGGGGCGCAGGACCGCGGGGGGAGCGGTGGAGGTCATGGCGGTCACGTCAGCTCCTCGAACTCGACGACGGTCGGGGCCAGCTCGGCCCATTCGCGTTCTTCCCGCTCGACGAGGCGGCGCGCGACCTCCCGGCACAGTTCGTCCACTTCGGACGCGCGGGCCCGGCCGGCCTCGACCTCGGCGTCGAGCACCGCGGCGGCGAGCACGGCCGCGCGGTCGTCGCCCAGGCGCATCGCCCAGCCGCGGTGCCCGGCGAGCTCCACCTCGGCGCGGCACGCGAGCACGTCGCCGAGCAGGAACCGTTCGCCCGCGACGGGTTCACGCACCTGCGTCTGCACGCAGCCGACCTCCGGTGCGAGCAGCACCCGCACGTCGGCGCCGTCGGCGAGGCAGGCGTCGGCGAGCGCCCGCAGTTCGCCGGGTTCGGCTTCGGCCAGCAGGCCGCAGCGCTCCTCCCGGCTCAAGGGGTCAGTCACCCTGTTCTCCTTCACGTTTCGCTGGGAAGGCCGGGTCTTCCAGCTCCACCACCACGCGGACGGCGTCCATGCGCGTCCACGCGCTGCTGGTCATGAGCACCCGGCCGGATTCGGCGTCCCGGTTGACGCTTTCGATGCACCAGACCGGGACCCTGGCCTCGATCTGCAGGCCGCGCAGTACCTCGGCGGGCGGGATGTCCACACTCGCCCGGAACCACGCGCGCACCGGCTGCACGCCGCCCAGCTGCCGTAGCACCAGGTCCACCGACTCCACGCTGTGCAGCGCGAGGTCGAGGTTCGGGGCCACGTCGACCGGGATCAGCTCCTCGGTCCAGGAAGCGAGCAGGTCGTCGATGTAGAAGTGGCGGATCACCCGGTGCACGGGCGAGCCCACCGGCCGCTCCAGCTGCCGGGCGGCCGCCTCGCCGGCCTCGACGCGTTCCACGCCCTTGATCTGCGACCGGGGTGTGGCACCGGCCGCCGCCACCGTGGCGTGCCAGGACGGCGGCCGGCTGTGCGAGATCACGTAGTCGATGCGCCGGCTCACGAACGTGCCGGCGCCCTGCACCCGGCGCACGAGCAGCCGCCGCTCCAGCTCCTGCAGGGCCGAACGGGCGGCCGCCCGGCCGACCCCGAAGCGGGTGGCGAGCTCCGGCTCGCTCGCCACCCGCGTCCCGGGTGCGTAGCCCACCAGCTCGGTGGCCAGCTGGTCGGCGATGTCGAGGTACCTCGTCGAGGTCATGTCACCCACAGTGCTCGGCGGGCTTGTCCGGACAACTGCGCCGTGGCCAACGCCCGCACGCCCGAAGGTGAACATCAGCGACAGTTGTCGCCGCGGCTAGCGCACGACGTGCCGGAGCCAGACCGCGAGCAGCTCCACGAGCAGCACCGTGGCGAAGACCAGCAGCAGCACGGTGGTGACCACGCCGAACTCGATCACCCGGGAAGCGCTGAGCAGATCGAAGCCGATCCCGCCCGCCCCGACGATGCCCAGCAGGGTCGCCGAGCGGATGTTCGTGTCTAGCTGGTAGAGCACGTGGGCCACGAACGCGGGGGCCGCCTGCGGCAGCGTGCCCGTGAAGAACACCTGCCACGGCCCCGCCCCGGTTGCCCGGATCGCCTGCTCGACGCCCGGGTCGACCTCCTCCAGCGAGTCGGCCACGAGCTTGCCCAGCAGCCCGACCGCGCCCACGGCGAGCGCGAGCGTGCCCGCCACCGCGCCGAGGCCGGTGATCACCACGAACACGATCGCCAGCACCAGCTCCGGGATGCCGCGGATCAGCACCACGATCAACCGGAACGTGCGCGCGACCCACGCGGCCGGCGCGACGTTGCGCGCGGCCAGCGACCCGATCGGCACCGCCAGCACCGCCCCGAGCACGGTGGCGCCCAGTGCGATCTGCACGGTGACCCACAGGTCGTCGAGCAGCTGCCCGAAGATCCCGGCCGTCTCGGGCGGCCAGAACAACCCGGCCGTCTGCCCGAGATTGCCCAGGGCGCCGAAGAACTGGGCGGGGTCGAGGTCGGCACCCCACGCGGACGCCGCGATCACCAGCACGGTCACCAGCGCGTAGGCGGCCTGGCGGACCCGTCGGAACGTCCATCCGGGACTGACCTGGTTGCCCCGCTGCACGGGGATCGCCACGGTCTTGCGGGTGTCCTGCCCGCGCAGCAGCGCGCGGCGGATGGCGCCCGAGAGCAGCTCCACCGCGATGCACAGCAGCAGCACCACGAGCGCGAGAGCCATTCCGCGCGGGTAGTCGAGCTGCTGGAACGCCGTGGCGATCGCGTACCCGAGCCCGTCGACACCGACGAACCCGAGCACCACCGACACCCGGAGGTTGATGTCCAGGCGGTGCAACGCGGTCGCCACGAACGCCGGCAGCACTTGCGGGAGCACGCCGGTCACGAGCTCCTGGAACGTCCCGGCGCCGCCCGCCCGCACGGCCGAGCGGGCGCCTTCGTCGATCTGCTCGACGGCGTCGGCGTACATCTTGGCGACCATGCCCACCGAGTGCAGGCCCATGGCCAGCACCCCGGTCATGGCGCCGAGGCCGAAGATGCGGAAGAACACGATGGCGAGCACCACGTCGGGTACCGCCCGGGCCAGCACGATGAGCGTGCGGGCCCCCACGCGCACCGTGCGGTGCGGCGTCGTGTTCACGGCCGCGAGGATCGCCAGCGGCACGCTGATGAGCACCGACAGCAGCGTCGCGGACACCACGATCGCCAGCGTTTTCCCGCACAGCTCGAGCAGTTCGCCCACGGGCGGGAAGTCGAGCGGGAACATCCGGCCGGCGAAGTCGACGGCGTTGTCGGCGCTGTCGACGAACGTGGCGAAGTTGATCTTCAGGTCCGCCACCGCCCACACGCCGAAGGCGACGATCGCGGCGAGGACGAGCCACGCCGCCGTGCCACCGGCGCGGGGCAGGGAGAGGGTCCGCTGCGCCACGCGGGCGGTGGACAGCGGCGGCGCGGCGGTCATCCGACGGCCGCGGGCACGGGCACCGGAGCCGCGGCCACCTTGGCGTACAGGCCCATGGCCGCGTCGCGATCCAGCCCGGCCACCGGGGTGTCGAGCACCGCCTGGCCGCCCCGCAGGCCGACCACCCGGTCGCCCCAGCTCAGCGCCAGGTCGACCTGGTGCAGGCTGCACAGCACCGTGAGCTTCTGCTCGGCCCCGATCTCCCGGATCAGGGCCATGACCTGAGCCGACGACTCGGGGTCGAGCGAGGCCACCGGTTCGTCGGCGAGCAGGATCTCCGGCCGCTGCATCAGCGCCCGCGCCACGGCGACGCGCTGCTGCTGGCCGCCCGAGAGCGTGTCGGCCCGCTGGAACGCGCGGTCCAGCAGCCCCACGCGTTCGAGGTGGCCGAGCGCCTCGATCCGGACGGACTTCGGGTAGGTGACCAGGCCCAGCCGCGGCCCGCGCAGGCGCCCGAGCGCACCGGCGCAGACGTTCTCCAGCACCGTGAGGCTGCCGATCAGGTGGAACTGCTGGAACACGAACCCGATCCGCCGGCGCAGGCGCCGCAGCTCACTGCCGCGGGCCGTGCCGACGTCGGTGCCGAGCACCGTGACCGAGCCGCCGGTGGGCCGCTGCAGCCCGTCGACGTGGCGCAGCAGCGTGGACTTGCCGGAACCCGAGAGCCCGAGCAGCACCACAACCTCACCCGGGTGCACCTTGAGCGAAACCTCGTCCAGTGCCCGGACCTCGGGCCCGAAGTGCTTGCTGACGCCGTCGAAGACGATGACCGGCTCGTCGGTCACGACGCGGTGCACTGCTTGTCCTTGGTAGTCGCGCAGACCTTGCGGACGCCGGCGTAGAACGCGTCGTCGACCTTCGCGTAGCCCCAGTCGCCGGCGTCGTCGACCGCCTTGCAGGTGGTGGAGCAGAAGCCGTTGGCGTTGAGGTAGTCGACGTTGGCCTTGTTCTGGAACACGTCGGTGATCTTCGCCTTGAGGTCGGCGGACAGGTCGTCGTCGATCGCGACCGGCGAGCCGGCGATGATGTCGGACTTCCAGACAGTGTTGATGTCGCCCTGCTTCAGCTGGCCCTTGTCGATCAGGATCTTGTCGACCATGACGTCCTCGGCGAAACCGGCGTCGCACTGGCCGCTGTTGACCGCGAGCACCGAAGCGTCGTGGCCACCGGTCATCACCGGGGTGATGTCCTTGACCGGGTCGATGCCGGCCTGCAGCAGCGCGGCCTTCGGGTACAGGTAGCCCGAGGTCGAAGCCGGGTCGACGAAGCAGATCTTCTTGCCCTTGAAGTCGGCGATGCTCTTGATCGGCGAGCCCGCCTTGGTGATGCCGTAGGACTTGTAGCCGGGGGATTCACCCTTGGCCGTGATCCCGGCGGCGACCGGGGTCGCCTTCACGCCGCTGTTCTTGGCGAGCACGTAGGAGAGCGGGCCGTAGTTGGCGATGTCGACCTTGCCGCTGCGCTGCGCCTCGATCACCGCGGCGTAGTCGGTGGCCGGCTGGAACTTGATCTTCTTGCCGGTCTCCTTCTCCAGGAGGTTGATCACCGGCTGGAAGGACTGCTGGAGGCTCTGCGCGTTTTCGGACGGAACCGCCGAGAAGACGAGCTCATCGGGGTTGCGACCGCCACCATCGGCTGCGTTGCCGGTGTTCGTCGCCGCGCTCTGGCCGCACGCGGCCAGCAGGAAGGCGGCGGCCACGCCGAGGACGGCCGCGGCCGTGCGTCGGGGGAGACGGGACATCGGGGACTCTCCTTCATTTCGCCCGGGCAGGGCGGCAGGTGTTGACGTCCCGAGAGTCGTTCCGGTCGATGCAGGCGAGGAGAAGCCGTGGTTACGCTTCGTAGAACTCCGCACGTCCCTTGTCACAACCCGGGCGGAGGAGTGCTGTAACGGTGACCGGGATCGCGAACCGTGTGCGAACGCCTGCGAGTTGTCATGGTGATCGGGCCGCGGTTCGTGATTCGATCGTGATCCTGAACCCGGGCAACGAGCGGTACGCCAAGGAGATCTCCGCGCAGCCGGCGGCTTTCGCGCGGGACGGGACCGGTGCGGATTTCGGTGCGCCGGTCCCGGCTTGTCCGGAGTGGACACTCGGTGAGCTGGTGGGCACTGGGGACGCGTGATGCGCTGGGCGGCGGCGGTCACGCGGGCCAAGGCGTTCGTGCCCGTCGCTGAACCCGGAGCGGGCAACCCGGCCTGGACGGGGTCACGGACCGGCGGGGGTTCCGGCTGCGCCGCACGACCCAAGCGGCGCGGTGCTGTTCGAGCTGGTCGGCGGGGCGCTCGGGTTCTGGGCCGGGGCCCGTCCGCGACCGTTCCCGGGAATTCAGGATCGATTCAGTGGATTTCTGCTAGCCTCCCCGTGATTCGCGGCTCACCGTGGTGCCGCCTGCCGCCGCAGTGCCCACGGTTCTCGTCGAACGCGCTCCGGCCAGACCTTCGCAAGGAGTGACATGACACGCATCGTCCGGGTCAAGGGCCGCGAGGTGCTGGACAGCCGCGGGAACCCGACGGTCGAGGTCGACGTGGAGCTGGCCGACGGGTCGCGCGGGCGCGCGGCCGTGCCGTCGGGGGCGTCCACCGGCACGCGCGAGGCCGTGGAGCTGCGTGACGGCGACAAGTCCCGCTACCACGGCAAGGGCGTGCGCAAGGCCGTCGACGCGGTGAACGGCGAGATCGCCGAGGCCGTGACCGGGCTCGAAGCCGAGGCTCAGGCCGACGTCGACCGCGCGCTGATCGCGCTCGACGGCACCGCGAACAAGGCCCGCCTCGGCGCCAACGCGACCCTCGGGGTGTCGCTGGCGGTGGTGAAGGCCGCGGCGGCAGCCAACCACCTGCCGCTCTACCGCTACGTCGGCGGGGTCTACGCGCACCTGCTGCCGATGCCGATGATGAACATCATCAACGGCGGCGCCCACGCCGACAACCCGATCGACTTCCAGGAGTTCATGATCGGCCCGGTCGGCGCCGAGACGTTCGCCGACGCCGTGCGCATGGGCTCCGAGGTCTTCCACACGCTGCGCAAGTCGCTGCACGAGGCCGGCCACAACACCAACGTCGGCGACGAAGGCGGCTTCGCGCCGCAGCTCGGGTCGGCCGACGAGGCGCTCGAGTTCGTGGTGCGCGCGATCGAGCAGACCGGCTACACGCCGGGCGAGGACATCGCGCTGCTGCTCGACCCGGCCGCGTCGGAGTTCTACACCGGCGAGGTCTACGACTACACCGGCGAAGGCCGCAAGCGCAGCATCGAAGAACACGTGGCCTACCTCGAAGATCTCACGCGGCGCTTCCCGATCGTGTCCATCGAGGACGGTCTGGCGCAGGACGACTACACCGGCTGGAAGCAGCTCACCGACACCATCGGCGACCGTGTGCAGCTTGTGGGCGACGACCTGTTCTGCACCAACGTGGAGATCCTGAAGGACGGCATCGAGCGCGGCATCGCGAACTCGATCCTCATCAAGGTCAACCAGATCGGCACGCTGACCGAGACGCTCGCCGCCGTCGAGACCGCGCACAAGGCCGGCTACTCCGCGGTCATGTCGCACCGCTCGGGCGAGACCGAGGACACCACGATCGCCGACCTCGCCGTGGCCACCAACTGCGGCCAGATCAAGACCGGCTCGCTCTCGCGCTCGGACCGCACCGCGAAGTACAACCAGCTCCTGCGCATCGAGGAGGAGCTCGGCACCGAGGCCCGGTACGCGGGCCGCGCCACGCTGCGGGGCTGACAAAGGCCCGGTCCGGCGGCGGCCCGGCCCGATCTTCCGCGACTAGTATCACCGAGACTACTCACGAGCTACAGTGTCGGACGTGGAAGACGGAGCCGGGTTGTCCGCTGGATTGTCCCTGAGCGAGTGGATCGTGCTGTGCCTGGTGGCGGAGTCCCCCACGCACGGTTTCGCCCTCGTGCGGCTCACCTCACAGGCCGGCGAGGTCGGCCGCGTCTGGCGGCTGCCGAAGCCGGTCGTCTACCGAGCCGTGGACCGGTTGCAGGCGCGTGGACTGGTCGTCGGCGCGGGCACCGAACCCGGTGACTCCGGCCCGCCGCGTGCGCTGGTCCAGGCCACGTCCGAAGGCCACGCGGCCGTCGGCGAATGGCTCGCCCGGCCCGCCCGGCACGTACGGGACGTGCGCTCGGAGCTGCTGGTGAAGCTGGCCTTGCTGGAACGGCGGCGGGCCGACCCGGCGCCGTTGCTCGCCGAGCAGCGGCGGGTGCTCGACCGGATCGTCGACGGGCTCGCGAAGCAGCAGGACGCGTCCGGCGGGTTCGACACGGTGCTGCTCACCTTCCGGATCGAGAACGCGCGGGCGGCCGTGGCGTTCGTGGACGCGACGCTCGGCGGGCGGGCACCGCAGTACGCCGTCACGGGCGAGTAGGCGCCCGTGCTGGACGTCAGGCGCCTGCGGATTCTCGTCGCGGTGGTCGAAGGAGGTTCGTTCACCGCGGCCGCGCACCGGCTGCGGCTCACCCAGTCGGCGGTCTCCCAGCAGATGTCGGTGATCGAGCGCGAGGTCGGCCTGTCGCTGCTGAAACGGCTGCCGCGCGGGGTCGAGCTGACCCCGGCGGGCGAAGTGCTGGCCGCGCACGCGAAGAGCCTGTTCGGGGAGCTCTCGGCGATCGAGCAGGAGGTGCGTTCGCTCGGCACCGATCCCACGGAGCTGCGGATCGAGGCGTTCGCGACGGCCGGGGTCGAGTTGCTGCCGCCGGTGGTGAAGGCGTTCCGCGAACAGCACCCCGGCGTGCGCCTGCGCCTGTCGGCCACCCACGGCGACGACGCGTTCAGCCGGCTGCGCGAGGGCGCCGCGCACGTGGTCCTGGTGTGGGGCTACGACTTCGCGCCGCAGCCCGTGGACCGCGCGCTGCACCACGTGGCCCTGCCCGACGACCCGCTGCACGTCGTGCTGCCGCTGGACCACCCGCTCGTCGACGCGGAAGAGGTGCCGCTGGCCGACCTGTCCGGCGAGCAGTGGGTGACGCGCACGCACCGCGCGCCGTACGAGCACGCGTACGAGACGATGTGCCGCATCGCCGGGTTCGAACCGCAGATCACCTTCCGCGCGGCGGATTACCAGTCGCTGCAAGGGCTCGTGGCCGCGGGCATGGGCGTGAGCCTCGTGCCGCGGCTGTCGCTGGCCGCGCACCGCAAGGATCTCGCCGACCGTCCGCTGGCCGGTCGCGGGTTCGCCCGGCGCGTCACGGCGGTCACGCTGCCCGAGGCGCAGCGGTCGAAGCCGGTCGCGGATTTCCTGGCGGTGCTGCGTTCGTCGGCCGGCGCCACGTAAGTCTGCTGTGGACGGTCAGCGTCCGCGGGTCTGCTCGGTGATCACGCCGGCGAACGTGGTCACCCGCGTGTAGACGCCGGGCTTGCCGGGTTTCCCGCAGCCGTCGCCGAAGGACACGATCCCGACGAGCGTGTCGCCGATGACGAGCGGGCCGCCGGAGTCGCCCTTGCACGCGTCGATGCCGCCCTGCCGGTACCCGGCGCACACCATGCCGGCCGGGTCGTAGGAGTCGTAGGCCTGCTCGCACGTCGAGTCGCTCACCATCGGCACGACGGCGCTGCGCAGGTAGTCGGAGCGGTCGCCGCCGTCGGCGACGCGGCCCCAGCCGAGCACGGTGGCCTTCGTGCCGGCGGCGTACACGTCGGTGTCGCGGGCCACCGACACCGCGCGGCCCGGCAGCCGGCCGCGCACGGTCAGCACCGCGATGTCGTCGCCCTCTTCGGCTTTCTCGAAATCCGGATGCACCCAGGCTTTCGCGACGGCGAGCGTGCTGCCTTCGTTCGTGCGCTTGTCCTCGCGGCCGACGACGACGCGGATGTCCTTCGTGGGCACCGCCTCGGCGCAGTGGGCCGCGGTCGCGACCGCCGAGCTGCTCACGATCACGCCGCCGCAGAACTGCGTGCCGGCGTCGTCCACGAGGTACACCGCGTACGGGTGCTCGCCCAGCGATGCCTTTTCCCCGCCCACGATCGCGCCCTGGGCGGCCGCTTCCGGGCCGGTGACCACAGTGGTCACCGCCGCCGCGCCGAACACCGCCGCACTGAACATCGCCGCGGCGAGCACCGCCTTCGGACGTCTTCCGGGCAGTCGTGTCTTCGGCATGAAACCCCCTCGGCGCAAAGAAAACGATGGCAGACACGATAGCCGGGCCGAGGGGGAACCGGTGTCGCTGAACCGGGTGGAAAAGGCATTGCGGGCCAAGGTGACCGGTCCGGCGGAGCGATTCCGCCGGACCGGTCACCGGGAGCTCAGGAGCAGAGCGGGGCGACGGGGAGGTCCGACCCGGTCTTCACGTAGGCGTCGGAGATGAAGTTGTCCGGGCCGATGCGGTCCCAGATCGTGCTCGTGCCGAAGGTGCCGGTCACCGAAGAACCGTTGACGTAGCACTCGATGTTGACCTTGGCGTAGTTCGCCGCGAGACCCTTGACGGCGGCCGTGGTGCTGGCGGTCGCGCGCACGTTCATCGGGTCGCCGGCGGTGGTCACGACGCCGGTCGCGGCGGCCGAGCCGGTCCACAGGTAGGTCACCTTCACGTTGCCGTTGTCGGCGAGCCCGAGCCCGGAGTTGAACACGCCGTCGGCGAGGTCGATGCCGGCGGGGTTGCCCACGGTGTAGCCGAGGTCGTCCTTACCGCCGTTGTAGTGGTTGTGGTAGGCGGCGTACGCCTCCGGCTGGCCCTGCGGCAGGTCCTTGTACTCCGAGCGGACCGAGGCGGGGTTCCAGTAGTCGTCCTTGGTGTTCCACGGGCCGACGTCCCACACCGGCGCGTACTCGCAGCGGCTGCCGTCGGTGCGGCACACCTTCACCGTGTAGTTCCCGGTGCCCTTGGGCGAGGTCGCCTTGCCCGAGGGCAGCGCGACGAAGTGGTCGTTGGCCGTGATCACGTGGCCGTTGGCGGTGGTGTGGCCGGTGAGGCCCTCCCGCGTGGCGTAGATCGTGTAGGTCAGCGGGGTCGTGGCGGCGAGCGCGTTGGCCTGCGGGGCCAGGGTGGCGTCGAGGTCGACCTCGCGCACGGTCGGGCGCACGCCGTCGGTGGTGCTGGACAGCGAGATCCGCGCCTGCACCACGCTCACCGCGCGGCCGAAGGCCGCGGCCTGCGCGCCGGCCGGCGTCCACTCGGTCCAGTCGTCGGCGCCGGTGCGGCCGCGCACGTCGATCTGCACGTCGGTGCCCTTCGGCAGGTCCGCGGCGACCTTCGCCGTCACGTGGTTCACCGGCGAGGCGAGCTGCCGCTGGGCGGAGATGAGGTAGCCCTGGCTGCCGGCGGTGAGCAGATCCGTTCTGTGCCAGGCGGAATTCTTCAGGGTCAGCGCTCCGCCCGCCGCCTCGACGTTGACGTCGTCACCGTCGATGTGGGACAGCTCGGCGCGCCAGGACCCGGTCGGTGCGGCGCTCGCGGGCGCCGCCAGCGCCACCCCGCTCGTGGTGACCGCGCCCGCGGCCAGGACCGCCGCGACCACGCGGCGGGCAGTTGTCTTCCCGACTGTCTTCCCCAGCACGACACCCATCTCCTTCACTCGTCCGTCGCGAACGGTGAGGAGTCTGTGCGCGTTCCGTACACGATCCGTACAACGCGCGGGTGGGGCTGTGTATCACGATGTGCCCCGGATTGTCCGGTTTGCCGATCATCTACCTCGGACACTGGGGGATCGGTAGCGCCGAAAGTAGGAAGATCACCAGGTGGGACAACGGCACGTCAGTTTCCGTGGACGCCGTGGACAGGTGAGCTGTTGCCGTGTAGGTCTATGCACCAGGCAAGTACTGGAACGATCACGGGGACGGTTGATGGCGGGGTACCTGGCGCGCCGCGTCCTGCAGTCGGTCGTGGTGGTGGTGCTGGTCGCGGTGCTCACGTTCGTGCTGCTGCAGCTGCTGCCCGGCGGGCCGGCCCGCGCGATCCTCGGGCCGAAGGCCACGCAGCTGCAGATCCGGATGTTCCTCCACGACAACGGCTACGACCGTCCGCTGATCACGCAGTTCCTCACCTGGGCCGGGCGCGTGCTGCACGGTGACCTCGGGTACTCGTACAAGCTCAACCAGCCGGTGACCGACGTGATCGCCGACCACCTGCCCAAGACGATCCTGCTCATGACACTGTCCACTTTGGTCGCTCTCGTGGTGGCGGTGCCGCTGGGCGTGTACCAGGCGCGCAAGCGCAACTCCCTGGGCGACTACGTGGCCACGGGCCTGTCGTTCGCGTTCTACTCGATGCCGAGCTTCTTCCTCGGCGAGATCCTCGTGCTGCTGTTCGCGGTGCAGCTGCAGTGGTTCTCCCCGCTGGGGCCGAGCGGCGACTCGCTGGGCGAGATCCTTTCGCAGGCACCCGCGCTCGTGCTGCCGGTGCTCACGCTGGCGCTGATCACCATCGCGTCGTTCAGCCGCTACGCGCGCTCTTCGGTGATGGAGAACCTGAGCCAGGACTACGTGCGCACCGCGCTCGCGGGCGGGGCGAGCGAGGGCAAGGTGCTCACGCGGCACGTGCTGCGCAACTCGCTGATCCCGATCGTGACGCTGCTGGGGCTGTCGCTGCC
This sequence comes from Amycolatopsis sp. NPDC049253, assembly GCF_040678995.1. Lineage (NCBI taxonomy): Bacteria > Bacillati > Actinomycetota > Actinomycetes > Pseudonocardiales > Pseudonocardiaceae > Amycolatopsis > Amycolatopsis sp. NPDC049253. The sequence continues at coordinate 472,003 of NZ_JBFAQX010000002.1, read as the reverse complement.
GCAGCTGTTCGCGGGCGCGCTCATCACCGAGCAGGTGTTCAACTACCCGGGCATGGGCTTCACATTCATCCAGGGTGCCCAGGTGCACGACTACCCGGTGCTGCTGGGGATCGGGCTCGTCGTCGCGCTCGCGACGGTGGCCGGCTCCCTGCTCGCCGACATCGGCTACGCCGTGCTCGACCCGAGGGTGAAGTACTGATGACCGACCGAGCCGCACTGCCGGCGGCGCCTTCGCGGTCCGCGGCGCGGGCGACCCTGCGGGCTTTCCTGGAAAACCGCCTGGCGGTCGCGGGGCTCGCGCTGATCATCCTGTTCGTGCTGTTCTGCTTCTTCGGCCCGCTCGTGTACCACACCGAGCAGATCGCGACGAACCTCGCGGGCGCCAACCAGCCGCCGGGCGCGGGGCACCCGCTGGGCACCGACGACGTGGGCTACGACGAGCTCGGCCGGCTCATGGTCGGTGGCCGGTCGTCGCTCGAGATCGGCGTGGCCGCGGCGCTGCTCGCGACCGTGTTCGGCACCTTCTGGGGCGCCATCGCGGGCTACGTCGGCGGGTTCGTCGACGCTGTGATGATGCGGATCGTCGACACGCTGCTGGCCATCCCCACACTGTTCCTGATGCTGATCCTCGCCGCGATCTTCACGCCGACGCTGGGGTTGCTGATCCTGGTCGTGTCGTTCGGTGCGTGGCTGAGCCCTGCCCGGCTCGTGCGCGGCGAGACGCTTTCGCTGCGCACCCGCGAGTACGTGCAGGCCGTGCGGATGATGGGCGGCGGCGGGAAACGCGTGGTGCTGCGCCACATCATGCCCAACGCGATCGGCACCATCGTGGTCAACGCGACCTTCCAGGTGGCCGACGCGATCCTGCTCGTGGCCGCGCTGAGCTACCTCGGCCTCGGCATCGCGCCGCCGCACGCCGACTGGGGCAACATGCTGTCCAACGGCACCGAGTTCGTGCAGAACGGCTACTGGTGGATGATCCTGCCGCCCGGCATCGCGATCATGCTCGTGGTCGTGGCGTTCAACCTGCTCGGCGACGCCCTGCGCGACGCGCTCGAAGTGCGGCTGCGGAGGCGCTGAACCCCATGAAACCCGTTCTGCGCCTGGAAGATCTGCACACGACCATCGACGTCCGCGACGGTGTGGTGCGCCCCGTCGACGGCGTGACGCTGGAAGTCGGCCGCGGCGAGCTGCTCGGGCTCGTCGGCGAGTCGGGCTCCGGCAAGACGATGACGGCCCTGTCGATCCTGCGGCTGCTCCCGCCCGGCGGGCGCATCGCGTCGGGCCGGATCCTGCTCGGCGACGACGACGTCGCGACCATGACCCCCGCCGAGCTGCGGGAGGTCCGGGGCAAGCGCATCGGCACGGTGTTCCAGGACCCGATGACCTCGCTCAACCCGGCGCTGCCCATCGGGCGCCAGGTGAGTGAACCGCTGGAGCTGCACTCGACGCTCTCCCGGCGCGAGCTGCACGAGCGCGCCGTCGCGATGCTCGAGCTGGTCGGGCTGCCGGACGCGCGCAAACGGGCCGAGGACTACCCGCACCAGCTCTCGGGCGGCATGCGCCAGCGGGTGATGATCGCCCGCGCGCTGGTGTGCGAACCGGAGCTGCTCATCGCCGACGAGCCGACGACCGCGCTCGACGTGACCGTGCAGCACCAGATCCTGGAGCTGATCGACGACCTGCGCCGGCGCCTGGGCATGGCGGTGATCCTCGTGACGCACGACCTCGGCGTGGTCGCGGGCCGCGCCGAGGTCGTCGCCGTGATGTACGCGGGGAAGATCGCAGAGCTCACGGACACGCGCCGGCTGTTCGGCAACCCGCGCCACCCGTACACGGAGGCCTTGTTCGAGGCGCTGCCGGAGAACTCGGCGGAGTCGGGGGAGAAGCTCTACAGCATCCCCGGCCTGCCCCCGGATCTGCGCGAGCCGCCGACCGGGTGCCGCTTCGCGCCGCGTTGCCGGTATGCGACCGACGAGTGCGTCGAGAAGGAGCCGGAGCTGCGCGCCGACGTGGCCGGGCACGAGTACGCGTGTTTCCACCCGGTCGGTTCGGCGGGGGTCGAGGAGCCGTCGGCCGTCGTCCGCGTGCACGAGCGGGCGGGCGCGCCGGCCTCGGAGCCGACGGCGGGCGCGCCGCTCCTGGAAGTGGAGAACCTGGTGAAGGACTTCCCCGTCACCAAGGGCGCGGTGCTGCGACGGCGCACGGGCACGGTGTCCGCGGTGGCCGGCGTGAGCTTCTCCGTGGCGGCGGGGGAGACCTTCGGCCTGGTCGGGGAGTCGGGCTGCGGCAAGACCACCGTGGGCCGGGCCGTGGTCGGGCTCGACGAGCCGACGTCGGGCCACATCCGGATCAACGGCACGGAGCTGACTTCCTTGCGCGGGGCCGAGTTGCGGCAGCGTCATCGCGACACGCACCTGGTGTTCCAGGACCCGTACGCCTCGCTCGACCCGCGCATGCGCGTCGGCGCGATCCTGGCCGAACCGCTGGAGATCCACGGCGCCGGCACCCGGGCGCAGCGCAGCGCGCGCGTCCGGGAGCTCCTCGGCGAGGTGGGCCTGCCTGCCGACGCCGCGCAGCGGTACCCACACGAGTTCTCCGGCGGGCAGCGCCAGCGCGTCGGGCTCGCCCGGGCCCTGGCGCTGGAGCCGAAGCTGATCGTGGCCGACGAGCCGGTGTCGGCCCTGGACGTGTCCGTGCAGGCACAGATCCTGAACCTGATGAACGACCTGCGCGAGCGCCACGGGCTCACGTACGTGTTCATCTCCCACGACCTGTCCGTGGTGCGCTACCTGGCGCAGCGCATCGGCGTGATGTACCTCGGCAAGCTCGTGGAGACCGGTCCGGCCGCCGAGGTGCACGGCAACCCGCGGCACCCGTACACGCGCGGGCTGATCGACACGGTCCCGGTCGCCGATCCGTGGGCGGCCCGGCAGAGCGGCGGCGTCTCGGGCGAGCTGCCGTCCGCGATCTCGCCTCCGTCGGGCTGCCGCTTCCGCACGCGCTGCCCGTTCGCGCAGGAGATCTGCGCCGCCGAGGAACCGGTGCTGCGGCCGTTCGGCGCCGGGCACGAGGCGGCCTGCCACTTCCCGCTCGACGCCGCTCGTGAGCACGACGCGACGAAGGTCTACCAAGGAGAGAACGGATGAGACTGCGCAAGGCACTCGTGGCGCCGGTGGTGGTGCTGGTCGCGGCCGCGCTCGCCACCGCGTGCGGCGGCGGGAGCTCGAGCTCGGGCGGCGGCACCCCGACCGAAGGCGGCACGGCCGTGTTCGCCGAACCGCCGGGCACCCAGCCGAACTGGATCTTCCCGTTCGTGGACTCGGCGCACAACAGCGGTTATGCGACGGGTGACCTGCAGCAGCTGATGTACCGCGAGCTGTACTGGTTCGGCGACGCAGGTGGAAGCACCGGCATCAACACCCGCAAGAGCCTCGCGGACCCGCCGGTGTTCAGCGACAACAACACCAAGGTGGTGATCAACGTCAAGCCGTACAAGTGGTCCAACGGCGAGACGGTGAACGCCAAGGACGTGGTGTTCTGGATGAACATGATGTTCGCGGAGAAGGCCAACTGGTACGGCTACGTGCCGGGCCAGTTCCCGGACAACGTGAAGTCCGCGACGGCGACCGGGCCGCAGCAGGTGACGCTGCAGCTCACCGACTCGTACTCGCCGACGTGGTTCACCGGCCAGGAGCTCGCGCAGATCGCGCCGCTGCCGATGGCGTGGGACAAGACGTCGGACTCCGCGGCGGCGGGCAGCGGCGGCTGCGCGGACGACCGCGCGAAGTGCGACGCGGTGTACAAGCACTTGTTCGACAAGAGCAAGTACCTGTCGACCTACGCGACGGATCCGTTGTGGCAGGTCGTGGACGGGCCGTGGCACCTGACGTCGTTCGACGCCGAGGGAAACATCAGCTACGACCCGAACCGAAGTACAGCGGGCCGGACAAGCCGCATCTCGCGCACTACAAGATGCAGCCGTTCACGAGCACCAGCGCGGAGTACAACACGCTGCGCAGCGGCCGGACCATTTCCGTCGGCGGCGTAGCGGGTGCGGACCTGCCGCAGAAGAAGGCGAACGAGAAGCTGCCCGCGACGAACCCGTTGCAGGCCAACTACAACCTCGTGCCGGCGGCGGCGTGGGGCTGGAGCTCGACGATCCTGAACATGGACAACCCGAAGTTCGGGGCGGTGTTCAAGCAGCTCTACGTGCGGCAGGCGTTCCAGCAGACCCTGGACCAGGTGACGGACGTGAACGTCGCCTACCGCGGCTACGCCACCGTGACCACGGGCCCGGTGCCGATCAACCCGGACAACTCCTACGTGACCGACGCCGAACGCGGTGCGGGGCCGTACCCGTTCGACAAGGCGAAGGCGAAGGCCCTGCTGACGTCACACGGCTGGACCCTGCAGAACGGCGCCATGACGTGCACCGCGCCCGGCACCGCCCCGAACCAGTGCGGCGCCGGCGTGGCGGCGGGTACCCGGCTGGAGCTGACTTTGCAGTATTCGACCGGCAATCCCGCTTACGGGCGGATCATGCAGCAGTGGAAGTCGGACGCCGCCGAGGCGGGCATCGTGTTCGACCTGAAGGGCCAGGAGTTCAACGCGGTGCTGAGCGACGTCAGCGACTGCCACGGCTCCGGCCCCGCGTGCGACTGGCAGATGGGCTACTTCGGGTACCAGCAGTACAACGCCGTGCCCACCGGTGACCAGCTGCTGCTCCCCGGCTCCACCGGCAACATCGGCAACTACGACGACCCGCAGCTGGACAAGCTCATCGAGGCCACCCTCCACAGCGATGACAAGGACGCCTTCGCCGCCTACGAGGACTACGCCGCGAAGACCCTGCCGGGCCAGATCAACATGCCCCTGCGCGGCGCGATGGAGGTCGTCGCGAAGAACCTCGGCGGCGTCTCGTTCCCGGCCGTGCAGACGGCGCGCAGCCCGGAGGACTGGTACTTCACGAAGTAGGTTTTTTTCCGGGGCCGCCCTTTTCTTCGGGCGGCCCCGCTTTTTGTGCCGGGGTGGTTCAGTCGTCGCCTCTTCGCCCCAGCCGCACCAGCTCGAACACGAAGATCCACGTCAGCATCCCCACCAGCAGGCTCCCGCCCAGCCAGCTCCACCACGTGGCCGCCGACCACCACAGGCTCGCCACCAGGAACCCGAGCCCGGCGACGATGCCCAGGCCCGCCATCTGGACCGTGCGGATCCCGGCCCTTCGGTCGTTCATGGCGGAGAAGATTACTGAGACCCAGGGTAGAGCGACGCCGCCGAACGAAGGACAGCATCCCGGCCCACTGCTCCGTTCGAGCACTACCCTTCGTGACCACTGCCCGGAACTACCACCGAGGGTGGCCCTGGGCCTCTTGGCAGGTGATCTTTCGGCGAGACGGCTCGGTTCGGGTGCTGCGGCTTGGTGAGTCCTGGTGCTCGGCGGAGGAGTCTGGCCGCCGCGACCGGCCGCGCCACGCCGCGAAAAGCCGCGGCATCAGTCACCGGTGGCATCGTGCGGATCCGCCGCGTGGTCGGCGAAGCCCGGCGTGGCGGAGGTGCACTTGCACGCCTTCCGACCGCAGGTCGGCACCTTCGGGAAAGCCGCGGCCGAAAACCGTTCGGCACCACCACTCGACGCTGCTACCGTGCGCGTCGTGAGCAGCCCTGAGGCCGAAAGAGTGGCGCCACCGGTCGAGCGGTGGCGTTGTGGGGGTTGCGTTCCTTAACGGCTGCGTTCCGTGGCAGCCGAGGCCAGGCGCTCCGATCGACCGTGCCTTCTTCCACCGTCCGAACAGGACGGTCACGTCGATCTCAGGAGTGTCTGTCTTGCCTGTTTTGCCGTATCTGCTCGCCCTCGCTGTGTTCGCCCAGGGGACGTCGGAGTTCATGGTGGCGGGCCTGGTGCCCGAGGTGGCGCGGGGCCTGGGGGTCTCGCCGGCGGCGGCGGGGTCGCTGACGGCGGTGTTCGCCGTGGGGATGGTGGTCGGGGCGCCGGTGCTGGCCGTCGTGGGGCGGGGGTGGTCGCGGCGGGGCGCGTTGCTGGGGTACCTCGGGGTGTTCGTCGTGGTGCACGTGGCGGGGGCGCTGGCGCCCGGGTTCGGGATCCTGCTCGCCACCCGGCTGGCGGCCGCGCTGGCGACGGCCGGGTTTCTCGCCGTGGCGCTGACCGTGGCGGCCGACGCCGCGCCGGGAGGTGAGGGGCGGGCAACCGCCGTGGTGCTGACCGGGACCACGCTGGCGTGCATCGCCGGGGTGCCGGCGGGCGCCGTGCTCGGGCAGGTGTGGGGGTGGCGCTCGGCGTTCTGGGCGGTCGCAGTGGTGTCCGTGCCCGCGTTCGCCGCCATCGCGCGGTGGGCGCCGAGGACGGAGACCGCGAGTACGCCCGTCAAGGCCGAGTTCGCGGTGCTGAAGCGGCCGCGGGTGCTGGCCGCGCTCGGCAGAGGCGCGCTCGTGAACGGTGCCACCTTCGCCGTCTTCACCTACCTTGCCCCGCTTGCGGGCTTCCCTGAAGGCCGGCTGCCGGTCCTCCTCGCGTTGTTCGGCATCGGCGCCTCCGCCGGGGTCGCGCTCGCCGGCCGGCGTCCGGCCACGCGAAAGACGCAAGTGGCGCTCGCCGCCGGCTGGCTCGTCCTCGCGCTCGGCGCGGGGAACGCGACGGTGCTGTTCGTCCTCGTCCCGCTGCAGGCGCTGCTGTCGTTCGCGGTGGGGTCCACCGCCGTCGCAGAGGTGCTGCGCGCCGCCCCGGACGCGCCGGCGCTCAGGGGCGCGTTCGCCACCGCCGCGCTCAACGTCGGCGCCGCCGCCGGGCCATGGCTCGCCGCCGGCCTCCTCGGCACCGGTCACCGCGCGCCGGTGTGGCTCGCCGTCGTCCTGGCGACCGCCGCGCTGGTAATCCGAGAGCAGTGCTCTTGACAACGCGAACGCAAAAGGTGAACACTGCTTCCAACAGAGAGCACTGCTCTCATCTCAAGGAGGCGACCGTGATCGAGTCCGTGTGGCGCTGGGGAAACCTGGGCCTGGCTTTCCTGCTGGAGCTGGCCGCGATCGTCGCGCTGGGGTACTGGGGATTCCACGCGGGGGAGTCCACCGCGGGCAAGCTGCTGCTCGGCCTCGGCGGGCCCGCCGTGGGCATCGGCCTGTGGGCCCTGTTCGCCGCGCCGACCGCGAAGCTGCACACACCGCTGCTCTACGCGCTCACCGTCGTGGTGGTGGTCGGCGGCGCCGGCGTGGGCCTGTGGTTCTCGGGCTTGCGCACGCTGGGGCTCCTGCTGCCCGCGCTGTTCGTCGCGAACCTCGCCGTGGTGAAGCTGATGAATCTCGACGCCGCGGAGGGCCTAGGGCAGCTTCCAGGTGACGCACTCCGGCCGGACCCGGGTCCGCGTGAACTCCCGCACCGCGCGGAGCACGAGTTCGGCCGGCACCTCGCTGCCCGCGGGCTGTGGGAAGTGGCCGCCTTGCAGGCTGAAGTAGTCGGCGGACGCGGCGCCGGCGCCGTCGGCGGGCAGGTGCGCGGCGCCGTTCTCCTGCCACACCAGGGCACCGCGGTCACCGCGCAGGCCGACGACGAGGTGCGGCGTCCCAGGGCCCTGACCGGCGTAGATCCACCAGACGACCCCCGACGTGGCCGACGGCGGCACGGCGGCCTGCAGCGCGGCGAGCACCGTCTCGGCGGGCACGCTCGTGATGTCGTACCCCGTCCGCCGATCACCCGTGGTGGCCATGGTCCGCTCCGCTTTCAGTGAGGATCGGTGCCGATCCTACTGGGCCACGTTGTGAGAGCGAAGTGTGGAACATCAACTCACTGTCCGAACAGGACGGTCAGGGGCGGTCCGCCCGCAGCCGCGCGGCGCGAACCGTGAGGTAGCGCCGCTCCGGGGCGTTCGTGGTGCGTGCCGCGGCGGCCTCGTAACAGCGGATCGCGGCCGCGGTTTCGCCCGCGCGTTCCAGCAGGTGAGCGCGTACGGCGTCGAGACGGTAGTGGCCGGCGAGCCGCTCGTCGAGCGTCCCGAGCAGGTCCAGACCTGTGGCGGGGCCGTGGACCATCGCGGTCGCGATCGCGCGGTTCAGCGTGACCATCGGGTTGTCCGCCGATCGGTCGAGCCGCTGGTAGAGCGCCAGGATGCGGGGCCAGTCCGTGTCCTGCGCGCGCAACGCGATGTCGTGGCCGGCCGCGATCGCCGCCTGCAGCCCGTACTCACCGGCGGGCCCGGCGGACAGCGCCGCGGTGGCGAGCGAGACGCCTTCCCTGATCAACGACCGGTCCCACCGCGCGCGGTCCTGCTCCTCCAGTGGCACCAGGTCACCGTCGGGGCCGGTCCGCGCGGGGCGTCGCGCGTCGACGAGCAGCATGAGGGCCAGCAGGCCCGTGACCTCGCCGTCCTCGGGCAGCACCCCGTGCAGCAGCCGCGCGAGCCGGATCGCCTCGCCCGACAGCTCCGTGCGGTGCAGGCTGGTCCCGGCGCTGCTCGTGTAGCCCTCGTTGAACACCAGGTAGAGCACGTGCAGCACCGATTTCAGCCGGGCCGCGCGCTCGTCGCCGGCCGGCAGCCGGAACGGCACGCCCGACGCCTTGATCTTCCCCTTCGCCCGGCTGATCCGCTGCGCCATCGTCGCCTCGGGCACGAGGAACGCGCTCGCGATCTCCGCCGTCGTCAGGCCGCCCACGGCCCGGAGCGTGAGGGCGATGGCCGACGCCGGCGTGAGCGCCGGGTGGCAGCACAGGAACAACAGCGTGAGCGTGTCGTCCTGGTCCGGCACCTCGGCGCCCGCTGGCTCGGCGAACACCGCCAGCTCACGCCGCGCGCGGGCTTCGTCGCTGCGGTACGCGTCGGTCAGCCGCCGCGCCGCCGCCTGGATCAGCCAGCCGCGCGGGTTGTCCGGCACGCCGTCGTCGGGCCAGTGCAGCGCCGCGGCGAGCAGGGCCTCCTGCACGGCGTCCTCGGCGGCGTCGAAGTCGCCGAACCGCCGGGCCAGCACGCCGAGGACCTGCGGCGCGAGCGTGCGCAGCAGGTCCTCGGCGTCCTCGGCCGCCATCAGGCCGGCGCGCTCATCACCTGGCGGACCTCGATCGGCTGGCGGATCGGCGTGCCTCCGAGCCCGGGCGCCGCCGAGAGCCGCGCGGCGATCGCGAGCGCCCGCTCCTCCGAGTCGACGTCGATGATCCGGTACCCCGCGAGCAGCTCCTTGCTCTCGGTGAACGGCCCGTCGGTCACCACGGTGCCGCCCGCTCCGCCGGACACGACCTTCTTCGCCGCCTCCGGCCCGGCCAGCCCCTGCGCGTCCACCAGCTCGCCCTTGTCGGCGAGCTCCTCGTTGAGCGCCCGCTGGAACTCGATGTGCACCCGGATGTCCTCGGGGGACCATTCGGTCATCGGCACGTCGCAGGCCTCGCCGCCCGAGTACGTCTGCATCACCATGTACTTCGTCATCGTGGGTCCTCCGCCCTTCCGGCGTGCCGCGCGTCGGCACGCTCACTGTAAGGACGGAGCCGGCCCCGTGTCCTCTACACGGTTTTCTCCCCGCGCCCGAGCAGCACGTCGCGGGTGAGGTCGAGGTGCCCGCGGTGCTGGGCCAGCTCCTCGTAGACGTGCAGCAGCGCCACGCCCTGAGCTGCGCCGATCGGGGTGTCGCGGTACTTCGGCGGGACCTCGCCCTTCGGTGGCGCCGCCGGGGTGCACGCGGCGACGTCGGCGCCGAACCGCTGCCGGACGGCCCGCATCCGCTCCACCAGTGGTGCGACGGGTCCCGCCGCCTCGAACTCCGCCGCCCGGTCGCGCGCCACGTCCCGGCCCGCCACGACCTGGCCGCCCCAGAACGCCATCACCCCGAGACAGTGCGTGACGATCGCGTACGGCGAATTGGTCCCGGCCGCCTCGGGGCGGGTGTTCACGAGCTCGTCGCCGAGCTCGGTGAGCGTGGCCGCCATCCCGTCGAGCGCGCGGTCGACGAGGTACAGGTATCCGTCCGTGGTGATCACGCCGGTGAGCGTAACCCCGCGCTCGCGGTCGGGTCCACTGTGGACGTTCAGGCGCCGATGGCGTCCAGCTCCGCCACGGCTTCGGCCGGCAGTACGAGGCCGGCCGCGGCGATGTTCTCGCGCAGGTGCCTGCGCGAGGACGTCCCGGGGATCAGCATGGTCGTGGCGGAGCGCTGCAGCAGCCACGCGAGCGCGACCTGCTGCGGCGACGCGTCGAGGTTCACGGCGACCTTGGCCAGCGTCTCCGACTGCAGCGGGCTGAAGCCGCCGAGCGGGAAGAACGCCGCGAACGCGATGTTCTCCGCGGCGCAGCGCGCCACCAGGGCGTCGTCGGCGCGGGTGACCAGGTTGTACAAGTTCTGCACCGTGACCACGGGCGCGATGGCCTGCGCCTCGGTGAGCTGCGCGTCGGAGACGCCGCTGAGCCCGAGGTGGCGGATCAGGCCCTGCTCGCGCAGCTCGGCCAGCGCGCCGAACTCCTCGCCGAGCGGCGTGTCGTCCGTGCCCTCGTGGGTGCCGACGCGCAGGTTCACCACGTCGAGCACGTCGAGGCCGAGGTGCCGCAGGTTCTCACGCACCTGCTCCTTGAGGTCTTCCGGCTCCAGCGACGGGATCCACGCGCCGTCGGGGCCGCGGCGCGCGCCGACCTTCGTGACGATGTGCAGACCGGTGGGGTAGGGGTGCAGCGCTTCCTTGATCAGCTCGTTGGTCACGACCGGGCCGTAGAAGTCGCTGGTGTCGACGTGGGTGATGCCGCGTTCGACCGCTTCGCGCAGCACTGCGATCGCCTCGTCGTGGTCCTTCGGCGGACCGAAGACGCCGGGCCCGGCCAGCTGCATGGCGCCGTAGCCCATGCGGCTGAGAGTGAGGTCGTCGGCGAGGGTGAGGGTGCCGCCGGGAACGTTGTCGGCCATGGTCTGATGCCTTTCCTGCTGGGTTTTCCGTGCTGTCCTCCACGATGCGCCGGCCGGCCGTCGGCTGGGACGGTCCCTGTTTTCCTGGGAGTGGCAGGGCCAGGTTTCCGGCGCCGGCCGCGGCTACCGTCGCCGGTGTGGACTCGACGAACGCGCTGGGCGAATTCCTCCGCGCCCGGCGCGAACTGGTGCGCCCGGAGGTCGCGGGGCTCCCCGGTGGGACCGGTCGCCGTGTCGCCGGGCTGCGCCGCGAGGAGGTGGCGATCCTCGCCGGCATCAGCTCCGACTACTACCTGCGGCTCGAACAGGGCCGCGACCGCAACCCGTCGGACCAGGTGCTGCGCGCGCTCGCCGGCGTGCTGCGGCTGGATGCCGACGCGACCGCGTACCTGCTGAGCGTGTCGCGCCCGGCCCGCCGGAAGGCCGCGTCCCGGCGCCTGCCGCCCGGCGTCGGCCGGCTCGTGGACTGCGTCAGCGGCACGCCCGCGTACGTGCAGGACAAGCTCACGAACGTGCTCGCCGCCAATCCGCTGGCCACCGCGTTGTCCCCGAACTACCGCCCGGGCGTGAACCTGCTGCGCGCGGTCTTCCTCGACCCCACCGAGCGTGCGCTGCGCCGCGACTGGACGGAAACGACGGCCGAGGGCGTGGCGACACTGCGCTCCCGCGTCGGCCCGGACGTCGACGACCCGCGGCTGCAGGAGCTCGTCGGCGAGCTTTCCGTGCACAGCACGAGGTTCCGGCAGCTGTGGGCCCGCCACGACGTGCGCCCGCGTGCCGGCCGGGTGCACCGCTTGGCGCACCCGGCGATCGGTGAGCTTTCTTTGCGGTCGGCGAAGCTCACCGTGGACGGCACGGACGCGGTGACGCTCGTCGTCTTTCAGGCCGAGCCGGGTAGTCGCAGCGCCGAGCTGCTCGGGCGTCTCGCCGCGTGAGTGACCCTGCCGGCCCGGGGTGAGGACGGCCTGCCCGGCTGGCCTGCGAGCTTTCGGAACCGGAGGCAGGAATCTTGGGGGCGTCCCCGTTCCCTTTTTTCGTTACCGGGCAACGAAATCGAAAGACCGCCAAGGCCCGCGAAAAATCGCCGCCTCTTCACCGGATCGAGCTACGCCGCGGCGGTCGAAACTGTCGATACCGGGTCCTGACGTTCTCGGCACGGGACAAACCCCGGATCGAGAACAGGAACTCAGCCCATGACCGTGGACCACCACCTCGAAGACTTCGCCGCGCTCGACCCGTTTTTCGGCGTCGTCAAGGAAGGCCTCGCCGGCCACGCCGAAGGCGAGCACCTCTTCGACCTGCTCGCCGAAGACCTCGTCACCGAGTTCGTCGTCACCGTGCCCGGCTACCCGAAGAGGGTCGAAGGCCGGGAAGCGCTGGCCGAGCTGTACCGCGGCTACGGGGACGCCATCGTGCTCGACAGAGCCGGCTATCTGGCCGTGCACCACGACCGCGAGAAGTCCGTGGTCACGCTCGAGTACTCGGTGCGCAGGCGGATCGTCGAAACCGGCCGGCCCTACGAGAACCGCTTCGTCTCCATCGTCACCGTCGCGAACGGCGAGGTCGTGCGCTGGCGCGACTACCTCGACTCGCTCGCGGCGGTCCGGGCGCTGGGCGAAGCGGTTCCCGTGAGCGGAACCTAGCCCGCGGCCAGGCGGGGGCCGATGACGTCGGCGAACGCGGCGACGTCGGCCTCCGGCAGGTCGTAGCCGCTTTCGGCCGTGTGCGAAGGGAAGAAGAACACGTGCTCCACACCGGATTCCTCGCGTGCCTGCAGGAGCCGCTCCGCGCAGTACTCCGCGGGCCCGAACAGCCCGAACGCCTCGCTGATCTCCTTGGCCTGCGCGGCGGTGAACGCGGTGGGGTCGTGGTCCTCGGGGATGTCGAGGCCGGCCGCGCGCAGCCACCGAAGGTTCGCCGTGCTCGGGTAGTTGAGGAACGGCTTGTCCGGCCGGAAGTAGCGCCGCACCCATTCGCGCGCGGTGTCGAACGGCTCGATCGCCGTGGGCACGATGAGGATCTCCTGCACCGACTCCGGCGCCCGGCCGGCCCGCAGGGCGCCCGCGCGAACGTGGGAGCGCGCCGCCTCGATGCTGTCCGGGTGCAGGCCCGCGAGCATCACCACGCCGTCGGCGACCTCACCGGCCAGCTCCAGCATCTTCGGCCCGGCGGCGAGCACGAAGATCCCGGGCGCGGGCTTGGCGACGTTGTTCATCTTGATCTCGTGACCGTCCACAGTGGCCGTTTCACCGGCCACGAGCCTGCGGATGGCCGTGACCGCCTCGCCGAGCTGCTCGCGCCGGCCCTGCGGCCGGCCCGCCTTCTCGACGGAGAGGAACCCCGGCGCGAGCGTGAGCAGCACGCGGCCCGGGCCGATCTCGGCGAGCGAGTTCGCGATCGCCGCGAGCACGAGCGGGTGGCGCGTCACCGTGTTGGTGGTGGCCGGGTACAGCTGCAGCTTCGACGTCGCCGCCGCGGCCAGCGTCAGGGCGGAGTAGACGTCGCGGCCCGAGTGGTGGTGGTCGTGCACGCCGACGCCATTGAACCCGGCCTCTTCACACGACACGATGAACTTCGTCAGCTCGGGCAGCGGGCGGCCGACGGGAACCCGGATGTCGACCTTCACGGTCATGGGTGGTCCTTTCTTCCAGCGACAAGCACTCGGTCCGGCGAGAAACTCTCAGTCCGGCAGGGGTTTGCCCTTGGTCTCGGGCAGGAACAGCACGGCGAGCATGCCGAGCAGGTAGATCGGGGCGAAGATCGCGGCCGCGTGGCCGAACCCGCCCACGGCCGAGGCCAGCGGGCCGATCAACACGGCGCCGGCCATGGCCAGGTAACGCGAACCGCTGAACACCACGCTGATCGCCGTCGCGCGGATCGACGTGGAGAACAGCTCCGGCGTGTGCACGGTGTACCAGCTGTACACACCACCGGTGAGGAACCCGGCGATCAGCTGCAGCCACGTGGCCGTCGCGGCGTCGTGCACCAGCAGGAACACGATGGGCACGATCGCCACGCACCCGGCGAAGTACACCTGGATCGAGAGCTTGCGGCCCCAGCTCTCGGCGAGGAAACCGAGCAGGATGCAGCCCGCGATCTCGCCGAGGTTGTACAGCGCCCCGGCCCAGCCCGTGTAGAACGCGATGCGCTTCGGATCGTCGACGAGGCCGCCGACGAAGCTGGGCAGGAACGAGCTCACCGCCCACCAGCCGCCGGTGATCGCGATCGAAACCGCCAGCGCGCCCAGGAAATTGCGCCGCACGCCGGGCGCCAGCAGCTCGCCGATCCCGACTTTTCGCTTGCGTTGCGCCGCCCAGCGCGGGGACTCGGGGATGCTGCGGCGCACCAGCAGCACCACGACGAGCGGGATCACCCCGAACAGGTACATCCAGCGCCACGACAGCCCGAGCGTCGAGCCGAGCAGCACCCACAGGCCCGACACGAGCACGCCGCCGACGGAGAACCCCGCCTGCAGCAGGCCGGCGCCGCGGGCGCGCCACCGCTCCGGCCACACCTCCTGCAGCAGCGAAGTGCCGACACCCCACTCGGCGCCGATCCCGAGCCCGGTGAGGAACCGCGTGAGCCCGAAGATCCACCAGTTCCCGGACAATGCCGAGCACGCCGTGAAGACGCTGTACACGGCGACCGCCACGATCATGGTCCGCCGCCGGCCCAGCCGGTCGCCGAGCACGCCGCCGACGATCCCGCCCGTGGCCCAGCCCGCGAGCGTGATGGCGACCAGGTAACCCTGGTACGTCGTGAGGTGCGGCAGCTGGTCGTGCGGCAGCAGCTCGGTGAGCGTCGGCCGCGCGGTGATCAGCAGCACGAACGTGTCGTAGCCGTCGGCGACCCAGAAAACCAGGGTCAGCGCCAGCACGCCCCACGCCTTGCGGTCGAGCCGCGGTGGGTTGGCCAGTGTGGTCATCTCTCACTCATCGAGGTAGGTCCGGATCACCGAGAAACGCAGGTATTCGTCGTTGACGTGCGCGACCGTGACGGCCACGGGCTGCTCGTCGGCCCGGATGTGGGTGTGGCGCAACCGAAGCAACGGCTGCGTGGCCGGCACGTTCAGCGCGGCGGCGACATCCGGCGGCGGCAGCACCGGCCGGACCTCGGCCACGGAGTAGCACACCGGCGGGCCGAGGTGGAGCTCCACGAACTCGAACGTCGACTGCGCGGGCTCCAGGGCCCGCGGGTCCTCGCCGAGCAGCCGCACCGGGAAGTGGTCCACGCTGTGCACCGCCGGCTCGCCCGAGGCGGCGAAGACGCGCTCGATCCGCAGCGCCTGCTCGCCGTCCGGGATCTCCAGCGACGCGGCCACGTCCGCCTCGAGCGCCACCACGCGCCGGTCGGCCGTGCTCACCGACGCCTCGTGACCGGCCTGGGCGAGCAGGTCCATGAACGCGCCGGCCTCCGCGAGGTTCGCGCCGAGGCCCAGTGCGTGGCGGTTGATGAACGTGCCGTGGCCGTGCAGCCGGCGGATCCGCCCCTCCTTCTGCAGCGACTGCAGTGCCGAGCGCAGCGTCGCCCGGCTCACGCCGAGCGCGGCCGACAGCTCCGCCTCCGACGGCAGCCGCAGCCGGCCCGTCTCGCCGAGCCGGGTGATCACCTCGCGCAGCCGGTCCTTGACCTGCCGGTACGCGTCGGACGTGATCGCCGTGAGGTCGGCCGGCAGAGCCGGTTCGGGGTGGATCCGCGTGACCACGGGTCAGTCCTCGCGGCGGCCGATGGGGCCGTCGTACGTGCGCAGCCAGTCGACCAGCTCGCCCAGGCGCCCGACGATGTGGTCGTGGTAACGCTTGCCCTTGTCCTCCGAGAGGCCCTTCGACGAGCTGAACGAGCCGGTCGGGGTGAACGCGCGCTGCTCGTCGCCGGACCAGATGATCTCGACGCCGTCGGGCGCCGGGCCGAACAGGTCGTTGCCGACGAAGCCGCCGAAGACCGCGTCGAAGTCGACGGAGGCGTCGGTGAGCCGGTCGGTGCGGATCTTGCCCGGGTAGCGGTAGTGCACGTGGGAGAGCTCGAGCTCACCGGCGTGGTGCTCGTTGGTCTCCTTGATCGTCGGCGAGGCCGACCGCGCGAGGTGCAGCGGGTCCGCGACGGCGAAGAGCACCTCCGGCAGCTCCTCGTCGTGCAGCACGCGCACGGCGCTGTTGAGCGCGGGCAGGTTCGAGCCCTTGTGCCCGTTGAGCAGGATGATGCGGGTGAAGCCGTGGCGCGCGAGGCTGCGGGCGACGTCGCGGATCAGCAGCGTCAGCGTGTCCGGGCGCACCGTGATGGTGCCGGGGAACGCGCCGTGGTGCGACGAGTCGCCGTACCAGATCGGGGGCGCGACCAGCACGCCCTTGCGCTCGGCCACGTCCTCGGCCAACGTGATGGCCACGTAGGAGTCGACTCCCAGCACACCGGCCGGGCCGTGCTGCTCGGTGCTGCCGATCGGCACGATCACGATCCGCTCGGTTTCCAGGTACGAGCTCACTTCTTCCCAGGTCAGGTCCTGGATCCAGACCGAAGGCAGGTTCTCCGCCACGGTGCCTCCCAAATGGTGATACAGGTCGTAAGACGTCAGACGTCTAACTTAAGCTGCGCGGCAACCCCCGCCAATCGGGACCAAGGAGTGGGATGGACAGCGTGACCAGGACCGAGGACCGGCCGGCCCGGCCGGGCAGGCTGCGCGTGCCGCCGTTGTTCGGCGCGGCGCTGCTGATGGCCATGAGCGCGGCGGGACCGGGGTTCATCACCCAGACCGCCTCGTTCACCGTGCTCTACGGGGCCTCGTTCGCGTGCGCGGTCGTGGTCTCGATGATCATCGACGTCGCCGTGCAGCTCAACGTGTGGCGCATCCTCGGCATCTCGGGGCAGCGCGCGCAGGACATCGCGAGCAAGGTGTTCCCGGGTGCCGGCCAGGTGCTCACGGTGTTCGTGGTGCTGGGCGCGGTGGTGTTCAACATCGGCAACATCGCCGGCACCGGCCTCGGCCTGCACAACCTGCTGGGCATCGACCCGCGGATCGGCGCGGCCATCAGCGGCATCCTCACCATCGCGATCTTCCTGGTCCGCTCGGTGCTCACGGCCGTGGACCGCGTGATGGTGGTGCTCGGGTTCGTGAAGATCGTGCTGATCATCGCGCTGGTCGTGGCCACGGCGCCGCCGGTCGGGCAGGCCGCGGTGGGCACCGTCGACCCGAAGGGCCTGCCGTTCCTGCCGATCCTCACGCTGATCGGCGGCACCGTCGGCGGGTTCATCACCTACTCCGGTGCGCACCGGCTGATCGACGCCGGCATCACCGGTGTGACGAACCTCAAGCGCATCAACCGCGGCGCGTGGACCGGCATCCTCGTGGCCTGCGTGCTGCGGATCGTGCTGTTCCTCGGCTTCTTCGGCGTGGTCGCGACCGGCGCGACGCTGGCGAACAAGAACGACGCCGCGGGCTCGGCCTTCCTGTCGGCGTTCGGCACGGTGGGGCTGCACCTGTTCGGCCTCGTGTTCTGGGCCGCCGGGATGACGAGCGTGATCGGCAACTCCTACACCACCGCCACGTTCCTGCAGTCCTACGTCAAGCCCGTGCGCACGCACTTCAACCGCGCGGTGATCGTGCTGATCGGCCTCGCGACGATCGTGTTCATCGCCGCGGGCCAGACGCCGCAGTCGATGCTGGTGTTCGCCGGCGCGATCAACGGGCTCGTGCTGCCCGTCGGCCTGGCCATCATCCTGTGGGTGGCGCTGCGCCGGCGCGACCTGATCGCGGGCTACCGCTACCCGAAGGTGCTGCTCGGCGTCGGCATCGCCGCCTGGTTGTTCACCGCGTACGCCGCCGTGGAATCCCTGACCTCACTCGGTTCGATCTTCTCCTGAGGAGTTGCTGATGACTGTCACCCCCGCCCTGAGCCCGGCCGAATCCCGCGAAGCCTTCCGCGGCGGCCTGCGCGTGCCGACCGCCGGCTGGGCGCCGGGCTACGCCCAGGCCAACATGATCATCGTGCCGCGCGAGTACGCCTACGACGCGCTCCTGTTCGGCCAGCGCAACCCCAAGCCGTGCCCGATCATCGGCGTCACCGACACCGGCAGCCCCCACACCGACCTCGCGCCCGGCGCCGACCTGCGCACCGACCTCGGCGCCTACCGGGTCTGGCGCGACGGCGAGCTGGTCGACGAGCCGGACGACGTGCTGGAGTACTGGAACGACGACCTCGTCACGTTCCTCATCGGCTGCAGCTACACGTTCGAGGCGCCCCTGGTCGCCGCGGGCATCGAGGTCCGCCACATCAGCAAGGGCCAGAACGTCTCGATGTACAAGACCTCCCGCGAGTGCGCCCCCGCGGGCCGCCTGAGCGGCCCCATGGTCGTCTCGATGCGCCCGATCGCCGCCGACCGCGTCGCCGACGCCGTGCGCATCTCCGGCCAGTTCCCGGCCGTGCACGGCGCGCCGGTCCACATCGGAGCGCCCGAGGCGCTCGGCATCGAGGACCTGTCGAAGCCCGACTTCGGCGACCCCGTGGAGATCCGCGAGGGCGAGGTGCCGGTGTTCTGGGCGTGCGGCGTGACCCCGCAGGCGGCGATCATGCAGTCGAAGCCGCCGTTCGCGATCACGCACGCGCCGGGGTACATGTTCGTCACGGATGTGCCGGATTACACGTACGCCGTGTGAGACTTCGCCGTGCTCAACCTCGAGACGGTGACCGTCGAGCAGCTGACCGAGTCGCTCATCACACGGCGGCTGTCCGCCGTGGCCCTCGCCCGTGCGTGCCTCGACCGCATCGCGGCACTCGACGAGCGGGGCCCGGCGCTGCACGCGGTGCGCGCGCTGAACCCCGGCGCGCTCGCCGACGCGGAGGCGGCCGACCGGCGGTTGCTCGCGGGTGACCACGGCCCGTTGATCGGGATACCGGTGCTGCTGAAGGACAACATCGACGTCCTCGGGATGCCGACGACCGCGGGCTCCCTCGCGCTGGAGCACTCGTACCCGGTGGCCGACGCGCCGCTGGTGACCGCCCTGCGCCGGGCGGGCGCGGTGATCCTCGGCAAGGTCAACCTGACCGAGCTCGCCAACTTCCTCACCGCCGGCATGCCCGGCGGCTACAGCTCGCTCGGCGGGCAGGTGCTCAACCCGTACGACGTCACGCAGACGCCGAGCGGTTCGAGCTCCGGATCGGCCGTCGCGGTGGCGGCCGGGCTGGCGGCGTTGAGCGTCGGCAGTGAGACGTCGGGCTCGATCCTCGGCCCGGCGTGCGCGAACTCCGTGGTGGGCCTCAAGCCGACGGTCGGGCTCGTGCCGCGCACGGGGCTCGTGCCGATCGCCGGCAGCCAGGACACCGCCGGTCCGCTCGCCCGCACGGTCGCCGACGTGGCCGCGCTGCTGACGGTGCTCGCCGCCCGGGACGAGCGCGACCCGGCGACGGCCGCGAACCCGCTGGCGGACCACGATTTCGCCGGCGACCTCGACCGTGCTGCCGTGCGGGGCCGGCGGATCGGCGTGGTTCTGGGCTGCGTGCCCGAGGAGGGCAGCGACGACCGGGCCCTCTGGGACGACGCCACGCAGGCGATGCGCGAACTGGGCGCGACCCTGGTGCCGGTCGAGCTCGACACGCGAAGCGGCATCGAGGGCGGCTCGTCGGTGCTGACCTACGAGTTCGGCCGCGACCTCGACACCTATCTGTCCGGTTTGCCCGAGGACGCGCCGTGCCGCTCGCTCGCGGACGTGATCGCCTTCAACGAAGCGCACTCCGCGGCCGTGCTGAAGTTCGGCCAGACCCGCGCACTCGCCGCGCAGGCCAAGGACCGCGCGCCCGGCAGCGCCGACACGCGGCGGTACCTCGCCGACCGCGCGCAAGACCTCGTCGAGAGCCGGGATCGCCTGGATGCGCTGCTGCGGGCGGAAAACCTCGCCGCCCTGCTGTTCGCCGGTTACCCGGGCGCGAGCATCGGTGCCCGGGCGGGCTACCCGTCACTGGCCCTGCCCGCCGGCTACCGCGCGGCGGACCGGCGGCCGTTCGGGATCACCCTGCTCGGGCCGGCGTGGAGCGAACCGGAGCTTCTCGGCCTCGGCCACGCGTTCGAACAGGCCACGCACCTGCGGCGCCCGCCGTCCGTGGTCAATCCGGCACTGTTGCGGGGCAGGGGGTGCGGTGTGGCCGACGGGACGGGCGAGATCGGCTAGCGTGGCGCCGTGCAGATCTCCGAGTTCGGTTCCTGGGCCACGCCGTTCACCGCCGACCTGATCACGCAGAGCGCCGTGCGTGTCACGGATGTCCGGGCGGACGCCGGCGCCGTGGTGTGGTCGGAGGCGCGACCGGCCGAGGGCGGGCGGGTGCAGCTCGTGCGGCGGGAAGCCGACGGGAGCACCGCCGACCTGCTGCCCGAAGGTTTCGGGGCGCGCACGAGCGTGCACGAGTACGGCGGGGCCGACTGGTGGGTGCGCGACGGCGTCGTGTGGTTCGCCAACTGGGCCGACCAGCGGCTGTACCGCCTCGGCCGCGGTGGTGAGCCGGAAGCCGTCACTCCCGAGCCCGAGGTCCCGCGCGGTGATCGGTACGCCGACGGTGACCTGACCGCCGACGGCACGCGCCTGGCCGTGGTGCGTGAGCACCACCCGAAAACGGGCCGGGGCGCGGGCGATGTGCGCAACGAGATCGTGCTGCTGACCGAGGGAGCCGAGCCCGAGGTGCTCGTGTCCGGGCCGGACTTCGTCGCGAGCCCGCGGTTCTCGCCCGACGCGGGGAAGCTCGCGTGGGTCGCGTGGGACCACCCGAACATGCCGTGGGACTCGACCGAGCTGCGCGTGCGCGACCTGGCCTCCGGCGAGGAGATCGTGGTCGCGGGCGGGCCGGGGGAGTCGGTGTCCGAGCCGCGCTGGCACGCCGACGGCACGCTGTACTTCCTGTCCGACCGCACCGGCTGGTGGAACCTGTACCGGCTCGGCGCGAGCGGCACCGTCGACCCGGTGGTCGTGCTCGACGCCGAGATCGGTGTGCCGGCCTGGGGCCTCGGCACGGGCCGGTACGTGGTGCTGGCCGACCACCGTGTGGTGTTCGCCCGCTGGTCCGGCGGCATCGACGGGCTCGCGATCGCGAGCCCGGACGGCACGGTGACCGACCTCGACACCCCGTTCACCGCGATCAGCGCGCTGCGCCCGGCCGGCGGCGACGAGCTGCTCGTCATCGCCGGTTCCCCCACCGCCGAGCCGAGCGTGTACACGCTGACCGCCGAGGGCAAGGTCGCCACCGTGCGCGAGCCGCGCGACACGGGGATCGGCGCGGAGTACGTGTCCGCGCCCGAGGCGATCGACTTCCCGTCGGGCGACCGGGTGTCCCACGCGTTGTTCTACCCGCCGGCGAACCCGGACTTCGCGGGCCCCGCCGGATCGAAGCCGCCGGTCGTCGTGGTCGTCCACGGTGGACCGACCTCGCACGCGGTTCCCGTGCTGTCGCTGGGCATCCAGTACTGGACCAGCCGCGGCTTCGGCGTCGTGGACGTGAACTACGCGGGCTCCACCGGCTTCGGCCGCGCCTACCGCGAAGAACTCCACGGCACGTGGGGCATCCTCGACGTCGCCGACTGCATCGCGGCCGTGCGCTGGCTCGCCGCCGAAGGCCGCGTCGACGGCGACAAGCTCCTCATCCGCGGCGGCTCCGCCGGCGGGTACACCGTGCTCGCCGCTCTCTCGCGCGCCGACACGCCCTTCGCCGCCGGCACCGACCTCTTCGGCGTCGCCGACCTCCAGGCACTGGCGGCCGACACGCACAAGTTCGAAAGCCGCTACCTCGACCGCCTGATCGGCCCGTACCCCGAGATGCGCGACGTGTACCTCGACCGCTCGCCCATCCAGCACATCGACGCCTTCACCCGGCCGCTGCTCGTCCTCCAGGGCGCCGACGACCCGGTGGTGCCGCCCAACCAGTCGGAGCTCATCGTCGACGCCCTGCGCTCGCGCAAGGTCCCCGTCGCCTACCTCCTCTTCGAAGGTGAGCAGCACGGCTTCCGCCGCGCCGAGAACATCCGCCGGTCCCTCGACGCCGAACTGAGCTTCTACAGCCAGATCCTCGGCTTCGACCTCCCCGCGGGCGAGGCCATCGAGCCGGTCGAGGTGGAGAACCTCCGGCCGTAGCGCTTCCGGCCGGCCGGAAACCCCTGACCACCAAGGGTTTCCGGCCGGTTCGCGCACTCTCCACAAAGGAGCGCTCCGCGGTCCGTCGCGTCCGGGCGGAGTCGATCTTGCGCCGAAACTCGTCCTTGACAACCTCGGGTTCGCCCTTCACTCTCTCTAATTAACCGCACGGTACATTAGCTGGCGGGCGAGGCAACGGCGCACCGCAGAGGAGACAAACGTGAACGGTCGAGCAGATCGAGCGGCGCCCGCCGCGGGCCGGCCCGCGAAGGCGGCACTCGCCGCCTGGATCGGCAGCGCGCTCGAGTACTACGACTTCTTCATCTACGGCACCGCCGCCGCGCTGGTCTTCGGCAAGATCTTCTTCCCGGCGTCCTCACCGGCCGCGGGCACGCTGCTCGCGCTCTCGACGTTCGGCGTCGGTTACGTCACGCGCCCGCTCGGCGCGCTGCTGCTCGGCCACCTGGGCGACCGGTTCGGCCGCAAACGCGTGCTCATCGCGACGCTGCTGCTCATGGGCCTGTCCACCGTGCTCGTCGGCTGCCTGCCCAGCTACGCGGCGCTCGGCGTCGCGTCGCCGGTTCTGCTCGTCGTTTTGCGGCTGCTGCAAGGGCTTTCCGCCGGTGGCGAGCAGGCCAGCGCCAACTCGATGAGCCTGGAGCACGCACCGGAACATCGCCGCGCGTACTACACGAGCTTCACCCTCAGCGGCACGCAGGCCGGCCAGATCGTGGCCACGGCGGTGTTCCTGCCCGTCGCCGCGCTGCCGCAGGACGCGCTGGTGTCGTGGGGCTGGCGCGTGCCGTTCTGGCTCAGCGCCGTGATGGTCGCAGTCGGGTACTTCATCCGCCGTTCGGTGGAGGAGACGCCGGTGTTCCGCGAGGAGGTCGCCGCCGGCGAGGTCGTCCGGCTGCCGCTGGCGGTGCTGCTGCGCGACCACTGGGCCGACGTCCTGCGCGTGATCGTCGCCGCCCTCATCGCCTCCGTCAGCACGATCTTCACCGTCTACGCCCTGAGCTACGCCGTGAACACGGTGGGGCTGAGCAAAACGCCGATGCTGTGGGTGGGTGTGCTCGCCAATGTCGCGGCCGTGATCTCGATCCCGTTGTGGGCCAAGCTGTCCGACCGCACGGGCCGCAAGAAGATCTTCATCGCGGGCTCGCTCGGCTGCGCGGTGCTCATCTTCGGTTACCTCGGCGCGATCGCCGCCGGCAGCTACGTGTGGATCTTCGTGCTCGGCGTCGGCATGTTCGGCATCGTCTACACCGCGACGAGCGCCATCTGGCCCTCGTTCTACGGCGAGATGTTCCCGGCCCGCGTGCGGCTGTCGGGCACCGCGATCGGCACGCAGATCGGCTTCGCCATCAGCGGTTTCCTGCCGAGCGTGGCGGCGGCCGTCGCCGGGGACGGCAAGGGCGCGTGGCTCGGCGTCGCGATCTTCACCGCGGGCCTGTGCGTGGTCAACGCGATCGCGGTGGCCACCGGACGCGAGACCTACCGCGTCCCGACCGCGTTGCTCGGCCTGAAGAACGCGCCGGCGCGGCAGGCGAGCGAGGTCGGCGTCCAGTAGTGAGCACGTTCGAGGTCCACGCCCTGTGCTACGCCCGGCGCGAGGGAGTCCGCGGAGACCACTTCCTGGGCCACGGCACGGATTCCGCCGAACCGCACCCGACGGCGTACTTCGTGTGGCTCGCCGTCTCACCGGAACACACGGTGCTCGTCGACGCCGGGATGCGCCCGGAGCGCGCGGCGGAGGTGCCCGGGCTGGCGTACACCGACCCGGTGGACCTGCTCGCGGAGTTCGGTGTCGAGCCCGCGGGCGTGGACCACGTGGTGCTCACCCACCTGCACTACGACCACGCCGGCCGGGCGAGCGCCTTCCCCGACGCGACTCGCGTCGTCCAGCAGTCCGAAATGGACTACTGGACCGGGCCGTGGGCCGAGCGCATCACGCGGGAACGCTGGCTGCTGGACGAGGTCGAGCTGCCCCGGCTCCGAGCCCACGCGCGGCTGCGGCTCGTGGACGGCGACGCCGACGTCGTGCCGGGCCTCAGCGTCCACCTCGTCGGCGGGCACACCGCCGGCACGCAGGTGGTGCGGATCGCGACCGCGGCAGGCCCGGTCGTGGTCGCCTCCGACGCCAGCCACTTCTACGAGAACCTCGAAGCCGACCACCCGGCGCCGCTGCTGCACTCGGCCACCGGCGTATACGGCGGCTTCGACCGCATCCGGGAGCTGGCCGGGTCGTCGGGGATCTTCCTGCCCGGCCACGACCCGCGCGTGCTCGACCGCCACCCGACGGACGCCTCCGGCCGGATCGCGAGGATCGCGTGAGCGGCTCAGTTCGCGGTCAGGTAGCTCACGAGCAGGTCGCCGAGCATGCGCCGGTGGTGCTCGCGCGTGGCCGGGTCGAGCAGGTCGCGGCCGAAAATCGCGTTGAACGTGTAGCGGTTCGCGGTGCGGAAGACGCAGAAGGCGCTGATGGCCATGTGCACGTCGAGCGCGTCCACGTCGTCGCGGAAGAGCCCGGCCGCGCGCCCGCGTTCGAGGATGCGGGTGAGCACGTCGAGCGCCGGGTTGGCGAGCGTCGACAGCGTCGTGGAGCGCGCGATGTGCTCGGCGCGGTGGATGTTCTCGATGCTGACCAGCCGCACGAAGCCGGGGTGGGACTCGTGGTGGTCGAAGGTCAGCTCGGCGAGCTGGCGGATCGCGTCGACCGGGTCGAGGTGGTCGACGTCGAGCTCCTGCTCCAGCGACCGGATCACCGTGTAGGCCCGCTCCAGCACCGTGACGAAGAGCTGGTCCTTGCTGGTGAAGTAGTAGTAGATCATCCGCTTGGTGGTGCGGGTCTTCGCCGCGATCTCCTCCACGCGGGCGCCGTCGTAGCCCTTCTCGGCGAACTCCGCGGCGGCGACGTCGAGGATCTCGGCCTTGGTCCGCTCGGCGTCGCGGGTGCGGTCTTTCCCGGCGGCGTCTTCCGGCGACGGTGCGGCCACGGACGTCCCTTCTCCCTCCGGACGGATCTCGTCCCACTCTAGGCCGCTCGGCCGTTGTCCCGCCCGGCACCACCGGCACGTCGAAAGGAAACCTGTGTACCCAGCCACGGTCGTGGACGCGGTCCGCGAGCACGCCCGCCGCTCCGGCCCGGGCGCCGTGCTCGCCGGGCTCGTCGGTTCGGGCATCGGCCCGTCGCTGAGCCCGCCGCTGCACGAGGCCGAGGCGCGCCGGCTCGGCGTGCGGCTCGCCTACGGCCGCTTCGACCTCGACGACTGGGGGCTGCCCGCGAGCGCCGCGGGCGAGGTGGTGGCGGCCGCGCGCGCCGCGGGCTACGCCGGGCTCAACGTGACGCACCCGTGCAAACAGGTCGTGCTGGACCACCTCGACGAGCTTTCGGCCGACGCCGCCGCGCTCGCCGCCGTGAACACCGTGGTGTTCCGCGAAGGCACCGCGGCCGGGCACAACACCGACTGGTCCGGGTTCGCCCGCGGCCTCGAAACGGGGCTGCCGGGCGTGCCGCTGGGTTCCGTCGTGCTGCTGGGCGCGGGCGGCGCCGGAGCGGCCGTGGCCCATGGTCTGCTGACGCTCGGCGCGGGCCGGGTTCGCGTGCTCGACCTGGACACCGCACGGGCCGAGGCACTCGCCGCGGCACTGCGGGCGCGGTTCGGCGCGGAGCGGGCTTCGGCCGGCGGTTCGGTGGCGTCGGCGCTGGCCACCGCCGACGGCCTGGTCCACGCCACCCCGGTCGGCATGGCCGCACACCCGGGCCTGCCGCTGCCCGCCGGGCTGCTCGATCCGCGGCTGTGGGTCGCCGAGGTCGTGTACCGGCCGTTGGAGACGGAGCTCGTGCGCGTCGCTTCCGAACGCGGCTGCCGCGTGCTCGACGGCGGCCGGATGGCCGTCTTCCAGGCCGCCGACGCACTCGCGTTGTTCACCGGCGCCGAACCCGACGCCGCCCGCATGCGGCGCCACTTCGACCGGCTCGCCGCCCCAGGGGAAAGGGAACCCGCTGATGTCCTCGACTGAAACCCGCGCCCTCGGAAACCGCCGCGCGATCGCCACCGTCTGCCTGTCCGGCACGCTCGAGGACAAGCTGACCGCCGCCGCGGCCGCCGGGTTCGACGGCGTGGAGATCTTCGAGAACGACCTCCTCGCCGCACCGTGGTCGCCGAAGCAGGTGCGCGAGCACTGCACGGACCTCGGCCTGACGGTGGATCTCTACCAGCCGTTCCGCGACTTCGAAGCCGTGGCGCCCGCCGTGCTCGCGGCGAACCTGCGCCGCGCCGAGCTCAAGTTCGACGTGATGGAGCAGCTCGGCGCGGACACGATGCTCGTGTGCTCCTCGGTGTCCCCGGACGCGGTCGACGACGACGATCTCGCCGCCGAACAGCTCCACGTGCTGGCCGAGCGCGCCGCCGCTCGCGGGCTGCGGATCGCGTACGAAGCCCTGGCGTGGGGCCGGTTCGTGAACACCTACGAGCACTCGTGGCGGATCGTGCGCCGGGCCGCGCACCCCGCGCTCGGGCTGTGCCTCGACAGCTTCCACATCCTGTCCAGGGGCAGTGATCCCGCCGCGATCCGGACGATCCCGGGGGAGAAGCTGTTCTTCCTCCAGCTGGCCGACGCGCCGCGGCTGGAGATGGACGTGCTGCAGTGGAGCCGCCACCACCGGCTCTTCCCGGGCCAGGGCGCGTTCGACCTCACGGCCTTCACCGGCCACGTGCGCGCCGCCGGCTACGACGGGCCGCTGTCGCTGGAGGTGTTCAACGACGTGTTCCGCCAGGCCGACCCCGGCCCGGCCGCCGTCGACGCCATGCGATCGCTGCTGGCACTGGAGGAGTCGCTCGGCGCGACGACGTTGCCGGCCGCCCCGGCGCTGAGCGGGCACGCGTTCACGGAGATCGCCACGGCCGGTGCCGAGGTCGGGCAAGCGCTGGCGGCACTCGGTTTCGCGCACGTCGGGCAGCACCGGACCAAACCCGTCGCGCTGTGGCAGCAGGGTGGGGCGCGGATCCTCGTGAACTCCGCCGTGCCCGGCGACGCGGGCGACGAGAGTGCCTCCGTGGCCGCGCTGGCGGTGGAGAGCGCGGACCCGGTGGCCTCGGCGGACCGTGCGCAGCGGCTGCTCGCACCGGTGCTGCCGCGCACCCACAGCGCGGGAGAGGCCGACCTGTCCGCGGTCGCCGCGCCCGACGGCACCTCGGTGTTCTTCTGCCGTACCGGTCCCGGCGACAGCTGGCTCGACGATTTCGCCGCGGTGGCGGGAAAAGCCGTCGGTGCCGGCATCACGGGCGTCGACCACGTGTCCCTGACGCAGCCCTTCGACCACTTCGACGAGGCCGCGCTGTTCTACCGCGCGGTGCTCGGCCTCGAACCCGACCCGGTCACCGAGTTCGCCGCGCCGTTCGGTCTCGTGCGCAGCCGCACGGTCACCGGCGGGACCGAGAGCGGCACCGTGCGCGTCGCCCTGGACTCCGCCCTGCTGCGCCGCGGCGACTGGGCCCCGGGCGTGCGCGAACCCCAGCACGTCGCCTTCACCACGGACGACGCGCTCTCCGCCGCCCGCGCGATGCGCGACCTCGGCGCCCCGCTCCTGCCGATCCCCGGCAACTACTACGACGACCTCGACGCCCGCCTCGCCCCGCCACCGGACCTGATCGACGCCCTGCGCGCCCACTCCGTTCTCTACGACCGCGACGAACACGGCGTCCTGCTGCACTTCTTCACCGAAATCCTGGGCGGACGGGTGTTCTTCGAGGTGCTGCAGCGCATCGACGGCTACGCGGGCTACGGCGCCGTCAACGCTCCCGTCCGCATGGCCGCCCACCGCCGCGGCCGCCTCGGCTGAGTGTCCTCACTGGACGGTGTAGGTCTCCAGCGAGTGCGCGATCCACCCCGCCGTGCGGGCGATCACGAACACCGCCTCGCCGGCGCCCTCGGCCATGCCGTGCACGAAACACAGGGCGCCCAGCGCGAACTCGACGTTCGGCTCGAGATCACGCCGGCGGCGGACGAGGTCGATGGCCGCCTCGACGATCGCGAGCCGTTCGGGGTCGGCGGGCGCTTCGGCGAGCAGGCGCAGCAGCTCCGACGCGCGGGGATCGGCACTGCGGTAGCGCGGCTGCCCGAAACCGGACAGCCGGTCGCCGCGCAGGAGGCGTTGTTCGAGCACCCGCGAAACCGAGGCGGGCGAAGCGATGTCACCCAGCCAAGCCTGCACCGCGAGTGACGAACCACCGCCCAGCAACAGTCCACTCGCGACACTCATGCCCGCGAGCACGGCCGAGTACGGGTCGGCTGCCTTGGCCGCGGCCTCGCGTACCGCGCGCGTCGACGGGCCGAGGCCGTGGTCGGCGAGCAGGACCAGGGCGGCCGAGAGCACCGCGAGCCGTTCCGGCGTCGCGGGTTCCGCGGTGAGCCGGCCCCACAGCCGCTCCGCGATGGGACGGCCACGCTCGCACACCGCGCCCGGCTGGGGCAGCGACTCCACGAACGCGGGCGCCATCGTGCGCGCCGCCGAGAGCACCGACGGCACGGACAGGTCGTAGCGGAACGAGTCGCGCGCGCCGAGCAGCGTCGCGGTGACCTTGAGCCGGTCGAGCGGAAGACTGCCGGCCGGCATGGTGTCCTGAAGCCGGTGGATGGCGGAGATCAGCTCCGGTTCGAGGTCCCGCGCGGGCGCCACGTCAGGCTGCTCCCACAGCAGCTCGGCGACCTCTTCGTACGAGGCCGTGCGCGCGAGCTCCACGGCGTCGCGCTCGCGGTAGAGCAGCGTGTCGCCGTCGAGGCGCGCGACCTGGCTGGTGTCGGCCGAGACCGCGGGCTCGTCGTCGTGCAGGAGCGTGCGCGTGCCCTTGCGCTGCCCGAAGCCCTCGACCTCGCTGCGCGAGAGCCAGCTGCGCCGGTCGCGGGGGAGCCGGTGGCGTTTCAGCAGGCCACGGCTGATGTAGGCGTACACCGTGCTCTGCTTGACCCCGAGGACGTCGGCTGCCTCGGCGATCGACAGCACCTCAGTGTCGGTGCTCACGACTGGTGACCCCTCTCTTGCGGTGATCTCGTGCCGCGCTGACGATTCGCGGCGAGTCTAGTGACCACCAATGCTTGTCACGGAACAGAAACATCGGGTTGACAACGGATTCCGGACAGGCCTACGGTCTCGTCGTTCTCGTCAATGTTGATGCTCAATGTTGATTATATTGATTTTCGAGGTGGAGCGCCAGTGCAGGTTCACGACATCGCCGTCATCCGAGGGGACGGCATCGGTCCCGAGCTGGTCGACGCCGCGCTCACCGTGCTGGGCGCGGTCACGGCCAAGGGCGGCTTCGAGCTGCGCTACACCGACGTCGACGCCGGCGCCGACACCTACCGCCGCACCGGCGTGGCCTGCTCACCCGAAGACCTCGAATACCTGCGCACCGCCGTCGCGGCCACGCTCAAGGGCCCGGTCGGGCTGCCCGACGTGCGATTCCCCGACGGTACCGAGGCCGGCCTGCTCGGCGGCATCCTGCGGATCGGGCTCGACGCGTACGCCAACGTCCGCCCCGCGCTCCTGCTGCCCGGCGTCACGTCGGCGCTGGGCGGGGTGAAGGCCGGCGGCATCGACTACGTCATCGTCCGCGAGAACACCGAAGGTCTCTACGCCTCTCGCGGCAAGGGCGTCGGCAACCGCTGGGCCGTGTCCGACACGCTCATGACCACCCGCGAAGGCACGCTGCGCATCTGCCGGCGCGCGTTCGAGCTCGCGGCCGCCCGCGGCGGCGCGCCCAGCGACGGCAAGCACCGCGTGACCTGCGTGGACAAGAGCAACGTGCTGCGCAGCCACGCGCTGTTCCGCGAGATCTTCTTCGAGGTCGCCGCCGACTTCCCGGACGTCGAGACCGAGGTCCTCTACGCCGACGCCGCGGCCCAGGCCCTGGTGCTGCGCCCCGGCGACTTCGACGTGCTGGTGATGGAGAACTTCCTCGGCGACGTGCTCAGCGACCTCGGCGGCGCGACCGTCGGCGGCATCTCGCTGTGCGGCTCCGGCAACATCGGCGACGTCAGCGCGTACTTCGAGCCCATCCACGGCAGCGCGCCCTCGATCGCCGGCAAGGGGCTCGCGAACCCGATCGGGCAGATCCTCGCCGCCGCGATGATGCTCGACCACCTGCACCACACCGCCGAGGGTGACCTCGTGCGCGCGGCCGTCGCCGGTGCGCTCGAGGACGGCGACATCGGCATCCGGCCCGACGGCTCGGCGACGGGCGGCCCCGCGGCCGTCGCGGAAGCCGTCGCGGCGCGGCTCACCTGACTCCTTTCCCGATGAAGAGAACGGAAACACCCGTCATGAACACCGAGCTCGAGTTCACCGGCGCGCGCCGGCGCCGCATCATCATCGCGGCGTCGGCCGGCAACTTCGCCGAGTGGTACGACTGGGGCGTCTACGGCGTGGTCGCCACGATCATCGCCGCGAAGTTCTTCCCCGGCAACGATCCCGCCGTGGCGCTGCTCAACACCTACGCCGTGTTCGCGCTCGGCTACATCGCCCGCCCCATCGGCGGCATCTTCTTCGGCTGGATCGGCGACAAGTACGGCCGCCGCCGTGCGCTGTCGATCTCGATCCTGTTCACGTGCTTCGGCACCGCGCTCATGGGTGTGCTGCCCACCTACGCGCAGATCGGCCTGCTGGCACCGGTTCTGCTGCTCGTGTGCCGCCTCGCGCAGTCGATGGGCGCGGGCGGTGAGTACGCGAGCGCGATCAGCTTCGTGTTCGAGCACAGCCCGGCCGCCAGGCGCGCCCGCAACGTGAGCACGCTGATCGCCACCACGTTCATCGGGATCCTTTGCGGATCGCTGCTCGCGCGGGTGTTCTCGAGCGTGCTGACCAAGGACGAGTACCAGACGTTCGGCTGGCGCATCCTGTTCCTCGTCGGCCTGCCGCTGGCCGCGTTCGGTGTGTACCTGCGCTCGAAGGTCGAGGAGAGCCCGGAGTTCGAGCTGCTGGTCAAGGCGCGCGAGAAGGCGAAGGCCGCCGCCACCCCGCTGCGCGACGCCCTGCGCCTGCACTGGGTGCCGATCGTCGTCTTCATCGTCTGCACCGCGAGCTATGCGCTGCTGAGCACCACCATCACGTCGTTCCTCACCACGTTCCTCATCAACGTCGGCAAGCTCGACAGCACCGAGGCTTACAACGCGACGATCGTGAGCAACGTGCTCGTCATCGCCGGCACGCTCGTGATGGGGCCGGTGGCGGACAAGATCGGGCTGCGCAAGGCGTTGAGCCTCACCGGGCTCGTGGTCGCGATCCTCGCCGTGCCGTCGCTGGCGCTCGCCGCGGGCGGCGGGGTCGGCGCCTTCACCGGCGGCGCGCTCATCGGCGCCTGCAAGGGCCTGCTCGCGCTGCCGGCGCTGCTCGCGATCAGCCAGATCTTCCCGACGGCCGTGCGCGTCACCGCGGGTGCGCTCGCCTACAACGTGGCGCAGGCCGTGTTCGGCGGCACCGGCCCGATCATCGGTGTGTGGCTCAACGACGTGACCGGCGGCCCGTACGGCCTCGGCGTGTACCTGGCGGCGCTGGGCCTGGTCACGGCGGTCGTCTCGTTCTACGCCCGGCGGACCTTCGACCACGACGAGGCCGTGGTCCCCGCGTCCGACGTGGTCTCCCCGGAGGCGCGGTGAACATCCTTCCGCTGACCCAGGGTTATCCCGGCAAGAGCACGCAGCACGGCGGGCTCGGCTGGAGCAGCGTCACCCTCGTGCGCCACGGCGAACGGCTGATCCTGGCCGACACGGGCTCGTTCGGAATGCGCTCTCTGCTCGCGCAGCGGCTGGCCGCCCACGGCGTGGAACCGGGCGAGGTCACCGACATCCTGCTCACGCACGCGCACTACGACCACGCGGCGAACTACCTGCTGTTCCCGTCGGCCACCGTGTGGGTGGGCGCGGCGGAGCTGGAGTGGGCCGCGGGGCGCGAGCCGGGGTTCGACCCGTTGCCCGAGCTCTACGCCGCCGACCTGGCGAGCAACCCGCGGACGCGGCGGGTGAGCGAAGACGGCGAGATCTTCCCCGGCGTCGAGGCGTTCGCCGCGGCCGGGCACACACCGGGCTCGCTGGTGTTCCGGGTGGACGGCTCCGTGCTGTTCAGCGGCGACGCGGCGAAGAACCGCGCGGAGCTGCTGGGCGGCGATGTCGACATGACGCTCGACCGTGACGCGAGCCGCGCGTCCGTGCACAAGATCCTCACCCTGTGGCGGGAACACCCGGACACGCTGCTCGTGCCGGGCCACGACGTGCCGATGCTGTGGCACGGCCGCCCCGTCTACACGGACACCCGGCGAGCCGGGATCCGTTCGTGGTTCGGCGAAGATCTCGCCGCGACCACCGAGTTCGACCTCACCGAAGGAGACGACCACTGATGACCGGCGACACCCAGATCACCGCCGAGGACCTGCGCGGGCTGGCGGCCCGCGCGCTGGCGGGGAACGGGATGTCCGAAGAGGACTCCGCGCGCGTCGCCGACGTGCTGGTGCTCGCCGACCTCTTCGGCATCCGCACGCACGGCGTCGCGCGGATCCCGCAGTACCTCGACCGCGCGCGCCTCGGCGGCGTCGACCTCCACGCGAAGGTGGCGGTGGACCAGGTCGCGCCGGCGTTGTCGCGAGTGGACGGTGCCAACGGCATCGGGCCGCTGGTCGGCTCGCACGCGCTGGACGCGGCGCTGGCCTCGGCCCGCGCGACCGGCCTGGGTGCGGCCTTTGTCCGCGGCAGCAACCACTTCGGTCCGGTGATGCCGTACCTGTTCCGCGCGGCGGAGCAGGGGTTCGCGGCGATCATCGCGAGCAACGCGACCACCACCATCGCGCCGTGGGGCGGCCGCGAGGCCCGGCTGGGCAACAACCCGCTCGGCATCGGCGTGCCCACGCCCGGCGGCGACCCGGTGCTGCTGGACATCGCGATGAGCGTGGCGGCGCGGGCGAAGATCCGCGCGGCCGCGGCGGCGGGCGAGCCGATCCCGGACACCTGGGCCACCGACCGCGACGGCAAGCCGACGACCGATCCCGAGGCGGCGCTGGACGGGTTCCTGCAGCCGCTGGGCGGGCACAAGGGCTACGGCCTGTCGGTGATGGTCGACCTGTTCGCCGGCGTGCTCTCGGGTGCCGGCTACCTCACCCGCATCAGCTCGTGGAGCGTCGATCCGGAGCGGCCGCAGAACCTGGGCCACGTGTTCTTCCTGATCGACGCGGCGAAGCTCGTGCCCGGCGCCGAGCTGGCGTCCCGGATGGACGATTTCGCTTCGATCCTGCACACCACGCCGCCCGCGGACCCGGCGCAGCCCGTGCGGTTGCCGGGTGAGTTCGAGCTCGCGCGCTACCACCGGCAGCTGCGCGACGGCGTGCCCGTGGACGACGACGTGCTGGCCCGGCTGTCGGAGTTCGCGGGCGCCGCGCGGTGACGGTGGTGCCCTCCGGTTCGTGCGACTGTCACGTGCACGTCTTCGACCCGCGGTTCCCCTACGCCGGGGACCGGGCCTACACGCCCGGCCCGGCGAGCGGCGAGCAGCTGGACGAGCTGCACTGGCGGCTCGGCGTGAGCCGGGCGGTGCTCGTGCAGCCGAGCCCGTACGGCACGGACAACTCGTGCCTGCTCGCGCAGCTGCGCGTCCGGGGCGACCGGGCGCGGGGTGTCGTGGTGTTCGACCCCGCTGCTCCGGCGCCGCTGGGGGAGTGGCACGCCCTCGGCGTGCGCGGGGCGCGGGTGAACCTGGCGACGTTCGCGGTCGACGACCCGGCCGTGGCACTGGCGCCGCTGCGCGCAACCGCGGCGGCCATCGCGGACCTCGGCTGGCACCTGCAGGTGTTCACGGAGCTGTCCGTGGTCGCGGCGCTGGCCGACGACCTCGCGCGGCTGCCGGTGCCGGTCGTCCTCGACCACTTCGCGCTCGCTTCTCCCGACGTCGATCAGCCCGGGCTGCCCGAGCTGACCGACCTCCTGCGATCCGGTGCGGCGTACGTCAAGCTCTCTGCGCCGCACCGGATTTCCACCGCTGCCGACCACGCCGACGTCGGGCCGCTCGTGGACGCTTTGGTCGCCGCGGCTCCGGACCGGTTGCTGTGGGGCACCGACTGGCCCCACACCGGTGGCCGGCTGCGCACTCCGGGCAACCGCCTCAGCGTCGAGCCGTTCGAGCCGATCGACGACGCGCGGGCGCTGGCCCGGCTGCTCGACTGGACCGGCCCGGACGTGGGACGGCGGATCCTCGTCGACAACCCGGTTGGGTTGTACGGGTTCTGACGGGGGTGGTCTCCGTCTCACTCGACGGGCGCGCAGCGACCGGGCGAGCTAAGTTGCGCGGAACAACCCTCTGCCCGGCGAGGAGGCGGTCCCGGTGAGCACGACGACCTTCGCCGCGGTGTCCGCCGTCAAACGGCGGTCGCCCGGTGGTTTCGACGCGGACATCAGCCCGCAGTGGACCATCGGCGGCAAGCCCAACGGTGGCTACCTGCTGGCGCTGATCGCGCGCGCCGCCGTCACCGAGCGCGAGCACTCCGACGTGCTCGCCGCCAGCGCCCACTACCTGCGCTCACCCGACCCGGGCCCGGCCGAGGTCGAGATCGAGACGCTGCGCACCGGCCGCGGTTCGAGCCAGGTGCGCGGCCGCCTCGTCCAGAACGGCAAGCCCGCCGTCGAGGCCCTGTTCACGGTCGGCACGCTCGCCGAGGGAGAGCCGTACTGGCAGGACGGCCTGCCCGACCCGCGCTTCGACGTCGAGTCCCCGTTCCGCGCCCCGGGCACCACACCGCTCGGCCTGCCGGTGGCCATCATGGACGAGATCGAGGTACGCCTCGACCCCGCCGGCGCCCGCGTCTTCAGCGAAGGCCCCTCCGGCCACGGCGAGCTCCTGGGCCGCCTCGCCCTGCCCGGCGGCGAAGCCTTCGACCCGGTCAGCCTCCTGTTCGCCGTCGACGCCTTCCCGCCGGCGACGTTCGACATCTCCCCGAGCGGCTGGGTGCCCACGCTCGAGCTCACGGCCTACGTCCGCGCCCGCCCGGCCCCCGGCCCGCTCCGCGTGCTCCACCGCGCCCACCTCATCACCGACGGGCGCGTCGACGAGTCTTGCCACGTCTGGGACAGCACCGGCAAGCTGGTCGCCCAGGGCACCCAGCTCGCCGGCATCCGCCTCTGACGAATTACGACGTTCGGCCGCCGAAATGCCGACTTCCGGACGATCGGCGGCCGGCTTCCCCTGTGATCGGATAAAAGGTCCGAACCAGGGGAGGGTGCGGTGCACATCAGAGCGAGACGCCGTTCGATCGACTTCGACGGCCGGAAGATCACGCTGAAGATCGCGGTCAAGTACGGGGTGTCGGGATCGGACCGGAAGTACGAGTTCCCCGCGCGCAGCCTCACCGGGTTCAGCCACCAGCCGGCCACGGCGTGGAAGCGTGGTCGGCTGGAGTTCGAGGCGCCGGCCCTTCCCTCCGCGATCGTCACGGACGTGCCGCTGTTCGCGGATAAGCTTCCCGGCAACGTCTTCGAGTACGGCTACGGCGACGAAAAGCGCGTAAGCGCTTTCGTCGCCGCAGTGAACAAAGCCCGAGGTTGACCCTCAGCCGAGGGACTCGGCCCGTGCCACGCTGTTGAGCAGGGACGAGTTCATCAGGAACTTCAGCTCCAGCTCCGCATCGTCACCCAGGGCCGCGAGTTCCGCCAGGCGTTCCTTCCGCCGCACCGGGTCCTTCTCCTCCAGGCGGCGCTTGTTCGTCACGGTCTGCTGCTGCACGAACTCGATGTTCACCGTGCGGCGGCGCAGGTCGTAGCGGTCGAGGACCTTCTCGTCGGCCGAGGAGGCGAAGGCGTGCAGCGAGGAGGCCAGCTCGACGGCGTCGTGGATGCCGCAGTTGAGGCCGAGGCCGCCGATGGGGTTGTTGACGTGGGCGGCGTCGCCGGCGAGGAAGACGCGGCCGGAGCGGAAGCTGGCCGCCACGCGCTGGTGGACGTTGTACAGCTTGCGGTGCACGAGCTGGTCCGCGGGGTTCGCCGAGAGCGCCAGGCCCGAAAGCCGGGCGCGGGCGCCTTCGTCGCCGACGGCTTCCTCGTCGGTTTCGCCCACGGTGGTGGGGAAGACGGCGCGCCAGCGGCCCTTGCCGTCGTCGCCCGCCACCTTGAAGAGGTTGACCCACTCGCGCGGGTCGGCCCAGTAGTTGCGGTAGCTGCAGTCCAGTTCGGACTGGAAGTCGAACAGCGTGGTGAGCACCAGGAACCGCTCGGGCCAGGTGTAGCCCTCGAACTCGATCCCGAGTGCCTTCCGCACGGTGCTGCGGCCGCCGTCGGCGCCGATCACGTAGTCGGCGGTCACCGGGCCCTCGGACGTGTGCACGGTGGCGGAGTCCGCGTCCTGCGTCACGCCCGTCACCGCGGCGCCGAACCGGACGTCCACTCCGGACAGCCGCTCCAGCACCATGTTCACGATCTTGTGCTGTTCGATCTGGACCACGAACGGATACGGCGTCACGTCGCGCAGCACGTCGTGGTCGAGCCGCGCGATGAGCGAGCGCTCCGGCCGGTCCCAGAAGTCGAAGTACCGCGCGACGAGCCCGCGGGCGACCACGTCGTCCATCAGGCCCAGCTCGCCGAGCATCGCCAGGGTCGAGGGGTGCACTGTCGCGGCTCGTGGGGCGTCCTCGACGGCCTGCTCCGCTTCCAGCAGCGTCACGTCGAACCCCCGCCGGGCGGCCGCGAGCGCGAACACCGCGCCCACCGGACCCGCGCCGACGACCACCACGCTCTGTCCCATGTCTTCGTCAGTTCCTTTCAGCCGAGTTTCGCGAGCCAGCCGGCCACGGTGTCCACAAGCGACTCTCCCGAGCCGTCGAAGCGGTGCCCCTCCGTGCCTTCCGGCGAGGGCAGCGACACCGACGTGACCGACGGCGAGATGCCCTGCTCCAGTGCCGCCTCCAGCCAGCCGGGCTCGAAGTCGTGGATCACGGTGTCGTGCTGGTCGCGCACCATGAGGATCGGGTTCGGCACGCGGGCGATCCACTCGATGCTGCGCGCGCCCGCGGTGCCCGTGCGCCGGTAGGTGAGGAAGTGCTGCGCCGTCACCGGAACCGTGCGCCCGCCGAGCCACGACATCTGCGTGGACAGCGTGCGGCCGAAGTCGCCGGCCTGGGCGGCCGCCACGGCCTCCTCGGTCAGCGCGCGGTAGGTGGCCTCGTCGTTGATCAGCAGGTGGCGCGACTTCCACGGCAGGTCCGCGAACATCCCGGTCAGCGCGATGCCCGCGGTCTCCGGGTGCCAGTGCGTGGCCGCGAAGTACGAGACCTGCGACGTGCCCAGGCTGTGCCCGTGCAGCACGATCTTCGAGTAGCCGAGCGACCGCGCGGTCCAGTACGCGGCCTCGATGTCGCGCACCGTGGCGTAGAAGTTGTCGGTGTTCACGGCGTCGCCCGACTGGCGGGTGTTGATCGCGAGCACCGGCACGCCGCGGCCGCTGAGGCCGAGGGCGAGCGTGCGCACCGGCAGGCTGCCGATGCTGCCGCCGCTGCCGTGCACGCTCAGCACGAGCGGTGCGTCGGGCAGCGGCTCGGCCGGCACCAGGTGCGCGGCCGGGCCGGACCGCCCGTCGAGCGAGGTGATCTCGTAGTACCGCAACGAAACGCCGTCGGGCGCGTGGAAGTCGAGCAGGGACTCCGGCGTTTCCGCGGGGCGGTAGGTGACCGCGGCGGCCGTTCTGTCCAGATCGGACACGTGAGGTACTCCCGTCACTTCGAACCGGTGTAGACGAGCTTGCTGTAGTCGACCGTGCCGCCGAAGCCGCCGAACTGCTTCATGGCGTCGCCCCAGATCTTCAGGTCGTCCTGCGAGACCTCGGTCGTGAACTCGCCCAGCGGCGACTTCTTGGCCTGCTCGGGCGTGACCTTGGTGTAGGCGGCCAAGGCGGCGTAGGCCTTGTCGTTGTTGGCCTTGATCCACTGCGCCGCGTCCTGCAGCCCCGCCTTGAACCCGTCCGCGAGCTGGGGGTTCGCCGCGGTCCAGTCCTTCGACGCGATCCAGTACGTGCCGCCGACGTAGTTCGGGCTCAAGGCCCGCTCCGGGTCGCCGAGGCTGCGCATCCCGGCCTGCTTGCCGACCGTGATGAACGGGTTGATCACCTCGACGGCGTCGACCTGGCCGGCCTTCAGCTCGTCGATCATGTTCGGCGTCGGCACCTGCACGAACTGCTCGGCCGCGGGGTCCACGCCGTTCTTCGACAGCCACGCCTTGGTGGCGATGTTGATGTTTCCGGTGAGTGTCGGCGAGCCGATGCGCTTGCCCTGCAACTGTTTCACGTCCGTGATGTCCGGGCGCACGAAGATCTGCACGCTCTGGTCCTCGGGCGAGTCGCCGTTGTTGCCCGACACGGCCACGAGCGGCACACCGGACGAAGACGCGCGCAGCATGATCGGCGCGACGCTGAACCCGAGGTCGTACTGCTTGCCCAGCAGCGAGGGCACCAGCGTGATGTCGTTGAGCGTCGTGGTCGAAACGCCCTTCACGCCGTGCTTGGCGAAAAATCCCTGTTGCTCGGCCACGAGCACCGCGAGCGAGTCGTTGGTGTTGTTCAGCGCGATGCGGATCTTGCCGTCGGACGACGACGTGGAACCACCGGAACCGCCGCAGGCGGACACGGCGAGCGCGGCTGCCAGGAGCGCGGTGGCCAGCGTGGTGATGCGGGTGCCCCTCATGACGCCTCCGTAGGAGTGGGGGGATTGGGGATCGGGGAGATATTCACTATCCGAAGTAGTTGAGCAGAGACAGTAACTCAAGTTAGCTAATCTCTCAATGGTCCAGCTCAGAACGTTGGTAACGGCCTTGTTAAGCCTGGATCGCAGACCAAAAAGCACTACTCAAGTCATTGACGTGTGGAAGGTTAGGCGCCCATCATGGCCAACGCCAGCCCTGAAGGAGGTCCCGATCCCGTGACCGTAGAAGCCACCGCGCCGGCCACCGAGACGGCGGATGCGTTTTCCTGTTCGAAGCTCTTCGTCGAGTACCGCACGCGCAACAAGGTGCTGCGGGTGCTCGAGGACGTCGGTTTTTCCTGTGCCCAAGGGGAGTTCCTCAGCATTCTCGGGCCGTCCGGCACCGGGAAGACGACCCTGCTGCGGATCCTCGCCGGGCTCCTCTCCCCGGGGGAGGGCTCGTCCGTGCGGTTCCGCGGGAAGGAGATCACCGGCCCGCCCGCCGGCGTCGGCATCGTGTTCCAGAACTACGCCGCGTCGCTGCTGCAGTGGCGCACGGTGGAGCGCAATGTCGCGCTGGGCCTGGAAGGCCGCACGAGCAAGGCCGAACGCGACGAACGCGTCCGCGAAGCGCTCGAGCTGGTCGGTCTCGCCGACCGCGGCAAGGACTACCCGTGGCAGCTCTCGGGCGGCATGCAGCAGCGCGTGCAGATCGCTCGCTCGCTCGTGATGCGCCCCGAGGTGCTGCTGATGGACGAGCCCTTCGGCGCGCTCGACGCGATGACCAAGGCGCAGCTGCAGGACGAACTGCTCAAGGTCGCCGAGGTCACCGGCGCGACCGTCGTGTTCGTGACCCACGACATCGACGAGGCCGTGTACCTGTCCGACCGCGTGCTCGTGCTCGCCGGCCGTCCGGCCACGGTCGGGCGCGAGCTGCGCATCGACCTGCCGCGCCCGCGCGACCAGGTGGCGACGAAGGAGCTCCCGGCCTATCTCGCCGCTCGCCACCGCGTGTACGAGGCGCTGCGGGCGGAATCCGAGGCAGGGGCCGAATGAGGCGTTTGATCGGGTTCGCGGTGCCGGTGGCCGTGATCCTGCTGTGGCAGCTGGTGAAATCGATCGGGCTGCTGCCCTACGACAACATCCCGGCCCCGTCGGACATCTGGTCGTCCACAGTGGACCTCGCTTCGTCCGGCGAGCTGCTCACGAACACCGCGCACACGCTGGAAGCCTGCCTCGGCGGCTGGGCGCTGGGTTCGGTGCTGGGCCTGCTGCTCGGGCTGCTGCTCGGCCTCGTCCGTCCCGCGTGGACGTACGGCATGGCCTCGGTGGAGGTGCTGCGCGCGCTGCCCGCGATCTCGTTCGTGCCGATCGTGGTGATCCTGCTGGCGCAGACCGTGGAGATGGAGATCGTGATCGCCGCGTGGGTCGCGATCTGGCCCGTGGCGATCAGCACGATCGACGGTGTCCGCGGCGTGAACCCGGTGCACCAGGACCTCGCGCGCAGCCTCGGTCTCTCGCCGGTGGCCAAGGTCGTGAAGTTCGCGCTGCCCACGGCGCTGCCGAAGATCGTGGTGGCGCTGCGGCTGAGCCTCTCGGCCGCGCTGGTGCTCGCCATCGTCGCCGAGATCGTGGGCGACCCCGAGGGCATCGGCTACGCGCTCGTGGAGCAGCAGCAGTCGCTGCGCCCGGCGGCGATGTTCTCCTACATCCTGCTCACCGGGGTGCTCGGCATCGTCCTCAACTTCATTCTCGTGTGGACACTCCGGTTCGTGCCGGGTGCCCGTCAAGCAGCCAGGGGAGCCGACGATGCCGCGTAGAACCCGCAAGTCCGGGGTCGCGCCCCTGCGCGGCCTGCTGCCGCTGGCCCTGGTACTCGTGCTGTGGCAGGTGATCGGCGACAGCTCGAGCACCTTCTTCCCGCCGCCGGCCGCCTGGTTCAGCCAGACGTGGGAGCTCACCTCCGGCGGTGCGCTGGTCGACGGGCTGCTCGCCACGCTCGAGACGTTCGTGATCTCGTTGCTGGCCGCCACCGTGCTCGGCGCGGTGCTCGGCCTCCTGATCGGCCACTTCCCGCTGGCCGAACGCTTGCTCGGCCCGATCCTGGAGTACTTCCGGTTCCTGCCGGGCGTCGCGCTCGTGCCGCTGGCCGTGCTGCTCGTCGGCTACACCGAGTCGATGAAGCTCTACGTGGTGGTCTTCGGCGCCCTGTGGCCCGTGCTGCTGCAGGTGCGCCAGTCGGCGAAGTCGGCCGACGTCGTGCTCTCCGACGTGGCTTCGACGCTGCGGCTCGGGAAGTTCGCGGCGTTCCGCAAGATCCACCTGCCCGCGATCGTGCCGGGCCTGCTGCTGGGCGTGAAGATCGCGGCGCCGCTGACCCTGGTGCTGGTGCTGGTGGTCGAGATCAGCACGCAGGTGTCAGGGCTGGGCAAGCTGATGGAGACCGCGCAGCAGAACTTCCAGTCGGCTCAGGTCTACGGGCTCGTGGTCGTGGTCGGGCTGGTGGCGCTCGTGATCAACATGCTCGTGTCGGGGATCGAAGGGTTCCTGCTGCGGTACCGCCCGCAGAACTGACGAAGACCGAGGGGCTCCGGTCCGGTGTGGACGCACCCGGGCCGGGGCCTCTTTCCCGTTCGCGGTCCGGCCGAGGGTCAGTGGTGGTGGGCGTGCGCGTGGTGCCCGGCCGCGGTGAGCAGCAGCGCCAGCCGCGGGTCGGAGTCCAGCCCCAGGTAGAACGAGAACGTGGCCAGCGCGCCGAACTTGCCCTCATCGGTGAGCTGGTGCTGGAAGTGGTTCACGTGGTGGTGCACGGCGTTGTCGATGGTGCGCAGCACCTCGATGCCGGCTTCCGACGCGTGCACGGCGATGACCCG
This sequence comes from Amycolatopsis sp. NPDC049253, assembly GCF_040678995.1. Classification (NCBI taxonomy): domain Bacteria; kingdom Bacillati; phylum Actinomycetota; class Actinomycetes; order Pseudonocardiales; family Pseudonocardiaceae; genus Amycolatopsis; species Amycolatopsis sp. NPDC049253. The sequence continues at coordinate 430,439 of NZ_JBFAQX010000002.1, read as the reverse complement.
GCGGTCGTCGGGGATGCGGGCGCGGTGCACGAGCCCCTTCTCCTCGAGCTGGCGGATCAGGCGCGAGGCGAGCGCGGGCGCGATGTCGAGCCGCTCGGCGACCTTGTTGACCGGCAGCGGACCCTCGGCGCCGAAGATCTGCAGCAGCGCCTGGTGCTGCAGCGGCTGCAACCCGCCCGCGATGGCTTGCTCGTCGAGCAGCCGAAGGATCTTGCGCAGCACGAACCGTGCGTGGGCGATCGCCTTGACATGGTTGGCGAAGTCGAGGTCGCTCGACGCGACCGCGCCCTTGCCCCACAGGGCGAGCAGCTGGGCGGTCTCGTCCTCCACCGTGTCCCCCTCCCAGTGCCCGGTTGACCGATGCCGGCCGAAGACGTCATCGGTCAAGATGACACCTTCAGGTCAATGACCTGAGGACACTATATCAGGGAAGGGCTCAGGAATCGGCGGCCGCGCGGATGGCTTCGGCGATGGCCGAGTCGGGGTCGAGGCCCACGTAGAACGCGAAGATCGACAGAGCCGACAGGCGTTCGTCCTCGGTCAGCTGGTGCTGCAGGAAGGCGACGCTGTGGTGCACCTCGTTGTCGATCTCGGCGAGCTTCTCCGCGCCGGCGGTGGTGGCGACGACGTTGGTCGCACGCCGGTCGCTCTCCGAGGCCTCGCGTGTCACCAGGCCAAGTTCCTCCAGTCGGCGCACCATGCGCGAGGCGAACGCGGCGGCCACGTCGAGCCGGGCCGCCAGCGTGCTCACGGTGATGCCGCGGGCCTCGTTGGACCCGTACACCTGCAGGAGTGCCTGGTGCAGCAGGGGTTCCAGGCCATGGGTCTTCGCCTGCTCGTCCACGATCCGCAGCACGCGGCGGGTCACGTAGCGCGCGTCGGCGATGTTCTTCACGTACGCCTGGAACTCGCGGCTGCGCTTGGCGTCGCCGATGTCGGCCCACTTCGTGTAGGCGCGCATTGCGTCGTTCATGGGGGTGGGTTTCCTCTCGGACGAGCGCGGCGGCGGGCGAACCCGGCGATCATACGTCGCACGGTTTTAGTTGACTAAAGTAAGGTATTCTTGTTAGCCTTCTGGCCCAGGAGGTCACCCCATGGCTCTGCACCCCGCGGACAGTGATCCCAGCGGATTCAAAGCGGCGCTCGGTTCTTTCGCGGCCAGCGTCAACGTCATCACCCTCTGGGACGCGGCCGGTCGCCCACTCGGCATGACCGCCACCGCGTTCTCGTCGGTGTCTGTCGATCCGCTCATGATCCTGGTCTGTGTCAACCGTTCCACCCGCACCTACGAGCGCATCGCCGAAACCCGCCGGTTCGGCGTCAACATCCTCGGCTCGCCCGCCCGCGAGATCTCGGACCACTGCGCCCGCCCGGGTGCGGACAAGGCCCTGCCCGAGGAATGGCTCACCCGCCGCGAAGGCTGGCACAGCCCGGCCCTCTCCGGCGCCCTCGCGTTCCTGGACTGCGAAATCGACCAGGACGTGCACGCGGGCACGCATGCCGTGCTCATCGCCACCGTGGGCGGCATCGGGCTCAGCTCGGCGCTGCCCCACCACGAACCGCTCCTGCACTTCCGGGGCAGCTACCGGCAGTTGCAAGCAGGAGTCCACCACCCGCGGCCCCGGCCGCTACCGATCGCACTGGAGGAATCGGCGTGACGCGTTCCGGCAAGGACTACGTCGAAGGACTGCGCGACAATCGGCGGGTATTCGTCGACGGCGAATACGTCTCCGACGTCGCCGCGCACCCCGCGTTCAAGGGGGCCGTCGAGTCCATCGCGCGCGTGTACGACTTCGCGCACGACCCGGCCAACGCCGCGGAGATGACGTTCCCGTCCCCGACCACCGGTGCTCCGGTGAACCTGTCGTACCTCATCCCGCGGGGCGAGGACGACCTGCGCCGCCGCCGTGTGGCACTGCGCAAGACGGCCGAGGCGACGTTCGGCCTCATGGGCCGCGGGCCCGAGCACGTCGCGGGCTTCCTGGCCGGCTGGGCGGGCCGCTCCGACGTCTTCGCGGCGGGCGGGCAGCGCTTCGCCGACAACGTCACGAAGTTCTACGAATTCGTGCGCGACAACGACCTCTACTGCTCGTACGCGATCGTGCCGCCGCAGATCGACCGCAGCAAGCCCGCGCACCAGCAGGCCGACCCGCACCTGTACGCGGGCGTGAAGGAGGAGCGCGAGGACGGCATCGTCATCGCCGGCGCGCAGATGCTCGGCACGGGCGCGGCGATCTCCGACTACCTCGTGCTCAGCTGCATCGTGCCGCTGCAGCCGGGTGACGAGGACCAGGCGATCTCCGTCGCCGTCCCGATCGGCGCCGAGGGCCTGAAGATCTACTCGCGGCGCAGCTACGCCGAAGGCGCCACGAGCGTGTACGACTACCCGCTCGCCACGCGCTTCGACGAGACCGACTCGCTCATCGTGTTCGACGACGTCTTCGTGCCGTGGGAGCACGTGTTCGTGCTCCGCGACCGCCAGATCACCAGCGACCAGTGGAGCCGCACGCCGGCCCACCTGCTGGGCAACAACCAGGCCCAGATCCGCTTCTCCGTGAAGCTGGACCTGCTGGCGGGCCTCGCGCTGCGCGTGGCGCGCATGAACGGCTCGGACAAGTTCCCGCCGGTGCGCGGTGTGCTCGGCGAGCTGGCCGCCCACGCGGCCATGGTGTCCGGTCTGGTCTACGCGCAGGAGCAGAACTGCGAGCTCGACGAGAAGGGCGTGGCCTGGCCCGGGCGCGAGGAGTGCTACGCGACCATGACGCTGCAGTCGGACTTCTACCCGAAGCTGCTGCACCTGGTGCGTGACCTCGTCGGCGGCGGCGTGATCCAGCTGCCGTCCTCGGCCGCCGACTTCGGCAACCCCGAGGCGCGCGCCGACTTCGAGCGGTACGTGCAGTCGCCGGGCCACCCGACCGTCGAGCGCGTGAAGCTGCTCAAGCTCGTGTGGGACCTCGTCGGTTCGGAGTTCGCGAGCCGCCACCAGCAGTACGAGATGTTCTACGCCGGCGCGCCCTTCCTCGTGAAGTCGCGCATGAGCCAGATCTACGACTTCGCCCGCGCGGAGGCTCTCGTGGACGGCGCGCTGGCCGGCTACGACCTCGGTGGCCGCACGGAGACCGTGCAGGCGTAAGCGAGGCAGACAGACCGCGGGGCGCCCGGCGAACGCCGGGCGCCCCGTTTCCATGCCCGCACGAAGGCACGGCGCAGTCGAGTGCAGCCGCTGCGGCGAGCACTAACTTGGGCAGAAGCCGACAGAAGGGGCCAGGTCCGGTGAGCGACGAAGGGCAGTTCGCAACAGACCTCTACCAGGGCACCGCCGAGTACTACGACCGCTACCGGCTGCCGTATCCGGCGTCCCTGCTCACCCATCTGGTCGCCGGCACCCACCTCTCCGGGCGCGGAAGGCTGCTGGATCTGGCCTGTGGGACCGGCCAGCTCGCCTTCCCGCTCAGCCGGCACTTCGCGGAAGTGTGGGCCGTGGACCAGGAACGGGACATGATCGAAACCGTTCGCGTCAAGGCGGCTGACGGCGGTGTGGAGGATCTTCGGCCCCTCGCCTCCAGCGCCGAGACGTTTGAGGCACAGCCGGACCACTTCGAGCTGGCCGTCGTCGGCAACGCCTTCCACCGGCTGGAGCGCGACCTGGTCGCCCGCCGGATACTCCGATGGCTCGTTCCCGGCGGATATCTCGCGTTGTGCTGGTCGTCCTCGCCCTGGGCGGGCGGGGAAGACTGGCAGCGATCACTCGCAGCCACCCTGCAACGATGGCAACGAGAACTCGGGGCCGAGCACAGGATTCCCGAACGCACGGACCGCGCGCGCCGGCGCCGGCCCGATCCCGAGGTTCTGTCCGCGGCCGGGTTCGAGGTCTGCGGCCGCCACGCCTTCACGGCCAAGCACCACTGGACCCTGGCCGAACTCACCGGCCACATCCGCTCCACCTCGTTCCTCCCGCCCGCAGTCATCGGCGACCGGGCCGCCGCATTCGATGCCGACCTTGCAGCCACCCTCCGCCCCCACGACGACGGCGGAGTCTTCACCGAGACCGTGAGCTTCGCCTACGACCTCGCCCGCAAGCCCGGCTGAGTCCGCCCACAGCACACCCACGCAACGCTACAAGGCGCAGTGTGCGCCGACTCGAGCCAAGTCGGCGCCCCGTTTCCCTGCCCGCACGAAGATGGCGCTCGCTGCACCGTGAAGACGAGAAAGGGCGCCCGGCCAAGGCCGGGCGCCCTTTCTCGTGTGTCCGCTGTGGACGGTTCAGCTCGCGCGGTAGCGCACCTCGAAGGTGAGGCAGCCTTCCTCGCTCGTCCACGGGCCGTGCTCCATGCCCGGCGGGCGGCAGGCATAGTCGCCGGCCGAGAAGGTCTTGCCGAGGCGCGTGTCGTGGAACGAGCCTTCGAGGATGTAGACCTCTTCCCAGAAGTCGTGCACCTGCACGCCGTTCGGGGTGGTGTCCGTGCCGGGCTCGAAGCGCAGGATGCGCGTCGCGACGCCGCTGTCGCCGTCGGCGGCGAGGATGCGTTCGGTCAGCTGCGGCACGACGCCCGCGCAGGGCGTGAACTCCACCGTCTTGGCGGGGAAGAACTCGTGTTCCGGTTTGGCCATGGGGTTTCTCTCTCCTCGGGTACGGGGGGTGTCAGGACACCGAGTAGGCGTGGGTGAGCTCGGGGCCGCCGGGCAGGGCCAGCGACAGCGTCCAGGCCTTCCCGGGCACGAACTTGCCGTCGAGCAGCGTCAGGGTGCCGCAGAACATCACCAGGTCGCGCTCGGCCGGACGGTCGAGCAGGGCCAGCACGTCGGTGGGGATGCGCAGGGCGCTGAGGGGTCCGTACTGGTAGCGCACGCCGTCCACAGTGGATTCGGCGATGATCGCGTCCCAGTCGGGGTCGTCGACCGGGATGACGGTGGTGCCCAGCGGCTTCGGGCAGGCCGCTTTCGAGTCCTTGACGCTGGAGGTCTCGATGTCGCGGTCGGTGTGGTCGGAGCCCACGGTGAGGTAGAGCTTGCCGCCCGCGCGCACGAGCACGGGCTCGACCTCGCCGGAGGTGTTGGTGCCGTCGACGGAGATGGCCGCGGCCTGCGTCGCCAGCGCCGCGTCGAGCTCGTAGAACGCCGGGACGGAGTCGGGCGGCGGCACGCCGATGGCGGCGAGCTCGTCGATGTGGTGCTTCACGGCGGCCTCGTCGCGGCCGGTGTAGCCCGCGACCACGAGGTCGAAGTCGGCGACCGCGACGGTTTCGCCCGTCCCGGCCACGGTGAACGTGAGTGCGGTCATGCGTGCGCTCCTCGGATGGTCAGTTCGCGGTAGCTGGGGAGCCGGTCGTCGAGCACGGGGAACTGCTCGCGCGTGGCGGGGACGACGCCGGGATCGACGTCGCACCAGGTGATCCCCTCTTCGGTGCCGGCTTCGGCGAGCACGGTGCCCCACGGGTCGACGACGCGGCTGTGCCCGCCGAGCTCGACCCCGCCCTGGGTGCCGGTGGCGTTGCACGCCACCACGAGCACCTGGTCCTCCACGGCGCGCGCCGTGGTGAACAGGCGCCAGTGCGCGAGCCGCGCCGCGGGCCACGCGGCCGGCACGATCACGATCTCCGCGCCGGCGTCGACGAGGCAGCGCCACAGCTCGGGGAAGCGCAGGTCGTAACACGTCGTGCCGGCGACCGCGCCGAACGGCGTCGCCACCGCGGACACGTGGTCACCGGGCTTGAGCAGCTGCGCTTCCTTCGACTCGTAGCCGAACACGTGCACCTTGCTGTAGCTGTGCACGAGCTCGCCGCTCGGGTCGAACAGCACGGCGGTGTTGCGCAGGGCGCCGTCGGGCAGGCGCTCGACGAAGCTGCCGCCGTGCAGGTACGCGCCCGTCTCGCGGGCGAGCTCACCGAGCCGTGCCAGCGACGGTCCGTCGGCCGGTTCGGCGTCGCGGGCGTAGTCGTCGAAGGCGAAGTACCCGGTGGCCCACAGCTCGGGCAGCACGATCAGGTCGGCCGAGGCCGCCGAGCGGACGAGCCCGGCCACCCGGTCGAACCGGGCGGCGACGGGCTCGTCCTCGGGGCTGCCGATCTGGACGAGGGCGATCTTCACGAGGCCTGCCACAGCTCGCGGGCGCCCGCGGCGACGATGTCGTCGTAGGACAGCTCGCGGTCGGTGAGCCCCGTCGCGCGGGCGAACCCGGCGAGCCCGGCGGCGGCCTCGGGGGAGATCGCCGGCTCGTAGAACGGCCCGTCCCGCTCGATCAGGCCGGCGATGAGGCCGGCCTCCATCTCCGGGAACAGCGCGGTGCCGACCCGGGTGGCCAGCGACGGGTCCCGGCGCAGCTCGCGCTGGGCCCGCAGCACACCGCGGGTGACGGCGGCCACCTCGTCCGGGCGTTCCGCGGCCGTGCGGTCCGTGGTCATGAGCGCCGGGAACGTGTAAAGCGAGTGGGCGGAGCCGTCTCGGCGGGCGTCCACCACGACCTTGCCGACGCCGCGCTGCACCGCGACCTCCGTGCCCATGCCGTTGGCCCAGAAGGCGTCGATCCGGCCTTCTTCCAGGGCCCGGGCCGCCGTGACGCCGAAGGAGACGTCGCCGGCGACGCCCGCGACCGGGGCGATGGTGACGCCCGCCCCGGCCAGGTCCACGCCTTCGGCCTCGAGCAGCCGGCGCAGGCCGAGGTCGGGGCCGGGCGCGGCACCGATGCGGACGTCGTGGAGCTTGGCGAGGGTCTCGCGGGTGACGTCGAGGTCGGGCCGCACCACGAGGAACCAGTACATGTTCTGCGCGAGCGCGGCCAGCAGCTTCTGCTCGCCCCAGGCGGAGTCGGCGTAGAGCGGGGCGTGGGCGCACCCGGCGAGGTAGTCGATCCGCCCCTCGCGAAGGGCGATTGCTGCGTCGGTGACGGGGAACAGGAGCTCCCACTCCACGTCGAGACCCTCGTCGCGAAGGTATCCGAGCTCCACAGCCGCGATGGCGGGGAAGTAGGAGTTCGAGACGAGGTCGGGCACGGCAAGGCGCATGGTGGCCTTCCTGGTCAAATTAACAGTACTCAAGTAATGTACTTAGCTTAGTATTTTGGGTCAAGCTGGCGCGCCAGGGGCGCCGGTTGCGGCGTCTTGACGGCCCGCAGGATCACCACGGTTATCGAACACAGCACCGCCGGCACCGCGAAGACCAGGAAGTACACCGGGAAGGGCAGCGAGGCAGCGAGCAGGTAACCGCCGATGAGCGGGCCGAGCAGCCCGCCGAGGCGGCCGATGCCCAGCGCCCAGCCCAGACCCGTCGCGCGGGCCTCCGGGCCGTAGGTGGCCATCACGAGCGTGTGCACCACGTTCTGGCCGCCGATGATGAACGCGCCGGCCAGCGCGTTGAGGATGTACAGCGCGACGACCGACGACGCGAACCCGAAGAGCACGAGGCACACCCCGCCCGCGGCGAACGCGATGGAGAGCGCCACGTACTGGTTCATGCGGTCGAGCACCCAGCCGAGCACGAACCCGCCGATCGTGGCCGCGGCGGCCTGCTCGATCGCGTAGGAGTAGCTGCCGACCAGCGACAGGCCGTGCTTCACGAGCAGCGACACCATCCAGAAGTCGAGCGCGTAGACCACGAACTGCAGGAACAGGTAGAGCAGTGAGAGTGTGAGGGTGGAGTTGCGGTAGTGCGGGGACCACAGCGTGCGCAGCTGGATCTTGCCGTTCTCGGTGCGCGGGCCGGTGAAGAACGTGGCCGGGTCGGCGGCCTGCGCCGCCGGCCAGATCGCCGGGAAGACCTTCTTGACGGTCGCGAGCGCTTCGTCGTACCGGCTGCGCGTCGCGAGGAACTGCGGCGTTTCGGGCACGAACCAGGCGATCAGGGCCGCGACGATCAGCGCCGCGTAGGAGATGTGGAACAGCGGCCGCCAGCCGAAGTCGGGCACCAGCAGGGTGGCGGCGATGGCGGCGAGCACGAAGCCGAACGTGAAGCAGCCGGCGGACACGGCGGTCATCCTGCCGCGCCGGCGCAGGGGCACGTACTCGCCCAGCATGGCGATCGTCGCGGGCAGCACGCCGCCCATGCCGATGGCGGCGCAGAACCGCAGGATCGCGAACTGGGTGTAGTCGCCCGCGAACCCGGCCGTGCCCATGAACACGGCGAACACGGACACGCCCAGCACGAGCATGCGTTTGCGCCCGAAGCGGTCGCCGAGCGCGCCGAGGCCGACGGCCCCGATGAACAGGCCGATGAAGGTGAAGGACGCCAGCCACCCCGCCTGCACGGGCGAGATGTGCCATTCGGCGACGATCTTGGGCAGTGCGTAGGACAGGGACTGCAGGTCGTAGCCGTCGAAGATCACCGCGCTGCCGCCGATCGCGGCTATCGCGAGGACCCGGCGGGGCATCGGGGTTTCGGTGAGGATCTGGTCGAACGTGGCAGCGGGTCGCATCCGCGCTCCTCGGCCCGGGCGGCATCCAGCACCACGACACTCACCGGCGAGTGCGGGAGGGGGACGGGTGCCGCGGGTTGATGGGGGGATTTATTTAACTTTAGTACCTGACTTGACAGCCGTAAATGATGCGGGAGACGATAGGTCGCGCCCAGGGATGTGTCAACGGCGAACTACGGGAGCGGTCAAGGCGATGTGGACTCTCACCGGCGCGGAAATCCTTCCTGGCAAGGAGAATCGTGATCGTGCCGTGTCCGGGCCCTGGTGGCTCCGTGGTGCGGAACGCGTTTGTTAACGGCCTCCGTAACAAGGAGTCCGTGAGTTCTTCCCGTCGACGAAAGAGGAACCGACAGCCGTGAACGACTACCCCTACGGTGACCTCCGGGAGTACCTGGCCGAGCTCGACCGCCGCGGGCTGCTGGTGCGCGTGACCCGGCCCGTCGACAAGGACACCGAGCTGGTTCCGTTGGTGCGCCTGCAGTTCCGCGGGCTGCCGGAGGCCGAGCGCAAGGCGTTCCTCTTCGAGAACGTGACCGACGGGTCCGGGCGGCGCTACGACGGCACCGTGGTGATGGGGGCGTTCGCGTCCTCGCGCGCCGTCTACACCACGGCGCTGGCCGCGAAGCCCGACGAGGTGGCCGGGCGCTGGGCCGCGGCGCTCGCGAACCCCGTGGAGCCGGTGGTGGTCGAGAGCGGGCCGTGCAAGGAGAACGTCCTCACGGGACAGTCCCTCCTGGACGCCGGGGGCGTCGACGGGTTCCCGCACCCGATCTCGACGCCCGGCTTCGACCCGGCGCCGTTCCTCACCGCGCCGTACTGGGTCACGAAGGACCCGGAGGACGGCACCTACAACGTCGGCATCTACCGCGGCATGGTCAAGGGCCCGGACCGGATCGGGCTGCAGATGGACACCCCCACGCAGCACATCGCGATCCACCTCGCCAAGGCGCGGCGCCTCGGCAAGAAGCTCGAGGCCGCGATCGTGCTCGGCGCGGTGCCCGCGGTCGGGTTCGCCGGGGCGCAGAAGATCCCGTTCGGCGTGAGCGAGTACGCCGTGGCCGGCGGCCTGATGGGCCGCCCGCTGGAGGTGGTGCGCTGCGAGACCGTGGACCTCGAGGTGCCCGCGCACGCGGAGATCGTGCTCGAGGGCGAGATCGACCCGGAGCACTTGGAGCCGGAGGGTCCCTTCGGTGAGGCGAGCGGCTACATGGGCCCGCAGACGACGTCGCCGGTGTTCCGCGTCCGCTGCATCACCCACCGCACGACACCGGTCGTGCAGGCGTTCATCAGCGAGTTCCCGCCGAGCGAGTCGACGCTGATGCGCAAGATCGCGTTCGAGAACGTGTACCTGCGGTTCCTGAAGCAGGCGTGCAACATCAACGCGGTGCAGCGCTTCGTCACGCACGAGAGCGGCACGTGCAACATGTTCTTCGTCATCCAGCTGAAGAACCCGACGCCCGGCCAGGCGCGACAGGCGCTGTACGCCGCGTCCGGGTACGAGGCGTCGATGGGCAAGACGATCATCGCCGTGGACGACGACGTCGACCCCGAGGACCTCAGCGCCGTGGTGTGGGCGATGAGCTTCCGCATGCAGCCGGCGCGCGACGTCACCGTGCTGCCGGGCAAGCTGCCGCGCCTCGACCCGTCGGCCGCGGAGGACGGCAGCCTGTCCTCGGCGCTGCTGATCGACGCCACGCGCAAGCGCCCGTACCCGCCGACCTCGTTGCCGGCCAAGGAGTTCATGGACCGCGCGCAGGACCTGTGGCAGGAGCTCGGCCTGCCGGAGCTGTCGCTGGCCGAACCGTGGCACGGCTACGAGCTGGGCGAGTGGTCCGACGCCGACCGGCACCGGGCGGCCGAAGCGGTGCAGGGTCGCTACGCGACGACCGAGGAGTGACGCTGTGTCCGCGGTGGGCCCTCGCGGTCCACTGTGGACTTACTCGGCGACGTCGAAGAGCTCCACGGCCCGGTCGTCCAGCAGGGGCACGATGCCGTCGAGGACGAGCCGCTTGAAGTGCTCCGTCTCGCGGTGCTCGGCGAACGCCTCCCGCGAGACGTAGCGCTCCAGCAGCACCACCGATCGCGGGTCGTCGAACGAGCGGTAGACGTCGAACGCCAGGTTGCCCGGCTCGGTGCGCGCCGCCTCCGCCAGCTGCGGCACCAGCGCGGCGACCTGGTCCTCCTTGCCGGCGGACACGGTGTAGCGGGCGATCACCTGGAGCTGGGGCATGCTCGGTCTCCTCGCGGTCGGGTGTAGTGATGGCTTCAGTTCCGGGGCGGACTGTAGCCGAGGTGCTGGCCGCGCGGGCCGGTTCTGTGGCCTGCCTCGCGTGAGTTGATATTAAAGTCGACTCCAAATTTGGAGCGTGCCATAATCTGACGCGTGGCCGGACTGAGGGAACGCAAGAAGCAGCAGACCGCGCGCCGGATCTCCGACGTCGCGATCGGGCTGTTCGTCGAGCGCGGCTTCGGCGAGGTGACGATCGCCGAGGTGGCCGAGGCAGCCGACGTCTCGGAAGGCACCGTCTACAACTACTTCCGCACCAAGGAAGACCTCGTGCTGCCGCCGGACGAGGCGTCGCCGAAGCGGCTGGCCGACATCGTGGCCGAGCGCGCGGCCGGCCAGTCCGCCGCCCGCGCGGTGCTCGCGCGCCTGCGGGAAGAGGTCCGCGCCCGGGAGCGGACTGTGGGGCTCACACCCGGGTTCGGGCGCGTGCTGGCGCTGATGCTGGCGACGCCGTCGCTGGCCGCGCGGCTCGGGGACCTCGCGGGGCAGATGGTCGACGAGCTCGCCGTCCTGCTCGCGGCGGAGACCGGCGCGGCGGCGGGGGATCCGGTGCCGCGGCTGGTCGCGAGCCAGATCGGCTGGCTGCACTCACTCGTGTTCGGGGAGATCGGCGCGCGCACCGTGGCGGGTGAGGCGCCCGACGCCATCGCCGGTGTGGTCGAGGAGCTGCTGGACACCGTCGAAGACCTGCTCGGCGAGCGGGTGCTGGGCTACGCGGTCCGTGAGGAGGACGCATGATCGAGCGGGTGCGGCTCACACGCTACGTCTCGCCGTTCCGGGAGGGCGGCTCGCTGCCCGGCCTGATGGAGGCCGACGACGAGGGCACCTACGTGGTCAAGTTCCGCGGCGCCGGGCAGGGGCCGAAGGTGCTGGTGGCCGAGGTGCTGTGCGCCGGGATCGCCGGGCTGCTCGGGCTGCCGGTGCCGCGGCTGGTCGAGGCCGAGCTGGACGCGGCGTTCGGCCGGCTCGAAGGTGACCAGGAGGTGCAGGAGCTGCTGCGCGCGAGCACCGGGCCGAACCTCGGCGTCGACTTCCTGCCGGGCGCGTTCGACTACTCGGTGCGCGCGTTCCCGGTCGACGCGGAGTTCGTGAGCCGGGTGCTGTGGTTCGATGCGCTGGTCAACAACGTCGACCGGTCGTGGCACAACCCGAACCTGCTGTGGTGGCACCGCGAACCCGTGCTCATCGACCACAGCGCTGCGCTCACGTTCACCACAACTGGGCGGGCGCGAGTGCCTATCCGACACGGCCGTACGTTGCGAGCGAGCACGTGCTGCTCGGGTTCGCCTCCGATGTGGACGCGGCTGACGCGGCACTGGCTCCGTTGCTGGACGAGGACGCGCTGCGCGCGGTCACCGCCGCGGTGCCCGACGCCTGGCTCGTCCCGGAACCGGGGTTCGGCAGCGCCGCGGAGCTTCGGGAGGCGTACGTGACCCAGCTGTCGCACCGGCTGCGCGCCCGCGACGCGTGGCTCCCGCCGCTGCGCGAAGCGGCGCGCGTGGCAGACCTGGCGGCTCGCCCGTGAGCGACGAGTACGAATACGCGGCTCTTCGCGTCGTCCCCCGGGCCGACCGCGAGGAGTCCATGAACGGCGGCGTGCTCCTCTACTGCCGCGCGCGCAAGTTCCTCGCCGCCGCCGTCGACCTCGACGCCCGGCGCCTGCACGCCCCCGATCCCACCGCCGACGCGGACACCGTGCGCGCCCTGCTCGCCGCCATCGCGGCCGGCTGCGCCGACGCCCCCGACGCGGGCCGCCACTTCCGCTGGCTCACGGCACCCCGCAGCACGGTCGTCCGCGCGGGCCCCGTCCACACCGGCTTCGCGGCCGACCCGGCCGCGGAACTGGACCGGCTGCTGACGGTGCTGGTCCGCCCGCTCGCCCGAGGGCCTCGAAGCGGCACCGGGGGACCGGTCCTCGCCACGAGTCGAGGTATGGTGCTGTTCGAACACCTGTTCCCATCCCGGGTTCGGGTCCGGACACGCTGTCTCCCCGCGGCGGTTTCACGCGAGTGAGGACAGTGCGGTGGACCAGCAGGACCAGCAGCACCGGCGAGGCGGCTTCAACAACCCCCTCATGCGGTGGTCGGAGCTGGAGCGGATCGCGGCGGGACGGGCGCCCGTGCGGGGCGACGGCGGGGACTCGCCGGCGTGGTCGCGCAAGCGGGAGGGGTACCGGGCGCCCGAGCGGTTGCGGCCGTGGGCGGACGTGGAGGTGGACGGGCCGCGGGTGCCATACGCGGAGCTGCACCTGCATTCGTACTTCTCGTTCCTCGACGGCGTCGCGTCGCCGGAGGCGCTCGTCGAGGAGGCGGTGCGGCTGGGGCTCGACGCGCTGGTGCTCACCGATCGCGACGGGATGTACGGCGCCGTCCGGTTCGCCGAGGCCGCGCGTGAGATCGGGGTGCGCACGGGGTACGGGGCGGAGCTGTCGCTCGGCCTGCCGGCGCCGCAGGGCGGGGTGGCCGATCCCGTCGGCACGCACCTGCAGGTGATCGCGCGCGACATCAAGGGATACGGGCGCCTGTGCTCGGTCATCTCGCGCGGGCAGCTGGCGGGGGAGAAGGGCCGGCCGGTGCTCACGCTCGACGACGTCGCCGACGAGCTGCATGGCCACGTCCTCGTGCTCAGCGGCTGCCGCAAGGGCGCGGTCCGCGGCGCGCTCGCGCGGGGTGACGACGCGGGCGCGGCCGTGGCGCTGCGGACGCTCGCCGAGCGGTTCGGCCGGGAGAACGTGGCCGTCGAGCTGCTGGAGGAGGGCCTGCCCCTCGACGCCGTCCACAACGACCGCCTGGCCGCGCTGGCCAAGGACCTGCGGCTGCCGACGGTGGCGTCGAACAACGTCCACTACGCGCGCCCCGAGCAGGCGCGCCACGCGGCGGCCGTCGCGGCGATCCGGGCGCGCCGCTCCGTCGACGAGCTGGAGGGCTGGCTGCCCGCCGACGGCACGGCGTTCCTGCGCAGCGGCGCGGAACAGGCCGGCCGCTTCGCGCGGTACCCGGGCGCGGTGCAGCGGGCCGCGCTGCTGGGGGTGGAGTGCGCGTTCGACCTCGCCCTGGTGGCCCCTGAACTGCCGCCGTTCGCCGTGCCCGCGGGGTTCGCCGACGAGGACGACTACCTGCGCCACCTGACGTTCGAAGGTGCCGCCGCGCGCTATGGTGGCCGCGCGGACAATCCCGAGGCCTACGCCCAGCTCGACCACGAGCTCGCGGTGATCCGGCAGCTCGGGTTCCCCGGTTACTTCCTCGTGGTGTGGGACATTGTCAGATTCTGCCGGGAAACGAACATCCTCGCCCAGGGCCGGGGTTCGGCCGCGAACTCCGCGGTGTGCTTCGCGTTGCGGATCAGCCACGCCGACCCCGTGAAGTGGGGGTTGCTGTTCGAACGTTTCCTCGCCCCCGAACGCGACGGCCCGCCGGACATCGACGTCGACATCGAGTCCGACCGGCGCGAGGAGGTGATCCAGTACGTCTACGCGAAACATGGTCGTTTTCACGCGGCGCAGGTGGCGAATGTCATCACTTATCGTTCGCGTTCCGCCATCCGCGACGCCGCCAAGGCGCTCGGGTACTCCACCGGCCAGCAGGACGCGTTCGGCAAGCGGGTGGACCGGTGGTCGTCGGTCGCCAGCGGCTCGACACCGGGGGAGCAGGGCCACGAGATCCCCGACGACGTGCTGGAGTGCGCCGCCTGGCTGGAGGACACGCCGCGGCACCTCGGCGTGCACTCGGGCGGGATGGTGATCGCGAAGACGCCGGTGTCGGAGATCGTGCCGGTGGAGTGGGCGACGGCGGCCGACCGCAGCGTGCTGCAGTGGGACAAGGACGACTGCGCCGCGATCGGGCTCACGAAGTTCGACCTGCTGGGCCTCGGCATGCTGTCCGCGCTGCACTACATGATCGACCTCGTCGCCGAGCACCACGACGTCCACATCGGACTGCACGACCTCGACCTCGCCGACCCGGCCGTGTACGACATGCTGTGCGAGGCCGACGCGGTCGGGGTGTTCCAAGTGGAGTCCCGCGCGCAGCTCGGCACGCTGCCCCGCCTGCGGCCGAGGAAGTTCTACGACCTCGTGGTGGAGGTCGCGCTCATCCGGCCGGGGCCGATCCAGGGCGGGTCGGTGCACCCGTACATCCGCCGCCGTCGCGGCGAGGAGGAGTGGTCGCACGCGCACCCGTTGCTGGCGCCCGCTTTGGAGCGGACCCTCGGCGTGCCCCTGTTCCAGGAACAGGTGATGCAGATGGCGCGCGACGTCGCGTCGTTCACCGCGGCCGAGGCCGACCAGCTGCGCCGGGCCATGGGGGCCAAGCGCTCCAGCGAGAAGATGCGGCGGCTGGCGGGCCGCTTCTTCGAGGGCGCCGCGGCCAACGGCTTGCCGGCCGACCTCATCGCCCGGATCTTCGAACAGATCCACGCCTTCTCCGGCTACGGTTTCCCCGAGGCGCACTCGATGTCGTTCGCGCTGCTCGTGTACGCGTCGGCGTGGTTCAAGCGCTACTACCCGGCCGCTTTCTGCGCCGGCCTGCTGCGCGCGCAGCCCATGGGCTTCTACAGCCCGCAGTCGCTCGTCGCCGACGCGCGCCACCACGGCGTCGTCACGCGCTCGCCGGACCTCAACCTCTCCCTGTCGCACGCGACGCTGGAGTCCTGTCCGGACAGTACCGGCGGTGTCGCGATCCGCCTGGGGCTCGCCGGCATCCGCTCGGTGGGCCAGGACGTGGCCGACCGCGTCGTCGCCGAGCGCGACGCCGGCGGCCCCTTCGCCTCCATCGGCGACCTGACCGAACGCGTCCAGCTCGCCCGCCCGGTCGTCGAATCCCTCGCCACGGCAGGCGTTTTCGGCGACCGCCGCTCGGCGCTGTGGGCCGCCGGCCCTGCGTCGGCCACGCGGCCCGACCACCTGCCCGGCCTGTCGCTCGGCCACCACGCGCCCCCGCTGCCCGGCATGACGGCGTTCGAACTGGCGACCGCCGACCTGTGGGCCACGGGTATCACGCCGGACCGCCACCCCGTCTCGTTCCTGCGCACCCACCTCGACGCCCTGGGTGCCCTCCCGGCCGCCTCGCTCCTGTCGGTCCCCGACGGCACCCGCATCCGCGTCGGCGGCGCCGTCACCCACAAGCAACGCCCCGCCACCGCCGGGGGCATCACGTTCCTCAACGTGGAAGACGAAACGGGCATGATCAACGTCATCGTGTCCGTCGGCGTGTGGCGCCGCAACCGCCGCCTGCTGCAGAACCACTCGGTGATCCTGGTGCGCGGCATCGCCCAGGTGGGCCAGGGCACCGTCTCGGTGGTGGCGGACCACCTGGCGGCCCTGGACCTGAAGGGGCTGGCCGGGAAGTCGAGGGACTTCAGATGAGGCCCGAAGCACCTGCCAGGACGGTTTCGGCCCTCGCCGGCCCTGCGGTTGCGTCGGCCGCCGCGCGAGCGCGGGCGGGTTGCCGGCGGCCGTGGTGCGTGGCTCGCCTCGGGAGAATCGGGGCGATCAGCCTCGTGGCTGGAACAACTCGACCGGGTTTCCCGCGGGGTCGTCCAGCACGATCTGGTGCCCTCCGGGGCCGGTGACGACCTCACTGCGGAACTCGACACCCGCCGCGCGCAGCCGCGTCACCTCGGCGTCGATGTCCTCGACGATGAGGTGGATGCGGTTCCAGCCACCCGGGCCGGGTTTCGTGCCGTCCGGCATCGCCCTCCCGGCCGAACTCGTGGGGCCACTCAGCAGCAGCCGCAGGTTCCCGCGGGTCACGTCGGCGAACGCCGGGGCGAAGTGCGTCCGCACGGTGAACCCGAGGTGAGTGGTGTAGAAGGCGATCGCGGCGTCGACGTCGTCGACGAGGTAGCGCACGCTCACCAGGGTTTCCAGGTCGGTACTCATGGTCGGCTCTCCTCGGCATCGGTGAGGGACAGCGGCAGGAACCGGATGCGGGTGTCCAGCTCCGCGGCAGTGCGCTGGAACGCGGGCAGGGTGTCCCCGCCGGGATCGGGCTCACCGGCCGGATCGGGCAGGCTCCAGTGGATCGTCACCGGCCGCCCGGGGAACTCCGGGCGGACCTCGCGGACCCGATCACACAGACTGATCACCCAGTCGAACCGCCTGCCGCGCACGGAATCCAGGTGGGTCGGCTCGTGCTCCAGTGTGAGGCCGTACTCCGCGGCCACGCGCACCGCGTTGGCGTGCAACGGTTTCGGGTGACTGCCGGCACTGGCCACCTCCACCGCGCCCCGCGAACGGTGCCGCAGCAGCGCCTCCGCCAACGGGGAACGCCCGCTGTTGCCCGTGCACAGGAACAACACCCTCGCGCGCCGCGAGCGGTGGGGACCGAAGCCGCCCGACGGTCCGATCCCCGGGTGCAATGCCGCCCCGGCCTCGGCCCACGCGTCCGCGCACCGCGCCAGGTCCAGGTGGTAGTAGCTGTCGCGTCCGTCGAAACTGCTCCGCCGCGCGGTCACCAGCCCCGCCGACCGCAACTGCCGCAGGTGGTACGACACGAGGTTCTGCGGCTGCCCGACCGCCGCCACCAGTTCCCGCACGCGCCGATCGCTGCCGGCCAGCTCGCGCGCCAGCCGCCAGCGCACCGGATCGGCCAGCAACCGCACGAACGCCGGGAGGCCGTCAGACGACAACACCACCCGAAAATACATCAACCCAGATTGATAAATCTACCCCTCGTCGAGCGGCTGTCCGCGTCGCGGCGCGGACCGTCAGCGGCCGGCATCGCGGCCGGAAGGATTCGCCGCGTCGAGGGTGAGGCCCGTGCGGTGCAGCTTGTGCCAGGGCAGCGGTGCCCCGGCGAGTGCGGTCACCACCGACTGCACGACGACGAGGTACATCAACTGCCGGTACACGAACTGCTGCAACGGCAGCAACAGCAGCGAACGCACGCGCTCACCGTCGAGCCGGAACGCGATCATCGCGGGAATCGCCTGCAGCGCAAGGAAAACCAGCCAGTACCCGGCGACGGTGACCCAGTCGGAGGTGAGGATTCCGAAGATCGCCGCGGCATCCACCAAAGGCGCCAGTACCGGCAGCAGCACCTGGAACAGCAGCAGATACGGCAGCCCTCGCCGGCCCAGGCGGCCGGCGGCACCTCGTTCGAGCACCGCGCGGCGGTGCTTCCACACCGCCTGCAAAGTCCCGTAGCACCACCGGTACCGCTGCTTCCACAGCTGCCCGAGCGTGGCCGGTGCCTCGGTCCAGGCCCGCGCTTCCTGCTCGTAGACGACGCGCCAGCCGGCGCGTTCCATGGCCATGGTCAGGTCGGTGTCCTCGGCCAGTGTGTCGAGGGGAATGCCGCCGAGCCGCAGCACCGCGGACCGGCGAAACGCGCCGATGGCCCCGGGAACCGTCGGCATGCACTCCAGCACGTCGTAAAGCCGCCGATCCAGGTTGAACCCGATGACGTACTCGATGTGCTGCCACTGCCCGAGCAGGCTGCGGCGATTGCCGACCTTCGCGTTGCCCGACACCGCCCCGATCCCGGGGTCGGCGAAGTGCTGGACCAGCGTGCGTACCGTGCCGGGTTCCAGCACCGTGTCGCCGTCGACGAGCACCACCAATTCCGTGCGCGCCGCGGCGATCCCGGTGTTGAGCGCCGCGGCCTTCCCCGCGTTCGCCTGCCGGATCAGCTGGACGCGCCGGGAGACGTACCTCTCCACCAGCTCGGCGGTGCCGTCGGTCGAGCCGTCGTCGACCACGATCACCGCGACCCGATGATCCGAGGCGAGCACCGAGCGGATCGTGGCTTCGATCCCGGCCCGCTCGTTGTAGGCGGGGATGATGACGGTGGCCGGTGCGGTGACGGCGCCGAGTTTCGCCGACCGCCGCCGCCGGACGTGCACCGCGGTCGTGATCAGCATGACCACGGTGCGCAGTCCCGCGAGCACACTGGCGACGATCAGCAGCGCGGCCAGCAGATCGGCGACCACGTTGCTGGTCTGCACGGCCCCGATCAGCAGCCAGCCGGCCGCTATTTGGCCGAAACCGGCGGGGGCACCGGCCGAGGCGAGGCCGACCGCGTCGCTCACCGTGCCCAGTCGCCAGCCCTGGGCCTGCAACGCCGGGATCAGCCGGTCCAGCGCCGCCACGGTCTGGGAACGGTCGCCGCCCGCGTCGTGCATGAGCAGGACGGTTCCCCGATCGTCCTTCGGCATCGAGTTCGCGACGATCGCCGCGACGCCCGGCCGTTGCCAGTCTTCGGAGTCGGTGTCGGAGAGCACGGCGATCTTGCCGGCGGCGCCGATCCGCTGGATCGAACGCCAGGCCGGATCGTCGACCGAGGCGGGGGTGGCGGAATACGGCGGGCGAACCAGCGCCGGGGACACCCCGGCCCCACCGGCCACGGCGAGATCGGTGAAGCGCAGCTCGAGCTGAGTGCGCAGGTCACCCTCCGAACGGAGATCGACGTGCGTGGCCGTGTGGTTGCCGATGTCGTGGCCGTGGGCCGCGATTTCTCGCACCAGCCCCGGGTACTCGGCCGCGTGCGCGCCGGTGACGAAGAAGGTGGCCTTGACGTGGTAACGATCGAGGACCGCGAGAATCGCCGGCGTCCAGGTCGGGTCGGGCCCGTCGTCGAAGGTCAGGGCGAGTGTCTTGTCCGCGGGACGCCGCACGTCCGGCGCGCCGTTGCGGGCATCGATCAGCGAGCCACCAGTGCGCACGCTGTCGGGCACATTCGCCGTGGTCGACTGCGGCGCGGTCTCGTCGCTGTGGAACCCGCCCAGAACCACGGCGTGCAGCGCGAGCAGCCCGACGACGGCCACCAGCACCGCGATCAACAGGAACCAATGCGCACGCGGGGCCGGGGCGGGTCTCCGGAGCCGGTGCCGGCTGGCGGCCATCAGGGCCGCGGCTTCTTGCTGACATCGGGCTTACCCGGGGGCGTTTCCGGTGCGTGGGTACTGCGGTGCTCGGTGCCCGGAACCGGTTTCGACGCCGTGGTGGCGGGCAGCTGCGCGGCGGTCGTGCTCGCGGATCGCTCCTCGGTGCCGACCGGGCCGGCGCCGGCACTTGTCGTCGTGGTGTCACCGCCGGTTTCCGATGCCGAGCGGTCGTCGGTCGCGGTGCTCTGGTCCGGTGGGTTCGGGGGCGTGGTCGCGACGTAGGTGGGCTCGGGTCCGAGCGGCGCGATCGGGATCAGCAGCGGCGAGGGAACCGGGGCACCGAGCAAGGCGGCAATCAGAACCGCGACGTAGCCGATGGTCAGGACCCCGCCGCCGATGGCCACCCGCCGGAGAATCTTCCGACGCCGCCCCGTCGCGTCCACGAACACCGGCGGCTCCGTTGCCGCGCCCGCGGCACCGTCATCCGCGAGATCGACCAAGTCACGCATGTTTCACTCCATCGGCGGGGAGCACCACCTAAACACACCACAATCGGTGAGCGAAGCACGATCCGCGTTCACGCATTCGAGGTCACACCGCCGGTCTCGGCAAACCCGCACAGCGCCGCCTCAAAGGGGCAGCTCACGCCGCCGACCCCGTGTGGCCCGGACAAGCCGACACCAGGTACAGGTCGGGGCCGGCAGACCGAAGAGGACGCCGGCTGCGGGCCGACGCCCACGCCGCGGCGGGTCCCCCGGTCCGGTCACGAGTGATCGCGCCCGCGGCGGCCGCGGTGAACCGGGGTCAGCCTCGCCATCCCAGCGCCCGGCGAACGGGCGGGCGAGCGCGGCGGCGCGCAGCACCCCGAGGATCGGGCCACCCGTCCAGGATCCCGGGCGTGCCTTCGACCTCGCGATCATCCTCGGCGGGGTGATGTTCTTGAGCGACCCGGCCGCCGCTTTCGGATTGCGGCCACGCGGCCGGCCCGCGTTCACGCGGCCGCACGCTGACGGCCCGACGGCGCCTGCGCGCTTGGCGCCTCCGCGTTGAACCCGCACCTGGGCCGCCCGTCGCCCGCGGCGCGGGGGATGGGCTCCCTGGCCGACCCGGCTCGCGTTCGCGCGGTACTCGGCCAGGGGAGGTTCACCGCCGTGAACATCCGACCGGCCGAAGTGCTCATGCATTACAGCCACGACGCCACCGGCGCGGCCGGCTTCCCTCAGCGGGGGAGTGGCGCGTCCGTGGTCGCGAAGTGGGCGACCGTCCCGGCGATGGCGGAGAGGTAGTGGCTCAGGACCACGCGGTTGACGTTGGCGAGACCGTCGCAGGCCTGGTGGTAGCAGGGGTCGTACCGCTCGTCCGCCGCGCCGCCCCAGTCCTGGGCCTGCGCCGCGGTTTTGTCCTTGTGGTCACCGTTTTCCGCGCCGCCGGAGGGAATGTCGGCGTCGACGAACGCCGTTTCGTCGTCGCCGACGAACTCGACGATCTCCGGCCGCACTCCCGTCTTCGCCAGCTGGCCGGCGAGGACGGCGGCGACGGTGGCCGAGCCGGACGGGCCGGTGGCGGACTCGTCGTCGCCCACCCCGCCCTGGGCGAAGTAACCACCATTGGGTGAGGCCACCATGTCCACGTTCAGGTAGAGCGCGATCTTGTCGCGATCGTCGGCGGAAAGGCCGCGCACGTAGGATTTCGAGCCTTGGGAACCACTCTCTTCGGAGCCGAAGAACGCGAACCGGACCGCGTTGCGCAGTGGCGCCGAGGGCCCCAGGCGGCTCGCGATCTCCAGCAGCGTCGCGACGCCGGAGCCGTTGTCGACGATGCCCGGGCCGTCCCGCACCGAATCCAGGTGCGCCCCGATCACCACCACGTGGTCCGGGTCGCCGGTGCGGGTCTGCGTGACGACGTTGCGCATCGTGGCACGCTCGCGGCCGCGCTGGCTGGACGCCTCGTAGGTCGGCGTGCCCACGTCGTAGCCGGAGCCGCGGAGGGCGCCGACGACGTAGTCGACGCTCGCGTCGTAGCCGGGCCCCGGCGAAGCCCGGTTGCCGCCGTTCTCGTCGGCGATCTTCTGCAACGCGGTGAGGTGGACGACCGCGCCGGCATCGGTGACCGAGCTCTTCAGCTGCTGAGCCACCGGGCCGTCCACCGCCGTGACATTCGGTTCCGGTGGCTCCTCGGCCGGGGACGAACAGCCCGCGGCCACGACGCCCGCGATCACCACGAGGGTGAGTCCTGTGCGGGGCAGGGCCCGTTTCAGTGACCGCATCACCGTCGCTCCTCATCCGGCTCGCGCCTGTCTCGAGGATGTGCCTCTTCCGAACCCCATCGTCGCGGACCCGCGCAGCCGTGGCACCGCACGGCGAAGGTGATTGTTGCGGCGGCTCACCCCTCGACGAACGTCACCGTCTCCTCGAGCGGCGCCCGCCCCGCGCGGCCGAGGTCGACGGACGTGTCCTCGTGGCCGATGGACATGCCGCAGAACAGGACGAGGTCCGCCGGCGGCGAGACGATCCCGGCGACGGTCTTGTGGAGCTTCGCCCACGCCATCTGCGGGCAACTGTGCAGGCCTTCGGCGCGCAGCAGCAGCATGACGGTCTGCAGGAACATCCCGGCGTCGGACCACTGGGGCCGGCCCATGGTGAGGTCGAGGTAGCAGAACAGGGCGGCCGGCGCGCCGAAACAGTCCCAGTTCGCCGCGGCGGCGCGCTGGCTCAGCTCGACGTCCTCACGGGAGATGCCGAGCGCGCCGTAGCGCTGCTTCCCGAAGGCGGCGCGCCGCTCGGCATACGGCGACTTCAACGTGGCCGGGTACTGCTCGTACTGGGCCTCGTCCCACGGATCCCCGGCCGCGATCCGCTCGCCGGCGCGCTTCTTCAGCTCCGCCAGCGGCGCACCCGTCACCACATACACGCGCCACGGCTGCAGATTCGACCCGGACGGCGCCGCGGCGGCCGCCGTGAGGACGCGCCGAAGCACTTCCGGCGCGACCGGCGCGTCCGTGAAGCCCCGCACCGCCCGTCGGCTCGTGACTGCCTCGTAGACGTCCATCGACCCCGCCCATTTGGTATCTAGTGAGATAGTATCAGTCAATACTATCTCGGAGGCGGTTGCCGACCGGGTGAGGGCGCTTACGCGATCACCGCGATCCGCCGGTTCATACTGTGCTCGTGAGTGACTGTTCGTGGCCTGAGCACGGAGACCGCGTGGCCGAGCGGGCGCGCGCCACCTGGGATGTCGCTGTCACACGACTGCCCGTCGGCGCCCGGATCACGGGCTCGGTCGTCGCGCGTCAGCCCTTCGGTGTGTTTTTCGCGGTCGACGAGGTGCCTGGCGCCCTCGCCCTGGCCGAAGTCACCAGTCTTCCGGGCGGCGGTGAGCTTCCGGTTCTTTCGGCTCGCGTCACAGGCGAGGTCCTCGGGCACCGGCACGAGAACCACCAGATCCACGTCCGAGTCACCCGCGTGGACTGATCCACCGTCACTCGACGCGCGAGCAGGCCTCCCCGAACTCCAGTGCCGGGGTCGTGTTGTCGGTGCCGAGGCTCAGCACGGCGGAGCGAACCCGCGCGGCAGTCGCGTCGTCGACGACCAGGGCCATGTTCGCTGCGTACTTGGCCGCGATGTCCTCGGCGGACAGTGGCCGTTCGGCATGGCCGCGGTTCACCTGCTCGCGCCGGGACAGCCGGCGGCCGTCTCGCAGCGTGACCTCCACCGCGGCCGAGTAGGCCTCCGGGAAGCGCGATTGCGGGTCGTCCGCGAAGTCGACCCGGTCGGCGACCGCGTGGATGGCGGGGTCGGCGAGGGAGTCGTCGGTGAACTCCGCCAGCGTGAGACGGCCACGGGTCAGGCAGGCGCCCGCGATGTACGGCACGCTGAACTTCGCGTCATAAAGGTCGCGCGGGCGGCGTTTGCGCTCGGCGGGCTCGAAGACGGCCGCCGCGGCGGTGGGGTGGATGAGGCAGCGGATGTGCTCGACGTCGTCGGCCGTGAAACCCTCCGCGGCGCGCAGGGCCAACAGCGCGTCGGCGAAACCGTGGCTGAAGTGGCAGCTCGGGAACGGCTTCACGCCCGTCGTGAGCAGTTCCCAGCGGGTGCCGAGGTCGGCGGTCAGCGCGTCGGGGTCCCAGGAGCGGCCACCCAGGTGCGTGGCATAGAGCCCGTAGCGGCCTTCGTAAACCCGCCCCGGCCCCGGCCAGCCCGCGCGGGCGAACGCCGCCGCCGTCAGGCCCGAAGCGGCGGCCCAGCCCGGGTGCAGGCGTTTCGTCCACGCGCCGTCCTCCAGGAACTCCAGGATTCCCGACGCCATCGAGCCCACGACCTCCTGCGCGCCCGCGATCCCGGCGGCGTCGAGGCCACCGAGCTTCGCCGCTGCCACCGCGGAGCCGAACGCGCCGGCGACACCGGTCGGGTGGAAACCCGTGTCGTGGAATCCGCCGTGCGCCGCCAGCCCGACCCGGGCGCTCACCTCGATCGCCAGCACGTACGCCACCAGCAGCTCCCGCGTCGTCCGCCCGGCCGCGATCGCCGCGGCCAGCGAAGCGGGCAACGCCGACGCCGACACGTGCACGATCGAGCCGATGTGCGTGTCGTCGAAGTCGTGGCCGTGCACGAGGATCCCGCCCAGCATCGCGGCGTCGCGCGCCGGCAGGCGATCGGGAAGGGCGAGCACGGGCTGGTCGCCGGAACCGAGCAGGGAGAACGCCTCGCGGGCCTTGTGCGCGAACGGTTCGTCCGCCGCGCAGAACGCGAGCCCCACCGCGTCGAGGGCGAGGTGGCGCGCCTGCTCGACGACGGCGGCGGGCAGGTCTTCGAACTGGACGCCGGCGGCGAACTCCCCGAGCCGGCCGGCGAGCGTGGTGGTCGGGTGCATGCCCAGCAGTGTGCAGCGCCTGCCGCGCCACCGCAAGGCATATGTCGGACGTTTAGTCTTCCATCTTCTCGTACAACGGCCGCAGGCTGTGCAGGTGCTCGCGCGTGAGCCGCTCGGCCGCGTCGGCGTCGCCATCGGCCACGGCGCGGTGGATGTCGACGTGGTCGGCGTCGACCTGGTCCCACACGTCGCGTGGGATGCGGTCGCGGTGCAGCCGGCCGCGCAGCACGGCGTTGATCGGCCGGCACATCAGGTGCAGCAGCGGGTTGCCGGTGATCGCGACCAGCGTCGTGTGGAAGTCCCAGTGCACGACGAACCCGCTCGACGGCGCCAGCGCCGACGTGCTCGCCGTTGCCCCGGCCAGCGCCTCCAGGTCCGCGGCGTCGGCCCGCGAAGCCGCCAGCCGCGCGGCAAGCGGTTCGAGGATCAGCCGCGCCTCGAGCAGGTTCTCCACGGTCATGCCCTGCGCGTTCACCAGCAGTCCCAGCGCGCCACCCAGGTTCTCGGCGACGCTCAGCGCGTCCGGGCTCGACACGAACGTCCCGCCCGTGGCCCCGCGGGTGGTGTCGACCAGGTGCTGGCTCGCGAGCAGCCGCAGCGCTTCGCGGACGGTGCTGCGGCTGACCCCGAACAGGCGCGCCAGCTCGGCCTCGTTGGGCAGCCGCGCGCCGGCGGTCAGCTCCCCGGTGAGGATCTGGTCCTTGAGCTGGTCGGCCACCTGGCGGTACGCGGCCTGAACCCGGCGCACCCGCAGGCCGGCCTGCGTGCCGGCGGTCTCGCTCATCGGTTTCCCCTCGGTTCGAAAAGCTTGGTCCCCGAAGCGTAGGACATCGGGAACCAGCGCGGCACCAGCTGAGCGATTTAAATGTCTGAGGTATTGCCAACGGCAGGTCCGATGCGCATACTTCAGCGCAGATTCCCACCCGCCGACTCCCCGGAGGTGCCGTTTTGACGGTGCACGACGGCCGGCAAGGGCGCTACTACGAGGACTTCGCCGTGGGCGACGTCTACCGCCACCCGCTGGGTCGCACGATCAGCGAAGCGGACAACACGTGGTTCACCTTGCTCACCATGAACACCCACCCCGCGCATTTCGACGCGCACTACGCCGAGCGCACGCCGTTCGGCCGGATCCTGGTCAACTCGGGGCTCACGATCGCGATGCTGCTGGGCCAGAGCGTCTCCGACATCAGCCAGCGGGCGATCGCGAACCTCGCGATGACCGACGTGCGGCTGACGCACCCGGTCTTCGTCGGTGACACGCTCTACGGCGAGTCGATCTGCACCGCGAAGCGCGAGTCGGCCTCGAAGCCGTACGCGGGGCTCGTGTCCGTGCACACCCGCGGCCTCAACGGCGACGGCGACGAATGCCTGTCGTTCGACCGCACTGTGCTGGTGTACAAGCGATCCGAGGCCGACGCCATCGATTCCTTCCCGACCGCGAAGTCTGGACCACTGACACTGGGGGACCGCGCATGACCCGCCCCCTGCCGCTCTCCGACGTCCGGGTGCTCGCCGTGGAGCAGTACGGTGCCGGCCCGTTCGGCTCCGTGCACCTGGCCGACCTGGGCGCCGAGATCGTGAAGATCGAGGACCCCGGCACCGGCGGCGACGTCGGCCGCCACACCCCGCCGTACGCCGAGGACGGCGATTCGCTCTTCTTCGAGGCCTTCAACCGCAACAAGCGTTCCGTGGTCCTCGACCTCACCGACCCCGCCGGGCGCGAGGTCTTCGAGGAGCTGGTGAAGGTCAGCGACGCCGTCTACTCCAACCTGCGCGGCGACGTGCCGGCCAAGATGCGCATCCGCTACGAGGACCTCAAGCACCTCAACCCGAAGATCGTCTGCTGCTCGCTCTCGGGCTACGGCATGACCGGCCCGCGCAGCGCCCAGCCCGGGTACGACTACCTGTTGCAGGGTTTGGCCGGCTGGATGTCCGTGACGGGGGAGCCCGACGGCCCGCCCACCAAGTCGGGGCTGTCCATGGTGGACTACACCGGCGGGATCGTGGCCGCGCTCTCGATGGTCACGGCCATCCACGCCGCCCGCCGCGACGGCGTCGGCACCGACTGCGACGTGAGCCTCTACGACACCGCGGTGGGCATGCTCACCTACCTCGCGACCTGGCACCTCAACCGCGGCTTCGAACCCGGGCGCACGCACCACTCCGCGCACCCGAGCCTGGTGCCGTTCCAGAACTTCGAGACGGCCGACTCGTGGGTCGTCATCGGCTGCGCGAAGCAGAAGTTCTGGGACCGCCTCGTGACGGCCCTCGGCTCTCCGGCGTGGGCCGCCGACGAGCGGTTCTCGACGCCCGCCGGCCGCTACGCCAACTCGGCGGAATGCCTGGGGCACCTGGAGAAGGAGCTTCTCACGCGCACAACGGCCGAGTGGCTGTCCGTGCTCGAACCGGCCGGCGTGCCGTGTGCGCCGATCAACACCATCCCGCAGGCTTTGGTGGAAGAACACACCGTGGCCCGGGGTCTCGTGGTGACCACCGAACATCCGCGGTTCGGTTCCGTGCACCAGGTCGCGTCGCCCGTGCGCGCCGGCGAGCCGCGAACCGACCACCACCGTGCTCCGCTGCTCGGCGAACACACCGCCGCCGTGCTGGGCGAGCTGCTCGGCACGTCCGAAGCGGACTACCAGGCGCTCGCGAGCCGGGGCGCTTTCGGAACGGACAGGAGCGCGCCGTGGATTTCACACTGAGCCCCGACCAGGAGCAGTTCCGCGCGATACTGCGCGACTTCGTCGACTCGGAGATCGTGCCCGTCGCGCGCGACTGGGAACACGAGGGCCGCTACCCGGCCGAGATCGTGGCGAAGATGGCCGACCTCGGCCTGTTCGGCCTGATGATCCCCGACGCCTACGGCGGCGGCGAGGCCGACTTCGTCTCGTTCACGCTGATGTTCGAGGAGATCTCACGCGGCTGGATGGGCATCGCGGGCATCCTCGGCAGCCACTCGCTCGCGTGCTGGATGCTCGCCCACCACGGCACCGCCGAGCAGAAGCAGCGCTACCTGCCCGAGCTGGCGACCGGGCAGCGGCGCACGGGCATCGCGCTCACCGAGCCCGACGCCGGCACCGACCTGCAGGGCATCCGCACCACCGCGACCCGCGACGGCGACAGCTACGTGGTCAGCGGCACCAAGATGTGGATCACCAACGCCCGTCACGCCGACCCGTTGCCCGTGCTGGTGAAAACCGACCGCACGACGACACCGGCGCACAAGGGCATGAGCGTGCTGCTCGTCGACGCGGACTCACCGGGCTTCCAGGTCACGCGCGACATCCCGAAGCTCGGCTACAAGGGCACCGAATCGTGTGAGGTCGTGCTCGACGAGGTCCGTGTGCCGGCGGCGAACCTGCTCGGCGGCGTCGAGGGCCGCGGGCTGCAGCAGGTGCTCTCGGCACTGGAGGTCGGCCGCCTCAACATCGCCGGCCGCAGCCTCGGCATCGCTCAGCGCGCGTACGACGAGGCCCTCGCGTACTCCTCGCAGCGCAAGGCGTTCGGCAAGCCGATCGCCGAGTTCCAGGCCACGCAGATCCGCCTCGCCGAGATGGCGACGCAGCTGCAGGCCGCACGGCTGCTCACCTACTGGTCGGCGTCCTCTTTGGACCGCGGTGAACGCTCAGACCTGCAGACGGGCATGGCGAAGCTGTTCGCCTCCGAGGTGGCCTTGCAGGCCGCGCAGGACTCCATGCGCGTGCACGGCGGTTATTCCTACTCCACGGAGTTCGAAATCGAACGCCTCTACCGCGACTCGATCCTCATGACGATCGGCGAGGGCACCAGCGACGTGATGCGCACCGTCATCGCGAAATCGCTCATCGCGGGCAAGGGCCGGGTCGGGTGGTGACCCGCAGCGGGCTCTTCTGTCCCGGCGACCGCCCCGATCGCCTCACGAAGGCGGCGGCGGTGGCCGACACGGTGATCGCCGACCTCGAAGACGCCGTTGCGCCGCAAGCAAAAGCCGGCGCCAGGGCGGCGGTCGCCGGGTGGCTGCGGGAACGGCCGGACCTCGCGCCGCGGACGTGGGTACGGGTCAACAACGACCACCACCTCGAGGCCGACCTCGACGCCGTCACCATGCTGGGCATCGCCGGCGTCGTGCTGCCGAAAGCCGAGCTCGCGGGCATCGCGCAGGTTGCCGCCCGCACCGAAACCCCCGTCTTCGCCCTGGTGGAGACGGCGAACGGCCTGCAGGAGCTGCCCGAGCTCGCCCGCCACCCGGCCGTGGCCCGGCTCGGGCTGGGTGAGTACGACCTCGCCGCCGAGCTCGGCACCGCCGCGCCGGGCCTCACCGAGAACACCGGGCCGCTCGCCTGGGCACGGGCCCGGGTCGTGGTGGCCGCCGCGGCGGCGGGTCTCGCCCCGCCACCCGCTGCCGTGAGCGCGGAACTCGACGACCCCACCGGGTTCCGCGCCGACACCCTGGCGCAGCAGCGCGCCGGGTTCTTCGGCCGCCTGTGCGTGCACCCCGCCCAGGTCGTCCTCACCCACGAGGTCCTCGTCCCCACCCCCGAGGAAGTCGCGAACGCGCGGGAAGTCCTGGGTGCGCTGGAAAACACCGAGAACACCGAGCACACCGGGGTCGCTGTGGTCGCGGGACGGATGGTCGACGCGGCCGTCGTCCGCCGCGCCCGCCGCGTGCTCGCCCTGGCCACGGCAGCCGCCGATCAGCTGATCAAGGAGGACCAGCAGTGAAACGCATCGGAGTCGACGTCGGTGGCACGTTCACCGACCTGATGTACTGGGACGAGGACGGTGCCGTCGCGGTGCACAAGGTCCCGTCCACCCCGCACGACCCGGCACTGGCCACGATGGACGGGGTGCGGCAGCTGAGCGACCGCCTCGGCATCGCGGTGTCGGACCTGGACCAGTTCCTGCACGGCACCACCGTGGCCACCAACATCGTGCTGGAGCACAACGGCGCGGACGTCGGCCTCATCACCACCGAGGGCTTCCGCGACATCCTGCACATCGCCCGCAAGAAGCGGCCGCTGAACTACTCGTCGTACCAGGACCTGCCGTGGCAGAAGTGGCAGCTCGTGCGCCGCCGCAACCGCCGCGTGGTGCCCGAGCGCGTCGACTCCTCCGGCGCGGTTCTCGTGCCGCTCGACGAGGCCGCCGTGCGCGAGCAGGTCCGCGTGCTGCGCGACAACGGCGTGCAGGCCATCGCGGTGTGCTTCCTGCACTCCTACCGCAACCCCTCCCACGAGCAGGCGGTGAAGCGGATCATCGAGCAGGAGTACCCCGACGTGTTCGTCTCGCTCTCCAGCGAGGTGGCGCCGCAGTACCGGGAGTACGAGCGTTTCTCCACCACCGCGCTCAACGCGTTCGTCGGCCCCAAGGTCTCGCGTTACGTCGACAACCTCGCGAACACGACCCGCGCGGCCGGTGTGCGCGGCGAGGTCGGCCTGATGACGTCGGCCGGCGGCCTGATCACCGCGCGCGGCGCCGTGGACAACCCGGTGCTGCTGCTCACCAGCGGAGTCGTCGCCGGGCTGCTCGGCGGCTGCGCGATCGGCGAGGCATCCGGTTTCCCGAGCGTGATCACGCTCGACGTCGGCGGCACCTCGGCCGACATCGGCGTGGCCCCCGACGGCAAGCTGCGCATGAAGCACCTGCTCGACACCCGGATCGGCGACTACCACGCCATGGTCCCGATGGCCGAGGTCGACACCATCGGCGCGGGCGGCGGTTCGATCGCGTTCATCGACGAGGGCGGCATGTTCCGCGTCGGCCCGCGCAGCGCCGGCGCGACGCCCGGACCCGCGTGTTACGGCCGCGGCGGCACCGAGCCCACGAGCACCGACGCGATGGTCGCGCTCGGCTGGCTGCGCGCCGACAGCTTCCTGTCCGGCACCATGGAGGTCGAACCGCAGCTCGCGGTGAAGGCGATCGACGAGCACATCGCCGAGAAGCTCGGCACGTCCGTGAGTCACGCCGCCATCGGCATCTTCCAGATCGCCGCGCACGCGATGACCGAGGCGATCAGCCTGCACTCGGTGCGCAAGGGCTACGACCCGCGGGACTTCTCGCTCGTCGCCGAGGGCGGCGCGGGGCCGCTGTACGCGTGGCACATCGCCGAGCAGCTCGGCATCCCGCGCGTGATCGTGCCGCACCACCCCGGCATCGCGTCGGCGATGGGCCTGCTGGCCACCGACATCCGCAGCGAGACCCCGGCGACGGTGTGGACCTCCTCGGCCGACCCCGACCTGGAGCGCATCGCCGCGGAGTTCGACCGGCTGACCGCGCACGCGGTCGAGCAGCTCGGTGCCGACGGCCTCGCGCCCGAGGACGTGGTGATCGAGCGCAGCCTCGACTGCCGCTACATCGGCCAGGGCTACGAGCTGCGCGTGCCCGCGCCGTCCGGCGAGATCGACGCCGGCTGGGTGGCCCGGGCGGCCGCCGCGTTCCACGATGTTCACGAACGAACGTATCTGCAGCGGTTCGACGACAAACCAGTTCACCTGGTGAACGTGCGCGTGACCGCCGTCGGCAAGGTCGGGCACGTTCCGCTGGCCGACGTCGAGGCGGGCGGCACCGACCCGTCGGCCGCCGTGAAGACCACCACCGACGCGGTGTTCTGGTCCGGCGCGGGGGAAGCCACGCCGTTTCCCACCAACGTCTACGACCGCGCGCTGCTCAAGGCGGGCAACGTGCTCGAAGGTCCCGCGATCGTCGAGCAGTTCGACTCCACGACCATCATCGGGCCCGGTCAGCGCGCCACCGTCGACCGTGTGGGCCACCTCGTCATCGACACCGCCGCGGCGCAGCCCGGCCGAGCCATCGAAGGAGGCCAGCGGTGACCGCTCTGGACCCCGCCGGCGTTTCGCTCGCCGGAGTCGCCCCCGGCGACTTCACGACCGTCGACGTCGACCCGATCACCCTGCGCGTGATCGGCGGCGCGCTCAACTCCATCGCCAAGGAGATGGCCCAGATCCTCTACCGGATGGCGTATTCCAGCCTCATCCGCGAATCGGAGGACCTCGGCGCCGGCATCTTCGACGCCAACGGGCGCGAGCTGTGCGAATCCGACTCGACGCCGATGCACTGCGGCTCGATCCCGGCCTACATCCGCGGCATCAACCGCAAGCTCGCCGGCACCTACCGGCCCGGTGACGTGGTGCTGCACAACCACCCGTACCACGGCGCGGCGCACTCGCCCGACTACGGGATCATGATCCCGATCTTCTTCGGCGGCAAGCACATCGGCTTCGCCGGCTGCACCGGGCACGTGTCCGACATCGGGGGCAACTTCCCCGGCCTGTGCATGGACGTGGTCGACGTCTGGGCCGAGGGCAAGCTGATGGACGCCGTGAAGATCTACGACGGCGGCGTGCGCAACGAAGCCCTCATCCAGCACATCCTCGACAACGTGCGCACTCCCGAGCAGAACGCCGGCGACCTCGAAGCGCTCATCGCGTGCGCGCGGCTGGGGGAGCGGCGGTTCCTCGAACTGCTGGAGCGCTACGGCCTCGACGTGGTGATGTCCGCGGCCGACAAATGGATGGACTACTCCGAGGACATGCTGCGCCGCCGCATCCGGGAGATCCCCGACGGCAGCTACGAGGCACCGCTGTCCTTTTTGGACGACGACGGCAAGAACCGCGACGTCCCGCTCAAGGTCGCCGTGACGGTGAAGGTCGAGGGCAGCGACATCGTCGTCGACCTCACCGGCTCCCACGAGCAGGTGCCGACCGCGTTCAACGTGCCGTTCGAGGGTTCGGTGCTGCCGACCGTCGCGTCCGCCGTGCGCACGCTGCTGCTCGACGAGGCGCTCACCGAGGAGTTCGTGCCGCAGAACGACGGCTGCTTCCGCCCGGCGAAGGCGTACGCGCCGGAGGGCACGCTGTTCAACCCGGACTTCCCGGCGTCGTGCTTCGCGCGGTTCTCCCAGATCAACCGGATCTTCGACTCGATCAACCTGGCGCTGGCCGACGTGCTGCCGGACCGGGCCGTCGCGGGCTCGTCGGCGGCGCTGTGCGCGATCGCGTACTCCGGCCTGGCCGCCGACGGGCAGTCGTACTGGGTCTACATCGAGATCAACGAGGGCTCCTACGGCGCGCGCAACGGCAAGGACGGCCTCGACTGCGTCGACGCGCTGATGGCCAACACCCGCAACAACCCCATCGAGGAGCTCGAGCTCAACCACGCGATGCTCGCGGAGCGTTACGAGCTGCGCGACGAGCCGCCCGCGCCCGGCCGGTACCGCGGGGGCATCGGCAGCATCCGGAAGTGGAAGATGCTCACCGACACCTTCATCGGCTCGGAGGCGGACAACCGCACCGAC
This sequence comes from Amycolatopsis sp. NPDC049253, assembly GCF_040678995.1. Taxonomy (NCBI): domain Bacteria; kingdom Bacillati; phylum Actinomycetota; class Actinomycetes; order Pseudonocardiales; family Pseudonocardiaceae; genus Amycolatopsis; species Amycolatopsis sp. NPDC049253. Next base: position 397,754 of record NZ_JBFAQX010000002.1, on the reverse strand, counting down.
CCGCCGCGGGGTCTCGCGGGCGGGCACGACGGCGTCGCGGGGTCGTTCGTGCGCAACGCGGGCACCGAGCGTGAGGAGCTGCTGTACTCGAAGGTGACGCAGGAGAAGTGCGCCGCCGGCGACACGCTGGAGATCAAGCTGCCCTCCGGCGGCGGTTACGGCGACCCGTTCGAGCGGGACGCGCGCGACGTGCGCGAGGACGTGCTCGACGACTACCTCTCGGCGGCCGACGCCCGCGAGCACTACGGCGTGGTGCTCGATGCGCGCACACTGGCGCTCGACGAGGAGGCGACGGCCCGCGTGCGCGGGCAGCGGACGGGAGGCTGACGGTGGAGACCCGGCTCGAGCTCGTGCGGCGGCTGCGCGCCCTCATCACCGTGCTCCCGGGCCCGGCCGGCGGCACGACCGCGACGGTGAAGGACAACATCGACGTCGCGGGCGTGCCGACCACCGCCGGTTCGGCGTCCTTCGCCACCGGCCCGGCCGAGGCCGACGCCGACGTCGTGCGGTCGCTGCGCGAAGCCGGGTACGCGTTGGTGGGCAAGACCAACCTGGCGGAGTTCGCGATGGGCGCGACCGGCCGCAACGCCGCGTTCGGCGACTGCCTCAACGCGTGGGACCCGGCGCGCATCGCCGGCGGGTCCAGCAGCGGCTCGGCGGTGGCCGTCGCGGCGGGGCTGTCGGAGGTGTCGCTGGGCACGGACACCGGCGGTTCGGGCCGGATCCCCGCGTCGGTGAACGGCGTCGTGGGCGTGCGGCCGACGCTCGGCCGGGTCTCCAACCGCGGCGTGCTGCCGGTGAGCCCGTCGTTCGACACGGTGACGCCGATGGCGCGCGACGTCCGCACGGCCGCGGCGGTGCTGGCGGCGCTCGACGGGGGAGGCGCGGGGCCGGTCGACGCGCTGCTCGGGCCGGGCGTCCTGCCGAGGATCGGCGTGGCGGGCGGGTTCTTCGCCGTCGGCGTCGAGCCTGGCGTAGCGGAGGTGGTGCTGGCGGCCGTCGAGGTGTTCCGCGGGCTCGGCGCGCAGGTGGTGCCGGTGGAGGTGCCGTCGGCGGAGGAGGCGCAGGGGCGGATGCTCGACGTGATGTACCCGGAGGCCGCGGCCGTGCACGCGGCCCGGCTGCGGGACGCGCCCGACAGCATCGACCCGGACGTCCGGCGGCGGCTGCTGCTCGGGCTCGAGGTGCCTCCGGCGCGGACCGAGGCGGCGCGCGCGTGGCTCACCGGGTTCCGCGCGCGCGTGGACGCGGTGTTCACCGAGGTCGACGTGGTCTTGACCCCGACGATCCCGGTGGACGTCCCGCTGCGCGAGGGGGTGGACCTCGCGGCGTCCACGCGGGAGATCGCCCGCTTCACCTACGCGTGGTCGGCGTACGGCGGGCCGTCGTTGAGCGTTCCGGGCGGCGTCCATCCGGCGTCCGGGATGCCGGTGGGCGTGCAGCTGAGCGCGGCGCCGTGGCGGGAAGACGCGCTGCTGGGAGCGGCCGCGGCCTTCGAGGGGGCGCGCGGCCCGCTGCGGTGACGCGGGCGTCCACTGTGGCCGGTGGTGGATTTTTCGCGGACTTGATGTTTACGGGCTGGTACTGGGGTCTATCCGCTGCACATGGCATCGGCGGCAGGGCCCGGCTGCCGAGCCCCAGGTCTCGCCGGTTGAGCATTACAGCCGGCGGGACCGCGCCCCGGGGCGTCTTGTGCCCCGGGGTTCAGCGCACGCGGGTCCGCCGCTTGCGCCTGCGGCGGGCGGCGAGCGCGGCGAGCACCCGCGCCAGGCCGCGTCTGCGCACGACGAAGATCACGGACTCGGCGGCGGGCGGCCTGGCCGGTGCGTCCACATCGTGGAACCGGGCCAGTCCCTCCCGGAACGCCTCCGCGTCGCCACCCGCGTCGGGGTGGTGGGTGCGCACGAACTCCCGGTAAGCGGCCTTTTCCGCGGCTGACCAGGTGCTTCGTGGCTTGTCGGGCACCTGGTCACCTCCGGTCGTCCGTTCCAGCATATGGCCGTGTCTCAACTCGGACGGTTGAACCCTGGAGGCTCTGGGTACCTGCACTGCGCTCGATCGTCGCCCGACAGGGGAGGGGCACCACCATGACGGAGGATTCGCGGCCGCCCGGCGCCGCCACGGCCGTGTTCAACGGCCCGGACACCGCGGAGGCCGCGCGGGTCACGCTGAGGGCCATGCTGGCCCACGTGCCCGCCCCCCTGGTCGGCGACGCCGTGCAGCTCATGGACGAGCTGGTCACCGACGCCACCCGCGATGGCGCCTCCTTCCGCGCCCTGCGTCTCGGCCTGGCCGCCCACCCGCCCCGCCTGCGCATCGATGTCGAACGCGACGAGCCCGACGAACCCTGCACCACCGCGATGTCCCCGGAACGCGTCGAAGGCCGCTTCCTCCTGGAGGAACTCGCGTCGACCTGGTGGTCCCACACCCTCGGCTCGATCTCGGTGACGCGCGCGGAGCTGGCTCTGCCGCGCTGATCAGCGGGCCCGTTCCACCCTTCGCGAGTGTGGCCGGCTCGCTCTCCTGACCCGCGGAAGTGACCCTGCCTGCCCGGCTTGTGCGCTCGCGGTTCGGCGGGCGGCGCCACGGGCCGCAGGTCGCCGCGGTGTCGGCCGCTCGGCCGCAGCGCCGGACGCGCGCCACCGCTGCCGCTGATCAGCGGGCCCGTTCCACTCGCCGTTCGTCCCACACCGGCTCCGGGGTTTCGCGGACCACGCCGTCGGAGCCGAACACCAGGTAGCGGTCGAAGCTGCGTGCGAACCAGCGGTCGTGGGTGACCGCGAGGACGGTGCCTTCGTAGGCTTCGAGCCCCGCCTGCAGGGCTTCGGCCGATTCGAGGTCCAGGTTGTCCGTCGGCTCGTCCAGGAGCAGGGCGGTGGCGCCGCCGAGTTCCAGGAGCAGGATCTGGAAGCGGGCCTGCTGGCCGCCCGACAGGCGGTCGAAGGGCTGGTCGCCCTGGCGTTCGAGCTCGTAGCGCCGCAGCACGGCCATGGCGCCGCCGCGGTCCTTGGCGTGGGTGGTCCAGAGGATGTCGACCAGGGTGCGGCCGGTGAGCTCCGGGTGGGCGTGCGTCTGGGCGAAGTGGCCGGGCACCACGCGGGCGCCGGTTTTCCACAGGCCCGTGTGCGCGACGTCGCCGCCCGCGAGCAGGCGCAGGAAGTGCGACTTGCCGGAGCCGTTGGAGCCGAGCACGGCCACGCGTTCGCCGAAGAAGATCTCCAGCGAGAACGGTTTCATCAGGCCCGTGAGCTCCAGGTTCTCGCACGTCACGGCGCGCAGGCCGGTGCGTCCGCCGCGCAGCCGCATGCGGATGTCCTGCCGGCGCGGCGGCTCCGGCGGCGGCCCGGCCTCCTCGAACTTGCGCAGGCGGGTCTTCGCGGCCTTGTAGCGGGACGCCATCTCGTCGCTGCGGGCGGCGTACTGCTGCATGTCGAGTACGAGCTTCCTGAGCTGCGCGTACTTCTCCGCCCAGCGCCGCTTGAGCTCTTCGTAGCGGGCGAAGCGATCGTCGCGCGCCTCGTGGTAGGTGGCGAACCCGCCGCCGTGCACCCAGGCGTCGCTGCCGGCCGGGCCGGGTTCCACGCTCACGATCTTCTCCGCCGCCCGCGCGAGCAGCTCCCGGTCGTGCGAGACGAACAGCACCGTCTTGCGCGTCTCCGCCAAGCGCGCCTCGAGCCAGCGCTTTCCGGGCACGTCGAGGTAGTTGTCGGGCTCGTCGAGCAGCAGCACCTCGTCCGGGCCGCGCAGCAGCGCCTCCAGCACGAGCCGTTTTTGCTCGCCGCCGCTCAACGTGCGCACGAGCCGCCACTGCGCCTTCTCGTACGCCACGCCGAGCGCGGCCGTGGTGCACACGTCCCAGGTCGTCTCCGACTCGTAGCCGCGCACCTCCGCCCAGTCGCTCAGCGCCTGCGCGTAGTTCATCTGCGCGGCCTCGTCGTCGACGGTCAGCAGCCGCTCCTCGGCCGCGTCCACGGCCGCCGCGGCGGTGCGGATGCGCTCGGGCGACACCGACACGAGCAGGTCGCGCACGGTGCGGTCGTCGCGCACCGACCCGACGAACTGACTCATCACACCCAGCCCGCCCGATACCGTCACCGTGCCGCCGTGCGGCTTCAGCTCACCGGAGAGCAGGCGGAGCAGCGTCGTCTTCCCGGCGCCGTTCGGGCCGACCAGCGCGACGACGGCGCCGTCGGAGACCCGGAACGACACATCGCCGAGCAGCGGCCGCCCGTCGGGCAGCGAGTAGTCGAGGTGCGCGACCTCCAGGTGACCCATGGACGCGCACTCTACCTGCGAGCCCGGCGGGCGCGGCCCGATTTTCCGCCAGGCCGCGTGACCGCCGGAAGTCCGAAGTGGACGGACTCAGGCCTTCCGCTGCATGTCGTTGCGCGCCGGGTTGCCCTGCTCCGCCGCCTTCGGGTCCTTCTCGTCGGCCTTCGCACGCACGCCGGACTCGATGCGGTCGCCGAGGTCCTTGTCCACGTTGTGCCAATATTCGAACGCCCGTTGCAGCACCGGCTCACTGACTCCGTTCAGCAAGTGACCGACGATGGTGGAAACCAGCCGTTCCCGCGCCGCGTCGTCGAGGACCTCGCGCACCATCGTGCCCGCCTGGCCCCAGTCGTCGTCCTCGGCGTGGTCGACGTAGGCCGCGCGCGTGATCTCGCCGTCGGCGTGCCACCCGGCCGGGGTGCCGTAGTGCTCGACGTCGGCGCTCGGGCCGCCCTTCGAGTTCGGCGCGTACACCGGGTCGGACACCTTGGTGTAGCGCATCGCGCCGTCCTTGCTGTAGCTGTGCACCGGCGACTTCGATGCGTTCACCGGCAGCTGCTTGTAGTTCGGCCCGATGCGGTAGCGGTGCGCGTCGGCGTAGGCGAACAGCCGGCCCAGCAACATCCGGTCGGGGCTCGGCCCGATGCCCGGCACGAGGTTGTTGGGCTCGAACGCCGCCTGCTCGATCTCGGCGTGGTGGTCGGTGGGGTTGCGGTCGAGCGTCATGCGGCCGACCTCGATCAGCGGGTAGTCGCCGTGCGGCCACACCTTGGTGAGGTCGAACGGGTTGAACCGGTAGTCCGCGGCGTCGTCGAACGGCATCACCTGCACGTACAGCGTCCAGCTCGGGTGGTCGCCGCGCGCGATGGCCTCGAACAGGTCGCGCGTGTGGTAGTCGGTGTCCGCCGAGGCCATCTGGTCGGCTTCGTCCTGCGTGAAGAACTCCATGCCCTGGTCGGTTTTGAAGTGGTATTTCACCCAGAACCGTTCGCCTTGTGCGTTCACCCACAGATACGTGTGCGAACTGTAACCGTTCATGTGCCGCCATGTGCGCGGAATACCGCGGTCGCCCATCAGCCACGTCACCTGGTGCGCCGACTCGGGCGACAGCGTCCAGAAGTCCCACTGCATGTCGTGGTCGCGCAGGTTGTTGTCCGCCCGGCGTTTCTGCGAACGGATGAAGTGCTGGAACTTCAACGGGTCCTTCACGAAGAACACCGGCGTGTTGTTGCCGACCATGTCGTACACGCCTTCGCTCGTGTAGAACTTCAACGCGAACCCGCGCGGATCACGCCACGTGTCGGGGCTGCCGCGCTCGCCGGCCACCGTCGAGAACCGTGCCACCAGCTCCGTCTTCGTGCCCGGCTGGAACACCGCGGCCTTCGTGTACGGGCTGACATCGGCCGTCACCTCGAACCGGCCGAACGCGCCGCTGCCCTTGGCGTGCGGCTGGCGCTCCGGCACGCGTTCGCGGTTGAACTGCGCCATCTGCTCGATGAGGTAGTGGTCCTGCAGCAGGATCGGCCCGCCCGGCCCCACCGTGAGCGAATGTTCGTCGCTTTCCACCGGGATACCGGCGTCGGTGGTCGTCCGCTCCGTCTGCGTCATTTCGCCATCTCCTCGTGGTGGGAATTCGAACACGAGTCGGGTACCCGACGAACACGGGCTCACACTTCGGAATTCGGACGGGATCGCTCAGTCGGGTGGAGTCTCAGTCGCGCCCGAGAAGCGTGTCGGCCACGTGCTGGAGATGGCGCCGCATGTGTTCTCCCGCGCTCACGGGATCCCGGTCGCGCAGTGCTTCGACGATCAGCGTGTGCTCGTCGTGGTAACACGAACGCAGCTCCGGAGTCGACGTGCGCCGCTTGAGACTGCCCCACACCGGCAGTGAGCGCGCGGTGTTCATGACGTCGAACATGTTCATCAGCAACCCGTTGTGGGCCGCGACCGCGATCGCGCGGTGCAGTCCGGCGTCCGCACGCTCGAAGCCTTCGAAGTCCCCGGCCGCCGCGCCCGCGCCGAGCGCGGCCCCGATCCGGTCGAGGTCCGCCTGCGTGGCCACGCGTGCGGCCAGTGTCGCGACCTGGGGTTCCAGCAGCTGGCGCACCTGCATGATCTCCGCCGGGCTCGTGTCGGCGGGGGCGGGCTCGACGTGCTGCGCCGCGACGTCGGTGAGGAACGTGCCGCGCCCGACGTGCCGGATCACCAGCCCGTCGCGCTCCAGCGAATCGAGCGCGCGCCGCACGGCACTGCGCGGCGCGGAAAGGCGCTGCACGAGGTCGCGCTCGGTGGGCAGCTTGGCGCCCGGGCCGAGGCTGCCGTCGGCCGCGCCCTCGTCGAGCAGTGCACGCAGGGCGTGTTCCACCGTGGTCATGGGCGCACTCTACCGGACAACACGTGACCAATCGAGACCAATGAGCGCAGTCGTGACCAGAATAAGTCCTGCATATCGACAACGGGAGGCGAGACGCGTACGGTCGATCACGTCCGTATTGGTTCATATTGGTTCAGATTGGTCTCACATGAAGCTGGTGACCTTCTCCACCGGGAACGCCGACCGCGTCGGGGTCGTGACCGGCGAAGGCGAGGTCCAGGACGTCACCGATCTCGTGCCGGGCGGAACGCTCCTCGGCGCCGTCGAACGCTGGGGCGAGGTCGGGACCATCCTCACCGACCAGGCCGCGGACCGCACGCCGGTACCCCTCGCCGACGTGCGGCTTCGCGCGCCGTTTCCCGCACCGCGGCGCAACATCTTCTGCGTCGGCAAGAACTACCGCGAGCACGCGGCGGAGTTCGGCCGCAGCGGCTACGACAGCCCGGACCGCTCGGAAGACCTGCCCACCCGGCCGATCCTGTTCTCCAAGGCCACCACGGCCGTGATCGGCCCCGGCGACGACATCGACCCGCACACCGGGCTCACCTCCGAGCTCGACTACGAGGGCGAGCTCGCCGTGATCATCGGCCGCGGCGGCCGCGGGATCACCCGCGAAGCCGCGGCGGCGCACGTCTGGGGCTACACGATCCTCGACGACGTCACCGCCCGCGACCTGCAGCGTGACCACCGCCAGTGGCTGCTCGGCAAGTCGCTCGACACGCATTGCCCGATGGGCCCGTACGCGGTGACCGCCGACGAGATCCCCGACGTGACCGCGCTGGAGGTCGAAACCACCGTCAACGGCGAACGCCGCCAGCACGCCCGGGTCAAGGACCTCATCTTCGACATCCCCGAGCTGATCGCCACCCTCTCGGCCGGCATCACGCTGCTGCCGGGCGACGTGATCGCCACCGGCACGCCCGCGGGCGTCGGCATCGGCTTCGACCCGCCGAAGTTCCTGGCGAGCGGCGACGTCGTGGAAGTGACCATCACCGGTCTCGGCGTGCTGCGCAACCGGGTTGCCTGAACTCCCGTACCGAAAGGAACGCGCATGAAGATCAACGGAACGGACCTCGCGGTCGAGGTCGAGGGCAGCGGTCCCGCCGTGCTGCTGGTGCACGGCCTCGGCGGCACCGGCAATTTCTACCAGATCCAGGCCGACGCGCTGGCCTCGAGCCACCAGGTGATCCGCGTCGACTCCGCCGGTGCCGGGCGCTCCGGCCTGCGTGAGGGCATCGGCATCGAGTCGCACGCCGACGACCTGGCCGCCGTGCTCGACCAGGTCGGCGTCGCGTCCGCGGCCGTGGTCGGGCACTCGATGGGCACGCTCGTGGCGCGCAGCTTCGCGGCCCGCCACCGCGACAGGGTGACCGCGCTCGCCCTGCTCGGCGCCGTCGCGGAGCCGCCCGAGGCCGGCCGCAAGGCCCAGCACGACCGCGCGGCCCTGCTGCGCGCGGAAGGCACCGCGGCCGTGGCGCCGGGCGTGGTCGCCAACGCGCTGTCGGAAGCCACCCGCCGCGACAAGCCCGAGGTGGCGGCGTTCGTGCGGGAGCTCGTGATGCGCCAGGACGCCGAGGGCTACGCGCGCAACTGCGAGGCGCTCGCGGCCGCGACCGACCCCGGGCCCGTCGACCCCGCGCTGCCGCTGCTCCTGGTCACCGGCGCCGACGACAAGGTCGGCCCGCCCGCGGTGAGCGAGGCGCTCGCCGCCGCCCACGGCAGCGCGACCGTGGAGGTGCTGCCCGGCGTCGGGCACTGGACCGCGCTGGAAGCCGCCGCCGACGTCACCTCGCTGCTGCTGAAGTTCCTGTAACCACACCGTTTTCGTGCCTCAACGACGAGGAGGAACCACCGTGCCGCTCACCGCCGACAAAACCTTGTTCCGCGACGTGTCCATTCTGGACTCCACGGGCGCGCTGCCCTACCGGGGCGACGTGCTCGTGGACCACGACCGCATCACCGCCGTCGGCACCGTCGAACCGGCCGCCGCCGAGGGCTCGCGGGTGATCGAGGGCCGCGGCCGCACGCTGATGTCCGGGCTGTGCGACGCCCACACCCACTTCACCTGGAACAACAGTGCCGACCTCGACGGGCTGGCCGCCCTGCCGGTGGAGGAGCACCTGCTGTTCGCCGTGGAATCGGCCAAGTCCTATCTGGACTCCGGCTACACGATGTGCCTCGGCGCCGCGTCGGCGAAGGACCGGCTCGACGTCGTGTGCCGCGACGCGATCAATGCCGGGCGGATCCCCGGCCCGCGCTACCTCGCCAACGGGCCGGAGATCGCCGTGACGGGCGGGGAGCTCGTGAAGGGCATCACGTGGTTCGCCGACGGGCCCGACGAGATGCGCAAAGCCGTGCGGCGCCTCATCGAGATCGGCGTCGACCAGATCAAGCTGTCGATGACCGGCGAGGAGATCACCGGAACTCAGCGCGCCGAGGACACCTACATGTCCGACGAGGAGGTGGCGATGGCCGTCGCCGAGGCGCACCGGCGCGGCAAGCGGGTGTGCGCCCACGCGCGCAGCGCCGAGAGCGTGAAGATGTGCGTGCGCCACGGCGTCGACATCGTCTACCACGCCAGCTTCACCGACCCCGAGGGCATGGATCTGCTGGAGCAGGCCAAAGACTGGGTGTTCGTGGCGCCGGGCGTCAACTGGCTCGTCGCGACGCTCTACGAAGCCGCCGACTTCGGGTTCCCCCAGGAGGCGGCCGAAGCCGTCGGCTACAAGCGCGAGCTGGAGAAGGCGACGGCGGCGATGATCGAGATGCACCGGCGGGGCATTCGCGTGCTGCCCGGCGGTGACTACGGCTTCGCCTGGACCCCGCACGGCACCTACGCGCGCGACCTGCAGCACTTCGTCGAGCGCTTCGAGTTCACGCCCATGGAGGCCATCCTCGCCGCCACCGCCCAGGGCGGCGAGATCATGCTGCGCGGCGACGAGCTCGGCAAGGTCCAGCCCGGGTACCTCGCCGACCTGCTGCTGGTGGACGGCGACCCGCTCGCCGACATCACCGTGTTCCAGGACAAGGACAAGCTCCACGCCATCATGAAGGACGGCCGGTTCCACAAAGACCCGGCCTGACCGCGTCCGCGGTGCGCTGCCCGGCCGGGGGCGGCGCACCGGGAGCGCTCACCGGACCGCGCGCAGCAGGCCGGTGCGGTCGTGGCAGCCGAGGTAGCGGAACTCCTGCTCGCCGGCGTCGGTCACGGTGACCTCGTGGTAGAGCCGCAGCCGTGCCGCCGGCGCATGCGTGGACAGGTACTTCATGGCGGCGCGGAAGATCGCGACGTGCGTCGGGTGCGACTCGGCCCACGCCTCGAGGTCGGCGAGGCTGTGCCACCAGCTCATCCCGTAGCTCTTGTCCGTCTCGGCGCCGGTTTCGTCGGTGACGCGCACGTACCGGTTGGCGTAGCAGCCGATGCCGAGCCCGTCGTCGCGCAGGAACTCCATGCCGGCGCGCAGCACGGGTTCCACGTCGCCGAGGTACATCCCGCGTTCGTCGCCTTCGGTCTCGGTCCACTCCTGGCCGGAGCGGATGAGGCACAGGTTTCCCTGCGGCCGCACGGTGACGACGCCCGTCTCAGGATCGGTCTGCGCGGTCGGGCGGGCGCCGGGTTCCAGCCGGTCGGTCTGCGCGACCGGCAGCCGGTCGCGCGCGCCGCCCCAGTAGCCGTGTTCGTGGATCTCACCGCTCAACTTGTCCGCGGCCACGGACACGCCTTCGGTGCGGTCGCTGGAGAACAGTGTCTCGAACCGCCGCACCCCGGGGCGCACGACCTCGCTGAAGAACCCGGCGTCGGGGGACCGGTGCTGCGGGCCGGTCCACGCTTCGCGGGCCTTCGCCCAGCGTTCGTACGCGGCGGGGTCGGTCCAGTAGAAGGTGGTGAGCACAGTCGCGTAGCCGGCCTCGTCGACGAACCGCGCCCGGTCGTGGTGGTCGGGCGCGTGCTCGCCCGAGCGCGCGGCGTCGAGCTCCGCGAGCGCGGCGATCACCACCGACGGTGGCTCCGGTGTTCGGTACTGAACACCGAGGTACGCCCTCACCACCTGGTCGACGCCGGGGTCGAAGCGCGCGGAGAACGACGGGTACGGCGGGTGGAAGCTGTCCGGCTTGCGGCGCGGGTGGACCCGGTCGACGCGCAAGTGCTCGGCGATCGAGGATTCCACGGCGTCACCCCGCCGTTTCGTGGTGGGTCATGGTGGCCTCCGGGGACGTGGTGCCGTTGTTGCCGACCGAACGTAGGCACCGGGGCCACCTGTGACTTGCTTCACCGCGCACCGGGAGTTGCTGCACAGCGCACATCCGATTCCGAACAGCTCGGACATCGGACGCTCCACAGTGGAGTCACCGCGCCGGCTCACCACGACGGGCTCGCACCCGGCCGGCTCACACCGTCGCGGTCAGCTCCGGGTACAGCGCCGCCACCGGACCGGACAGGTTTGCCTTGATGTCGCGCGACGTCTTGTCCGCCAGTACCTCGAGCGCGCCCTCTTCCAGGCCGTCGTAGATCGCCGCCACGATGTCGCGCGGGTCTTCCTTCTCCACGGTCAGGGCCTTGGTCATCGGCGTGTCCGTGTAGCCGAGGTGCGCGCCGAGCACCTGGGTCTTCTGGCCGGCGAGGTCGAGCCGCAGCGAGTTGGTGATCTGCCACAGCGCGGCCTTGCTCGACGAGTACGCGCCCGACTTGGCCAGCCAGCTCAGCGCCGAGTGGATGTCGACGAGGGCGCCGCCGCCGTTGGCTGCCAGCACGGGAGCGAACGCCTGCGCGACGGCGAGCGCGCCGAAGACGTTCGTCTCGTACACCGCGCGCACCTCGGCCAGCGGCACGGTGAGCAGGCTCTGCCGCCCGCTGACACCCGCGTTGTTCACCACCACCGAGGTGTCCGACGCGGCCGCGGCCGCGTCGGCGACCGAGGCCTCGTCGGTGACGTCGAGGGCGAGCGGCACCACGCGCTCGTCGTCCCACTGGCGTGGCGTGCGAGCCGTGGCGTACACACGCCGCGCGCCGCGCTCCAGCGCCTGGTCGACGAACTCGATGCCGAGCCCGCCGTTGGCCCCGGTGACCAGGACAACCGCATCCTGCAGACGTGTCATGACTCCTCCAGCTCTTGCTTGGTAATTCCAAGGTAGCAAGCTGGCTCCGAAATGCCAAGTGTGACGTACGATGGGGTCATGAAGGCCATGGCGATCCCGACGAACAGCCGCTGCTCGATCGCGCGCAGCCTGGAGGTGCTCGGGCAGAAGTGGAGCCTGCTGATCGTCCGCGAGGCGTTCCGGGGGCGGACGCGCTTCGCCGAGTTCCAGAAGATCGGCGTGCCGACGGATCTCCTCGCGTCCCGGCTGGAGTCCCTGGTCGAGGCGGGAATCCTCGCGCGGCGGCCGTACCGGGAGCCGGGACAGCGGGCCCGCGTCGAGTACGTGCTCACCCCCGTCGGTGAGGACGTGCTGCCGGTGCTGGCCGCGCTGTCGGAGTGGGGTGACGAGTACCTCCCGACCGGGCACGGCCCCGCGACGATCTACGTCGACACGACCGACGACCGGCCTGTGCACCTGGCGTTCGTCGACGAAGACGGCCACGTCGTCGACCCGGCGAAGGTCGCCTACCGTCGCGGGCCGGGAGCTCTCGAAGACTGAGGCTTCAGGCGCGGTCGGCGAGCACGTCGTCGGCGTCGGTGCTCAGGGCCAGCTCACGCTGGGCGGTGAGTGCGTCGAGGCGTTGCCGCCACGTCGTGGTGATGGCGTCGTAGGCCGCGGCGCCGAAGACCAGCCGGCGGCGCGCGGGCGTGGTGCTTGCGGCGGCGATGATCGCGCGCGCGATCTTCGCCGGATCACCCGCGACGGCGTGGCGCAGCGTGGTTTCGTCCATCCCGCCGGCGAGCGCGGCGCGCACTCGGCCGAGCACGCCGTTCGCGTAGGCGGGCAGCGGTTCGGCCTGCGCGAGGTTGGCGTTGAACGCCGTGCGCGGGCCGCCCGGGGCGATCAGCGTCACCGAAATCCCGAACGCCGCCAGCTCCACCGCCACCGACTCGAAGAAGCCCTCGACGCCGAACTTCGACGCGTTGTACACGCTCATGCCCGGGTCGGGCACGTGGCCGCCGGAGCTGGACATCTGGATGATCCGCCCGCCGCCCTGCGCCCGCAGCCACGGCGTGACCGCGCGCGTGAGGTGGATCGGGCCGAGCAGGTTCACGGCGAGCTGCCGGTTCAGCAGCTCGTCCGACAGCTCCTCGGCGGCACCCAGTGCACCGAAGCCGGCGCTGGAGAACACGACGTCGATGCGGCCGAGCTCGCTGAAGGCCTGCTCGACCGTCGCGTGGACGGTCCGGGAGCCGGTGACGTCGAGCTCCGCGGTCCACAGCCGATCGCCGTGCTGCCCCGCGAGTTCTTTCAATGCCGGGCTCGGCTCGCGGCTCGTGGCGGCGACGCGGTGACCGCCGGCCAGCAGCTGGGCGGTGACCTCGAGCCCGAAGGACGGCGCCGGCGCCGGTGATGAACCAGATCTGAGTGGGAGCGGGCACGGCGGAGTCCTTTCGGCAGGCGTCCGCCAATGTCGTCATCGGCAACAATCTAGTCAACGACTACATGAGCCGCCGCGGCCGCTCAGTCGAAGCGGGAGTCGTCGCCCCAGATCTTGTCCTCGGCCGACTCGCTCGACGGCGACACGCGGATCACGGCCCCGGTGGCATCGATGTCCAGCACGGTGATGGTGATCCGGTTTGCCAGGCTCACGTTGCCCTCGCCGCGGAAGTGGCCCCGGGTGTCGGGCAGTTCGGTGCGGTCGACGGCGAAGTCCAGCCGATCCGGCGCCGACTGCGTGAGCGTCAGCCGGCGCGTGGCGAACCGCGCGTCGAGCGGCACGGTCACCGAACCGTGGATGAGCACGTCACACGAGCCGTCGCGGCACGCGGTGAGGTCGGACCCGTCTTTCGCGACCAGCGAATGCGACGTCGTCGTGGTGGGCTCGGCCGGCACCGTCGAGACGGACGGCGGCGTCACGATCGGCTCGGGCGGCGGCGGGGGTGGCTGCGGCGGCGTCGAACAGCCCGCCGCGAGCAGCAAGAACGAGCAGGCGAGCGCTTTTCTCATGCGCTCTTCGTAGCACCTCGCCGGGCCGGTGGGCGCGGCTTCGCGGAGTCCGGGGCCGCCGCGCTCGGCACGGCGGCCCCCGGAACCCGGACCGGTCAGGCGGGATTGTCGCCGTGGGTCAGGGTTTCCCATGAGACGAACAGGTTGTTGCTGCCCTGGGGGCGGTGGCTCGTGGTGTAGCTCTGGGTGTTGGTCATGGCGATGCCGAGGCGGTTGTGCAGCGCGTTGTACCCGACCTCGGTCACCGGGCCGAGGCCGCGCTTGACGGTGCCGCCGCAGAGCCACGACGGGGCGGCGGTGAGCTCGTACTTGGTCTGGAAGCCCAGGGCCTGGCGCAGCCGCTCGCCGATGTCGGTGCCGTAGAGGTCCTGGCCCTGGATGCGGGAGGTTTCGGCCACCTCGGCGATCGCGGCGATGCCGTAGCCGGTGTGGACGAAGTCGCGGCAGGTCTCCTGGGTGAGACCGTCGACGAAGGTGGACTGGCCCTGCCAGTAGCCGATGATCTGGTCGCGGGTGTTCAGGCCGCTGCCGGGCACGGTCTTGGGCAGGGCGCCGTCGGAGCTGAGGTAGATGAACGCGGGCACGCGGTTGCGGTAAATCGACATGCCGCGGTCGTAGATCGTCTTGTCCTCGAGGAACACGCCGATGCCGACGATGGCCTCGGCGATGCTGAGCTCCCAGTTGCCGGTGCGCCCGTCGCTGCCCTGGATCTCGTTGTAGTAGACGTTGCGCAGCATGGTGGCGAACCGGCCGGAGTTGGGCCAGGTCCCGTAGGCGTACTTGATGATCTCCGCCGCGCGCGGCCACGTCGAGGCCGACCACGCGGTCTGCAGGTGGGCGTTGTCGCTGGTGTGGTCCTTGATGGTGGCCGACCACGCGTCCATGATCTGGATGGCCTTGTTCGCGTAACGCGCGTCATGGGTCACGTACCAGGCCAGGGACTGGGTGTACGCGGCGATGGCGTCTTCGCGCTCGTCGGTGCAGCCGTTGTTGGGCATCGAGCTGGGCCCGCAGTCGACCACGGCGCGCGGGTGCGGTGTGTAGGACAGCGAAGCGTACTTCGAGCCCATCATCGAGTCGTACGCCTGTTTCTGCGGCTGTGTGCCGGCCTGCACGCGCTGGCGCATGGTGTCCAGCTGGGCCCGGCTGACCAGCACGCCGGGGTGCGTGAAGGTGGCCGGCGCGGTCGGTGCCGCGGGCGCGGCCGGCTGGGCGGAGGCCGCCGGGCCGGTGGTGATCACCACGGCGGTGGCGGCCGCGGCCGCCAGGCAACGAACGAACTTCCGGTGCATGAGCTGCCCTTCGTCCACGACTTTGAGAACAGGGCGCAGGCTGGCGGACCGTGCGTGAAAAGTGAATTTACTTCACCCCGGTTGGTCTGGTCCACTTGGAGCGAAAACCGTGTGCCACTGGCGGGGACGGCTTTTTCCTTGCGGCAGCGGCAGTCTCACGGCGGGGGCAGCGTGCCGCGCGCGAGGATGTTGGCGTAGATGTTCTCCATCGCTTCGGTCAGGGGGGTCAGCAGTTCCGCGGGCAGCCCGTCGAAGAAGAGGTTGCGCACCAGTTCGACGTGGCCCGGCGCCGCTTTCTCCAGCAGCTCGCGGCCCTGCGCGGTCAGCGTGACCTCGGTGGCGCGGCGGTCGCTGCTCGACGTCCGCGCGTCGACGAGCCCGCGCGTCGCCATGCGCCGCACGTGGTGACCGGTACGGCTGCGCTCCCAGCCGATCTGGTTGGCCAGCGCGGTCATCTGCATCCGCTCGCCGGGGGCGTTCGCGAGCGCCGTGAGCACGTCGTAGTCCGGCATGGACAGGTCGCTGTCGGTCTGCAGCTGGCGGTTGATCTCGTAGCTCAGCCGCAGCTGGACGCGGATGTAGGCGAGCCACGCGCGCTGCTGCCGCGCGTCGAGCCAGGGGTCGTCTTTGCCTTTAGGTGACATGTCCCGTAATCTGTCGTAGTGGTCGGCGGTGGAGCGAAGGGCCCCATTGTCCCGCGGAGACCGGCCGAGCGGAACGACCACGCCTGGGCCGGGTGATTACACGGACGGGAACACAGCAATGAACGCACTACAGGGGAAGACCGCCGTCGTCACGGGTGGCACGAGCGGGATCGGGCTGGCGACGGCCCGGCTGTTCGCGGCCGAGGGCGCGCGCGTCTTCGTGACCGGGCGCCGCAAGGACGTGCTGGACGCCGCCGTCGCGGAGATCGGCGGCGACGTGACCGGGGTCCAGGTGGACAGTTCCGATCTGGCCGACCTCGACCGGCTGTACGAAACCGTCGGCGGGCCGATTCACGTGCTGTTCGCCAACGCGGGCGGCGGCGAGTTCGCGACGCTGGAGCAGGTCACCGAGAAGCACTTCGACGATACCTTCTCCACCAACGTGAAGGGGACGCTGTTCACGGTCCAGAAAGCGCTTCCTCTGCTGGTGGACGCCGCTTCGGTGATCCTGACCGCCTCCACCGCGGGCACGAAGGGCAACGAGGCTTTCGGCGTGTACGGCGCGTCGAAGGCGGCCGTGCGCTCGTTCGCGCGCACGTGGGCGCAGGAGCTGAGCGGGCGCGGGATCCGCGTCAACTCGATCAGTCCCGGTCCGGTCGACACACCGGGGATCTCGGGGCTCGTCGGCGGGGGCGAAGCGGCCGTGCAGCTCGGGTCCGCGCTGGCGGCGACCGTCCCCTTGGGACGGATGGGCCGGCCGGAGGAGATCGCTTCGGTGGCGCTGTTCCTGGCGACCGACGCGAGCAGCTTCGTGACCGGCACCGAGCTCTTCGCCGACGGCGGGGCGAACCAGGTATGAGCGTCGAGCTGGGCCGCGCCGGTGTCTGGAGCGTCGAGCTGCGCACGGCCGCGCCGGGTGAGATCACCGACGCCGCCGCCGAGCTCGACGAGCTGGGCTTCGGCGCGCTCTGGATCCCGGGGATGGGTGGCGGCGACATCGTCGGAGACCTCGAGCGGCTGCTCGCGGCGACCCGGGCGCTCACGGTCGCGCCGGCGGTGTCGAGCATCTGGCGCCATCCGGCGAAGGAGCTGGCCGCGGGCCACGCGCGGCTCACCGGTGCCCACGGCGACCGGGTGCTGCTCGGTCTCGGCGTGAGCGACCCGGGCACCGCCGCCGAGCACGGCCACGATTACCGGCCGCTGCGCGACATGGCCGTGTACCTCGATGAGCTCGACGCCGAGCCGGAACCGGTGGCGGCGGAGCGGCTGATCCTCGCGGCGATGGGACCGAAGATGGTCGGTCTGGCGCGGCGGCGGGCCGGCGGGACGCACCCGTTCCTCGTCACCCCGGACTACTCGGCGACGGCGCGCGAACTGCTCGGTACCGGGCCCCTGCTCGCGCCGTACCAGGCCGTGACCCTGGAGCGGGACCCGGCGAAGGCGCGCGCAGCCGGCCGGGGTTTCCTCGCCGGGTTCTTCGGGGCGCCTGCCTACCGCAAGAGCCTGCTGGCGCAGGGGTTCACGGAAGCCGATCTCGCCGACGGCGGCAGCGACCGGCTCGTCGACGGCATCCTCGCCCGGGGCGATGTCGACGCGATCGGCAAGCGCGTGGAGGAACACCTCCAGGCGGGCGCGGACCACGTGGCCCTTCACGTACTGGGCGGTGACGGGATGCCGTTGCCGCAGTGGCGTGCGCTCGCCGGGCTGGCTCAGAGCGTCGGGTAGTCCGTGTAGCCCTCGGCTCCGCCGCCGTAGAAGGTGGCGGGGTCGGGGGTGTTGAGCGCCGCGCCGGTCTTCAGGCGGGTGACGACGTCGGGGTTTGCCAGGGCCAGACGGCCGAGGGTGACGAGGTCGGCGAGGCCGGTTTCGACGTCGGCGGCGCGTTCCTCGACGGTGGCGCCCGGGCGGGTCAGCAGCAGGGGACCGGGGAACGCCGTGCGCAGCTCGGCCAGGAGCGCGTCGTCGCCGTGGTGGGTGACGTGGAGGAAGGCGAGGTCGAGGCGGGCGAGGGCGCGGACCAGGTGGGTGTAGGTGGCCGGCCCGGTCTCGCCTTCGTCGATGCCGAAGCCGCGCAGGCCGGGGGAGAGGCGCACGGCTGTGCGGTCGGCGCCGATCTCCGCGGCGACGGCCTCGGTCACCTCCAGGGCGAACCGGGCGCGGCCGGCGATGCTGCCGCCGTACGCGTCCGTGCGGTGGTTGGCGTTCGCCGAGAGGAACTGCTGCAGGAGGAACCCGTTGGCGCCGTGGACTTCCACGCCGTCGGCACCGGCCTCGATCGCGGCGGCGGCCGCGCGGCGGAAGTCGTCGACGGTCGCGCGGACCTCGGCGGTCGAGAGCTCGCGCGGTGGCGGGACCTGCCGGTTGCCGCTCGGGGTGTGGATGCCGACGCCCGCCGCGACGGCCGACGGCGCGACCGGCACCCGGCCGTGCGGGGTGTTGTCGGGGTGTGCCACGCGGCCGGCGTGCATGAGCTGGATGAACAGGTGCCCGCCCGCGTCGTGCACCGCCTTGGTGACCTGCTGCCAGCCGGCGATGTGCGCGTCGGTGTGGCAGCCGTGGCTGAGCAGGAACCCCTGCCCGTCGGCCGACGGCTGCGTGCCGCCGGTGATCAGGAGCCCGAGCGACGCTCGTTGCGCGAAGTACTCGGCGTCGAGCGGGGTGGGCGATCCGTCGGGCAGTGCGCGGTTGCGCATCATCGGCGACAACGCCAGCCGGTGGCGCAACCGCATGCGGCCGACGTCGAGGGGACTCCAGAGACCGGGCACGCGGGTTCCTTCCCTCGGCTGCCTGACTGTCTGTACTGGATCGTACAGAACGAAGTGTACGGTTCGGTACAGTGGGTGGCTGGACTCTTCGTCCACGCTGGATGTAGTGTCCAGATCCATGGACGGGAGGACGGCGCGCTGGGCGCCGGTGTGCGAGGCGATCGTGCGCCTGCTTTCGCCGCACGCTGAGGTGGTGCTGCACGACCCGCGCACGGACTGCGTGCTCGGCATCTGGAACGCGTTCTCCGGGCGCGAACCCGGGGACCCGTCGCTGCTCGGCGAGCTCGACGGTTTGCGGCCCGCGGGCAAGGACGTCTACGGCCCGTACCCGAAGTCGCTGCCCGACGGGCGCCGGCTGTCGAGCGTGAGTGCCGTGGTGCGAGACGAACACGGCAACGCCGAGGTGGTGTTGTGCGTGAACGTCGACCGCACGGCGTTCGACCAGGCCGCGCAGGTGCTGTCGGGGTTCGCGGCGCCCGTGACCGGGCAGCCCCAGGCGTTGTTCGAACGCGACTGGACCGAGACGCTCAACGACGTGGTGGGCGAGTTCGTTCGCGATCACGCGACCCCGGTCGAGGTGTTGACCCGCGAACAGCGCCTGGTGCTTCTCGCCCGCCTGGACGCCGCCGGCGTGTTCGCGCAGCGCCGATCCGTGCCCGTGGTCGCACGCGCGTTGCGCATCTCCCGTTCGGCCACCTACCAACTGCTCGCCGAGATGCGCAAGGAGCCCGATGCCGACGCTTCCTGACTTCCGTCTGGAGACGTACTTCTCCCGCTGGGAGTTCACCGCCCGCCACCACCTCACGGCGTCCGACGTGCAGACCATGACCGTCGCCGAACTGCTGGCGCTGGCCGACGACGACGGCCGCGAACGCTGGGAGACCCTCGCTCTCGGCTACACCGAGACCTACGGCCTGCCCGCGTTGCGCGAGGAGATCGCGGCGACCTACACCGAGGTCGGTCCCGAGCACGTGCTGTGCTTCGCCGGCGCCGAAGAAGGTCTCTACCTCGCCATGCGGACGTTGCTCGAACCGGGCGACCACAGCGTGGTGATCACGCCGAACTACCAGGCCGCCGAGACGATCCCGCTCTCGATCGGCGAGGTGTCCGGCGTCGCGCTGCGGCCCGAGGACGGCTGGGCGCTCGACGTCGCCGAGATCGAACGGCAGCTGCGGCCCACCACGCGCCTGGTGTCGGTGAACTTCCCGAACAACCCGACCGGCGCCGTGCCGGACCTCGAGACCTGGACGCGGCTCGTGCGCCTGTGCGAGGAGCGCGGCGTGCTGCTGTTCAGCGACGAGGTCTATCGCGGGCTGGAGCTCGACCCGTCGGCGACGCTGCCGCAGGCCGCCGACCTGTCCGCGTCGGCGCTCTCGCTCAACGTGATGTCGAAGGCCTACGGGCTGCCGGGCCTGCGCGTGGGCTGGATCGCCTGCCGCGACCCGGAAATCCTGGGGCGGCTCGAGCGGGCCAAGCACTACACGTCGATCTGCAACTCGGCGCCGAGCGAGGTGCTCGCGCTGATCGGGCTGCGCGCGCGGGACGCGATCCTGGCGCGCAACCGCTCGGTGATCGAGGAGAACGTGCCGAAGTTCGCCGCGTTTTTCGAGAGTTACCCGGATCTGTTCGATTGGGCACCTCCGCAGGGCGGCTGCGTGTGCTTCCCGCGGTACCTCGGCGCCGACGGCGTCGAGGCGATGTGCACCGAGCTCGTCGAGCAGCGCGGCGTGCTGCTGCTGCCGGCGAGCATCTACCGATCCGATCTCACGGCGACGCCGGACGACCGGTTCCGCGTCGGCGTGGGCCGTCTCGGTCCGGACGAAGGGCTGGCCGCGTGGGCGGAGTTCCTGGAGGCGCGGCGATGACGCTGGACGTGGTGGGGCTGCCCGAGATCGAGGCCGTGGCGACGCGGGGGCTGGTGTTCGACGCCGTGCGTGGCGCGTTGATCGCGCACGCCGAGGGCCGCGCGCAGATGCCGGCCCCGATCGCGATGTGGTTCCCCGAGGCCGGGGGCGATTGCCACGTGAAGGCCGGTTACCTCGAGGGTGCTTCGCACTTCGGCGTGAAGGTGGCGTCGGGCTTCTACGGCAACGCCGGGCGCGGCTTGCCGACCAACAGCGGCCTCATGCTGGTCTTCGACGCGTCGACCGGCGTGCCCGCCGCGGTGCTGGCCGACGAGGGCTGGCTCACGGCGTGGCGGACGGCCGCCGCCGGCGCCCTGATCACGCACGCGCTGACCCCGCCGGACGTCGACGAGGTGGCGGTGTTCGGTACGGGACTCCAGGCGCGGCTGCAGGTGGAGTGGCTCGCGGACCTGCGGCCGCTGACCCGGGTGCGGGTGTGCGGCCGGCGGCCCGAAGCCGTTCGGACGCTGTGTGCCGAGCTGGGCGAAGCCGGGCTGACGGCCGTGCCCGCGACGGCGGAGGAAGCGGCGGCCACGCCCTGCGTGATCACGGCGACGGCGTCGACGAGCCCGGTGGCGCCGGCGGAGGCGTTCGCCGCGGTGCACGTGACCGGGATCGGCACCGACCTGCCGGGCAAGGCGGAGCTGCCGGCCGGGCTGTTCGCCCGCGCCACGACGATCGCGACCGACGACCACGCGCAGTGCCTCGCACACGGCGACTTCGGCAACGCCGTGCGGGCCGGGACGGTGGCAGACGACGCGGACGTGCCCGTCGGGCTGGTCCTGCGCGACGGCGTGCGGGATCGCTCCGGCCTGACGATCGCCGATCTCACCGGCGTCGGCGTGGCCGACGCGGCGGTGGCGACGGCCGTGTTCCGGCACCTGGGCTGAGCTCCGCCGCGTGGCGGGCCGGGGGCCACGGGTCGGCGACGCTTGGCGGATGAAGGCGGCGGGCGGCGACCGGGAGGATGGACGGCACCCGCACTCCTGGAGGCCCGCATGGACTACGCGTTCGATCCCGAGATCGCCGCCGCTCTCCCGATGATCCCCGACACCGGCGGCCTGAGGGATCTCGCTTTGGCGCGCGAGAAGATGAAGGAGATGACGGCCGAGCTGGTCGGCGACGTCGACGAGACCGGCGTGACCGTGCGCGACACCACCGTGCCCGGCCCCGAGGGCGCGCCTGATGTGGCTGTTCGGATTTACACACCGAACACCATCGCGTCGCCCGCGCTGCTGTTCTACGTGCACGGCGGCGGCTTCATCGTCGGCGACGTCGACATCGACCACGCGGGCGTGATCGAGCTCGCGCGGGACCTCGGGGTCGTCGTGGTGTCGGTGGACTACCGGCTCGCGCCCGAGGCGCCGTACCCGGCCGGCCTGGAGGACTGCTACGCGGCGCTCGTGTGGTCGGCCAAGCACGCCGACGAGCTCGGCATCGACCCCGACCGCGTGGTCATCCACGGCGCCAGCGCGGGCGGCGGCCTGTGCGCCGCGCTCGCGCTGCTGGCGCGCGACCGCGGCGGGCCGGCCATCGCGTTCCAGTTCCTCGGCATCCCGGAGATCGACGACCGCCTGCAGACGCCCAGCATGCGCCGCTTCGACGACACTCCACTGTGGAACCTCCCCAACGCCGAGTTCAGCTGGGACTGCTACCTCGGCCCGGGCGTCCGCGGCACCGACGACGTACCCGTCTACGCCGCCCCCTCCCGCGCGACCGACCTGGCGGGCCTCCCGCCGGCCTACGTCTCGGTCATGGAGTTCGACCCGCTGCGCGACGAGGGCATCGCCTACGCCCAGGCCCTGCTGGCCGCCGGCGTGACCACCGAGCTGCACCTGTTCCCCGGCACCTTCCACGGCTCCGCCATGGTCCGCCACGCGACCATCACCCGCCGCGAGGCCGCGGAGTCCCGCGCGGTACTGGCACGCGCGCTGGGCGTGGAGCTGAGCTGACGGTCCTGTCGATGACGCGGCGTCCGGGTGGTGGCCCGGGCGCCGCGTTTTCGTTGTGCGGCTTGGTTTCGCACGGCGGGCGTGGCCGGTCGGGTGTGGTGGGCCGGTTGGTGTCGGCTGGGCGAACCGGGTGTGGTGGTGCCGGCCGGGCGAGCCGGGTGCGGCGGGCTGGCCAGTGTCCGGGCTTGGCTGAGCTGGGTGTGGTGGGCTGGCGGCCGGGCGAGCCGGGTGCGCGTGTGCGGCCGGCGGCCCGGGGCCGTTCGGAAACTGTGTGCCGGCTGGGCGAGTCGGAGTGGGCTGGGTCGGGTGTGGTGGGCGAGGCGGTGTGTCGGCAAGGCGAGTCGGGTGGAGCCGGGGCGGGTGGCGCGGCCCGGTCGGCCCCGGCCGTTCGGAAGCTTTGTGCCGGCTGGGCGGGTCGGGTGTGGTGGGCGAGGCGGTGTGTCGGCAAGGCGAGTCGGGTGGAGCCGGGGCGGGTGGCGCGGCCCGGTGGGCGTGTGGCAGGGCGGGCCAGGTGCGCGTGAGCGGCCGGCGGGCCCAGGCCGTTCGGAAACTGTGTGCCGCCTGGGCGGGTCGGGGGCGGTGGGCGAGGCGGTGTGCCGCCTGGGGCGAGTCGGGGTGGGCTGGGTCGGGTGTGGTGGCGAGCCGGTGTGGCGGCTGGGTGAGCCCGGTGGCCCTCGGTCAGGCGCGGTGGGCGAGCCGGCGTGCCAGCAGGGCGAGCCGGGCGCGGAAGCGGCCCGCGGGGTCGTCCAGCGGCCAGCCGAGGGCGTCCTCCGCGTGGGCGAGCCGCGTGGCGACCGAGCTGTGGTGGCGGTGCAGCGCGACAGCGGCCTGGCGCAGGGAACCGGTGCGGCAGAAGGCTTCGAGCGTTTCGAGGTCGGACGCGGCGAGGGCGTCGAGAGCGCGGACGTCGGGCTGGGCGCGCAGGTGGCCGGCGGGGATCTCGGCCAGCAGGGTCAGCGACCCGAGGTTCTCGTGGACCACGAGCGGCTCCGTGGCGGGCACGGCGAAACGCTCCGCGAGCCGCGCCTGCAGCCAGGACCGCCGGGCCTCGAGCCCGGCGACGGCGTCCCCCACCCCGACGCGCACACTCCCGGACGACCCACGTTCACGAGCGCGCAGGGAAAGTGCGTTTTCCAACAACCCCACCACCGTCGCCGGTCCCTCCCGAGGCTGCACCAGCACCGCCGCGACCTCCCCGACCACCGCGACGCGCGCACCCAGCCCCGTGCCCCCTCGCGCAACCAACGCGACGGCCGCCGCCCCCGGGTCGCGCCCGTCCTCCGCCCCGACCGCGACGACCCGCAACGGCCGCCCCGCGTCCAGCCCGAGCAACACGAGCGCCCGCGACCGGTCCTCGGCCGCCGCCCGCTCACCCAGCACCAGCTCCACCAATGCCGGGTCCGCCAAATGCGGCACAACCTGCGGCGCCGGCCCCAGCACCCGCGCGGCGATGGCGAACCGCTCCAGCACGAGATCATCGAGCGGCCCGGGCTCACCCTCCCGCTCGAGCCACACCCGCCCCGCGGTCTCGCCGCCGAGGTCGGTCGCCAGGACGCGAGGTGCTGCCGGGGCCTCGTCGCCGAGGCCGCTCTCCGGGGTGCTTGCTTCGGCAGGAATCTTGCCGTCGTGCGTGCCGCCGTGGTCGGCTGCGCCGGCGCGGGGTGCTGCCGGGGTCTCGCCGCCGAGGTCGCTCGCGTGGGCGGGGGTCTCACGGTCGTGCGCATCGCCGAGGGCGGTCGCCGCGGCGCGGGATCCTGTCGGGGCCTCGCCGGCGAGGTTGCTCCCTTCGCCGGCATCGGTTGCGCCAGCGCGGTGTGCTGCCAGCGCCTCGCCGCGTGGACCGCTCTCCGGGGTGCGTCCTTCGCCAGGAGTCTTGCCGTCGCGCCCGCCGCCGAGGTCGGTTGCCTCGCCCCGAGGTTCGGCCTGCCCCCCGCCGTCGTGCGCAGGCCCGCCCGGCTGGGTGGGCACCGCGCGCGGCGCCGTCCCGGTCGCGCGGGTGCCGTCGGGGCGGAAGCGCAGGGGTGGTGCGGCGCCGCGCTGGAGGCCCGCGACGCATTCGGCCAGTGAGGCCGTGGCGCGGACCAGGTCGGATGTCGTGGCGTGGTGGGCCACGAGCTCGTCGAAGTACGCGATCACCCGTACGGCGGCCTCGGCGTCGGAGTCGACGGCCGAGAGGCGCAACAGCAGCCCCTTCACGGGAGCCAGCCTAGCGCCGCCCGGCCGTCTCGCACAGGTGTCGCATGTGGACGGTCAGCGCGGCAGGTGCAGCTCGTCCCACGTGGGCACGCGCGGGGTGATCCGCAGCGTCAGCCCGGTCTCGGCGAGAGTCCGGTCGGCCTTGCGGGCGTTGCAGCTGCGCGCGGTGCCACCGCACGCGGCGACGGTGTTGAGCCAGCTGGTGCGCTCACCGCCGCGGGACGTCGGGACGATGTGGTCGACCGTGGTCGCGTGGCGGCCGCAGTACGCGCAGGTGTAGCCGTCGCGTTGGAGCACGCCGCGGCGCGACCACCGGGGCGGGCCGGAATAGCGCCACTTCATCACCACGTAGCGCAGCAGCCGCACGACCTTCGGGCGCGGGAAGATGCCCAGGTCGGCGCCGTCGCTCTCGTGGACGACCGCGACGTGCCGCACGAGCATCCGGATCGCATGGGGGACGGAGACGGTGTGCAGGGGCTCGTAGCCGGCGTTGAGGACCAGGACACCCATGGCGACGGGCACCTCCTTTTCGGTTTTCGCTCGGGTGGAGACCGCGACCGGAGTCGAACCGGTTTGACCCGCTTTGCAGGCGGTTCCCTGGCCGTTCGGGCACGTGGTCGGAAAGGGGGATCGGAAATCGGGGTCGGAAAATGGCGCCGAAAATGTCACGAAAACGTCACGGAGAACGAAAAAGCCGCCCTGATCGGTCTCCCGACGGGCGGCTCCCTGCTGCGACGCACTCTGAGTGCGTCACGGCGTGGAGCCTGGTGTCTCGGCAGCGTAGGGCAGGCGCCGAGCATCGCCCGCGATGCCGAAGCACCCCGGACAAGCCTTGCGCTCTTCGCCGCCGAACATTCTCGTCACTCCTCGGTTGGTGGTGTACCACCACATCATGACCGACTTCGCGCGACGGCGTCAACGGTGATAATTCGCCCGGCGAACGACCTCGCCCGCCCCCGGAAATGTTTCGCGGGGCCGTCCACGCGTCCACAGTGGACGGGACGGCCCCGCACCTCCCCGGCCGGCGGGGGTTCCCACCCCGACGGCCGGAGGGAACCTACTTGCAGCGCTTGCCACCCTCGACCGACGGCCACCACGTACCCAGGGGCGGTGCCGGGGTCTTGGTCCAGGTGATCTTCGCGCACTTGCCCTCGCTGCGGGCCTTCTTCGCGGTCACGACCAATGCGCCGAGCGCGACGCCGCACGCGAGGTTGCCGGGCGTCGGGATGTTCTTGCAGACGCGGATCGCGGGCGCGCCTTCGGAGATCAGCTTCGTGGCGCTCTTGCTGAACACCCAGCTGCACGCGAAGAACCCGCAGTCGAGATCGGTGACGGCGGACGCCGGGGCCGGCGCGACGAGCAGGCTCGCGGCCACCAGCGGCGCCGCCAGCAAGGCGGCCCGGAAGCGGAGATTCCTCATGAAACGCCCCCTCCTGTTCGCGTTTGTCCGAAATGGAGCATCCCGCGCGAAGCCGGTGATGTCTGCCCCTGCGCGGTTCTTACGCCCGAAGGGGTGACCGTCCACTGTGGTGGTTTCAGCGGGCCCGGTAGAGCTCGCCCAGCAGCGCCACCGCGGCGTGCGTGGCCGGATGCGGGTCGTGGCCGTGCCAGATCAGCCGCACCGGGACGGGGGCCGCGTCGCGCACTCGGCGGTAGGCGATGCCGTCGCGGCGGTACTGGGTCACGGTGGAGTGCGGCGTGACGCCGACGCAGCGGCCGGTGGCGATGGCGGCCAGCCAGTCGTCGATCTCGTGGGTGGGCTCCACGCGCGGGCGCTCCGCCGGTGGCCACAGGTCGGTGGTCGTGGTGCCGGTGCGGCGGTCGATCACCAGGACGCGTGGGCTCAGATCGGCGAGCGTGACGGTGCGGCGGCGCGCCAGCGGGTCGTCGGTGGCCATGGCGCAGTAGCGGGCCTCGTGGCCGACGGTCGCGTGCGCGTACTTGCGGGTGTCCACGGCCGTGCGCACCACGGCGAGGTCGCACAGTCCCTCGGCCAGCCCGCCCGTCGCCGTGTTGGTGCGGACGAGCAGGAGCTCGACATCGGGGTGGCGATCGGCCCAGCGGCGCTGGAACTCGGCCGTGTGGCGGCCCATCGCGGACCACGCGTGGCCGACGCGCAGCCGGGTGTGCCCCGTGGTGGCCTCGCGCACGAGGTCCTCGGCCTCGGCCAGCAGATGCCGGGCGCGGGCGAGCACCTGCACGCCGGCCGTCGTCGGGGTGACGCTGCGGCTCGTGCGGTGGAGAAGTCGCACGCCGAGTGCGGATTCCAGCGAAAGAAGTGTGCGCGACACCGCGGCTTGGGAGACTCCGAGCTCGATTGCCGCGTCCGTGAACGTTCCCGTGTCCACGATCGCCACCAGGCACCGCAGGTGCCGCAGCTCCAGATCCATGACTCCAGCGTATGCGTGCCGCGATGAATGCATTTTGCGCATGCACCGCCGTGCCGCAGGCTCGCCGGCATGACCCAGGACAACCGCACCGGCGTGGCGTTGATGTTCGGCGGCGCGACCGCGAACCAGCTCGGCGCGGCCACCGCGGCGCTGGCGTTCCCCGTGCTCGGGCCCGCCGGCGTGGTGGCTGTGCGCCAATGGGTGGCCGCCGTGCTGCTGCTCGCGGTGGGACGCCCGCGGTTGCGGTCGTTCACCGCCCGCCAGTGGCGTCCGGTCCTCGGGCTCGCGGCGGTGTTCGCGACGATGAACCTCTCGCTGTACTCCGCCGTCGACCGCATCGGCCTCGGGCTGGCCGTGACGCTGGAGTTCCTCGGCCCGCTCGCCGTCGCGCTGGCCGGCTCGCGTCGCCGAACGGACCTGGCGTGTGCGATTGCCGCCGCCGCGGCGGTCGGAATCCTCACCCGGCCGCGGCCCAGCACGGATTACGTCGGCGTCGCGCTCGCGCTGGTCGCCGCCCTCTGCTGGGCCTGCTACATCCTGCTCAACCGCACCGTCGGCCGCCGCCTGCCGGGCGTGCAGGGCTCCGCCGCCGCGGCGGGCGTCTCCAGCCTGCTGTACCTGCCCGTGGGAATCGTGGTGTTTTGCCACCACCGCCCCACCCCGGCGGCACTCGGCGCGGCGCTCGCCGCGGGGGTGCTGTCGTCGGCGCTGCCCTTCCTCGCCGACCTGCTGGCGCTGCGGCGGGTCCCGGCGCGGTTCTTCGGGGTCTTCATGAGCGTGAACCCGGTGCTGGCCGCGGTGGTCGGCGAAGTGGTGCTCCACCAGCGGCTCGACGCGCCGGCATGGACGGCGATCGCGGTGATCGTGGCGGCCAACACGGTGGCGGCGTGTCGGGTGAAGGGCGCGAACGCGGGCGTCGTACCGTCGGTGCAGGAGGTGGCGGATGGTGCGGATGTCGGACCGCGCGTGGCCGTCGACGGTGATCCCGAGCGACGAGCACGAACGCGCGCAGGCGACCGGTGTCCTGTTCCGGCGCATGGGCTGGGTGACGGAGACGCTGACGCGCGACGAGCGTGAGGACGTCGAGCGTCAGCTCGAGTTCTGGTACAGCAGCGGCTACTGCCCCGACGCGCTGCTGATCGCGCTCAGCACGCTGCCCGACGGCACACGCCAGCGCCCCCGCCAGTCCGGCGAACGCCCCGGCGGCTTCCTGCGCTCGCGGCTCGAAGGCTGGTTCAACGACGCGGCGCAGGCCGCGATGACCGAGGTCCACGAGCCGCCGCGGCGCGGGCAGTCGTTCGAGGCGTGGTTCGAGAACAACCGCCGCCAGGCCGCGGCCGAGGGCACGGGCCGGCGGCGCCCGCGCGTCACCGAGGCGGGGCAGCGCGCGCGTGATGAGGCCCGGACATTCGCGGCGTCCCGGCGTAAAGATCCGCTCGCGCGCCTGCGCGAAAGTGAACAACGCCGGGCCGCGGCGCTCGACAGCCTGCGCGTGGAAGGTGCCGCCACACCCGTGATTCCGGCGTCCCCGCAGGAGACGCGCTCGACCCCGCGGATGGTGGCGTCGTTCGCGGCCCGCCAGTCCGTGGCGGCGAGGTCACCTCAGGTGGTGCGAATCGTCCAACGGCTGCGCGAAGAGAAACGCGGGCCGTCGCCGGCCGAACTAGCCGTGCTGCGCAACGCCGTCCGCGACGCCCACCACAACGCCGGTCTCGGCACCCTCGAAGCGGCGAGCGCGCAGATCGGCGACGACACCTCGGCGCTCACGCCTGAGGGGTTGCGCGTGTTGTCGTTTCTCGATCACGCGGACGAGAGCAGGCTGCCGGTGGAGGCGATGATCCGCCTGCTCACCCTGACCGTCGACGAGACGGCGACTCCCGAGACCACAACCCGCGAGACGGCCTCCCCGGAGGCCGCCACTCCCGAGCCGAACCCGGAGCAGGACTGAGCCCGTCGCAGGACTAGGCCCGTCGCAGGACTAGGCCCGGGCCGCGCACTCGGCGCACAGGCCCCACCACGTGACCTCGGCCTCGTCGATCGTGAACCCCGGCGCCGACGACGGCTGCAGGCACGACGCCGAGCCCACGGCGCACGGCACGTCCTCGATCCGGCCACACCCGCGGCACACCAAGTGGTGGTGGTTGTCGTGCCGGTCGAGCTCGAAGCGCGCGGGCGAGCCGGCCGGTTCGAGCGTGCGCAGCAAGCCGACGCCCACGAGGTCGTCCAGCACGTTGTAGAGCCCTTGCCGCGACAGCCCGCCCGCGCCGGCCTCGACGGCCGCCGCGATCTCGGCGGCCGTGGTGTGCGGGTGGTCCCGCACCGCCCCGAGCACCGCCCGGCGCTGGGCCGTGTTCCGCAGTCCCCTCCGCTTCAGCTGGACCGCGAAGTCATCCATGACCCGATGGTAACTTCGCACCACTCGGTGACACCGACCGAGGGACCCGAGTCACACCGGACCCGGGAAGGCCTGCTCAGGCGCCGTCCTCGTCGCCGACGCCGAACGACTGGCGCCGCGACTGAGAAGACTCCCTCGCAGGCGCCGTGGGTGCACCTGATGCTCACGATCCGGCCGGAAGAGTCCACAAAGGACGTCGATGTCGCCTGGTCACGGCGGTGTTCACCCGATCCGGTGGCCTTCGCGTGTCGAACGGCTGAGCGGGCCCGCCGTCCGCGTGGCTGGACCAGACTCGCCCGGTGATGAACACCTCCCTCGACGACGCCGGCCACTGCCTTCTCTCGGTGGCCTGGAACATCCGCACCGGCGTCCCGCGGGCGGGGGCCCGCAAGGAGGAGATCCGGGCCAGGTTGCAGGCTGTCTGCCGTTCGATGGGGCACGCCGCGTGCGCGCGGGCGGCGGCCGGTTCGCCGCCGGACCACGTGCCGTTCCTGAAGCTCGCCGACCTCGCCTACGAGATCGACACGCTCCTGCTGCTCGTCGACACCGCGCTGGCGCCCGACGCCGACCGCGACCGCCGCCGGTGGGCCGAGATCGAGACGCTCGTCGCCGGTCTGGACGACCTCGTGGACCACGCCGCGACGGTCCTCGGGGGACGGCTCGCGGCCAGCCGCTGACGCTTTCCGCGCACGGGGTGTCCGAATCCTCACCGGGCCGAGTCCCGGGGGCATCCGCCCACCGTGCTGCGCACCGAACTCAGTGGCGGATGCGGACCCCGGCCAGCACCGCGCTGAGGCTCGGCAGCCAGCGCTGCCGCGGGTCGGGGGCGGCCAGCCACTCCGTCGAGATTCCGGGGACCTGCGGGCCGATCGGCAGGGGGACGAGGGCGCCGCAGTCGAGGAGGTCGACGTCGGCGGGCAGGGTGGCGCGCGGGGGGATCAGGCCGTCGGTCTCGGCGAGGATGGCGACCCGCGGGCCGTGCTGCGTGGGCAGGACGAGAACGGGGCCCCGGCACCCGGTGTCGGCGAGGTGGCGCAGCACCGGGCCGGCGGCGAGCTTCGGCAGGGTCACGGCGCACAGGCCGTTTTCGAGCGCGAGGAACAGCCGGCTGCCGTGCCAGCGCACCGACCAGCCGAAGAGGCGGCCGTAGTAGGCGTCGAACCGCTCGTGGGCGTGCTCTGCCGGCGCGAGCTCGGTCGGCTGGAGCTGCTGGTCGAGGCTCATCGTCGACGCCTTCCGGTCGTGGGGGAGTGGTCACAGGGGGCCGAGGTCCGACCAAGAGTCTAACGGCACTCAGTGCCACTAGCAAGGCGGCCTGCTACCGTCTTCGGGCATGACGGAATCGCAGCGCCGCGCGCCGGCCACCCGGGTCGGGGCGACGCCCGCCGGCCGACGGCAGCTGCGCCGCGCGCTGTCCTCGGCGGCCGTGGACCTGTTCGTGGCCAACGGGTACGAGGCGACGACCGTCGACGAGATCGCGGCCGCGGCGGGCGTCGGGCGGCGCACGTTCTTCCGGTACTTCGACACCAAGGACGACGTGCTCTTCGCCAACCACGACGAGATCGTCACGGAGATGGAGCAGGCGTTCGAACGCGCCGACCCGTCGCGCGATCCGGTCGAGGTGGCGTGTTCGACGGTGAGCCTGGTGCTCGACTACTACGCCGCGGACCTCGATGTGTCGCTGAAGCGGTTCACGCTCACGCGGACCGTGGCTTCGTTGCGGGACAAGGAAGTCGCGACCGTCGACCGGTACCAGCGTGTGCTCGCGCGGTATCTGCAGACGCGGTTCGCCGAACAGGGCGACGGCACGGCGAGCCTGCGGGCGGCCGTGGCCGCGGCGGCGATCGCGGCGGCGAACAACCACGTGCTGCGGCGGTGGCTGCGCAGTGGGGGCAAGGACGACATTGCGGCGAGTGCGTCGCGGGCGTTTGCCCTGGTCGGGGAGGCTTTCCGGCCGGCGAGCGCCGAGACGACGGTGGTCGCGGTGTTGAGTACCGCGACGCCGTTGCCGGAGGTCATGGCCCGGCTCGGCGCGGCCTTCCAGGACGAGGACGTGGACTGATAAGTGCACTCAGTGCCATTGGTCGGTGGGCCGTCGTGGCGATCTCGACCGGGTAGCCGCCGCGGAGGACGGCGATCGTCGCGGGTGGCGTGATGACCTCGGCCGTTCCGCGGCGGGGCAGGGTGTGGCGCGGGCCGTAGCCGGCGGTCGTCCAGTCGGTCAGACCGCCGTCCACGACCAGCGCGGGCACGCCTTCGCGTAGGACGAACACCCCGTCCGGGAGCTCCGTCCACGGCAGCTCGTGCAGCCGGCGCCGGCGGCCGGCGAGGCGTTCGGCGTGCAGCTGCCGGTTCATGGCCCGCGCGGACGGCGGCGCGCCGCCCAGCGCCTCGGCCCAGCCGTCGCGGTACCGGACGTAGTCCGCGCGCCGGCACTCCCCGCACGGGCGGTGGCCGGCGGCGAACGAGACGGCCTCGTCGAGGAAGTACAGGTGCGTGTACCGGTGCGGCAGCCACTGCTCGCGCCACCGGCCGCGGAACTCGAGCCGGCAGGTGATCCACAGGTCGCTCGCGTGGGTGCGCACGATCTCGTGTCCGGAGTGGAGGATGCCGCGGTTGCCCGTCCACGCGCCGCGCAGCGGGATCGCGACGATCTCGCCCAGCGGCGTCACGCGATTGCGCTCGGGCGAGCTAGCCACGACCGGCTCCGCGATAGTCGACAGCGCGGTGCTCGACAACGCTGTGCCGGCCGACCGGATGGGCGAGAATGACCCGATGGTCCGCATCGCACGCGTCTACGACCCGCCCGGCCCCGACGACGGCGCCCGCGTCCTCGTCGACCGCGTCTGGCCGCGCGGCCTGGCCAAGGCGAAGGCCGCCCTCGACGACTGGTGCCAGGCCGTCGCCCCCAGCACCGAGCTGCGCAAGTGGTACGCCCACGACCCCGGCCGGTTCGCCGAGTTCACCCGCCGCTACCGCGCGGAGCTCACCGCACCCGGCCCGGCCGCCGACGCCCTGGCGGCCCTGCGCGACCGCGCCGCACAAGGCCCGCTCACGCTGCTCACCGCGAGCCGTGCCCTGGACATCAGCCAGGCCGCCGTCCTGGCGCAGCTGCTCTCGGAAGACTGACACAGCCCCATCGTCCCCGCTCGCGGCACCGAACGCTGGCAGGTTCGCGACACGCACGCGAAAAAGCCGCTGCCGGCAGGCGAAGGACGCGGGCCGCGGCGGGCGGGGTCGTGTGGCTGCCGGGGCGAGTGGCCCAATCGCTCGGGCGTGTTTTGTATCGCCGCGGCGGCGGAGACCGTCAGGTTTGCGACACGCACGCGAAAAAGCCGCTGCCGGCAGGCGAAGGACGCGGGCGGCGGCGGGCGGGGTCGTGTGGCTGCCGGGGCGAGTGGCCCAAGCGCTCGGGCGTGTTTTGTATCGCAGTGGCGGCGGCGACGGCCAGGTTTGCGAAACGCACCCGAAAAGGCCGCCGCCGGCACCCGCGGAAAGCGGGCGCCGGCAGCGGCCGGGAAGGGAAATCCTTACGGGGCCAGGTTCAGCTGCGTGGCCTTCACCGCGTTGGCGACCTGGGTGCAGTCGGCCGTGGTGGTGCCGGCGACGCCGGTGCGGGCGTTGGTGGCGCAGGCGGAGTTCAGGGCCGTGCCGAGGTCCTTGAAGGTGGACGTGGGGCGCAGCAGGTTCTCGACCTTCCACCACAGCGCGATGGCCTTGTCCTCGCCGATGCCGTGGACGGTCTGGCCGTTGAAGGTGTCGCCGTCGGTGATGAGGTAGTCCGTCTTGTCGACGACGCCGGCGTCGATGTGGGGGTCGCCGTTGGCACCGACCCAGAACTGGCCGTTGACGCGATCGGGGCTGGGGCCCTCGCCGGAGTTCGGCGGGTTCTTCATGTCGCGCACCTGCCCGATCGACGAGCCCGCGCCCATCAGCCAGCGGTTGGCGCCCTGCACGTTGACGTCGCCGGACTTGATGGCGATGAACTGGCCCATCACGTCGGACATGCCCTCGTTGAGCGCGCCCGCGTAGCCGTTGCCGAGCTGCGAGGTGTGCTGGGTGACGCCGTGGGTGAGCTCGTGCCCGGTGATGTCCATGGTGGTCACGCCCTCGCCGAAGGCCATCTGCTCGCCTTCCCAGAACGCGTTGGCCCACGGGCACTGCGTGTGGCGGCGACCGTCCGATTCGGTCTCGACCTCGCACATGCGCACGGTGCCTCGCAGGGCCTTGCCCTTGCCGTCGTGGTAGTCGGCGCCGATGTTGGCGGTGAGGTCGTACGAGGCGAACTGGGAGTAGAAGTTCTGTGCGTCGCCGAAGAAGTCGTAGACACTGTTGACGTCCGCCGTCGCGACCGCGGCCTGGCCCTCACCGCGGGTCACGCCGAACGCGGTGCCGACGCCGCAGCGCAGGTCGGCCAGCGTGGCGATGTCGAGGTCGACGACCTTGCGCTTCGCGTCGCACACCACGCGGTTCGTGGCGGCTTCCGACTCGCCCCACACCTGCAGGACCTTGCCGGTGTCGGCGCCGACGACGACCGTCCATTTGTCCTCGGGGTCCACGCCGTTGACGGGCACGAAGTACGTCGGCACGGCGGTGGCACTCGCGCCGTCGCCACCCAGGCTCGCGTCGTACCAGTACGCGGTTTCCGTGCCGGTCTTCAGCACGCCGGCGTCCTTCTGCGCCACCGCGGCATGCGCGACGTCGGCCGCGCGGTCCTGGGCGCCCTTCGCGTCGGCCGGGAACGCGCCCTGCGTGCGCTGCGTGGTCTTGCCGAGCGCGGCCATGAGCGCGCCGCTGCCGTCGAGGTCCTGCACGATCTGCGCGCCGTACACCGGCACCCCGCCGACGTTCTGCTGCAGACGCGCGACACTTCCGCCCGGAAGGGACTGCACGCTGGTGAGCGTGAGGTCGCCGACGGCGAGACCGAACTGCCGGGCCAGGTCCGCGGTGTGCGACTGCGCGGCCGCGGCGGCGTTCCCCGCGAGGCCGCGGGCGGCGGCGACGGGAGCCGCGGGCTGGACGGCGATGACGCGGCCGAGGGAGTCGGTGCTCACCTGGGTCTGCTGGGGCGACGCGCTCGCGGCGCCACCGGCGGCCACGAGGATCGACGAAGCCGTCACTGCTGTCGCCAGCACGGCCAGTCGTTTCGAGGACATACGGTCTACCTTCCGCACAGAGGGCCAACCCGAGTGGCCCGTGGAAGAAGTTTCGGATTCGGGTCCGAAACTCAGAAGCGCCGAAAGTAGGAAGTGGATCGTGGTCCAGCCGTTGGGTGGAAAAACCCCAAAACGGACACCTCAAATCGGATGTCGTTCTCCGCCAACGACTTCAGGTTCGGTGGCGAAACGGTCGATGTCCAAGATGTGGGATCAGAGAACCGCGGCTCGCGTGTGGAATTCGCGGCGCACCTTTTCGATCCCCGGCGTCGACCGCGAAGGGTGCACCCGGTTGGTCAGCAGCACGTAGAACCGACCGCGGTCCGGCTCGACCCACAGGCTGGTCCCGGTGAAACCCGTGTGGCCGTAGGCGGTGGGCTCCAGGGCGGTGCCCACGGGGGAATCCGGCACGTCGAGACCCTGCCACGCGAGCCCGCGGCGCAGCGCGAGACCTTCGGTGTGACAGGCGATCATCTCCGCGTGCGACGCGGGTTTGAGCAACGCCTGCGCGCCGCCGGCGAGCACCTGCCCGAGGCGTTCGACGTCGCCGAGCGTGGCGAACAAGCCGGCGTGCCCGCAGACTCCCCCCAGCACCACGGCGTTCTCGTCGTGCACCTGTCCACACACGACCCGGCCGCGCCACGGACAGTCCTCAGTGGCCACCGCGTCGGCCAGAAACCCCTCGGCGGGACCGAAACCGGTGGCCGTGAGCCCGGACGGTCGCGTGACGAGCTCCGCCACGAGACGGTCGAGCGGCGCATCACCCGCGGCCTCGGCGATCAGCCCGAGCAGGATGAACCCCTGCGACGAGTACTCGACCCGCGTGCCGGGCGAGGACCGCAACGGGCCGGTCCGGATCGCCTCCAGCAGCGCTTCCCGCGTCGGATGCTCGCGGTAGAGCGGAGTTCCGCCCGGCAGCCCGGACGTGTGCGCGAGCAGCTGCCGCACGGTGATCGCGGCTTTGTCGCCGCCCGCATACGCCGGCAGGTGCCGGGGGAGCGGGTCGTCGAGGCCGAGCAGCCCCCGTTCGGCCAACGCCACCACCACGATCCCGACGACCGGCTTCGTCACCGACGCGAGGTCCCACCGGCTGTCCTCGGTCGCCGCCGGACCGCCGTGCCAGCGCGTGCCGAGCACCCCGCGGTCGAGCACCTCGTCCGCGGTGCCGACCGACCACGCCGCGGCCGAGTACAAGCCCGTCGTGGTGGCAAGAAGATCTCGCAGCTCAGTCCTCATCGGACACCGCCTGCAGGCCGACCGGTCCCAGCTTCGCCGAAATCCGGTTCGCCGCCTCGGCCACCAGCGGGCCGAGCGCCGCGAACGCCTCCGGTTGCAGCGTGAACGTCAGCCCCGACACGCTGACCGCGCCCGCGATCACCCCTTCGGCATCGACGACCGGCGCGGCCACGCACCGCACGTGCCCTTCGTACTGCTCGTCGTCGACCACGTAGCCGAGACTGTCCACAGTGGCCAGGGAGGTCCGGATCGCCGCCGGATCGGTGAGCGTCTTCGCGGTCCACGCCTTCAACGGTCCGGCGAGCACCGCGGCGACCTCGGCCTCCGGCAACCGCGACAGGATCGCCCGGCCGACGCCCGTGCAGTACAGCGGCACCTCGCCGCCCGGACGTGTGTTCAGCCGGTACGCCTGCTCCGGCTCGAGCTTCTCCACGTACACCGCCCGGTCGCCGTGGCGCACCGCGTAGTGCACCGTGTGCCCGGTCCGCCGCCGCAGGTCGGCGAGCACGGTCCGGGCGGACCGGGTGGCGCGGCTGCCGGCGAGCACGGCGGCCGAGAGCCCGAGCAGTCGCGGCCCGACGTCGTACTGGCCACCGCCCGTCGCCGCGGCGAAACCGGCGTCCGCGAACGTCTGCAGCATCCGGTGCGCGGTGGGTTTCGGCAGGTCGCAGGCCCTCGCGACGTCGGCGAGCCGGTGTGGCCCACCGGGGAGCGCGAGTGTCGCCAGCACTTCCAGCGCTTTGTCCACCGCGCCGCGGGAACTGTTCGCCGAGTCGTTGACAGCCTTGGTCACGGCGCCTACCTTAGCGCAATCGCATTCCATCTGACGGAACGGTCTTTCACTTCACGAAACATCGAAAGGAGCCGGCACCCCGTGGCCCCTCCGCGTCCCCGCTTGTCCCGCCGCGACGCCCTCCGGCTCGGTGGCCTCGCGCTGCCCGCACTCGCGCTGCCGGGTCTGCTCACCGCGTGCGGCAGCGCCGCCGGCACCCCCGGCACCGTGCTGCGCGTGGCCCAGACCTCGGACCCGAAAACCCTGGATCCCCAGAAACAGGGCGACCTGACCTCCATGAACGTGCTGATCAACATGTTCGACACGCTCACCACGCGCGGTCCGGACAACCAGCTCAAGCCCGGGCTGGCCCTGTCGTGGTCCTCGCCCGACCCGCTGACCTGGCGCTTCAAGCTCCGGCCCGGCGTGAAGTTCCACAACGGCGAGCCGTGTGACGCCCAGGCCGTGGCCTTCAGCATCAACCGGCTGCTCGACCCGGCCACGAAGTCGCCGATCGTCGAGCTGCGCTACGTGAAGCAGGCCGTGGTCGTCGACCCGCTCACGGTCGACCTGCGCTGCAGCCAGTCGGACCCGATCATCCCCGCGAAGGTCTCGCTGTTCGGCGGCGTCGCCGTGCCGCCGAAGTACCTGAAACAGGTCGGTTCGGCGGGCTTCGCGAAGCACCCGGTGGGTACCGGGCCGTTCACCTTCGAGGAGTTCCAGCGCGACCACCAGATGCGGATGCGCGCGAACCCCGAGTACTGGGGCGGCAAACCGGCTTACGACGAGCTGGTGTTCCTGCCGATGCCCGACGCGTCGTCCTCGCTCGCCTCCCTGCAGAGCAACGAGGTGGACATCGTCGCCGGCCTGACCCCGGACGCGGCGCTGCAGATCCAGGGGTACCCGGGCGTCGAGATCCGCAACTTCCCGGGCATCCGCACCTCGTACCTCTCGCTCGACACCACGCAGGGTCCGCTGCGTGACGTGCGGGTGCGCCAGGCGCTCAACCACGCCGTCGACGTGCCGCTGCTGATCAAGGCGGTGCTCGACGGCAAGGCCCGCGAGGTGCCGACGATGTTCCCGCGCGAGTCGTTCGGCTTCGACCCGTCGATCACGCCGTACACGCGTGACCTCGGCGAGGCCAAGCGCCTGCTGGCCGAGGCCGGGTTCCCGAACGGGTTCGACACCTCGATCACCGCCCTCACGGCCGATTCCAACGTCGCCGAAGCCATCTCCGGGCTGCTGGCGAAGGTCGGTGTCCGGGCCCGGGTCGACCTGATGGACTCGGGCACCTACACGAGCCGGCTGACGTCGAACAACCGCGGCGCGCTCGGCCCGATCTACCTCGCCGCCAGCACCGGCTGGACGCTCGACGCCGAGAGCCTCGTGCAGTCCAACGTGCGCCACGACCGGCGCCAGAGCCGCTGGCACAACGCCGAAGCCGATCGGCTCATCGACGCCGAGGAGCTCTCCCTCGCCCCCGCCGACCGGCAGAAAGCGTTCACGTCCTTGCAGTCACTTCTCAAGCAGGAGGCGCCGTTCGTGTTCCTCTACCAGATCGACAACATCTACGCGGTCAACACACGGCCCACCTGGCACCCCGGTGTCGTCGGCGTGCTCGCCATGGCCTCGGCGAAGGTGACCCCGTGACGGCGCCGGTCACGACCGCGACCCGGCCGCCCGCGCGAGCCGGCGCCGGCGTGCTGCGTGTGGTCGTGACGAAGGTGCTCACGGCGATCGTGGTGCTGTTCTTCGTGGCCACGGCGGCGTTCCTGCTCGTGCGGCTCTCCGGCGACCCGGTGAAGCTGATCCTGCCGCCGGACGCCACCGCGGCGCAGGAGGCGACGTTGCGGGCGAGCCTCGGGCTCGACCGGCCGCTGATCACGCAGTACCTCGACTACCTCGCCGGCCTGCCGCGGCTTCAGCTCGGCACCTCGCTCGTCTACGACCAGCCGGTGACCGACGTGCTGTTCTCCCGCGTCCCGGCGACACTGGAGCTGGCCGGGGCCGCGCTGCTGGTCGCGCTCGCCCTCGCGGTGCCAGCGGGCACGTTCGCCGCGATGCGCCGCGGCCGTGCCGGCGACTCCGGCGTGATGGCCGGTGTCCTGGTCGGCCAGTCCACCCCGGCCTTCTGGGTCGGGATCCTGCTCATCCTGATCTTCGCCGTGCAGCTGAAGATCCTGCCCGCGTCGGGCTACGGCGGCATCGAGCACCTGATCCTGCCCGCCGTCACGCTCGCCGTGTACTCGGTGGCGGTGATCGCGCGGCTGCTGCGCTCGTCGCTGATCGACGTGCTCGGTTCCGACTTCATCCGCACCGCGAAAGCCAAGGGCCTGGGCACCGGCGGGATCGTGCTCGGCCACGGCATGCGCAACGCCGCGCTGCCCGTGGTCACGGTCGTCGGCCTCGAAGTCGGCTCGCTGCTGGGCGGCGCGATCCTCACCGAGCAGGTGTTCTCGTGGCCCGGCCTCGGCCGGCTCACGGTCGAGGCGATCCAGAACCGCGACTTCCCGCTCGTGCAGGCGGCGGTGCTGTTCTTCGCGGCCACGTTCGTGATCGTGAACCTGCTGGTGGACCTGTCCTACACGATTCTCGACCCGAGGGTGCGGGTGACCTCATGACCGCCATCACCGCTGTCGCCGCTGTTCGATCCGCGCGGCCGAGTGCCGTGCGTGCCGTGCTGCGCAACCGCCTCGGCTCGGTCGCCGTGGCCGTGCTCGTGCTCATGGTGCTGGTCGCGGTGTTCGCGCCGCTGATCGCGCCGTACGACCCGGGCGCGCAGGACCTGCTGGTGCGCCTGCACCCGCCCGCGTGGGAGTCGGGTGGCGACGCGAGCCACCTGCTCGGCACCGACCAGCTCGGGCGCGACATCCTTTCGCGGCTCTGTTACGGCGCACGGATCTCCTTGCTGGTGGGCGCGTGCGCGGCGTTGCTCGCCGGCATCGTCGGCGCGGTGATCGGGCTCGTGGCCGGGTTCCTCGGCGGCTGGTTCGACCGGATCCTCATGCGTCTGGCCGACATCCAGCTCGCGTTCCCGCCGATCCTGCTCGCGCTCGCGATCGTCGGGTTCCTCGGCTCCGGCCTGTGGTACGTGGTGCTGGTGCTGGGCTTCACGGGCTGGGTCTCCTACGCCCGCGTGATCCGCTCCGAGGTGCTTTCCCTGCGCACCAGGGAGTTCGTCACGGAGGCACGGGCGATCGGCGTCACCGACCTCGCGATCATGCGCCGCCACCTGCTGCCCAACGTGATGGCGCCGCTCGCCACCATCGGCACGCTGCACGTGGCCGCGGCGATCGTGGCCGAGGCGTCGCTGAGCTACCTGGGCCTCGGCGTGCCGAAGCAGACCGTCACGTGGGGCGGCATGCTCAGCGACGGCCAGCTGTACCTGGGCACGTCGTGGTGGGTGGCCGTGTTCCCCGGCATCGCGCTGATGATCACCGCACTGGCCGTCAACATCACCGGAGACGTCCTGCGCGACGTCGCGGACCCGAAGGCGTACCGCTCATGAGCCTCGTGGAGATCAAGGACCTGCGGGTCGAGTTCCGGCTCGACACCGGCACGGTGACCGCCGTCGACGGGGTGAGCTTCGCCGTGGACGAGGGCGAGACGCTCGCGGTCGTGGGGGAGTCGGGCAGCGGAAAGACGGCCACGGCCCTGTCGCTGCTGCGGCTGAACCCCGAACCACCGTGCGTCTACGAGGGCGAGGTGCTGCTCGACGGACGCGATGTGCTGCGACTGTCCGAAAAGGACCTCCGTGGCATTCGCGGCAACGACGTCGCCATGGTCTTCCAGGACCCGATGACGAGCCTCAACCCGGTCAAACGGGTGGGTGCGCAGGTGGCGGAAGTCGTGCGACGCCACGGCCACGCCTCCCGCGCGCAGGCCGCGGCGGCCGCGGTCGAAGCGTTGCGCGAAGCGGGGATCCCGGACGCGGAACGGCGTGCGGCCCAGTACCCGCACCAGCTTTCGGGCGGGCTGCGCCAGCGCGTGATGATCGCGATGGCGCTGGTCGGCCGGCCGCGGGTGCTGGTGGCCGACGAGCCGACGACCGCGCTCGACGTGACCGTGCAGGCGCAGATCCTCGAGCTGCTGGTGGAGCTGCAGCGCCGCCACGGCATGGCGATCGTGCTGATCACCCACGACCTGGGCGTGGTGGCCGAGGTCGCGGACCGGGTCGTGGTGATGCGCTCGGGCCGCGTGGTGGAGACCGGCGCCGTGCTGCCGGTGTTCGAGACACCGCAAGAGGACTACACGCGCGAGCTGCTGCGCGCCACACCGAAGCTGGAGCGGGTATGACGAACCTGGTCGAGATCCGGGGCCTGCGCAAGGACTACGGCGCGGTGGCCGCCGTCGACGACGTCGACCTCGACGTGGTCACCGGCGAGACGCTCGCCGTGGTCGGCGAATCGGGGTCCGGCAAGACGACGCTGACCCGGTTGCTGTTGCGCCTGGCCGAGCCGACGGCGGG
Organism: Amycolatopsis sp. NPDC049253; assembly: GCF_040678995.1. Taxonomy (NCBI): domain Bacteria; kingdom Bacillati; phylum Actinomycetota; class Actinomycetes; order Pseudonocardiales; family Pseudonocardiaceae; genus Amycolatopsis; species Amycolatopsis sp. NPDC049253. The sequence goes on along the minus strand of NZ_JBFAQX010000002.1, from coordinate 356,849 downwards.
CAGCGTCCGCTTCGACGGCGCCGACCTGGCGACCCTGCCGGCGGCCCGCCTGCGCAAGGTGCGCCGCGAGATGCAGGTGGTGCTGCAGGATCCGTACTCCAGCATGAACCCGCGCCTGCGTGTCACCGAGATCGTCGGCGAACCGCTGGTCACGCACGAGCGCAGCCTGCGCGGCCGGCGTGGTCGCACGCGGTTGCGGGCGCGAGTCGGTGAGCTGCTCGACGCCGTCGGCCTCGCGCCGGAGGTGCAGGACCGCTACCCGCACGAGTTCTCCGGCGGGCAGCGCCAGCGCATCTCCATCGCCCGCGCGCTCGCCCTCGAACCGCGGCTGGTCGTGCTGGACGAGCCGACGAGCGCCCTGGACGTCTCCGTGCAGGCGCAGGTGCTCGACCTGCTCGCCGAGCTGCAGTCGCGGCTGCAGCTGACGTACGTGTTCGTGTCGCACAACCTCGCGGTGGTGCAACAGATCGCCGACCGGGTGGCGGTGATGCGCGCGGGCCGGATCGTGGAGCTCGCGTCGAAACAGCGGCTCTTCTCGGCGCCGGAGCACGACTACACGCGGACCTTGCTCGACGCGGTGCCGGACCCGGATCCGCGGCGGGCCCGGCGATGGGCCGCGTCGTGAGGTGGCCGACGTGAGCTCAGTGCCGCGACAGCACCAGGCCCGCGCTGCCGAGCAGCACGATGTCGTCGGCCGGGCCGGTGTCGACCAGCACCTGCGGGGGCTCCGCGCCGGTGGCCCACGACGAGTCCTCGCGCAGCCGGTGCTCGATGCGGGACCGGAACGCTTCGCCGCCTTCGGACGCTTCTCCGTGCAGGATGAAGAGGCCGGGTGCGAACAGCTGCTGGATGTTGACGAGGCCGAGGGCGATGTTGCCGGCGTACTCGTCGAGCAGCGGGTCGCCGGCCAGCTCGTGGACGCTGCGGGCGGCCAGGCCACGCCGTTCGGCTTCGGCGCGCAGCCACGACGTGGTCGCGACGGTTTTCCAGCAGCCGCGCGCGCCGCAGGTGCAGGGCAGGCCGCTGGCGGCCACCGTCATGTGCGCCCCGCTGCGTCCGCCGGGCGGGGCGAGCACCTCGCCGTCGTAGAGGATGCCGACGCCCAGGACCTCGCCGGTGGACACGGACGCGAACGTCGTGCGCCCGCGGCCCGGGCCGAACCAGCGATCGCCCAGCACCTGCACGCGGGCGCGGTGCTCCACGTGCACCGGGACACCCACGAGCCGGGTCACGACGTCGGCGACCGGGTAGCCGTGCAGCGCGGGCACCTCGTTGACCTCGATGATCACGCCCGCGGGCGCGTCGACCAGGCCCGCGGCGGCGATCCCGACCCCGGCCGGCGGGCTGGGGAAGCGCACCGCCGAGGCGAGCGCGGCGTCGATCTCGCCGGGGTCGGCCGTGCCGTGCGGGTACGTCGCCTCGGCCTGCCAGCGGACCGTGCCCGCGAGGTCGAGCAACGCGGCGCGGACGCGCCCGGGCACCAGCTCGACGGCGCCGAGCAGCGGCGCTGTGTTGTGCGGCGGCGCTGGCGGCTCGGGGGCCGGGGCCGGGACCAGCCGCAGTGCGGGCCGTTCGCCGGAATTCATGCGGTCACGATGCCACGCCCGGCCCGACGAGGGGAGCCCACATGCCCGAACTGACGCGGATGACCTGGCGGGAGGTGCGCGAGGCCGCGCCGTCGGCCATCGCGTTGCTGCCGATCGGCTCGCAGGAGCAGCACGCGGGCCACCTGCCGATGGGCACCGACACGATGCTGGCCGAGGCCGTGGTCGACGGCGCGCTCGCCCGCCTGGGCGGCGACCCGGAGGTCGTGCGGCTGCCCGCGCTGCCGTTCGGCCACAGCCCGCACCACCTGTTCGCCGCGGCCGTGTCGCTCTCGGCCGCGACGCTGCAGGCCGTGCTCGCCGACGTGCTCGATTCGCTCGTGCGCAGCGGGTTCCGGCGGGTGTTCGTGGTCAACGGCCACGGTGGCAACGACGAGATCATGCGCCTGGCCGTGAAGCAGTACGCGCTGCAGGCCGACGTCGCGCTCGCCGCGTGCTCGTACTGGTCACTCGGCGAAGCCACGTCGCCGGGCCACGCCGGGCTGTTCGAGACGTCGCTGATGCTCGCCGCGAAGCCGGACCTCGTGCGCGAACCCGCGTCGCGGCCGGACGTGACCCCACCGCCGTTGTTCGACCGGCCGCCGTACCCGGGGCTGACGGTCGAGCGCCACGGCGAGTGGGCCCGCGTCGGCGGCTCCACCGACGACGCCACGGCGGCCACCGCCGACCGCGGTGCCAACCTGCTCGACCGGCGGGTGGCGGCCCTGGCGGCCGCGATCCGCGCTTTCGCGGGGGCCACCCGCGAACACGCACACACCGAAGGGGAGGCATGAAGATCACCGACGTCGACGTGCAGGTCGTGAACCTGCCGTTGACCAACCCGTTCACCAGCTCGTTCGAGACCAAGACGGGGGAGACCCGCACGGTCGTGCGCCTGCGCACCGACACCGGCGTGGAGGGCTGGGGCGAGACGATGTGGGGCCGGCCGGTCGCTGAGCTCACGCGCCAGCTCGGCGCGGAGCTGGTGGGCCAGAGCCCGTTCGCGCTTGAGGCGTTCCACCGGCGACACCACATGGTGCCCTTCTTCCACGGCTACCTCGGCTACGCGGCGCTGGCGGCGCTGGACGTCGCGTGCTGGGACGTGATGGGCAAGGCCACCGGCCAGCGCGTGACCGACCTGCTCGGCGGCCCGGTGCGCGAGGAGGTGCCGATCACCGCGCTCGTGACCCGCTCCGACGCGCCCGGCGCGCAGGGCCGCGAGCTGGCGCAGGGGATCGCCGAGCACGCGGCGAAGGTCGTGGCCGAGGGCGGCTTCACGGCCGTGAAGCTCAAGGGCACCACCGACGTGTTCGGCGACGTCGAGATCATGCGGGAGCTGCGGCGCGCGCTGCCGGACGTCCAGCTGCGCGTGGATCCGAACGCCGCGTGGTCCGTGCCCGACTCGATCCGCGCGGGGCTGGCGCTGGAGGAGCTCGACCTGGAGTACCTCGAAGACCCGTGCGTGGGCATCGAGGGGATGAGCCAGGTCCGGGCCAAGGTGCGGATCCCCTTGTGCACCAACATGTGCGTGGTGCGGTTCGAGGAGTTCGCCCCCGCGGTGCGCCTCGGCGCGGTGGACGTGATCCACGGCGACGTCTACAAGTGGGGCGGCATCGCGGCGACGAAGGCACTCGCGGCGCACTGCGAGACGTTCGGACTCGGCATGAACCTGCACAGCGGTGGTGAGCTCGGCATCGCGACGGCCGCGCACCTCGCCGTGGTCGCCAGCACGCCGGTGCTCTCGCGCGCGATCGACAGCATGTACTACCTGCACGTCGACGACATCGTCCAGCCGCTGCACCTCGAGGCCGGCCGTCTGCGCGTGCCGACCGGCCCGGGCCTGGGCGTGGAGGTCGACGAGGACAAGCTGGCCTTCTACGCGGCGAAGAACGCCGCCGAAGGCGACCTCACCGGCTGACGCGCGCGAGCACGTCGTCGAGGGAGCACGCCAGGGCTTCGGGCGAGCCGTGCAGGTGGGACAGCGCGGTGCCGCCCTGCTGGGCGGTGAGCAGCGTCAGGGCGAGGTGCTCCGCGGAGGTGTCCGCGGGGATCTCGCCCGCCGCCTGCGCGCGGCGGACCAGCGTGGTGATCGCCTCCTGCCAGCGGTCGAAGAGACGCGCGAGGGTGGTGCGCAGCTCGGCGTCGTCGTCGACCTGGCCGACGAAGGCGCCGAGCGGGCAGTTGCCGTAGCCGCTCTCGTCGGCCGCGGCGAGCACCTCGTCACGCCAGCGGCGCAGGTCGGTGCACTCCTCGTCGTGCAGCGAAGGTTGCGCGGCCAGTACCCGCTCCAGCTGGTGCTCCAGCACGGCGACGGCGAGGTCCTGCTTGCCGCCGAAGTAGTGGTACAGCTGGGACTTGCCGGTGCCGCTCTCGGCGAGCACGTCCTCCAGCGGCGTGCCGCCGATGCCGCGCTCGTGCATCAGCCGCGCGGCGGTGGTCACGATCTTCTCGCGCGTGCGGCGGCCGCGGCTCGTCGTCGGTTCGGGGCGCATCTACGCGGGATAGCTCTCGTAGTGGCGGGTGTCGAGCGACGCGGGGTCGAATTTGCCCGCGATCGAGCCGATCCACTGCCTGAACAGCGGGCTGGAGCGGAACCCCCGCTCGTGCGCCTCGACCGACGTCCAGTCCACCGCCACGGTGAAGCGGCCGGGTTCCTCCACGCAGCGGCTGACCGTGGCCGACAGGCAGTCCGGGTGCTCACGCAGGTAGGGCACGCCCGAGGCGATGGCGCGACCCAGCTCGTCTTCGCCGCCGGGCGGCGCGGTGAGAGTGGCGACTTCGGTGACCACGGGTTCCTCCCTCAGGCGGTTTCGACGGGCAGTTCGGCGCGGGCGCTCCACTCGTTCCACGAGCCGTCGTAGTTGGTCCCGAGCGGGTAACCGGCGATGGCGAGTCCGAAGAGGACGCTCGAGGCCGCGACGCCGCCGTTGCAGTAGGCCACGAGCGGCCGGTCCGGGTCGAGCTCGGCCGCGGCGAAGAGGTCCTTCAGCTCGGCCGCCGAGCGCCAGGTGCCGGTGGTGAGGTCCACGAGGTCTTCGCGCGGCACGTTCACGGCGCCGGGGATGTGCCCGGACCGGTTGCCGGGGCGGGCGATCTCGCCGGTGTACTGGCCCGGGTCGCGGGCGTCGACGAGCTGGATCTCCGGCTTGTCCAGCGCGGCCAGCACGTCCTCGGCCGTGGCCCGCAGTTCCGGGCGGGTGCGCGGGGTGAACGCCGCGCGCGGGTGCTGCGGCACGGTCGTGTCGACGGCCCGGTTTTCCCGCTGCCACTGGGTGAAACCGCCGTCGAGCACGACCACGCGCCGGTGGCCGTAGTAGCGCAGCGCCCACCACAACCGCGTGGCGAAGGTCGACGCCGGGTGGGTGTCGTAGGCCACCACGAGGTGCTCGTCGCCGATCCCGGACCGGGCCATCGCGTCGGCGAACTGCCGCTCGGTCGCCACCTGCACGGGCACGGCGTCGTCCGGGTCGACGATGTCGCGCGTCCAGTCGAGGAACACCGCGCCGGGCACGTGACCGGCCGCGTACTCGTCGGCCGAGCTCTCGTAGCCGAGGCCGGCCGGCCCCGGTGAAGAGGTCTCCGCGCCTTGGCCGGGCAGCGGCGGCACGGAGCCGCGGATGTCGACGACCCGGACGTCCGCATCGTGCAGGTGTGCGGCCAGCCACTCGGTGGTGACCAGGAAATCGGTGCGTGACATCGGCTCGGCCCCGTCCCTCCGGCGGGCCGGTGCCCGCCTCCAGTCTGTACCATACAGTACAGTTCTGGGTCGGGTCAGCGAAGCGCGTTGATCGTGATGGTGAGCGTGTCCGGGTCACCCGCCTGCACGGCGCCGCTGAAGTCCGGGCCGGGGGAGACGTCGTCGTACGGGAAGGCGTAGCCGCGGTTGTCCGGCAGGCGGCTGTGGACGATGCGGGCGTAGTGGTTGGTCTCGGCCGCGGTGTAGAACTTCGCGGGGTCTTCGCCGTCCGGCTGGTTCGGGTTGTCGAGCAGTGTCGTGCGGTTCAGTGCGGCCGCCAGCCGGGGGACGATGGCCTTGCGTGCGGCGCTGTCGCCGTCCTTCAGTGCGAACGGGCCGCTGTCGCAGCTCCACACGTCGGCGGTGACCGGCTTGGCGAAGCGCTCGCCGTTGGTGAACGCCAGCACGCCGTCGCCGCCGACGCGGCCGGTGAACTTGCCCAGGTCCGGGATCTGCGAGTCGACGGTGAGGTCGGTGCCCGCGTACTTCTGCCAGACGGAGTCGAGGTAGCCGTCGAGGTATCCCGCGAACCGGTCGGCGCGGTGCTGCGCGGACAACGCGCGCAGCGGACGGCCGTCGGCGCCCGCGTCCACGAGCTCGGCCCACGCACCGCCCTGGGCCTTGAGCGCGTCGCAGATCGGGTCGAGCGAGCGGGCGGGCAGCCCGGGCACGGTCTGGTCGCCCGAACCGGTCGTCCGCAGATGCAGGCCCATCGGGATCGCGACGAAGTCGACGTAGCTGATGTTGGCGAACAGCACCGCGTCGTTGAAGGTGAACTCGCAGAACGACCAGTCGCGGCCGTGGTTCGGGTCCGCCGTGTTCACGAAGCTCGGGTGCACCAGCGCGGGGCCGCGGTTGACGAAGAAGTCGAGCTTGGCGTCGGTCACCACGTAGATCCGCGCCCCCGCCATCTTCGGCACGCTCACCTGCGGCAGCGATTTCACCGGGATGGCGCAGTCCTCGGCGAGTGGCGTCCGGTCCGCCGAGGGCGACGGCGGGTAGTACGGCGTGCCGTCGGCCTTGAGGATCACCACCCTGCCGTCCGGCGCGATTCCCGTGATGTAGGCGTGGGTTTCGCCGGCGCCGGAGCGGTCGTCGAACGCGACCTTCACCGTGTCGGGCGTCGCTCCGGAGGCGATTCCGGTGCCCCACAGGGGAAAAGTCGCCGCCGCGGCGGACGCGCCGAGAAGAGCTCGCCGGGAAATCAAGGAAACCGCCTCCTGGGGTTCGCGGGCACGCCGGCCTCGCTCCGGATCGTGGTTCGGCGAAAACGTCGACACACCGGGGAAATCCCCGGCGAAGGGTGGTGGGAACCGGTGGGGCCCGCTCTCGTCGGGGCCCCACCGGTTCCGTTCAGCCGACCTGGAGGTCGATGCAGGAGTAGAACGCGTTGGCCGTGTCCGCGATGTTCCACACGGCGAGCACGGTCTGGCGGCCGGTGTGGCCGCTCAGGTCCACCTGGTGCGTCACGGTTTCCGGCGGCTGCTGGTTGTGGCCGTCGAAGCTCGCGACCTTCTCGTCGCCGATGAAGTACTCGTAGCTCGCGGTGCTGTGGCGCGCGGTGAAGGTCCACGTGAACGTGACCGTTTTCCCGACCGAAGCGGCCTGCCACGGCTTGGAGTCGTCGTTGAGCTCGGCGAACTGCGCTAGCCCGCCGTTGCAGGTGTGCAGGCCCTTCGGCCCCTCCACGCTCTGCGGTTCGTACTTGATCTCACCGCAGTCGACCACGCCCTGCGCGCACTGCGCCTGACGGCTGGTGGGGGAGTTGACGTACCCGTGGGCGCTCGCGATGCCGGCGGGGCTGACCAGGACGAGCACCGGCGCGAGCACGGCCCCCGCGAGTCCGGCGAGGATCTTCCGGTTCGCTTTCATACCAGCTCCTTCGGGGAATGCTCGCTTCCCGGCCGCAGGTACGGCGAAACGGCGCACTGGCGTGCCGCCGGGGAGGTGCGCGAGCGAAGGGTGATGTTGTGGTCTAGACCATAACTCCGAAGAACGTCCTTGGTCAACAACTGGCAAACGGAAGCCAGGAGTTGGTAAGTGGCTAACCGGAGATCGGCGGTCAGCGCATCGAAGCGGCGGCTTCGCGCGCCGCGTGGACGAACGTGCGTACGGCGGGGGCGATCCCGTCGGCGTGGTAGGCGACGCCGATGCCGAGCTGGGGCCGGGGGCCTCGGATCGGCCGGTAGACCACGCCGGCGCGGGTGAGGCGCTGCGTCTCCGAGGCGATGAACCCGAGACCGAGCCCGGCTGCGACCAGCGCGATGATCGACTGCGCGGGATGGGCCTCCATGGCGATCTTGAGGCTGAAGCCCGCCTCGCGGCACAGCAGCAACACGGTGTCGTAGAGCTGCGGCGCGATCTGCCGCGGGAAGATCACCACCTGCTCGCCTTCGAGATCGCCCAGTTCCAGCGACTCGTGCGCCGTCAGCGGGTGGCCTTCCGGGAGCGCGAGCTGGAACGGTGCCCGGCCGATCTCTTCGACCGCGAGGCCGGGGTCGTCCAGCGGCGGGTGCACCACGCCGACGTCGAGGTCGCCGCGGCGCAGCGCGTGCTCCTGCTCCGCGGTGGTCAGCTCGCGGACCACGAGGCCGACGTTCGGCAGCCGCCGGCGGAACAGCGCGGCGATCTCCGGGTAGACGACGTAGAGCGCGGGCGAGGTGACGCCGACCGTGAGCTGGCCGACCTCGCCGCGGTCGGTTCGCAGGGTCAGCGCCGCGGCGTCGTCCATCTGCCGCAGCACCTTGCGCGCCTCGGCCAGGAAGACCTCTCCCGCCCGTGTGAGGGAGACCGAGCGCTTGTTCCGGTGGGCGAGACGCACGTCGAGTGCTCGCTCGAGGCGCAGGATCTGCTGGCTCATCGCCGGCTGGCTGATGTGACAGCGCTCCGCGGCCCGGCTGAAGTGCAGTTCTTCGGCGAGCGCCACGAAGCACTCGAGTCCGGTCCGGTCCATCGGCCCAGCCAACCCTGATAACCAAAACAAATCAATAGATCCAGACAAAGAGTTGGACCCAATCGCCTTCGCGCTCTTAGCGTGGCCTGCGCCACTCGAGGAACGGAGAGCACCGAATGCTGTTGCCGACGCCCGGCGGGCCGCCGATCCGCGTCACGTCCGTGGAGACGACCGTCGTCAACGCGGAGCTGCGGAACTGGATCCTGGTCAAGGTCCGCACCGACACCGACGGCCTGTACGGCTGGGGCGAGGCGAGCCTCAACTGGAAGACCCGGGCCGTGACCGGGGCGATCGAGGACCTCGCGCCACTGGTGATCGGCCGCGACCCGCGGGACATCGAGCAGATCGTGCGCGTGCTGACCAAGCACAGCTACTACCGCCTCGGCATCATCGGGGCCACCGCGATCAGCGGCATCGAGCACGCGCTGTGGGACATCTTCGGCAAGTCCGTCGGGCTGCCGGTGTGGCGGCTGCTCGGCGGCCGGGTCCGCGACTCGGTGCGCGTGTACACCCACCTCGGGCTCGGCGACATGCGCTCGGTCTACGACACGGCCGACGCCGGCCGGCTGCGCGAGAAGGCCGCGGCGGTCGTCGAGCAGGGCTACGACGCACTCAAAGTCGTGTTCATCCCCTACGGCAACCACCTGACCGTCGCCGCGGAACGCCGGCACGTCGACAAGCTGATGGCGACGCTGCGCGACACCGTCGGCCCCGACGTGGACATCATGGTCGACTTCCACGGGCGCACCGCGTCCGTCGCCGCGGCCTCGCAGTACATCGAGGTGCTCGCGCCGTACGAGCCGCTCTTCTGCGAAGAACCCGTGCCGCCCGGTGACACCGAAGCACTGCGGCAGGTCGCCGAGCGGTCGCGCGTGCCGATCGCGACCGGGGAACGGCTGGTGGGGCTCGGGGAGTTCCTGCCGGTGTTCGCGGCGAAGGCGGTGCACGTCGCGCAGCCCGACCTCAACCACACCGGCGGACTGCTGGAGGGCAAGCGCATCGCGGCCGTCGCCGACACCGAGCTCGTGGGCGTCGCCCCGCACAACCCTAACGGCCCGATCGCCGGCGCCGCCGCCCTGCACTTCGACGTGAGCACCCCCAACTTCGTGATCCAAGAGGAGATGAGCGGCGCGGTGAGCTGGTACGACGACGTCGTGCGCACCCCGATGACCCGGGTGGGCAGCCACTGGCAGGTCCCGGACGCACCCGGGCTCGGCGTCGAGGTCGACGAGCGAGAAGCCGCGAAGCACCCCTATCAGCCCGAGGTGCCGCACAGCAGCTCGGCCGTGCTGGCCGACGGAACGGTGGTGGACTGGTGACCACCACGATGCGGACGTTCACCCACCCCGCCGGCGTGCACAACGCCACGCCGCCGCGGGTGGTCTTCGGCCCCGGGACGTCGGCCGGGCTGCGCGACGAGGTCGTGCGGCTCGGCGCGAGCCGGGCGCTGGTCGTCACCACCCCGGGCCGCACCGAGCTCGGTGACCGGTTCGCGACCGCGATCGGCGATCTCTGCGCCGGGCTGCTGCCCGAGGCCGTGAGCCAGGTGCCGGTGGAGCTGACGCGCCGCGGCGCCGAGAAGGCCGCGAGCCGGGGCGCCGACTGCCTCGTCGCGATCGGCGGCGGCGCGGCGACGGGCCTGTGCAAGGGCATCGCGTACCTCTCCGGACTGCCCATCATCGCCGTGCCCACCACCTACTCCGGCTCGGAGATGACGGGCTTCTGCGGGATGACCGCCGACGGCGTGAAGCGCATGCACGAAAGCCTCGCGATGCGACCGTCCACAGTGGTCTACGACGCCGAGCTCTCGCTGTCGCTGCCACCGGCGGTCAGCGCGTCGAGCGCGATGAACGCGCTGGCGCACTGTGTCGACGCGATCTACCTGCCCAGCCTGAGCCCGCTGATCGCGCCCGCGGCGGTCGAGGGTGCCCGAGTGGTGGCGACCACGCTGCCGGCGCTGCTCGCGAACCCGGGTGACCTCGCGCTGCGCAACGAAATGCTCTACGGCGCCTATCTTTCCGGCGCCGCACTCACCGGCGGGTTCGCGATGCAGCACGCGATCGCGCACATGCTCGGCGGCAGCTACGACGTGGAGCACGGCGTCGCACACGCCGTGGTGCTGCCCTACGTGACCGACCACCTCGTCCGCCACGCGCCCGGGCCGCTCGGCCGGATCGCGGCCGCGCTCGGCACCGACGACCTCGCCGGCGCCCTGTGGGACCTCGCCGCCGGCGCGGGACTCCCGGTGCGTCTCGCCGACGTCGGCTTCGGCCCCGGCGACGAGGACCGCGCCGTCGAGATCGCCACCACCGCAGACGGTGCGCCGGCCACGCCCGACACCCACGACGGCGGCCGGGCGGGCAACCCGGCACCGGTCACGCCGGCCGCCGTGCGCGCCATCCTCCGCGCGGCCGCCGACGGGACCCGGCCGGGTGGCCCGCGATGAGGATCCTGCTGATCGGGGAAGCCGCCGACCACGAGGACGACCTGCGCGCGCACCTGGCGCAGCCGTACGAGGTGGCCGGATTGCCGTGGGCGGCCGCCGACTCGGCCGCGTTCGACGGGGAACTCGGGCCGGACGACGTCGTCGTCTCGCTGCGGTTCTCCCGCCCGGCCGGCCAGGCACCGCCGTTCCGGCTCCTGCACGTGCCGGGCGCGGGCCTCGACCGGATCGACTTCGCCGCGCTGGCACCGGAAACCGCGGTGGCCAACGTGTTCGAGCACGAGACGCCGATCGCGGAGTTCGTGCTCGCCCGGCTGCTGGAGTGGGAGATCCGCGCGGCGGCGCTGCAGGCGTCGTTCGGCGCCGACGCGTGGCCGGAGCTCTACGCGCACCGCGTCCCGCACGGCGAGCTGTACGGCAAGACGCTCGGTCTCGTCGGCTACGGGCGCATCGGGCGGGCCATCGCCGAGCGCGCCGCCGGGTTCGGCGTCGAGGTGCTCGCGGTGGACGACTTCGCGAGGGGTGACGGCATCGCGAAGGTGCTGCCGACCGCCCGGCTGGCGCAGGTGCAGGAAACGGCCGACTACCTCGTGCTGGCGTGCCCGCTCACCGCGGAGACGACGGGGCTGATCGACGCCGCGGCGCTGGCGCGGATGCCGGCGCACGCCGTGCTGGTGAACATCTCCCGCGCGCCGATCGTCGACGAGACCGCGCTCTACGAAGCCTTGCGGGACAACGGGATCGGCGGCGCGATCCTCGACGTCTGGTACCGCTACCCCGGCAGCGGCGCCGACGCCGTGGCCCCCGCGGCGCACCCGCTGTGGGACCTGCCGAACGCCTGGTGCACGCCGCACTCCAGCGCCTGGACCACCCAGCTGCCGCGCCGCCGCTACGCGGTCATCGCGGACAACATCAACCGGCTCGCCGCAGGGGAGCCGTTGCGCCACGTCGTTCGCCCGCCGAATGGCACCGCTCAAGGAGGAGCAAGCCATGACCCCCACCGGAACACCTGACCAGATCTGGGCCGAGTCCCGGCGCCGCCTCATCCCGGGGACGGTGATCGGGAGCCTCATCGAGTGGTACGACATCGCCGTGTACGGCCAAGCCGCGGCGCTCGTGTTCGGCACGCTGTTCTTCCCCCAGTTCTCCGACACCGCCGGGCGCGTCGCCGCGTTCGCGACCTTCGGCGTGGGCTACTTCGCCCGGCCGCTCGGCGCGATGATCTTCGGCCACGTGGGGGACAAGTACGGTCGCCGGTTCTCCCTCGTCTGCACGCTGCTGCTGATGGGGATCGCGACCGTCGTGATCGGGCTGCTGCCCACCTACGCGGGCATCGGGGTGCTCGCACCGGTGCTGCTCGTGGTCTGCCGGCTGCTGCAGGGGCTCGGCGTCGGCGCCGAGTACGTGGGCGCCGTGACCATGGTCGCGGAGTTCGCGCCGGCGAAGAAGCGCGGCTACTTCGCCTCGCTGCCCGCCTCGGGGGTGTTCCTCGGCATCGGGCTGGCGGCCGCGGTGAGCGCGAGCGTCTCGGCCCTGCCGAACGACCAGCTGATGAGCTGGGGCTGGCGGGTGCCGTTCCTGCTGAGCTTCGTCGTGGTCGGTATCGGCCTGCTCATCCGCCTGCGCGTGCCCGAGTCACCGGTGTTCGCCGAGCTGAAGGAAGCTCGGGCCCGCACCAAGGTGCCTGCTCTCACGATGATCAAGGCGATGCCCAAGCGGCTGCTGCTGGTGATGGTCGCCAACGGCGTGCTGGCGTTCAACATCTACGTGGTGCAGACCTATTCGCTCAGCTACCTGGCGGGCAAGGGCGTGGCCAAGAGCAGCGCGCTCGTGGCGGTGCTGGTCGGCTGCGCGGTCGGTGCGGCGGTGATTCCGGTGCTGGGCAAGGTTTCCGACCGCTCCGGGCGCCGGCCGGTGTACCTCGCGGTGAGCGCTTTCTGCGCGCTGGTGCCGTTCCCCTTCTTCTGGTTGCTGGACACCCGCAACGTCGGCCTGATCGTGCTCGCGTTCGCCCTCGCGCTCGGCGGTTGCCTGGCGATGTTCGGTTCGCAGGCCGCGTTCTACGCGGAGCTGTTCCCCGCGCAGTACCGCTTCAGCGGGTTCGCGCTGGGCCGCGAGATCCCCGGCGCGGTGCTCTCCGGTCCCGCCCCGGTGATCTGCGTCGGCCTCGTGACGCTCGGCTCCGGTTCCCCGAGCCTCGTGGCGGTCGCGATGATCGTGGTCGCCGTCGCGGGCCTGCTCGCGGTGCTCGCCCTGCCGGAGACCCGCGGCACCGACCTGGCACCCATGGTCGATCCCTTTCCCGCGGTGACCGAGCGCGCCGGCGCCTGACCCCCGTTCCGGGCCGGCTGCCCCCCACCGGTCCGGAACGGGTTCCACCCCACGCGGTTACGAGTGCTGCCCCGACAGGAGCTCGAACGCCTCCCACATCCCGGCGTAGCGGCCGCCGCGGGCGAGCAGCTCGTCGTGGCTGCCGACCTCGGCGACGCGGCCGCGGTCGAGCACCACGATGCGGTCGGCCGACTGCGCGGTCTGCAGCCGGTGGGCGATCACGATGGTCGTGCGCCCGGCCGACAGCGTCCGCATAGCCTCGGCGACGTGGGCTTCGGCCGCGAGGTCGAGGTTCGACGTCGCCTCGTCGAGCAGCAGGATCGCCGGGTCCACCAGCTGCGCGCGGGCCAGTGCGAGGAGCTGGCGCTGCCCGGCCGAGAGCGAGCGGCCGCGTTCGGCGATCTCGTGCAGGTAGCCACCGGGCAGCGTGGCGACGAACTCGTGCGCCCCGACGGCCCGCGCGGCGGCTTCCACCTCGGCGTCGGTGGCGTCGGCGCGGCCGTAGGCGATGTTGTCGCGCACGGTGCCGGTGAACAGGAACGCCTCCTGCGGCACGTAGCCGAGCGCGCGGCGGTAGGCGGCGAGGTCGAGCGAGCGCAGGTCGTGGCCGTCGACGCGGACGCTGCCCGTGTCGGGGTCGTAGAAGCGCGCGAGCAGCTTGACCAGCGTCGACTTGCCCGCGCCCGTCTCGCCGACCAACGCCACGGTCTCGCCGGCCGCGATCGTCAGGTCGACCTCGCGCAGCGCCTCCGGCGGCTTCGCCGCGGCCTGCGAGCCGGCGACCAGCCGCGGGTCGGCGGGGCCGCGGCGTTCGCCCGTGACCGGCGCCGGCGCTGACGGGTACGCGAAGCGCACGCCGTCGAAGGCGATCTCCCCGCGCAGCCGGCCGGGGTCGATCGCCTGCACCGCGGGCGGGGTGAGCGTCTCCAGCCGCATCAGGTCGGAGATCCGGCTCACCGAGACGCGCGTCTGCAGCCACGAGTCGAAGACCTGCGACAGCTGCTGGATGGGGGAGAAGAACAGGTCGATGTAGAGGATGAACGCGATCAGCGCGCCCGGCGTGAGGCGGCCGGAGTAGATCATCCCGGCGCCGACGCCGAGCACGATCGCGTCGGCGCCCGCCGAGAGGAACTGCACGAACGGGAAGTACGTGGCGGCCAGCCGCTGCGCGGAGTAGCGCGAGTCGAGGTAGTCGCGCCCCAGCCGGCGGAACCGGCGGATCGTCTCGTCCTCGTGGGCGAACGCCTGCGACTCGCGCACGCCGGAGAGGCTCTCCTGGAAGTCGGCGTTCACGATCGCCACGCGGTCGCGCGCCACGTCGTAGAGCTTCGCGGCGCGCCGGCGGAAGATCACCGTGCCGATGGCCAGCGGCACCACCACCGACAGGGTGCACAGGCCCAGCAGCGGGTTGACCACGACCAGCGTCACGCCGACCCCGGCGAACGTGACGAACGCGACCAGCGCCGAGAGCAGCCCGTTCTGGATCAGCGACTCGAACTGGTCGACGTCGGTGGTCATCCGCGTCATGATCCGGCCGCCCATCTCGCGCTCGTAGTAGTCGAGCGAAAGGCGTTGCAGCTGCGCCCAGATCCGGATCCGCAGCGACAGCATCACGCGCTGGGCGGTCCGGCCGGTCACGAACGTCTGGGCCACCTCGTCGAGGAACGCGATCAGCGTGATCAGCAGGAACAGCCCGGCGGCGCCGAAGAGCACGGCCTGCGCGCCCTGCAGCACGCCGTCGTCGATACCGCTCTTGACGAACACCGGCCCGATCACCGACGCGACGGCGTCGATCACCACGAGCAGCAGCCCGAACAGCAGCGGACGGCGGAACTCGCGCAGCAGCGTGCGCAGGGAGAACGTGCGCTCCTGGCGGGACTCCGCGGCGAGGTCGACCTTCGCGAAGTCGCGCACGGGTTTCAGCTCGTCGACGCGGGCGAGCAGCTGCGGAGTCGGCGGGAGCGCGGCACGCCAGCCGCTGCCGCCGGCCGAGCCGCCGAGGCCGGCGCCGATGCCCACGGCGCCGGTGGCGCGGGCCGTGAACCGCCTGCCGTTGCCGTTCTGTCCGTTTCCGTGGTGCCCGTTGCGTTCCCCGCGCCAGGCCGACGCGGTGGTGCCCGCGATGGTGAGGGCCTCGATGCGGCCGCCGGCGGCGCCGCTGCGTTCGGCGGCTTCCTCTTCGAGCCCGGTGAGCAGTGTGCGGTAGAGGGCGCTGCGCTCGAGCAGCTCCTCGTGGGTGCCCTGGTCGGCGACCACACCGCCGTCGAGCACCACCACGCGGTCGGCCAGGTGCAGCGTCGAGCGGCGGTGGGCGACGAGCAGCGTGGTGCGCCCGGCCAGCACCGTGCGCAGCGACGCGTTGATCGACTCCTCGGTGTTGGCGTCGACGGCGCTGGTGGCGTCGTCGAGCACGAGCACGCGGGGGTCGGTGAGGATGGCGCGGGCGAGGGCCACGCGCTGGCGCTGCCCGCCCGAAAGCGAGAGCCCGCGCTCGCCGACCACGGTCTCGTAGCCCTGCGGCAGCGCGCGGATGAAGGTGTCGGCCTCGGCGACCTTGGCGGCGGCGAGGATCTCCTCGTCGGTGGCGCCCGGTTTGCCGTAGGCGATGTTGGCGCGGATGGTGTCGGAGAACAGGAAACTCTCCTCGAACACGACGCCGACCTGCTCGCGCAGGGAGCGCAGCCGCACCGTGCGCAGGTCGTGCCCGTCGAGCAGCACGGCGCCGGACTCCGGGTCGTGGAAGCGGGAGACGAGGGTGGTCGCGGTGGTCTTGCCGCTGCCGCTCGGGCCGATCAGCGCCACGCGTTCGCCGGCCGCGATGTGCAGGTCGAAGCCCTTCAGCACGGGCGCGTCGGGCGAGTATCCGAAGTGGACGTTCTCGAACCGGATCTCGCCCTTGGCCGTCGGCAGATCGACGGCGTCGGGCGCGTCGGCGATGGCGGGCTCCAGGTCGATCAGCTGGAAGATCCGCTCGACGCCCGCGCGGGCCTGCTGGCTGATCGCGAGCACGCCCGCGAGCTGGCGCGCGGGGGCCATCAGCTGGCCGACGTAGGTGGAGAAGGCGAGGAACGTGCCGAGGCTGAGCCCGTGGTGCAACGCGAGCCAGCCGCCGAGCACGAGGATCGCGACCTGTCCGAGCGCGGGGATCGCCTGCAGCAGCGGCTGGTAGCGCGACTGCAGCCGCACGGCCCGCAGCTGCATGCCGTAGAGGTCGCCTGCCGTGTCGGCCAGCCGGTTGAGCTCCCGGTCCTCCTGCCCGAACGCCTTGACCACGCGCACGCCGTTGACATCCTCGTCGACGATCTGCACCACGTCGCCCTCGCGCTGCTGCGCGGCCCAGGTGGCGGGGAAGATCCGCCGGCGCATCCGGTAGGACACCATGAGCAGCAGCGGCACGACGACGAGGCTCACGAGCGCGAGCAGCGGCGAGAGGACCAGCATCACGCCGAGGGAGAGCAGGACCAGCAGGATGTTGCCGCTCATGATGGGCAACAGGCTGAGCAGGCCCTGCACGAGCGCGGAGTCGGACGTCGCGCGCGACACGAGCTGGCCCGTCGGCATGCGGTCGAGGTTCGCGAAGTCCATGCGCTGCAGGTGGGCCTGGATGTCGTTGCGCAGGTCGTACTGCACGGCCAGCGCGACCCGGCCGCCGCGGTAGCGCCGCTGGTAGGCGAACACGAACGCGGCCGCGGCGAGCACGAGCAGCGCGATCAGCCATGGCCACAGCGACGCCGAGCGGCTGAGGATCACCCCGTCGACGATCTGGCGTTCCAGCAGCGGCACCACGGTCTGGCAGGCGCTGCCGAGCACGGCGGCGCCGAACGCGATCAGCAGTTCGCGGCGGTGGCGCAGGACGTAGCCGCCGAGGCGGCGCAGCCAGCGGGACTTCTCTTCGGGTTCGCTCACCGGTTTCCGGCCATCCGCTCGGCCATGACCTCGTCGATCGCGTCGCCGAGCCGGCCCAGCGACTGGAGGACCACGTCGCCGTCGGGAGTGCGGGCGATCAGCGCGAGGAGCCCCTTGATCATCTCGGCCTCGGTGGTGGCGAGCAGCCGTTCGCCTTCCGGTGTCAGGGAAAGCGCGGTGGCGCGGTGGTCGGCGTCGACGTCGCCGCGGACCAGGAGACCGCGTTTCGTGAGCGCGTCGACCGCGGCACTGATCGCCGGACGGCCGAGCGCGAGCCGCCGGGCCACGCGGGAGGCGCGCTCGTCGCCCGAGGCGATGGCGGACAGCACGCGGTAGTGGGCGAGGTTCAGCTCTCCCGACGAGCGTTCGAGCAGTCGCGAGACGCGGGCCAGTGCGCGTACGGCGCTCGTCGCGGTCTGCTCGCGGGATTCTCCGGGGGACGGCATGATCCCGACTGTAACCCCTGTTTGTTCGATCGTCGAACTAGTGGGCTGAACAGGATTCGGTAGCCTGATCTTGACCAGACTGGGTCGGCAAGGGAATTCTCTGCTCACGGGCGCCGCGGGCGGAACGAGGTTCGGAGGTAGCGTGAGCTTCAACCTGGCCACGATGTTGCGCGAGGCCGTGCTCGCCCAGCCGGAAAAGGACTATCTGCGTTTTCCCGGTGGAACCCACTCTTTCGCCGCGGTGGACGAGGCGTCCGGCCGAGTCGCGACAGCGTTGCGCGCGCGGGGTTTCGCGCCGGGCGACAAGATCGCCGTGCAGCTGGCCAACGTCCCCGAGTTCGTGTTCGCGTACTTCGGGATCCTCAAGGCCGGGCTCACGATGGTGCCGCTGAACCCGCTGCTCAAGGCCGACGAGATCGCCTACCACCTGGCCGACTCCGACTCGCGGCTGCTCATCGCCGACACGGCGCTGGCCGGCGAGGTGGCGAAGGCGCTCGCCGAGGTGCCGGAGGTGGCCGCGGTCGTCGTGGGAGGTCTGGACGGGTGGCCCGCCGGCGCGGTCGAGTTCGCCGAGCTGCTCGACGCCGAGGACGACGGCGACCTGTACCTGAACGCGGCCGACGACACCGCCGTGCTGCTGTATACGAGCGGCACCACCGGACGTCCCAAAGGTGCTGAGCTGTCGCATTTCTCGCTGTACATGACGTGCACTATCGGCGCCCAGACGTTCGGCATTGAGCCCGAGGACGTGATGCTTGGGGTATTGCCGTTCTTCCACGTCTACGGCCTGGTCAATATCGTCAACTTGGCCGCCCGCTCCGCACTCTCGGTGTCGGTGGTCCGGCGGTTCGAGCCGGCGACGGTGCTGGAGGCGATCGAGCGCGACGGCGTGACGGTCATGGCAGGCGTGCCCACGATGTACCACGCGCTGGCCGTCGCCGACAGCTCCGCGTACGACACCAGCAGCCTGCGCATCGGCAGCTCCGGCGGCGCCGCGATCCCGGAGCAGGTGCTGCTGGCGTTCGAGGAGAAGTACGGCATCCCGGTCCTGGAGGGCTACGGATTGTCCGAATGCGCGGCGACAGCCACGGTGAACCCGGGCGCTGCGAACCGCAAGGTGCTCTCCATCGGCAAGCCGATCTGGGGTGTGCAGCTGCGCATCGTCGACGCGCAGGACCGGCCGCTGCCGCCCGGCGCCGATCACGTCGGCGAGATCGTGCTGCGCGGGCACAACATCACCAAGGGCTACTACAAGCGGCCCGCCGAAACCGCCGAAGCCTTCCGGGGCGGGTGGTTCCACACCGGGGACCTGGGTTACGTCGACGAGGACGGGTTCGTCTTCGTCGTGGACCGCAAGAAGGACCTCGTGATCCGCGGCGGGTACAACGTGTACCCGCGTGAGGTGGAGGAACTCCTCTACCGGCATCCGGCGGTCGCGGAGGCCGCGGTGATCGGGGAGCCGGACGAGCGGCTGGGCGAGGAGATCGTCGCCGTGGTCTCCCTGAAGGCGGGTGCGTCGGCGGAGCCGGAGGAGATCGTGGCGTGGGCCAAGGAACGCATCGCCGCGTACAAGTACCCGCGCCGGGTGCGGATCGTCGACGAGCTGCCGAAGGGACCGACGGGGAAGATCACGAAGCTGCCGTTGCGGGGGCGGTGACCGTCCACTGTGGCCGGATGGCCCGGCCGGCTCAGCCGAACGTGAAGTCGTACGCCTGAAGGCCCGGGGTGAGCGACAGCGTCAGCGTCGAATGGCGTGCCGCCGGGCCGGAAACCAGGGTGTAGAGCTTCGGCACGCCCGAGGCCGCCCCAAGTCCAGGCGCAGCCGCGCGGACGGCCCGGCGGTGGGACTCGCCCGACGCGGTCCAGGTGCCGTCGAGGTCCGCGCCCGCGCCGTCCACCTCGTCCTCGGCGGCACGGGCACGCTCACCGTCGAGGACACCGGCACCCGCACGACCGGATGCCGGTGGGCTCGGGCGCGGCGATGAGCCGGTGCAGGATCGCAGATGCGGAAGTGCCGGCCTCGAACGACTTCTGCAGCGCCGCGGTGTAGTCGGGTACGGCGCGCTGCAGGCCGGCGGTGAGGTCGAACGCCGTGGCCGCCGCGACCGTCAGCAGCGCGACGCCGGTGGTCACGCGGATCGCCCGGGCGCGGGCGCGCAGGTACCGGACGCGGCGGGTCCGCGCGTCGCCGTCCGGCGACGCGCGCGAGCAGCGGGATCCCGGCCCCGACGCCGAACGCCCCGGTGAGGACGAGTGCGCCGAACCCGATCCGGTGCGTCGCGCCGAGCACGGCGATGGTCGCGAGCACCGGGCCCGCGCACGGCACGTAGACCAGGCCGAGGGCGAGGCCGACGGCGAACCCGCCCGCGTCCGGGCCGGCCGCGCGTCCGCGAAGACGTGCGAACGGCCGTTCCAGCAGCGCGCCGCGAGACCAGGCCCAGCCCGAGCAGGGCGAGGACCGCGATCCCGGCGTCGCGCAGCAGGTCCTGCGGCAGGTGGAACGCGCTGAGCACGAGTGAGCCGAACAGCGTCGCCAGGCTGAATCTCACCACGCGCACCGGCCGGCGCGACCCGGCCGTGAGGACCACGGGCAGCACCGGCAGCACACACGGCGAAATGCTCGTGACCGCGCCCGCGAGCAGACCGGCGAGCACAAGAGTGAGCATGGTTGCTCCGCGGGGTCGAATTGCTCGCAGCCTAGCGGCTTTTCGTAACCTGTCAGAGTGGTTATGATTTGTGGCACCAAAAAGGCTGGTGAAGGCGGAGTGCCTTCACCGGCCTGGTCGTGCCGGGGGAGTGGGTCAGCCGGCCTGTCGCGACGGGGACAGGGGCGGGTTGCCGCGCTGGCGCGCCCGGTAGGCGGCGGCCTTCATCTTGTTCCCGCAGGTCGCCATGGCGCACCACTCGCGCCGTGACCCGCGGGAGCGGTCGAGGTAGACCTGGGTGCACTCGGGCCTGCCGCACTCCTTGAGCAGGTCGGCGTCCGGCCCGCCGAGGATCTCCACGGCCTCGCGGGCCACCGACGACAGCGCCTGCGCGGGGGTCGCCTCGAGCCGGCGGCCCTCCGGCGCGAGCTGGGGCACGGTCGAGGGGTGTGCTGCGAACTCGTTGACCACGTCCATTGCCCGCAGGTCGGGCTCGTGGTGGGTCAGTCGCGCCGCGACCAGCGCGTAGATCGCCTCACGCAGCTCGATCGCGGCGGCCACGTCCTGTGGCCGGCTCCCCGGGCCGGTGTCGGTGACCCCCGACTCGCGGAACCACGCGTCGAGGTTGCGCGGTGAGCCGAGCTTCTCCAGGGGGTCGGCGTTGCGCCGGGCGCGCAGGGTCCCGACGAAATCGAGTGCCGGGTTCCCGCAGGGGAAGGCGTGTTCCATCGCACCAGTCTGACAGGTGACGAAAGAGAACGCAACAATCGCTAACCGGTAAAAGTAATTTAACTGGAATGTGCGGTAAAAATACATAACTGCCTTGACTGGTGACGAATAATCGTGCGAAAGTTTCGGCATCGCCACCGGGGCCCCGCGGAAACCGCGGTTCCGGGCCCCGTCCGGAAAGGTCTCGCCTTCGATGGATCCGACTGTCTCGTTCCTGCTCGTCCTCCGGAACCTGCTCGCCGTGCTGGGCGCGTTCACCGGCACCCCGGTGCCCGGCTTCGAGCCGGGGGAGTGCCGGTGATCACCGCCGGCCAGTACCTGCACGTCGTCACCCGGGCGCTGACCGGCATGGCGGCGATCGTCGAGCAGCTCGGCGACGACCTGGCCAACACCCGTCTCGCGCTGCCCGGCGCCAACACGCCGTACGCGGTGCTCAACCACTGCCTCGGCGCTACGGCCTACTGGGCCGGCGAGGTCGTCTCCGGCCGCGCGGCCCACCGCGACCGCGACGCCGAGTTCACCGCCGCCGGCCCGGTCGCGCCGCTGCTCGGCCGCGTGCGCAAGACCGTGCGGCAGCTCGAGAAGGACGTGATCCGCGCGGATCCCCACGCGCCCGTGTCCGCCGCGCCGGCCGGCCTCGGCGACCCGCCCGACGCCGGCGGCGCGCTGCTGCACCTGTGCGCCGACCTCGTCCAGCACCACGGCCAGCTCGAAATCCTGCGCGACGTCCTGCTCGCGCAAACCCGCATCCCCGCCTGACCCCCCGAAGTTCCCCCGAAGTTTTGTCGAGAAAGGACAGTTGCCATGACTGAAACCACCTACACCGCGGTCGTCACCGCCACCGGCGAAGGCCGCAACGGCGGGCGGGCCACCGCCGCCGACGGTTCGCTCGACGTCACCCTCGCCATCCCGAAGGAGCTCGGCGGCAACGGCGGCGCGACCAACCCGGAGCAGCTGCTCGGCGCGGGCTGGGCCTCGTGCTTCCTCGGCGCGGTGAAGATCGTGGCCGCGCAGAAGAAGGTGAAGCTCGCCGACCTCGCCGTGGTCGCCGACATCACCCTGCACAACGAGGTGGCCGACTTCTGGCTCAGCGCCGCCCTGCATCTCGAAGTGTCCGGTGTGGACCAGGCGACCGCCGAAGAGCTGGGCCACGCCGCGCACCAGATCTGCCCGTACTCGAAGGCGACGCGCGGCAACGTCGAGGTCACCATCGACGCCACTGTCGCCTGACAGTGCGCTCGGCCGACGAGGAGCACACCATGATCTCCCGGCGGGCGTTCGGGAAGGCCGTGGGCGCCGAGGCGGTCGCCGCCTCGCTCCCGGCCTTCCCCGTGGCGGCCGCGGCCGGCCCGGCCGTGGCCTCCGGGCTGGGCCCGGTCCGTCACGTGCGCACCGACCTGCTCGACCTCGCCCACCACGAGGTCGGCCCGGCCGGCGGCGACGTGGTGCTGCTCGGCAACGGCCGGCCGTGCAGCCCGCACGTCTGCGCCGAGGTCGCACTCGCGCCGGCCCGCCGCGGCTTCCGCGTGCTGGTCCCGTACCTGCGCGGGCACGGTGCCACCAGCTTCAGCGACGCGACGACGATGCGCTCCGGCCGGCAGGCGGCGCTCGGCGCCGACCTGATCGCGTTCCTCGACGCGCTCGGCGCCGAAAGCTCGGTGTTCGGCGGCGACGACTGGGGCGGGCGCGCCCTTGACGTCGCCGCGGTGCGATGGCCGCGGCGGTGCCACGCGCTGGTGTCGGTGAACCGCTACCTGATCCAGAACCCGGACCCGGACGTGCTCGCGTCCTCCCCGGACGCGCCCGGCACCGAATCGGCGCACTGGTACTTCTCCTTCTTCTTGACCGAGCGTGGCCGCACGGCGCTGTCGCGTTCGCGGCGTGACCTGGCGGAAGTCGTGTGGCGGCGCAACTCGCCCCAGTGGCGCTTCACGAGTGCCGACCTCGACATCGCGGCCGCGGCGATGGACAATCCGGACTACGGGGACGTCGTCATCCACAACTACCGGGTGCGCCAGGGCGCGGCGCCGGGCGATCCTCGCTACGCCGGCCTCGAGGCGCGGCTGCCGACGCAGCCACCGGTCACGGTGCCGGCGGTGACGCTCGACGGGCTCGCCGGCGGCAGCTCCCCGGCGACCGACGGCACGGCGTCGGCGAACCACTTCACCGGCCCGCGCGTGCACTACCGCGTGCCCGGCACGGGGCACAACCTGTCCCAGGAGAAGCCGCGCGCGTTCATGGCCGCCGTGCTCGAAGCGGTCCGGCTGTGACCCCGCTCGGCGGCGGGGGCCCCGGTCTCCTGGGCACCCGCCGGATCAGGAGCAGTGATGCACCCCGCGAAGACGCCCGTCACCTCGCGCGGCCGCGCCAAGCACGTGATCGCGGTGCTGGTGGTGCCCGATTCCGTGGCGCTGGAGGTCACGGTGGTGCACCAGGTGTTCGGCCCGCGGATGGCAGCGATCGCCGAGCTGACCGGCGAGGCCGGCAGCGCGTACGAGGTGGTGCTCTGCGGCGAGGAGCCTCGCCAGGTGTTGCCTTCGGGCGTGGACTTCGGGGAGCTCGCGCCGCTGGAGACACTGCTGACGGCCGACACGGTGATGGTGCCGGGGGTCGAGGATCCGCTGGCTGAGCGGCCGCGGTCCGTGGTGCAGGCGTTGCGGGCCGCCGCGGCGGCGGGCGCGCGCATGGTGTCCTTCTGCGGAGGCGCGTTCCTGCTGGCGCGGGCCGGGCTGCTGGACGGACGCCGGGCCACCACGCACTGGCTGTTCACCGAGGAGTTCCGCCGGGAGTTCCCGCAGGTCGAGCTGGAGCCGGGGTGCCTGTACGTGGACGACGGCCCGGTGCACACGTCGGGCGGGATCTTCTCGGCGATCGACTTGGCGTTGCACCTGCTGGCCGAGGACCTGGGCCAGGCCTATGCCGGCGACGTCGGCCGGCTGCTGGTGACGGCGCCGCGGCGTCCGGGCGGGCAGGCGCAGTTCGTGAAGGACTCGATCCGGATCTCGGAGGAGCCGGCGCTCGCGCCGTTCCTGGCGTGGCTGCGGGAGCACCTGCACGAGCCGCTGACGCTGGCCGGGCTGGCGGCGCAGGTGCACCTGAGCGAGCGGAGCCTGGTGCGGAAGTTCCGCCGGGCGACGGGGATGACGGTGTTCGACTGGATCAACCGCGAGCGCGTGGCGGCCGCCAAGGTGCTGCTGGAGACGACGGACCACCGGATCGCGGAGATCGCGTCGATGGTGGGGTTCGGGTCCGCGGAGACGCTGCGTCGCCACTTCGAACGCCAGGTCGGCACCACGGCGGGCAGCTACCGGGCCACCTTTCGCGCCGCTCCGGCCGCGTCGTGACGAACCCGGTGCCGGGTGCGGCTGACCGACGGGAAGTCCCTTGTGGACGCCGAACCGGGCACTCTGGCGTGGTTCGGCTTCCGCCTCGGGCCGTCGTCGGTCCGGATCTTCGACGCGGTCGAGACGGAGGAGGACCACGAGGCGCATCTCCAGGGCCAGGTGTGCCGGCAGATCGAGCTGCGCGGCGACGAGCGTCTCGCCGTGCCGCCCACGATCACGCCGGTGGGCCTGCCGGCTGCGAAGCACTGACCCTGCCGGGACGCGGCGGCCGTGCCACGCTGGATTCGTGCCCGAACCCCGTGAACCGGCCACCGCGTCGCCGCGTGACTTCGTCGGCTACGGCCGGTACCCGCCACGCGTGCGCTGGCCCGGCGACGCCAAGGTCGTGGTGAACGTCGTCGTCAACTACGAGGAGGGGGCCGAGTACTCGATCCCCGACGGCGACGGCCGCAACGACAGCTGGGGCGAATACGCGTCCGAGGTGGGGCCCGAGGTGCGTGACCTCGGCACCGAGACGCACTACGAGTTCGGCAGCCGGGTCGGCATCTGGCGGCTGGCGCGGATCTTCGACCGGTACTCGGTGCCGGTGAGCGTCGGCGCGTGCGCGGTGGCGCTGGAGCGCAACCCGGCCGTCGCGGAGTGGATCCGCGAACGCGGCCACGACGTGATCGGCCACGGCTACCGCTGGCTCGACTACGCGCGCATGTCCGTCGACGAGGAACGCGACCACCTGCACCGCGCCATCGAGTCGCTGGAGCGGACGACGGGGCAGCGGCCGCGCGGGTGGTACGTGCGGTCGTTCCCGAGTGAGCACACGCTCGACCTGCTCGTGGAGGAGGGCGGGTTTCTCTACGATTCGGATCCGTGCAACGACGAGCTGCCGTACTTTTCGGAGCGCGGGCTGTTGATCGTGCCCTACTCCAAGGTGTACAACGACACGCGCTACCTGCTGAGCCCGACCTACGGCTCGCCGGCGCAGTTCTTCGAGAGCCTGCGGCTCGCGCTCGACTACCTGTGCGAGGAGGCCGACGACGGCTTCGGGGCGCGGATGATGACCGTGGGGCTGCACCCGCGGTGGAGTGGTCAGGCGGGGCGCGCGGCGGCCGTGCGCGATTTCGTCCGGTACGCCACGGAGCAGCCGGGTGTCCGCTTCCTGCGGCGGCTCGACATCGCGCGGTGGTGGTCGGACCACCACCGCGAGTGGGAGCCGATCGGGCCGTGACTGTCCACAGTGGTCCTCGGTCGTTACGGTGTCCTCATGGTGGGTGACGCGAGGACGGTGTCGGTGCCGGTCGAGGGCGGCGCGCTGGCCGTGGAGGTGGTGGCCGCGGCCTCGGCGCCGGTGCTCGCCGTCCACGGGGTGACGAGCAACCGCCGGCTGTGGAACTGGCTGCGGGCCGAAGCGCCGGACCTTTCGCTGGTCATGCCGGACCTGCGCGGGCGCGCGGGCAGCTTCGCGGTCGCCGGCCCGTCTTCGTTGCGGCAGCACGCTTCGGACCTGGTGCGGGTGCTCGACGCGCTGGGGCACCCGGTCGTCGACGTGTGCGGGATGTCGATGGGCGGGTTCGTCGCGGTGGAGCTGGCCACGCGCTGGCCGGACCGCGTGCGCGGGCTCGTGCTGGTCGACGGCGGGCTCCCCATGGCCGCGCCGCCGGGTCTCACGCCCGAGACGGTGCCCGCCGCGTTCGCGCCTCAGCTGGAGCGGGTGTCGCGGCGCTGGGCGAACCTCGACGAGTACCTGGCCTATTTCACCCGCACCAACCCGTTGCTCGACGCCGTCGACCCGCTCCTGCGCGACTGCCTCGGCCACGACCTGTCCGAGGGCCGCGTGTACCTCAGCCGCGAGGCCGTACTGGCCGACGCGACCGACGTGTTCTTCGGCGAGTCGCGCTGGCGGGAGATCACCGTGCCGACCGAGCTGGTGTGCGCGGAGTGGAGCTCGGGATCGGGCACGCCGCCCGCGTACAGCGACGAAGCCCTGGCCGGTTTCCGCGCCGCCCTGCCTTCCCTGCGCCGTCCCCGGCGCATCACCGGCGCCGACCACGCGGCCACGATCATGACCCACTCCGGCGCGGCCGTCGTCGGCGCGGCGCTGCACGATCTGCTGGCCCGATAGAGCCGTACTTCGGTCGGGTGTGTCTCCCGCGCTTGACAATTATGACGGTTGTCATAACCTTCGGGGGTGGCTGATCCCTGGTTCTTCTCCCGCCTGTCACCCGACGTCCGCCTCGCCGGCACCATCCTCGAGAGCGTGCTCCGCGGCCCCGAAGAGGTGAAGACGCAGGTCCGCGCCGTGGGGGCGTGCTACTCGGGCATGACGGTCCGCTACCGTCTCGACGCCGGGGACCGGCACGTGGAGGAGTACACGGCCCAGGTCCGCGGCCACACCATCTTCGGCACCGGCACGTTCCACTTCGACGAGCGCGGTGAGATCGACGAGATCGTGGTGAACCACCGCCCGCTGGGGTCGGCGTTGGTCCTGGCGGGCCTGGTCGGGGGTGGGGCCGCGCCGAGTCTTGCGGTTTCTGCGGGCGAGCCGGCCGGCTCCGAGAGCGGTGCCGCGCCCGGCGCCTCGACGCCCGAGGGCTCGCACTGATCCGTTGCTGCCGACTTTTCCGAAAGGACTTCTCCGATGGCCCGTCTGCTGTTGACCGAGTTCGGCGACCCCGTCACCTCCGTCCGCCTCGACGACACCCCGGCTCCGGCGCCCGGGCCGGACGACGTCGTGGTCGAGATGCTCGCCGCCCCGCTCAACCCCGCCGACTTCCTGCTGATGCGCGGCCTCTACGGCGTCCGCCCGGCGCTGCCCGCACCCCTCGGCGCGGAGGGCGTGGGCCGGGTCGTGGCGGGTGATGCCGAACTGGTGGGCAAGCGGGTGCTCATCCTGCCGACCATGGAACAGGGCCTGTGGGCCGACGAAGTGGTGCTCCCGCGGCGCAACGTGCTGCCGGTCCGCGAGGACGCCGACGTGCTCCAGCTGTCGATGCTCGCCGTCAACCCCGCCACGGCCTACCAGCTGCTCCGCCTGCACGGCCGGCTCGAACCGGGCTCGTGGATCGCGCAGACCGCCGCGAACTCCGCCATGGGCCGCTACCTCATCACCCTGGCCCGGCGCGCCGGCCTGCGCACCCTGAACGTCGTCCGCCGCCCCGAAGCCGCCGCCGAGGTCCTCTCCGCGGGCGGCGACCAGGCCGTGGTCTCCGACGACAACCTGCGCGCCTCCCTCAAATCCGCCCTCGCCGGCGAGCGGCTGTCCCTGATCCTCGACGCCACCGGTGGCCCGGTCATCAAGGACCTCACCCGCGCCCTCGAAGACGGCGGCACCATCGTCACCTACGCCTTCCCCGAAGGCGCCCCCCGCGTGTCCCCGGCCGACCTCGTCTTCCGCGGCATCACCCTCACGGGCTTCTGGCTGATGAACTGGCTCCGCACCGCGTCGGCCGACGAGGTGACCACCTTGTACGGCGACCTCGCCGACCTGGTGGCCACCGGCGAGCTGACCGCGCCGGTCGAGGCGACGTATCGGCTGGCGGGCTACGAGGAAGCCTTCGCCCACTCCCTGACACCTGGCCGGCGGGGCAAGGTGCTCTTCACCTTCGGCGGGTGAAGGCCGACATCTCCACCGACGCAAGAAGAAAGCCGCAAGTCCCGAAAGACCTGCGGCTTTCCCTTGCGGCAAAACCTCAGTGCCCCACAGCCGCCCGCACCGACTCCTTCAGGGAGCCCAGCGTGGCGATCACCGCGGTCGGCTCGTAGCCGCAGTGGGCCATGCAGTTGTCGCAGCGCGGGTCCTTGCCGCGGCCGAAGGCGTCCCAGTCGGTGTCCTCGATGAGTTCCTTGTAGGTCTTGGCGTAGCCGTCGTCGAGGAGGTAGCACGGGCGCTGCCAGCCGAGCAGCGAGTAGGACGGGATGCCCCACGGGGTGCACTCCAGGTCGCGTTTGCCTTCGAGGAAGTCGAGGAACACGGGCGAGTGGTTGAGGCGCCAGCGTTTGCGGTTGCCGCCGCCGAAGGCCTTCGAGAAGAGCTCGCGCGTCTGCTGCACGCCGAGCCAGTGTTCCTGGTCCGGTGCCTTCTCGTAGGCATACGCGGGCGAGATCTGCATGTTGTCGACGCCCAGGTCGTTGAGGTAGTTGAGCACGTCGACCACGTCTTCGGCGGTGTCCCCGTCGAAGAACGTCGTGTTGGTCATCACGCGGAAGCCCTTTTCCTTGGCGAGCTTGATCGCCTCGACGGCCGCGGCGAACCCGCCCTCCTTGCGCACCGACGCGTCGTGGCGCTCTTCGAGGCCGTCGATGTGCACCATCCACGCGAAGTTGTGGTGGGGCTTGAACTTGTGGATGTGCTTGTGCAGCAGCAGCGCGTTGGTGCAGAGGAACACGATCTTGCGGCGGTCGAGCAGCTGCCGCACGATCTCGTCGATCTTCGGGTGCATCAGGGGCTCGCCGCCCGCGATGGACACCATCGGAGCGCCGCTCTCCTCGATGGCGCCCACGGCCTGCTCCACCGGCATACGCTGCTTGAGCAGGGTGTGCGGTTGCGCGATCTTGCCGCAGCCGGCGCACTTGAGGTTGCAGGCGAACAGTGGCTCAAGCTCGACCAGCAGCGGGAACTTTTCCTTGCGCAGCAGCTTCTGCTTCATCAGATAACCGCCCAGTCGCACGGACTGACGCAACGGCATGGCCATGGCTCAGAGCACCTCCCGAGGTAGGGTGAAAGTGATTTCTTCGTCCGTCAGCCGGCTTTCGGCGACGGTGACCGGCCCGAGTCCGCCCAGGCCCGCCACGACCTCGTCCACGAGGTGCGGCGGCGCAGAAGCGCCCGCGGTGAGGCCGATCCGGCCCGCGCCCGCCAGGCGGCGCAGGTCGATGTCCGAAACTCCGTCGACCAGCACGGCCGGCGTGCCCTCGCGCTCCGCGACTTCCACGAGCCGGCGCGAGTTGGACGAGTTGGCCGAACCCACCACCAGCACGAGGTCGACCTCGCGCGCGATCGCCCGCAGCGCCCGCTGCCGGTTGGTGGTGGCGTAGCAGATGTCGTCCTTGCGGGGCGCGGACAACCCGGGGAACCGCTCGCGCAGCACGGTCGCGATCTCCTCGGCCTCGTCGAGCGCCAGCGTGGTCTGCATGGTGTACGCGACCCCGCCGGTGGCGGTCACGGTCCGGGCCGCCGCGACGTCCTCCACCACCACGACCGAACCGGGAGCCTCCCCGACGGTCCCTTCCACTTCTTCGTGCTCGGCGTGCCCGATGAGGAACACCGTGTCGCCGCGCCCGCTGTAGCGGCGCACCTCGTTGTGCACCTTCGTCACGAGCGGGCACGTCGCGTCGATCACCGACAGGCCGCGCTCCGCCGCGTCGCGCCGCACTGCCGGGGTCACGCCGTGCGCGGCGAACACGAGCGTCGCGCCCTCCGGCACTTCCCCGACCTCGTCGACGAACACCGCGCCGCGCTCCTGCAGTTGCCGCACCACGTGGGTGTTGTGCACGATCTGGCGCCGCACGTACACCGGCGCGCCGTGCTTGGCCAGCGCCCGGTCCACGATGTCGATCGCCCGCTCCACGCCGGCGCAGAACGACCGGGGGCTCGCCATCAGCAGCTGCCGCGGCGCGGTCGCCGCTGCCCACGCCGTCAGCGCGGGCACGGCCGCACGGAGGCTGCGCAGCCCGGCCAGGCCGTGGAAAACCGTGCTGGGCCGGGCCAGCGGCGCGCCGACGGTGTCCACTATGGACCGTACGACGGCGAACGGCTGCCCGGGAGCGGCCAGCCGGTGTGACTCCATGTCGACCGCCAGCGCCCCCGAAGAGGCGAGCTCGCCGCGTTCCCGTTCCCCCACCACGTGGTCGACGCCGAGGACCGGTCCGAGGTGAACGGTCAACCCGAGCCGCCGCAACGCGCCGGCCAGCAGCGCGGCGGTCGGCACCGCGACCACCCCGTCGGGCCCGCGCACCTCGTCGGCCACCACCAGATCGCCCGGCCGCACGTGGGAGGCCAGCCCGCCGCCGACCCCGGCGACGAGGCGAGGTCCCTCGGGCAGCCGGGCCGCGGTGGCCGCCGCCCGCCGAGGGCCCAGACCCGTGCGCACCACCGGCAGGCCGGCCGAGCGCAACGCCGCTCGCTCGATCCGCAGCGGCACGCACAGCACGGCCGGTCTCACGAGCCGCTCCGCACGTACCGGCCGAGCGCCGACAGCGGGAACACCACGCGGTAGAGGTGGTAGGACAGGTAGAAGTCGCCGGGGAAGCCGGTGCCGGTGTGGAAGTCCTCGTCCCAGCCGCCGTCTTCGCGCTGCTGCCCGCACAGCCAGGCCACGCCCTCGGTCGTCGCGGCCGAGTCCCGCTCGCCGGCGGCGAGCAGCGCGAGCAGCGACCACGCGGTCTGCGACGGCGTCGACTCGCCGCGGCCCGACCACTTCCCCGGGTCGTCGTAGGAGCGCAGGTCCTCGCCCCAGCCGCCGTCGGGGTTCTGGTGCTCGGTCAGGTACCGCACGGCGCGGCGGATCCGGATGTCGGACGCGGGCACGCCGGCGAGGACCAGCGCGGGCACGACCGCGCCCGTGCCGTAGACGTAGTTCGCACCCCACCGGCCGAACCACGAACCGTCGGCTTCCTGGTTGTCCAGCAGCCACTTCACGCCGCGGCGGCACTCGATCGTGTCCGCCTTGCCCTCGGCCGCCAGCATCTCCACGACGTGCGCGGTGACGTCGGCCGACGGCGGGTCGATCACGGCGCCGAAGTCACAGAACGGCAGCTTCGTCGCGAGCACCTGCGTGTTGTCCGCGTCGAACGCGCCCCAGCCGCCGTCGCTGGACTGCATGCCCTCGAGCCACTTCACGCTGCGGTCGATCGCCCCGCGGATGCGCAGGTGGTCGGGCCGGCCCATGCGCCGCAGCGCCAGCACGACCTCGGCGGTGTCGTCGGTGTCGGGGTAGCCGTCGTTGGCGAACTCGAACGCGAACCCGCCCGGCGCCACCGTCGGGCGGCGGACCATCCAGTCGCCCGGCACGGTGATCTCCTCGCCCAGCATCCACTCCGTCGCGCGCACCAAGGTTTCGTCGCCGGGGGAGACGCCGGCGTCGAGCAGCGCGGTCATCGCGAGCGCGGTGTCCCACACCGGCGACTGGCACGCTTCGAGCCGGCGCACCCAGCCCTGCTCGGTCTCCTCGCGGATGGTGAAGCCTTCGAGCCCTTCGAGACCGGCCTTGAGCGCGGGGTGGTCGAGCGGGTAGCCGAGCAGGTGCAGCGCGAGGATCGAATACACCCACGGCGGCTGGATGCCGCCCCACGAACCGTCGGACTCCTGACGCGCGAGGATCCACTCGGCGGCCTGGCGCATCGCGACCTTGCGCACCGGGTTGAACGGCAGTTTCGCGTACGTGTGCAGTGCGGTGTCGAGGTTCTGGAACACCCCGTCCCACGTCCACGGCGCCGCGGACTTCTTCGGGCTCTTGCCGACGCGCAGCTCGGCGACGTCGAAGGGCAGCCGCCGCTGCGGCCGCAGCGTGCCGACGATCGTGAGCGGCACGATGGTCTGGCGCGCCCAGCACGCGAAGTCGTAGACGTTGAGCGGAAACCACGACGGGAGGAAGATCAGCTCCGGTGGGAGGTTCGGCAGCTCGTCCCACGACCACTGGCCGAACATCGCGAGCCAGATCCGCGTGAACACGCGGGTGCTTTCCAGGCCGCCGTTCGCGCGGATCCAGCCGGCCGCCTCGACCAGCCACGGCGCGTCGGCCGGGTCACCCGCCAGCCGCAGGGCGACCCACGCCTCCACCGTGGTCGACAGGTCCGCCGGGCCGCCGGGGAAGGTGGCCCAGGTACCGTCGTCGCGCTGCTGCGAACGGATCCACCGCGCCGACTCGGTCTTCTGCTGCTCGGTGAGGATGCCGAGGAACTGGCGCAGCAGCAGGTCTTCGGCGTCCATCGTGACGTTGGTAGCGAGCTCGCCCTTCCACCAGCCCGACGGGTCCTGCTCGCCGCGCAGGAACCCGACGGCGGCGGTGAGGGTTTCTTCCGGAGTACGCGAGCGTTCACGCGGGGTGTCCGAAGTGGACGTCCCGGGGACGGTCTGCGTCATTCACGCCTCCCTGTGCACGATGAAGCGGGCGATTCCGATGAGCTCTTCGCGCGGCCCGGCGGGGATCGCCGACAGCGCGCGCTCGGCCGTCTCGACGCGGCGCGCGGCCTCGGTCGTGGCCCACTCGCGGCCGCCGGCCGACTCCACGAGCTCGGCGACGCGCGCCAGCTCGGCCTCGTCGGCCGCGCTGCCGGTTTCCTCTCCCGCGAGCCACTGCGCGAGCTCGCGGCCTTTCGCGCCGCCGTGGGTGATCGCGTAGGTGACGGGCAGCGACTTCTTGCGCGCCCGCAGGTCGGAGTACACGGGCTTGCCGGTCACGGCGGCGTCGCCCCAGATGCCGAGGACGTCGTCCACGAGCTGGAACGCGAGCCCCACTTCTTCGCCGAACACCGCGAGGGCGTCGACGGTCTCGGCGGGCGCGCCGGCGAGCACGGCGCCGATCGCGGCGCTGCAGGACAGCAGCGCGCCGGTCTTGCCGCCGGCCATGGTGACGCACTCGGGCAGTGTCACGTCGTCGCGCTGTTCGAACTGGACGTCGAGCACCTGGCCGTGAATGAGCCGGCGGGTGGTCTCCGACAGCAGCCGTGCGGCGGGGATCGCGTGCGGGGAACCGCTGTCCAGCAGCACTTCCTGGGCGAGCGCGAGCATCGCGTCGCCGGTGAGGATGGCGGCAGGCGCGCCCCACAGCGCCCACACGGTGGCGCGGTGGCGGCGTTCGGTGTCGCCGTCCATGAGGTCGTCGTGAACGAGTGAGAAGTTGTGCACCAGTTCGACCGCGACGGCTCCGGGCACCCCGGTCCCGGCGGGCGCGCCGGCGGCCAGTGCCGAGAGCACGGCGAGCGCGGGCCGCACGGCCTTGCCGCCGTTGCCGCTCACCGGCGTGCCGTCGGCGTCGGTCCAGCCGAGGTGGTACGCGCTGATGGCGCGGCTGGTCTCGTCCAGCCGGTCGACGGCCTCGCGCAGCGCCGGCTGCACGGCGTCACGGGTGCGGCCGAGTGTTCCCGGCACGGCAGGGGCCGCCTCGGCGGCGGATCGCATGGTGGCGGTCATGCTCCGACTCCCTCCTTCTCCTCGTGCACGTTCTTCTCGAGGAGGGTGGTCGCCGCGGCCGCACCGCTGCGGGCAGCGCCCTCCATCGTCGCGGGCCAGCCGGTGGCGGTCCACGCCCCGGCCAGGTAGAGCCCGGCCGCGGACGTCTCCGCGCCCGGGCGCAGCGACGCCGTGCCCGGGCCGGGCCGGAACGTCGCGTGCCGTTCCCGGGTCACGAAGAAATCCAGCACCTGCGCGTCGCGGGCTTCGGGCAGCAGCCCGGTGAGCTCCGGCAGCAGGCGCTCGCGCAACGTCGCGGTCGGCAGGTCGATCAGGTCGTCGGCGGCCGACAGCGACATCGCCAGGTACTGCCCCGACTCGAGGCGCGACTGGCGCGTGCGGTCGAAGACCCACTGCACCGGCGTGCGCACGCCGGCGACGAACGGCTCGTCCAGCACGCGCCGGTCGAGCACCACGTGGACGTTCACGATCGGCGAGCTGCCCAGCCCGCCCGACCAGCCGGGCGGCAGCCGGATCGCCCCGGGCGGCGCGAGTTTCTCCGTGACGGGCGGGGGAGCGGCGAGCACGACCTGGCCGAACGTGGCCTCGCCGTCGTCGGTGCGCACGCGCCAGCCGCCGGCCGTCTCTTCGATGCCGCGCACCTTCGTGCCGGTCCGCACGTCGGCACCGGCCGTGGTCAGCGCGTCGAGCGCCGCGTCGCCGTGCAGCTCGCGCAACGGCACGAGCGACCAGCCGATGTCGGCCGCGGCCGGATCGGTGAGCAGGCCCTCCTGGAACACCGTGGCAGCAAGGGAAAGCGACGCTTCGTCGGCCGTCGCGTTGAGCGTCGCGACGCCCACGAGGTCCCACAGCGCCTCGATTGCCGCCGCGCTCTGCCCGTGGCGGCGCAGCCATTCGCCGAACGACTGCCGATCCGTGCGGTCGTCGGTCGGGTCCACGCGGCGCAACGCCAGTGCTGCCAACGCGAAGCGCGCGCGGTCGAGCGGGCGCAGCGGGTCGTAACGCAGCAGGGAAGCGGCCAGGTGCAGCGGCGCGGGCAGGTCGCCGCGGCGCAGCCACGTCGACTCCGTCGAGCCCGGCGTGCGGATCGGGATCTCCAGGCGCGGCTGCAGCATCACGCGGTCGGCGACGCCGAGGCGGTCCAGCAGCGCGAGGTAGGCGGTGCAGCAGCGGAGAAACACGTGCTGGCCGTTGTCCACGTGCAGCTCGCCGCGCGTGAACGAGTGCGTGAGCCCGCCCAGGTGCGGCCGGGCCTCGAACAGCGTCACCGGGCGCCCGGCGTCGGCGCAGCGCAGCGCGGTGGCGATGCCCGCGAGCCCGCCGCCGACGACCGCGACCTCGGAGGTCATCGGCCGATCCCCGTGAGCGCCCGAACCGCGACCACCGCCTTTTCCCGGCCGGACAAGGAAAGCCGGCGGTCGAACACCAGCGAGGGCTGCTCGTCGATGCGGTCGAGCAGCGTGCGGTAGATCCCGGACATCGCCGTGCAGCACGCGGCGCTGCGGCGGTCGAGCGAGGGCACGAGTTTCAGACCGCGGGCGTACCAGTCGCGGGCGCGCGCGGCGCTGAAGTGGACCAGCGCGGTCAGCCCGCCGCCGTCGTCGGCCAGCCGGCCGTCCTCGCCGACCTTGAGCTCCACCCCGAACCTGTCGAGGTCCTCTTTGGGCAGGTACACACGCCCGTTGAGGAGGTCTTCGCGGATGTCGCGCAAAATGTTGGTCTGCTGCAACGCGATCCCGAGCTCGTCGGCATACGTCGGCGCCTCGGGTTCGGGCTTGCTGCCGAACACGCCGAGGCACAGCCGCCCGACCGAACCGGCGACGCAGCGGCAGTACTCCACGAGGTCCTCGAACCGCACGTACTCGCGGCCGGTCACGTCCATCTCCACGCCGTCGAGCAGCTCCTCGAACGCGCCGAGCGGGATCGGGTAGCGCCGGGCCGCGTCGGCGACCGCGACGTACACCGGGTCGGTGCTCGCGGACAGGTCGCCGAGCGACTTGCGGATGTCGGCCAGGCCCTGCAGCTTCGCCTCGGGTGCGAGGTCGCCGTCGCCGATGTCGTCGACGATGCGGGCCAGCGCGTAGACCGCGCACAGCGCCGAGCGCTTGTCGGGCGGCAGCAGCCGGATCCCGTAGTAGAAGTTGCGCGCCTGCTCCTTGGTGACCAGCGCGCAGTGCTCGTACGCCTCTTCGACCGTGCTCATCCCGACCGCCTCCCCGTTTTGGGCTCACCCACCTGCAGCCACACCAGCCACGCCAGCACATCCGCCTTGCCCGGCTTGGCCTGCGTGGCGAGCACGTCTCCGTTCGTCTTCCTCAGCGCGTCGACGGTCGCCAGTCCGCCGGCCACGAACCCGCTCACGGCCAGCCGGCCCCAGCCGGGCAAGAGCCCGACCAGACCAGCGCCGCTGCCCAGAAGGGCCGCGGCGCGGTCGATCTCGAAACGCATCAGCTCTCTCAGCCGGCGAGACGCCCCCGCCGCACCGAGCTCGTCCTCGCTGACCCCGTAGGCCGCGAGATCCTCCTGCGGCAGGTAGATCCGGCCGTTGCCGTGGTCCTCGGCCACGTCCTGCCAGTGCTCCAGCAGCTGCAGCGCGGTGCACACGCGGTCCGAGAGCTCCTCGGCCTCGGGGTCGTGCACGTCGAACAGCCGCAGCACGATCCGGCCCACCGGGTCGGCCGAGAGGCGGCAGTACGCGCGCAGGTCCTCGTAGGTCGCGTACCGCGTCACGTGCTGGTCCTGCAAGTTGGCCTCGACCAGCCGGCGGAACGGTTCGAGCTCCACCCGCCCCGCGCGCATCGCCGGCACCAGGCCGCGGATCACGGGATCGGTGGGTTCGGCGCCGTCGAAGGCGGCCGAGAGCTCGTCGCCGAACGCTTTCAGCAGCGCGATGCGGTCACCCTCGGCCTCGTCGCCGAGGTCGTCGATCGTGCGCGCGACGGCGTAGACGGCCTGCAGATCCGACCGCAGCCGCCGGGGCAGCACTCGGAGCGCGACCGGGAAGTTCTCCGCGTCGCGCTTTTCCCGCAGACCGTCCGTGTCCGCTGCGTGACCGCCAGGTGAAGTCGATCTCATCGAACACAGTCTGACTCGCACTTATGGGCGGCTTCTGCAACCGGAAGAAGAATTTTGCTGGCTTCGACTTGGCACGAGCGGACAAAGTGGGGTCAGGATAAGGCGGACCGACCCCGTAGACCTGCTACCTGCTACGGAAGGACAAGCTGCGGACATGGGATCAGACCAGGTAACCCGTCTGGGTGAGCTGGAAACTGTCGTGACCAGGCGACTTCCGGCCATTCTGAACGAGGTTCGTGATCAGCTCGTCGAGCAGCACCCCGACTACGCTGCGTTCCTGACCGAAGAGCTGGCGGAGATCGTGACGGCCAGCGCCGGGTTCGTGCGCCGGCTCATCAACCTCGCCGAAGAACCGGACGAGGACCTGCCCGAGCTCGGCTCGGGCGTCGAGCAAGTGGTGTTCGAGGAGATCGGGCGGACGCAGTACCGCCAGGGCCGGCGCGTGACGAGCCTGCTCTCGGCCTACCGGGTGGGCGCGCGCGTCGCGTGGCGCCACGTGTCGGAGGCCGCGCTCGACCTCGAGGTGCCCGCGGAGCTGTTCGCCTCGCTCGCCACCACGGTGTTCGCGCTGGTGGACCAGCTGTCGGAGTCTTCGCTCAAGGGTTACCTGCAGGAGCAGTCCGACGCGGTGCGCATGCGCGAGCGGCTGCGCGACGAGCTGACCGAGCTGCTGCTCTCCGACCGCGCCGACGGAGCGGCGGTGCAGGCCGCGGCGCTGCGGGCGGAGTGGCGGCTGCCGCGTTCGGCCGCGGTGGTGCTGGTGGAGGACGAGAACCAGCTGGGCCGCGAGCTCGTGGCGCGGCTCGACGACACCTGCCTGCGGCTGCGCCGGCCGGGCCAGCTCGTGACGATCGTGCCGGACCCGGGTGGTCCGGGCCGGCGCGCGTGGCTGGCCCGGGCGCTGCGCGGCGGTGGCGCCGTGGTCGGCGCGACCGTGCCCGTCGACCGGCTGCCCGCGAGCCTGCGCATCGCCGAGGTGACGGCCCGGCTGCGCCGCGACCGCCTGCTGTCCGACGACCCCGTGTTCGCCGACGAGCACCTCGACGCGATCATCGTGCACCGCGACGACCGGCTGCTGGAGGTCCTGCGCAAGCGGTCGCTGGCCCCGCTGGACGATCTCAACGACTCCTCGCGCGAGCGCCTGCAGACCACGCTCCGCTCGTGGCTGCTGCACCTCGGCGACCGCAAGGCCGTGGCCGAGGACCTGCACATCCATCCGCAGACGGTGTCCTACCGGCTCGGCCGCCTGCACGAGCTGTTCGGGCCCGCGCTCGACGACCCGGAGGCCCGGGCGACGTTGCTGCTGGCCCTGGCCTGGGGACCACCGGGAGGCCGGCCGGATCCGGAATGACGTGCCCCGTGCCACACGGCGCGCGCGGAATAAGGGTTGCCCTCAGAATGGTTAGCAGGGCTAAGTTTATTGACGCCGATGCCAGACTACGGGCAGGGAGACGCTTGGTCGCATGACTCGGTGTGAGGGAGGTTCCGTGCTCGGTCAGCGCGGAGAGCGGTCAGCTTTCGGCGCCGAACCGCGTCGCGAGCGCGCGGTACGCGCCGGGCACCGCGCCCCGCAGCGCGACCGGCACGCGCAGCCAGCGGGGCACGTAGTAATCGCCCGGCCGGCGCGTCGCGCGCACGACCGCGGCGGCCACGCGCTGGGCGGACACCGGCCGTGGGGTCGTGCGGGTGTAGGGCCGGCCGCGCCGCTCGAAGAACGCGGTGCGCACCACGCCGGGCACGACCACGCCGACGTCCACCCCGGTGCCGTGCAGCTCGAAGCGGAGGCTGTCGGCGAACGCGTCGAGGCCGGACTTGGTGGCCGCGTACACGGCTTCGCCCGCGACGCCGGTGCGCCCGGCGATCGACGTCACGAACACGATCCGGCCGTGGCCTCGCGCCAGCATGCCGGGCAGCAGCGCGCGGGTGAGCTCGAGCGGCGCCGTGAGGTTCACCGTGACCAGCCGCGTGAGGAGCTCGAGGGAGAGCTCGGGAAGGGGCCCGGCCCAGCCGAGGCCCGCGTTGTTCACGAGCGTGTCGACGCGGCCGGTGACGGCCAGCGCGCGCTCGGCGAGCTTGCCCGCGGCTTCAGGGTCCGCGAGATCGGCTTCGAGGGCGGTGCCGCCGGTTTCCGCGGCGAGCGCGGTCAGGCGCGCGCGATCACGGCCGTGCAGCAGGACGTGGGTGCCGGCCGCGGCGAGCAGCCGCGCGGTGGCCTCGCCGATTCCCGAGGAAGCGCCGGTGACGAGCGCCGTGCCGCCGCGGGGAGCGGGCATCAGACGGCGGTGAGCGCGGGCTTGCGCGAGGCCATCCGCAGCACGATGCCCTCCGAGCGCAAGGAGCGCCGGAACCACAGCAGCGAGCCGACGATCGCCAGCGCGACCAGGCTGTACGAGCCCGCGGTGCTGACCATGAGGAAGTTGCCGACGGTCGCCTTCGCGAGCATCACCAGCGTCACGGAACCGTTCACGGCGAACACCAGCGCCCACAGCACCGACACGCGCTGGAAGAAGCGCCGCATGCCGGGGTGGCCAGACAGCGTGTCCGGGAACGAGCAGAAGTCACCGGCCAGCCGCGCGAGCAACGGTTTGTTGAACGGCGCGGACACGAGGAACAGGCTGGCGATAACGAAGTTCTGTAGGGTCGGCTGCAGGAAATACAGGAACGCACTGCCGGTGGCCAGGCCCAATGCGGTCCTGGCGATCAGCAGCGCGGAGGTGAGCCACAGGACCGCGGGGACGGGCTTGCGCATCACCACGCGCGTCACGATGACGACGACCGACCAGCACAGCGCCGCGATGACCCCACTGTCGAAGCTGACCAGAGTCAGGAGGAGGTAGAAGAGACCGGCAGGCACGAGCGTGGACTCCAGCAGATGCCGACCCCCGCCCACGACCAGGTTGCGGAACGAGGGGAGGTCGATCGTCATGTGGTGTCGCATGCGGTTCAAGTACCTCCGGTGCGGGGTGACCATCCCCCCACGGCCCACGAATTTTTCAACAGCATAGGCACGGCGGATGGGAATGGTGTGAGGTGAGTATTCCATGAGTGTCACGGGGGTGTCGCTTTTCGTGGCCGTCCCTGCCGCGGTGCTGGGCGCGGCGTGCATGGGAATCGCCAGCGCCGCCCAGGCAAAGGCGGCCAAAGAGGTCGAGCCGGCGAACCCGCTCGATCTCACGTTGTTCAGGCGCCTCGTCGGGCGACCATTGTGGCTCATCGGCATCGTGGCGACCGTACTGGGGCTCGTCCTGCAGCTCGTCGCGCTCGCGTTCGGACCGTTGCTGCTGGTCCAGCCTCTGCTCATCACTTCGTTGATCTTCGCCGGGTTCGTGTTCGCGCGGCTCGAGCGAAGAGGCCCCGACCGGGTGATGAGCGCCGGCTCGGCGTTGTGCGTGGCCGGGCTCGCGGTGTTCCTGCTGATCGCCCGTCCCAGCGGCAACGGCGACGTGCTCGTCACCGGGACGTCGCTGCTCCCGCTCGGCATCGCGCTGGCCACCGTGACCATCGCGGGTCTCGCGCTCGCCGCGCTGAGCCACAACGGGTCCGGGCGCGTGCTCGGGCTCGCCGTGGCCACGGGCGTGCTCTACGGCCTGACGGCCGGCCTGATGAAGGTCGTCGCCGGGCAGTTCCGCCACGGCCTGGACGAACCGTTCAAGCACTGGACGCTCTACATCGTCTGCGTGGTGGGCCCGCTCGGGTTCCTGCTCAGCCAGAACACCTTCCAGCAGGGCCGCTACCTCACGCCGGCGCTGGCCGTGATCACGGCGCTCGACCCGCTCGTGGGGGTCGCGATCGGGTTGTCCTGGATGGGGGAGACGGCCAACGGCACGCCGTGGGGGCTCGCGGGCGAGGCGTTCGCCGGTGCCGTGATCGTGGTCGGTATCGCGATGCTCTCGACGCGCGCGGCTCACCTGGACGTGGCCGCGATCGAGGAAGAACACGAACACGCCGAGGCCGAGCACGCCGGGTCGGACTCCGACGACGGGTACGGTCTGGCCGGATCCACCTGTTAGGAAACAGCTGGTGACCGCCGCTCGCGGCACCTCTGGCGAAGGGGGCGCGTTGGAGCGCGTGCTGATCGTCTCGGCGAACATGGGGGAAGGGCACAACGCCACCGGACGGGCGCTGGAGGGCGCCGTGCGGGAGCGCTGGCCCGCCGCCGAGGTGAAGTGGCTCGACGCCCTCGACCAGCTGGGGCCGGGGTTCGGGGGACTGTTCCGCCGCATCTACGTGGCCAACGTCGAGACCACCCCGTGGCTGTACGAGTTCTTCTACGACGCCATCTGGCGCCTCGCGTGGTTCGCCGCGGCCTCGAAGCGCTTCACCGCGTCCTGGTGCGGGCGGCGGCTCGCGAAACCGGTGGCGGACTTCGCACCGGACCTCGTTCTGTCCACCTATCCGATGGGCACCGCCGGGCTGGCGTGGCTGCGCCGGCGCGGGAAGCTGAAGGCGCCGATCGGCGCGTGGGTGTCGGACTTCGCGCCGCACCCGTTCTGGGTCTACGGGTCGGCCGACCTCACGATGGTGATGCACGAAGTCGCCGTGGGCCTGGCGCGCCGCTGCGCGCCCTCGGCCGTGGTGGGGGTGTCGGCGCCGCCGGTGCGCGCCGAGTTCCGGCCCGGTGACCGCGCGGGCGCGCGGCAGCGGCTGGGGTTGCCGCCGGAAGCGTTCGTGGCGCTGGTTTCGTGCGGCTCGCTCGGGTTCGGCGACGTCGAGGGCACGGTGCGGGAGCTGCTCGCGGCCGGGCCCGAGGTGGTGCCCGTGGCGATCTGCGGCCGCAACGAAGCTCTGCAACGCCGCCTCGAACGGCTCGACGAGCCGCGCCTGCGGGTCGTCGGCTGGACCGACCGGATGGCCGACTACACGATCGCCTCGGACGTCGTGGTGACCAACGCCGGTGGCGCGACCGGTCTGGAGGCCCTGGCGTGCGGGCGGCCCGTGCTCATGCACCGGCCGATCGCCGCGCACGGCAAGGCCAACGCCCGGCTGATGGCCGAGGCCGGTCTCGCGCTCGTGACCGAGCAGGACGGTGAGCTCACCGGCTCCGTCCGCACGCTGCTCGCCGAGCCGGAGCGGCTCAAGGCGATGGCGGAAGCGGCCACCCGCCACTGCGATTCGGCCACGTCGCTCACGGCGGCGCTCGAGTCGCTCGTGGACTCGCCGCTCAACCCGGCACCGCAGCGGCTGCGGCCCGAAGACGCGTTGTTCCTGCACGTCGCGACCCCGCAGGTGCCGCAACAGGTCGGCGCGGTGCTGATGCTCGACCCGAAGGCCGACGGCTCCCGCCCCACGCACGCGGACGCCGTCCACCTGCTGTCGGCGACGCCCGGCCTGCGCGCACGGCTGCTGCCGGGCGGTGGCCTGTGGCGGGCGAAGTGGCAGGAGGATCCGGCGCGCACCGCTGACGGCATTCTCGGCGACGTCGAGCTGCCGGCCGGCAGCGAGCTCGAATCCTCGCTCACCGCCCAGATGGACGACTTCTTCTCCGAGCCCGTCTCCCCGGAGCACCCGGTGCGTGCGCGGCTCGTGACCGGCATCGAGGGCGAGCAGGGCGCGTTGCTCATCGCGCTGCACCACGCGGCGAGCGACGGCATCGCGGTGATCGGCGCCCTCGTCGGGCAGGCCCGCGGCAAACCGCCGCTGGACCCGCCGCCGGCGCCGGTGCGCCGCGGCCGGCTGCGCGGGGCGGCCGACCGCGTCTCGGCCGCGGCGCGGAAACGCCCTGGGCGCCGGAAGGAAGCCGAAGAGCTGGCCCGCGGCGTCTGGGCGCTCGCGCGGGCGGGCACGGCGCCGCGCGTGCCGTGGGAGGCCGGGATCCCGGGGCCGCGGCGGCATTACGCGCGTGCGCACCTGTCGGCACCGCAGGTGCGGGCGGTCGCGCGCAAGGTCGGCGTGCCGACCACCGACTTCGTGCTCGCGCTCGTCGCGGAGGCCGTGCACCGGGAGCTGGGCGCGGCCGCGCCGGAGCGGGTGCGGGTGCTGATCCCGATGTCCATTCGCGACACCGGGACGTTCCGCCAGCTGGGCAACCACACGGGGGCCGCGAGTGTCGACCTGCCGACCGGGGCGATGTCGCTGCCCGAACGCGTGCGGGCGACGCGGGAGCTGCTGGCCGAGCAGGTGACCCGGGGCGCGCCCCGCGCGGGCAACGCCGTGGTGCGGGTGATCGGGATCCTGCCGCCGTGGCTGCACCGGCGCGTGGCGCGGCTGGTCTACCGCGGCACCTGGTTCAGCATGATCGCCTCGGTGCTGCCGGGCGCGCGTTCCCCGGTGGTGCTCAACGGTTCCCTCGTGCGCACCGTTTACCCCGTGCTGTCGCTGGCGCCGGACGTGCCGGTGGCGGTGGGCGTGATGACGTGGGCCGACCGGTTCACCGTGTGCGTGACGGTGCCCGCCGGCCACGCCGCGCGAGGCGACCGGCTGGCGGGCACCGTGATCTCGGCGTTCGCCCGGCTGCAGTCCGAAGTGGACTGACCTTCAGGAGAAGTGCGTGGTCGGCCGCGGGATCTCCCGGCCGTCGACGAAGAGGTCGACCTTCTCGTTGTAGAAGCAGATCAGGTTGGAGATCGCGCTGAGCGAGCGCGTCGGGAAGTCGTAGGACCAGGCCAGGTCCTGGTGCAGCACGTCGCCGGTGCGCACGGACCAGTAGCCGGTGGTGGTGCCCTTGTACGGGCACTCGGTGACGGTGCTCGTGGGCACGAGGTGGGAGAAGTCCACCTCGGTGCGGTTGAGGTAGTACCGCGTCGGCAGGCCGGTCTCGAACAGCAGCACCGGGGACGACGACTCCGCGAGCGTCCGGCCTTCCAGTGCCACGCGCACGTGCCGGGTGGAGCGGAGGGCGTCG
Source organism: Amycolatopsis sp. NPDC049253 (assembly GCF_040678995.1). Classification (NCBI taxonomy): domain Bacteria; kingdom Bacillati; phylum Actinomycetota; class Actinomycetes; order Pseudonocardiales; family Pseudonocardiaceae; genus Amycolatopsis; species Amycolatopsis sp. NPDC049253. Next base: position 313,693 of record NZ_JBFAQX010000002.1, on the reverse strand, counting down.
ACGCGCGTGTACGGGTTGCGCGGGTGGACGAACACCTGCTCGTCCTCTTCGAACCACGCGTCGAGGGCGGTCCACTCGAACCGGACGTGGTCCGCGAGGCCGGCGCCGGCGTCCGCACCATAGAGGCGCGCGGCGGCGGTCTTCACCTCGTCGCCTGCCTTGAGGGTCTGCCGGCGCGCGGTGCCGCGCTTGAGCCGCTGCCGGTGGTTCTCGTCCACGAGCACGCCGGGAGTCACGTCGGCGACCGGGATGTAGTACTGCGGGTAGTACGGCCACTCCCACACGTACAGCGCGCGGGTGGTGTCGAGCACCGTCTCGCCGCCGAGCACGGCGCGGATCCGCCGGGGCACGGGCTCGACGTGGTCGATCTGGGTGATCGCGTCCGGGTAGTCGCGCATCGGGATCTCCTCGGTTCGGCCGGGCCGTGGTCCGTTGTGACATCCCCGGCGGCGCTGGAACGAAGGCGCTGAAAAAGGGCGCCGAAGAAAATGCGCTGAAAAGGGCGGTTGCAAAAGGCGCTGAAAAACGCGCGGCGCGCGGACGTGGGTCCGCGCGCCGTCGTGATCAGGCCGTCGCCCGCTTGGGCAGCTTCCACCCGGGGCGGGGGAAGTGGCAGGTGTAGCCGTTCGGGTACTTCTGGAGGTAGTCCTGGTGCTCGGGCTCGGCCTCCCAGAAGTCGCCGGCGGGGGTGACCTCGGTGACGACCTTGCCGGGCCAGAGGCCGGAGGCCTCGACGTCGGCGATGGTGTCTTCGGCGACCTTCTTCTGCTCGTCGTTCGTGAAGTAGATCGCGGAGCGGTAGCTCATCCCGATGTCGTTGCCCTGGCGGTTCTTCGTCGTGGGGTCGTGGACCTGGAAGAAGAACTCGAGCAGGTTCCGGAAGTCGGTCGTGGCCGGGTCGTAGAGGACCTCGATGGCCTCGGCGTGGGTGCCGTGGTTGCGGTAGGTGGCGTTGGGTGTGTCGCCGCCGCTGTAGCCGACGCGCGTGGACACGACGCCGGGCTGGTGGCGGAACAGCTCCTCCATGCCCCAGAAACATCCGCCGGCGAGGATCGCCTTTTCGGTCGTCACGTCGTCTCCTTACTTGTCGGTGTTGTCGGTGTTGTCGGTGAAGAGGGCACGGAACTCTCCATACCCCTCTTTGTCCAGGTCGTCGAGGTGGATGAACTTCAACGACGCGGAGTTGATGCAGTAGCGCAGGCCGCCCTGGTCGACCGGGCCGTCGTCGAAGACGTGGCCGAGGTGGCTGTCACCGTGCAGCGAACGGACCTCCGCCCGGATCATGCCGTGGCTGAAGTCGTTGCGCTCGACGACGTTGGTCTTCTGGATCGGCCTGGTGAAGCTCGGCCAGCCGGAGTGGCTGTCGTACTTGTCCACGGAGGCGAACAGCGGCTCGCCGGACACGACGTCCACGTAGATGCCGGGCTCGTGGTTGTCCCAGTATTCGTTCGCGAACGCCCGCTCGGTCCCGTCCTGCTGGGTCACGCGGTACTGCTCCGGGGTCAGCCGGGACACGGCTTCCGGGTTCTTGTTGTACTGCGTCTGCTGGGACACAGCTCTCCCTTCGCGGCCTTTCGGCTCGGGCTGGGGAACCAGGTGAAACGCACCTGGACGTGTAGCTGTAAAGACACCGTACGGGCACTTTCTATTCCCTCGGACGGCCGATTGCGCGGCCGTCCGACTTCTGTAAGAAATCGGTCTCCACCAGCAGGTCGAGCAGGGTCCGCAGAGCCCGTCCGGGGGCCTTTTCACCGTGGCTCACCACGGAGAGGGGCCACGTGAGCCCGGCGTCGTCCAGTGGCACCACGGCGGTGCCGGGAGCGGTCAGCGGCACGAGGTCGGGGACCACGGCGACGCCCAGCCCGGCGGCGACGTACAGGGGCGTCACGCGGAGGTCGGCGACCTCCACCGGGACCCGGCGCGCGACACCGAGCGCCTCGCAGGCGCGGTCGATGGCGATCCGGTTGCCGAAGCCGCGCGGCGCGTCCACGAACCGCTCGCCGGTGAGGTCCCGCAACGAGATCGACGTGCGGCCGGCGAGCGGGTGCGCGGCCGGGAGCACGGCGAAGTAGGGGACCGTGACGATCGTGCGCACGGTCAGGCCCGGCAGTTCGCTCTCGGGCAGGCCGAGCAGCGCGACGTCGAGCCGGCCGTGGCGCACGTCCTCGGCCAGGCCGGTCGAGCCCGTGACCGACACCGTGAGGTGCAGGTCGACCAGGGGGTGCCGGTCGTGGAACGCGCCGAGCAGCGCGGGCAGGTCGAGGGCGCCGACGCTGGTGAGCGTGCCCACCCGCAGGCTCCCGCGCACGCCGGCCGAGGCTTCCTGCACCACCTCGCGGGCGCGCTCCACCGCGTCGAGTGCGGCCTTCGCCTCCGGCAGGAACAACGCGCCGGCGGCCGACAGCGCGACCCGCCGGGTGGAGCGGTCGAACAACGTCGTGCCCAGCTCGGTCTCCAGCGTGCGGATCGTGGCGGACACGGTGGACTGGACGGCGAACAACCGCTGGGCCGCGCGCGTGAAGCTGAGCTCCTCGGCCACGGCGACGAAGTACTCGAGCTGACGGGTCTCCACCAGCTGAATTATCGCATTGCACGATAACTGTCGCCAGGACTTTTCGTTGGACGGAATGAGTTGCCGAGGGGATGGTTGAAGGCACAAGGATCTTCCGGGGAAGGCAGCCATGCTCCACACCGTTTCGCCCGTCACAGCCCGCACAATCCGCACCGTCCGTCCGAGGCTCACCCATGACTGGGGCTTCCGCGTGATCGCCCTCGCGTTCGCCGCGTCGCTCGCGTTCTCGACCGTGCCGACGCCGCTGTACGCGATTTATCAGCGCCAGGACGGGTTCCCGGCGTTCGTGGTCACCTTCGTCTTCGTCGCCTACGCCGTGGGCGTGATGGCAAGCCTCTACCTCGCGGGTCACGTGAGCGACTGGCTGGGCCGGCGTCGCGTCATCGTTTTCGCCACACTCGCCGAGGCGCTCGCGGCCGCGCTCTTCCTGTCGTCACCGGAGGTGCCGGTGCTGCTGCTGGCCCGGCTGATCAGCGGCGCCGGCATCGGCGCGCTCACCGCCACCGCCACCGCGCACCTGTCGGAGCTGCGCGCCGTCGCGCGGCCCGGTGAACACGCCGGCCGCGCCGGGCTGATCGCGAGCGTGGTGAACCTCGGTGGGCTCGGCCTCGGCCCGATCGTCGGCGGGTTCTTCGCGAAGTACGCGACGAGCCCGCTCACCACGCCGTTCGCCGTGTTCCTGGTGGTGCTGCTCGTGGCCGCGATCGCCGTGGTGCTGGTGCCGGAGACCGTCGAGCCGTGGGACGAGCCGCCGGCGTACCGGCCGCAGCGGCTTTCGCTGCCGGTCGATGCGAAGCCGAGGTTCTTCGGCGCGGCCATCGCGGTGTTCGCCTCGTTCGCGATCACCGGCCTGTTCACGGCTCTGGCGCCGACGTTGCTCGCCCAGGGCCTGCACCGAACCGGCCACCTGCTCGCCGGGGTCGCGGCGGCGTCCCTGCTGGTCGCCGCGGCGCTCGGGCAGATCGTCTTCGCGCGGCTCACGGTCGCACGCCAGCTGCGGCTCGGCTTCGCGCTGATGGCCGTGGGACTCGTGGTGCTGCCGGTCGCGGCCCTGCTGCCTTCGCTGTGGCTGTTCTTCGCCGGCAGCCTGCTCGCGGGCACGGGCATGGGGCTCGGCTTCCGCGCGTCGGTGACCACCGTGGCCACGCTGGCCGGTCCGCGCTCGCGCGGCCAGGTGCTGGCGGCGCTGTTCCTCTCGGCCTACGCGGGCCTCGTCGTGCCGGTGCTCGCCGTCGGGCTGGCGCTGGTGTGGGTGTCGAGCCCGATGGCGCTGCTGGGCTTCTCCGCGGCCGAGCTCCTGCTGCTCGCGTGGTCGGCCAACCGCATCCTGCGGCCCGCTACCCGGCCGGTTCGAGCTGCCAGCTGAGCGTCACCGTGGTGCCGTCCGGGCGTTGCACGCACTCGCTTTCGTGCGCGAGGCCCTGCATCAGCGGCAGGCCACGGCCGCGCAGGCCGTTGGTCGGGCGGGGCGGCAGCCAGCGGCCGTAGTCGGTGACGACCACGGTGACGGTGCCGTCCACGCAGGTCGCGAGGACGTCGAGCACGCCGGGTTCCCGGCCCTCGTAGGCGTGTTCGGCGGAGTTGGCCATGGCCTCGTAGCTCGCCATCACCACGTCCTCCTGCTGCGTGGTGCTCATGCCGAGCCCCTCGACCCAGCCGGCGAGGGCGCGGCGCAGGCCGATCAGCGGCTCCGGCGCGGCCGCGACGCGGCGGCGGAACTCCGGTGTGGTGCGATCCTCGGTCGCGCGCCCGGTCACGCCGCACCTCCGTCGCGGCGGCGCACGTGGATCAGGGCGATGTCGTCGTCGTGGCTGCCGCCGGTGAGGTCGTGGATCAGGCGGTCCCACGCGGTTTCCGCGTCGGGTCCGGCGCGCAGCCCGCCGAGCGCGGCGAGCAGCCCGGCGATGCCGACGGTGAGGTCTCGGGTGCGGCTCTCGACGAGACCGTCGGTGTAGAGCACGAGGTCGGTCTCCGGCGGGAAAGCCACCTTTTCCTGCGGGAACTCGGTGCCGACGCCGAGTGGCTGGGCCAGCGCCTCGCCGATCTGCTCGGGCGTGCCGTCGGCGTGGACGAGCACGGCGGGCAGATGCCCGGCGTTCGCGTACGTCAGCGAGTGGTCCGCGGGATCGTGCACGGCGTAGAAACAGGTCACGAAGCTCGGCTCGGCGAACCGGCCGGTGAGCTGCGAGACGTTGCGCAGCACTTCCGAGGGCGGCAGCTCCAGCAGCGCGTACGAGCGGATCGCGGTGCGGACCTGGCCCATCACGGTGGCCGCGGTGACGCCGTGGCCGACCACGTCGCCGATCACGAACGCGGTGGCGCCCGAGCCGAGGCGGAGTACGTCGAACCAGTCGCCGCCCACCTTGCTGCCGGTGGCGGCGGGCAGGTACCGCGTGACGAGGTCCAGGCCCGGGATCAGCGGTGCGGCCGGCACCATGCTGCGGGAGAGCTCCGCGGCGAGGGTGCGCTCGCGTTCGAAGAGGCGGGCGTTGTCCAGCGCGATGGCGGCGTAGCCCGCGATGCCTTCGGCGAGGTACTCGTGGCGCTCGGTGAACCGGTCCGTTTCCGGGTGGCCGAAGAAGAACCCGCCGAGCACCTCGCCGCTGGTGGGGCTGACGACCGACACGGCGAGGTAGCTGCGCACGGGCAGGTGGCCTTCGGGCATGCCGCGGTAGGGCGCGTTGTGGCCGAAGCGCGGGTCGGTCGTGATGTCCGGGCTGCGGACGGTGCCGGTGCCGTCGAAGGTCGGGCCGAACACGGCGGTGTTGCGGGGCATGGGGAAGCGGGAGAACGCTTCGCGCGGCACGCCGGAGAGGGTGTAGAGCGTGTACGACTCGCCGAACTGGTCGATCAGGTTGTAGAAGAACGCGCCGAAGGCCGCGCCCGTCGCGCCGGTGGCGGCGTCGGTCGCTTCCTGGACCACGACGTCGAGATCGAGCTGCGCGGTGAGCCTGCGGCCGATGGAGTGCAGGGCGTCGACGACGCCGGCCTCGGCGCGCAGCCGGCTGACGGTGCCGGTGAGCTCGGCCGTCGCGGCGTCGACCCCGGCCGCGGTCGGCGCGAGGCGGGCGCCTTCGGGAGCGTCGGTGTGCAGCAGCACGGTGGCGTCCTCGTCGGCGACGACCACGGCGCCGGTCACGCGTTGAGCCGGGACGAGCTGGGCTACCGTCGCGGCGTCGGGGACCACAACCCGGCCGCGGCCCCGGAAGTCCGCGGCGTCGAGCCGGCGGACCCGTACGGCGACGGGCCGGCCCTCGGCGTCGACGAACGCCTTGCGCACGGCCTCGGCCACGGGCCCGAGGCCGTCGGCGGTCGTCATGCGCCCTCCAGCGCGGCGGGCAGGGACGGGAACACGGCGAGCTCGTCGGTCAGGCGGGTCAGCTCCAGCGGCCGCAGCGTGAGCCGGCTGCTCGCGACCACGCGCACGTCGGCGGGTTCGGCCTGCCGGTGGGCCCACACGAGCACCGCCATCCCCGCCGACGCCAGGAAGTCGACGGCGCTGAGGTCGATCACGAGCACCGGCGCCCCCGTGCGCGCGGCGCGGTCGACGAGCCGGCGCAGCTTGGGGGCGAGCGCGAGGTCGAGGGCGCCGCTCACGGCCAGCACCGCGGCGCCGTCGCTCTCACTCAGCGCGACGGCGCCGCCGGCGGTCTCCACCCGGCCCGCGTCGTCGGCGGGGGCACCGGACTCAGCCATGCGCAAATCATGCCAAGCCCGCGTCCGTCGCGCCCGGCCGTACCCCGTTCGGTGCAATGCCGGGCCTTCTCGGGGCCGCCGACCGGTTCGGTGACCGAATGATCAGGCGTCGTTCAGCGCCCGCGCGAAGGCGGTGTGCACGCGCAGGTACTGGCGCAACGGAAGGGCTTCGCCGGGTGTGGTGGACGCCAGCCGGCGGGTGGCCCACGTGTTCCACGTGAGGTGCGCTTGGGCGACCGACAGCCGTGCGGCCGCGGCGACCTCGGCGGGGCTTTCCCCGGCGAGGACGGCTTCGTGCATGAGAACGGGGCTGCTGCGCCGGATCCAGTCCTGCAGCGAAGCCATGGCCGCGAGGCGGTGCAGCTGCGAGCCGCCTTCGCGGGTGTCGGAGCCCGGGTCCGGGGCGGTCGTGTGCACGCCGGTGAGGTCCGGCGCGGTGGCGCCCGGCGCGCCGGTGTCCGGTGCGGGGGCGGCCGGAGCCGGTGCCGCACGCGGGAATTCGGGGCGTCCGGCGAGTTTCGCGGGCGCCGTTTCGGTGATCTCGGGGGTGAGTGAGGTCGTCATGGCGATTCTCCCAGGTCGGGCGGTCAGCCACACCGCGATCGTGGCCGCGCCGGTCGGGACGGGCGGCGTCCCACGGCTACCCTCTCACCCTTTGGTTCAATCCACGGTTCGGTGAGACCGTGATCTCACTCGTTCGGGCGCGATTTCCGTTGGGGCGCCTGGCATCCCGGGACGCACGAGCGCCGCCGGGCGATACCCGGCGGCGCTCGTTCACCCGCGTGTCAGTCCTTGTTCTTCAGCCCGTCGACGGCGTCCTTCACCTTCTCGCCGGCTTGCTTCAGCGCGCCCTTGGCCTGATCCGCCTTGCCTTCGGCCTGCCACTGCTCGTTTCCGGTGGCGTTTCCGAGTGCTTCTTTGGCGCGGCCTTTCAATTCATCGGCCTTGTTCTGCATTTTGTCGCTCACGACCGCTCCTTTCGCACAGGCGGGGGTTACCCGTTTTTCGGCGGTTCAAACCAGTGGCTCGGTATCAGCGGCTCAGTACCAGTGCGCGCGGCCGCCGACCTTGCGGCCGGTTCCGCCCAGGATGGCCAGGACCGCGCCGATGACCAGCAGGACGATGCCGATCGTCCAAAGGATCGAGATGCCGGTGATGAAACCGACGACGAGCAGGATGACTCCGAGCACGATCATGGATTCTCCAGCTGTTCAGTAATGGGGACCGATGGATGCTGAGTACCCGGCCGAGCGATCCCGCAAACACTTTCGTGTCCGGTCCGGTGTGGACGTACCAGTGGTCTGATCCGGTGGCTGAATCACCGGAACCGGTTCCGGGGGTTTCATTCGGTCACCGAAGGAATGTGCGCACAGGTGGGCGAAACCGCGGTTTTGTACCGCCTTTGCCGGGGCCGACCAGGATGTGAAACCGCTTTGCCGCCGGGTGCGGGCGGCCTAGCTTTCGATCTCGACAGATCGAATTCCCACCGAATGAGGGGAGCCGGTGCGTGGGCTCGGGTGAACTCGCGACGACCGCGCCGGTCGGGCTCGGCTGGCTCGCCGTGCGCATCGGCGAACGCACGGCGCGCGGCATCGCGGGCGCCGTGTCGGGCCTGATCCGTGACGGCGAGGTGCAGCCGGGGACGCGGCTGCCGACGGTGCGCGCGCTCGCGGCCGAGCTGTCGGTGAGTCCCACGACGATCGCGGAGGCGTGGGCGCAGCTGCGCGCGGCCGGGCTGATCGGCACCGGCCGCCGGCGCGGCACGACCGTGCTGGCGCCGCCCGCCGGGCTCCCGCCCGCGCGGATGTTCCCGGGCTGGCAGTCGGTGGACCTGGAGCACGGCTCACCCGACCCCGCGCTTCTGCCGCCGCTGGAGGACGCCGTGGCCGCCGGGGTGCGGTCGGAACGGCCCGCGGTGAAGGAACCGATCAGCTCCCGGCTGCGGGCCGCGGTGAAGCCGGCGTGGCCGTTCGCGGCGGAGGCCTGGACGGTCGCCGCCGGTGGGCAGGAAGGCGTGGCGCTCGCGTGCCGGGCGGTGGCGCGGCCCGGCGACGTGGTCGCGGTCGAGGAACCGACGGCGCCGTGGTTGCTGCGGCACCTGCGCGCGGCGCGCATCCACGTGGTTCCGGTGCGCTGCGACGAATCCGGCCCGCGCGCCGACGCGCTGGAAGCGGCGCTGGCGCACCGGCCCGTCGCTTTCGTCTACCAGCCACGAGCCCAGAACCCGCTGGGCCACACCGTGTCCGCCGCGCGCGTCGCCGAGCTCGCCGCCGTGCTTGCGCGCACCGACACGGCCGTGATCGAGGCCGACGACTTCGGCCCGCTCGCCGCCTCGGCGGGGGCGAGCCTGGGCACGCACCTGCCCGGGCAGGTGCTGCTGGTGCGGTCGTACTGCACGGCGTTCGGCACCGAGCTGCGCAGCTGCGTGCTCGGTGGCTCGGCCGCGCTGGTGGAACGGGTGCGCGCGCAGCGGGCGTTCGGCACCGCGTGGTCCAGCCGCGTGCTGCAGGACGCGCAGGCGTTCCTGCTCACCGACACCGCCACGGACGCGCTGGTCCACCGCGCGCGCTGGCGCTACGCGGGACGACGGACGGTGCTCGCGGAGGCCTTGCGCGAGCACGGCCTCGACGCGGCCGCGGGCGACGGGCTCACCCTGTGGGTGCCGGTGCCGGAGGAGACCCGCACGTTGGTCACGCTGGCCGCGCACGGCGTCTCCGTCGGCGCCGGCAGCCGCTGTTTCACCGGCCGTTCCGGCGCGCCGCACATCCGCGTCGCCGTGGGCCAGCTCCCCGACGACCCGGCCCCGGTCGCCGACCTGGCCGGCATGATCGCGCGGGCGGCCGGTGTCCGGTCCCGCCGCAGCGCCTGAGCCGTCAGACGGCCTCGAAGTGCTCCACCCGCGGCGGCGCGGCGAGGTAGGGCCCGAGCGACGCGCCGTATGCGGCGTAGCGGTCGGTGCCCCGGAAGTGCTCCAGGTGGTGCTGCTTCGACTCCCACTCGACGACGCCGACGAAACGGTCCGGGCTCTCTTCGCTGCGCATCATCCGCGCACTGCGGCAGCCGGGCGTGGTCGCGAGCAGCTCGTGGGCTTTCGCGTACGCGGCGGCGAATTCGTCCCCGGCGCCCGGTTTCACGTCGACGATCGCGATTTCGGTGATCACCCCTGTCGTTCTACTCCGGACTCGGGATCACCGGCACTGCCGGTACCGCCGGCTCGCTGATCGGCCGGAGGGACTAGTACCTCCGGCGCTTCCGGCGGGCGGGCCGGATGGGCAGGGTGGCGCGCATGATCCGTCCCCACCTGTCCCGGCGGGCCCGCCGCTGGACGATCTCGCTCGCCGTCCTGCTCGTGCTGGTGCTCGCCGGCGGGTACGCGCTGTTGCGGGTGGCCGACGTGCGCACATTCCAGTTCTTCGGCGGCCTCACCGACCGGGTCGACACCTCGCAGAAGGTCGTGGCGCTGACCTTCGACGACGGACCCGATCCGGCCGGTGTGGCGCCCGTGCTCGCCACGCTGGCCTCGCGCGGGGTGAAGGCCACGTTCTTCCTCATCGGCCGAGAGCTCCAGGCACACCCCGAGCTGGGCCGCGAGCTCGCTGCCGCCGGGCACGAACTGGGCAACCACACCTATTCGCACGAGCGGATGGTGCTGGTGACGCCCGGCTACGTCGCCTCGGAGATCGAACGCACCGACGCGCTCATCCGCCGGACCGGCTACCGGGGCGAGATCACCGTGCGCCCGCCCAACGGCAAGAAGCTGCTCGCGCTCCCGTACTACCTGAGCCGGCACGGCCGGCAGACGACCATGTGGGACGTCGAGCCGAACTCCTACCCCGATGTCGACGCTTCGGCCACCGCGACCGCGGAGTACGTGGTGAGCCACGTGCGCCCGGGCTCGATCGTGGTGCTGCACGCGATGTACCCGGCCCGCGAGGCGACGCGGCAAGCGCTCGGCCCGGCGATCGACGGGCTGCGGGCCCAGGGCTACCGGTTCGTCACGGTGTCGCAGCTGCTGGCGTTGCGGGGCAAGGGATGACGGCCACCACGGACCAGCCGCCGGCCACGGGGCCGGCCGTGAGCGAGCCGCCGTGCTCGGCCAGCTGCGCGCGCAGGCTGGTGAGGCCCCAGCCCGCGCCGGTGGTGGTCGCCGCCGGCGCGGTCCGGACCTCCGACGCGACGGCGATCCGGACTTGCCCGCCGGTCACGGCGACGTCGACGCCCAGACGCGTGCCCGGGCCGTGGTGGCGCAGGGCGTTGGTGGCGGCTTCGGCGATCACGCGTCCGGCGAGCGGGCGGACGGGGCCGGGGAAGGCCGCGGCGTCCGGCACCGCGTCGAGGACCAGACCGGCCGAGCGCAGCTGGTCGAGCACTTCGGTCAGCGCGGGTTCGGCGGCGGGCTCCTCCTCGTCGTGGAGTTCGCGCAGCGTCGCGCGGACCTGGCCGAGCGCGTCGCGGCCGGCCGACAGCATCGCGTCGACGCGCCGGCGGTCGGCGTCGGTCAGGTCGCCGGCCGCGCGCAGGGCCTCGGCCTGTACGAGCATCACGGTGGTGGTGCGCGCGAGCGTGTCGTGCAGCCGGCGCGCGGTGCGGTCGCGGCGTTCGGCGGCGAGGCGTTCCAGCCGGTGGCGGGTGCGTTGTGCGGCGAACTCCGCGCGCTCGGCGACGTGGCGTTGGCGTTCCACGCCGAGGAGCCACGCGACCACGCAGATGGCGGCGGTGAGCAGCGCCGTCCACGAATCCCTTGGCGGGCACCATCGCCGCGCCGACCGCCGCCGTCGTGGCGCCGCACAGCCAGAACCGCACGAGCGGGCGCGGCGACATCGGCGCGGTGTAGAGGGCGAGCAGGACCGGGAGGTAGTCGAGGTTGCGTGGGGCGGTGGTGAGGAGGTGGGCGACGGTCGCGGCGGCGACCACGGCGAGCACCCAGCCGGGGAACCGCCGGCGAAGCGGCAGCGGCAGCAGCTGTGCCACGACGAGCAGCAGACCGGCCCCGCCGTGCCCCGGCTGCCACGTGCCGCCCAGCGCGAGCAGGAGGGCGACCAGCAGCGTGGTCGCCAGGTCGGCGAGGAGCCGTCGATCGGCGAGTCGGCGCACGGGCCGAGGGTAGACTGCGCCGGTGATCGGGATCCGCGTCGTCGACGACCACGCGCTGGTCCGCGAAGGTCTCGCCCTCATCCTCGCCGCGCAGCCGGACCTCACCGTGACCGGTGTGCACGCCGACGGCGCCGAGCTGCTCGCCGTGCCGGGCGACCTGGGCGACGTGGTGCTGCTCGACCTGAACCTGCCGGCCCTCGACGGCCTCGAGGTGCTGCGGCGGCTGCGGGCGCGCTCGCCCCGTCCGCGCGTGGTGATGCTGACGACGATCGGGCGGGCGCGCGACATCCGGCGGGCACTGGCCGAGGGCGCGGACGGGTTCGTGCTCAAGGACTCCACGGGCGAAGAGCTGGCCGCGGCCGTCCGCGCGGCTCATGCGGGCGTGACCGCAGTCAGCCCGGCCGTCGCCGCGGAGCTCGGGTCCCCGGCCGAGCCGTTCACCCCGCGCGAACGCGACGTGCTGGCGTTGCTCGGCCGCGGACTGTCCAATCGGGACATCGCCGCCGAGCTCGGCCTGGCGGAACGCACGGTCAAGGTCCACGTGGGCAACCTGCTCGCCAAGCTGCAGGTGGGCAGCCGCACGCAGGCGGCGCTGGCGGCGGAGCGGGTGCTGGGCTGAGGGGTGCGTTCGCCCTCCGCGAGACCGGTGGTGGCGCCGGGGCGGGCGCGCCAGGGTGAGGGGCATGAGACTTCTCGTGCTGGGTGGGACGGTGTTCGTCGGACGGGCCGTCGCGGAGGAGGCGCTGCGGCGGGGCCACGAGGTCGTGTGCGCGGCGCGCGGCGAGTCGGGGGCGGTGCCCGACGGTGCGCGCCTGATCAAGGTGGACCGGGACGATCCGGACGGAGTGGCTTCGCTGCCCGAGTTCGACGCCGTGGTGGACGTGGCGCCGATGTCGTTCCCGTGGGTGGAGCGGGCGCTGGCGGCGCTCGCGGACCGCGTGGCGCACTGGACGTTCGTGTCGACGATCAACGTCTACGCCGACGAGGCGACGTCCGGCCAGACCCCGGCGACCGGCCCGCTCGTGGACCCGCTGCCGCGCCACGCGACCCGCGACGACCTGGCCGCGGAAGGCGGTACCGGGCTGTACGGGGGTATCAAGGTCGCCAGTGAGAACGCCGTGCGCGCCGCGCTCGGGGAGCGCGCCTTCGTCGTGCGGCCCGGCCTGATCACCGGCCCCGGCGACGGCAGCGACCGCTTCGGCTACTGGCCCGGCCGCTTCGCCCGCGGCGGCCGCGTGCTCGTGCCCGCCTCCGACCGGCTCGCGCAGTACATCGACGTCCGCGACCTCGCGGCCTGGATCGTCACCGCGTTCGAGACGGGGCTGGGCGGCACGTTCGACGGGATCGGCCCGGCGGTCGGGCTGGGCAAGCTGCTCGCGGACATCGCCGCGGCCGTCGGCACGGACGTCGAGGTCGTGCCCGCCACGGACACCCAGCTGGAGGCCGCCGGCGTCGCCCCGTGGTCCGGTCCACGCTCCCTGCCGCTCTGGCTCCCGCCCGCCTACGCCGGCGTCACCTCCCACGACCCGGCCCCGTCACTCGCGGCAGGCCTGGACGTACGCCCCCTCGCCGACGCCGTCGCGGGCGCCCTGGCGCGCGAACACGAACTGGGCCCGCACCGCGACCGCCGCTCGGGCCTGTCGGCGGCCGAGGAGGCGGAGGTGCTGGCGGGGCTGTGATCCCGGTGTGGGCCGGGAGAGGAGTGGCTGCCGGGGCAGCCGCTTCGCCGCCGGGCCCGCCCCCGCGCGGCGTCGAGCCGCGGCGAAATCTTGCCCCGCAACCCCGCGGCGGCCACCTTGGCCGGCGCGGGGTTGCCGACTGGCGCACCCTGCGCCGACGCGCCCGACGCACCGCCGCGCCGGGCCGCGGCAAGCGACTTCGCGGGCGGAAGGTCGCACGGCACATGGGCGGCACCGCCTGTTGTCAGGCGCTGTGGTGCCGGGTCAGCTGGCGGCGAGCCAATTCGCCGTGCCGGGGCAGCTGGGGGTCCTGCATTCGTGCGCGGCGCCGGGGAGGGTGGCTGCTGGTCGGAGCTGGGTCGGTTCGCGGGCGGCGGCTGTGCTGCCGGGCCTGCGTTGTGGTGTCGGGTCAGCTGGCGGCGAGCCATTTCGCCGTGCCGGGGCGGCCGGGGATCCAGCAGCCGCCCGCGGTGCCGGGGGTGGTGTCGTCCGGGAGGGCGAGGAGGTCGGCCAGCACGCGGGTGGCGGGGCCGGCCGCGCGCCACAGCCAGGTGGTCGGCGTGAAAACGTTTTCTTCGTCCGCCGGCATGCGGGTGGCGGTGGCGTCGTCCTCGGCGTCGAGGCGGAAGACGTCCACGATGTCGCCGTGGACGCGGACGCCGACGACCGCGAGGACTTCGCCGGTGGCGTCGCTGGGGTGCACGAACTGGTAGCCGCGGGCGATGAGGGCGCGCAAGCCGGACTCGACGTCGCAGGGTGGGTGGTCCATCGTCCCCGCCTTCCGTTGCCAGCTCGGGAATCCGCACGTGCATCCGCGCGCTGGCGCGGACGTTAGCACGACCTCCCCGGACGTAGGACAGACACACTTCTCTTTTCGGTCCCGCCTCCGCGCTTCTGTAGAAGATGGGTCCGCGCACGAAAAGGGTCGTTCGTACCACGGCTTCGTGGTCGACCGGGCAATGGCGACACGGGCGTGACGAATCTCCCTCACCATGTCAAGTGACGTTCACGAGGCGGACGCCACCACGGCCGGGTGGTGATCCTGTTGGCCACGTGGCAACCGGCGCTAGCATCGGCTACTCCGCGAAGCACGGGGGACGGACCGCCGAGCCGAGCGGTCACGGTGCCGGTGTCCGCGCACCTCTGGGGTCGGTGATGGAACTGTTCGCGACGGTGGCCGCCGGTCTGCCGCTGGCAGGCGGGCCACTCGCGGCTGCGCTGCTCGTGCTGCGCCGCCGCCCTGCCGTGCGCACCGCCGCCGCGCTCCGCACGCAGGCCCGGCTCGCCGAGGAGCTGCGCGCCGTCGCCGAGGTCCTGCCGCGCGTGCGGCCCGCGCCCGTGGCACCGCGCACCCCGCCGAAACGAGCCGAACCCGCACTTCTGGCCGGCTCGTGCCCGCCGTGCCTCGCAGCCGCCGTGCCCCAGCCCCGGCGCCCACCTGCCCCGGCCGAGCACCCGGCGGAGTCCTGCGCCGCCTGCACCCACTGACCGGCGCTTCGAACCAAGCCGGCACCTCCAGCGACCACCGCACCGCTCACCGGTGCATCCACCACAGTGCTCCAACCCAGCTCGACAGTGCTCCGCCTTCGCCGCCGCCCGCCTCCGCGCCCTGCCGCCCCACACCTCGCCCCCAATGCGCCATTGGCTGCGTTCAACGCACCGAACGCCGCATTGGGTGCGTTGAATGCACCGAACGCCACATTGGGTGAGTCGAGCGCATCGAACGCCACATTGGGGTGCTTTGGCCCCACCCAACTGCCGGTCGCCGAACCCAGCTCGCCGCTCACGCAAGTCACGCGCCGCACCTGCCAACTGCCGGCCGCCGAACCAGCTCGCCATTCACCCAAGCCACGCGCCTCACCTCCAACCCTCGGCCGACAACGCAACCAAGCCCAGCACCCAGCCCCACCCGGGCACCCCGATCCGAAGCCTCCCTGCGGCCGCCGACTCTGTGTCAAGGCGCGCTTCGCGGTCATTGTTTTGTTGACCTACTCTCGGCTACCTGGTCAACACGGACGAGGTTAGCGCTGGTAGGCGCGGTCGGCGGAGTGCTTGGCCGGGAACTGCCGGACGGTCTGTCCGCTTGGCGGCGCGGGGTGCGGCGTCCGGGGTGGGAAACCGTGCTCGCCAGGGTCGAGTCAGGGGCGTCCGACGGCTGCGTGGTGTGGCGCACCGACTGGTTGTTCCGCCAGCCGCGTGACCTCGAAGCGCTGATCGACCGCGCCGAGCACGATCATGTAGACCGCCTCGCTGGGGGACGCAGCACACCGAACCTGACCAAGTCGGCGAGACGCCACGGCAGTGGCCGCACGAACCACCGAAGGCGTTCGGCGGTTCCATGAGTGTCGCGTCGGGCAGGTAGATGTTCTTGGGGGTGCTCAGCGAGTGTCGGCGATCCCGTACAAGCGTGCGTGCGGCACAGCGGTAATGGATCCGGCAGTCTTGTGGCGTCCCTTCCATCTTGCGCTGACAGTGCCTGCACCGGACCCACCCCCGAAACGCGTACATCCACTTTGTCGCCATCGGACGTTCGAGCTTGCGGGGCGCGCTTCGAGCCCGCCGGCGGCACAAGAGCGACGAGAAAGCTGAGCCGCAGTGGAGTCCTCACCAGAACGATCACCGGGTGCGCGGGATTGCGAGAGCGCACCACCCCTATCCGGGTTGCCCGCCGAAACCTCGTCACGTGCCCAGCTGCGACATCGTCGGGAGCCAGAAGCATCTCCTGCCGCGCCCACCGCCCGAAAATCGCTTATCCGGTATACCGAGCTCCATGATCGATCGAACCGTACTGCGTTGCGAGGCGGTGCCCGTTCTACTCGGGACGCCGTGCAGAAGGGCAAGGAATTCCGTCACAGTTGAGTCTGTCGGCGATTGCGCGGTCGCCTTTCCGTTCAAGTGCTCGGCGAAGATCCGGCGAATGACAGCTGCCGTTTCCTCCTCGACCGCACGAATGCGAAGGCGAGAGTCTTGCGCGGGTTGGATGCGGCCCGGCGTCGACCACGACGTAGTCGTATGGCGCGGCCACCTTGTTGGCGTCCCTCGTTGACCACCTGCGCGTCCATCGTCGCACGTACTCGGGCCTGCACGTGCTGTTGTTCGGACGCGCGCCCCAGACCTGGGTCCGACAGGGGACGGTTCGAGTTCGCGACCTGTCCACGAGCGATGAAAGCCGCCGTCTGGATGGATCGGGGCTATCTGGGCGGCCGGCTGCGTTCTGGCTGGTCTGGCCCGAGAGTCGCCGTCGCTTCAAGGCTTTCTTGAATGAGAAGCACACGAAGCGAGCCCTTGTTGAGCTGCCGCCATCGGTGCTTGACGTGGCCGCCGTAGAACAGGCTCTCGCCGGCACCCAGCTTGAAGATGCCGTGGCCCTCGACCTCCATCTCGCACCGCCCCGTGGCGACGTAGATCATCTCGCGGGCGGCATGTGTGTAGTACTCCTCGAACTCGCTGGGCCCTGAGCGGTACTCGACTGGCAGGAAGGGCCAGGCTCCGCGGACGAGGAAGCGAGCCATGCCGGTGCTGTGCTCGACCTCCAGAGCTGAGCGTCGTTGGACTCCGCCGAAGTCTTCCGCGCTGCTCAACGCGACCAGGGCGTGGGCCGTGGTGTCGAGCACGTCCGCGATCAGCGTCAGCGTGCGCATGCTCGGGCGCGACAGGCCCCGCTCGATCTTGCTCAGAAACGGATGCGAGAGCCCGGTGGCTCCCTCGACATCCTTCAGGGTCAGCCCGAGCGACTGCCGACGCTCCCGGATCCCTGCGCCCAGGGCGCCGAGCATCCGGTCACTGCGTCCCTGATCCATCTGCTCCTGCTCTCCTTCATGCGAACCCGTCGTCCCGATCATATCGGCGGACGCTCACCGGTTCGTCGTCGACCATGCAACCAATGTTCCCCACGGGAACAGTTCACCAACGCGAAACACGAACATGCGAAGCCGGTAATAACCGCTCGCCACTGTTCCTCACAGGAACATTCCGCCCCGGGTCAGGATCCCCGCGACAGCGTGCGCTGCGCACAACTCCGCCGGCCCCCCAGCTCACCCAGGCAGGAGCCTCCCGACATGAAGCTGCTTGACGTTCCCGTCATCGACATGCACCCGTTCCTCACCGGCGATGCCAAGGCGCGCGCAAAGGTTGCCCGGGAGGTCGACCGCGCGTGCCGCGACATCGGCTTCCTCGTGATCAACGGACACGGCGTCGACCCTGCGCTCATCGAGCGCACCAGGGCGATCTCACGCCAGTTCTTCGACCTCCCGGCTGAGAAGAAGCTGAGCGTGGCCAAGCCGCAGCCCGGCGTCCTGCGCGGCTACCTGGGCGTGGCGGGTGAGTCCATCGGCCGCTCTCGCGACCTCAACGCCAAAGCCGGCGACTTGAACGAAAGCATGCAGATCGGGCCGATCGACTCCCCACCTGACGACTACGCGTTCGCGCCGGCGGCGGGCAAGCACTTCGCCCCCAACCTCTGGCCTGATGAGCCGGTGGAGTTCCAGAAGATCTGGACCGAGTACTACGGGGCGATGTCGGAGCTGGCGGACGAGCTGATGCGAGCCTTCGCGCTGGCCCTGGGCGAGGACGAGTCGTACTTTGAGGACAAGCTCGACCGCCACATCAGCAGGCTCCGGGTCCGCAACTACCCCGCGACCGACAAGCCGGCAGAGCCCGGCCAGATCCGGGCCGGCGCCCACACCGACTGGGGCAGCCTGACCATCCTGGCCACCGAGGACGCCCCCGGCGGGCTTCAGGTCCGCAACGCCGAAGGGGAGTGGCGCGATGTCCCCATTCTCCCGGGCTGCTTCATCGTCAACATCGGCGACCTCATGGCCCGTTGGACCAACGACGAGTGGGTCTCCACCCTCCACCGCGTCGTCAACCCCCCGGCTGAGCAGGCCTCGACGAGCCGGCGGCAGTCGCTGATCTTCTTCCACAACCCCAACTACGACGCAGTGATCGAGTGCATCCCCAGCTGCCTGCCCGAGGGCGCGACGCCCAAGTACCCGACCACCACGTCCGGGGAACATCTCCTGGAGATGTTCGTTCGCTCCCAGAACGACCGCTGAGTACCAGATATCCGAGCCACGTATCCAGCCAGCCAGAAAGTGAGTGAGCACAATGACGCTTCTTGACGTTCCCCTGATCGATCTCAGCGGATTCCGCGATGGAGACGAGGCCACCCGCCGGCGCATCGCCGACGAGGTCGGGCGGGCCTGCCGGGACATCGGTTTCCTGGTCATCACGGGGCACGGCGTGGCCCCGGAGAAGATCAAAACCGCCTACGAGACGAGCCTGGAGTTCTTCTCCCAGGACGTGTCCGCCAAGGCCGTGGCCGGCCGGCCCGACCCCTCGCACATCCGTGGCTACATCGGGCGCGGCGTGGAGTCGCTGGCGCAGCTCGACAACATGGCCGCTCCGCCGGACATCAAGGAGCTCTTCGACGTCGGGCCGTCCGATGTGCCTGCCGACGCTTACCACGAGGCCGGTGGTGCGACGTTCGCTCCGAACGTGTGGCCGGAGACGCCGGGCGCGATGAAGCCGGTCCTGACCGACATGTTCGACACCATGACGGGTACCGCTCAGATGCTCAGCCAGGTCTTCGCGATGGCGCTCGACCTCGAGCCCGACTACTTCCTCCCGAAGATCGACAAGCACACCAGCATCATGCGCGTCAACTACTACCCCGCTCAGGAGGAGCCGCCGCTGCCGGGACAGATGCGGGTGGGCCAGCACACCGACTACACCGCGTTCACGGTCCTGTGGCAGGAAGCGGTCGACTCCGGAGGCCTGCAGGTGCTCAACAAAGCCGGTGAGTGGGTCGATGTTCCGGTCATCCCGGACTCCTTGGTGGTCAACATCGGCGATTCCCTTGCGCGGTGGACCAACGACACCTGGGTCTCCACCATGCACCGCGTCGTCAACCCCGAGCACACCGTTGTTCCCACCAACACGCGCATCTCGATCGTCATGTTCTTCCAGCCCAACTACGACGCGGTCATCGAGTGCATCCCCACCTGCCAGGGCCCGGACCGGCCGGCGAAGTACGCCCCGATCAAGAACGGTGAGTACCTCGCCGCCAAGTTCGCTCAGCAGCAGATCGACGAGGAGGAGATCGCGTGACCACCGCCACGACCGCCGGCGTCCTGAACTGGGTCAACGTCTTCGCCAAGAACCTTGAGGACCTGCCCAGGTTCTATGCCGAACTGTTCGGCCTGAGTGAGGTCGAACAGATGCGCAACGAGGTCTTCCGCGGCTTCTCCACAGGCGCGAGCGGCCTGGGGTTCCTCGCCCCGGAGGTGTACGACCTGCTTCACTTGGAGCACCCGCACGATACCCAGGGCGCCGGCTTCCTGCTCAACTTCGAGACCGGCTCTCACGACGAGGTCCACACGCTGATCGACTCCGCCGTCGCCGCGGGTGCCACCCTGGTCAAGGAGCCCTACGAGACCTCCTACGGCTGGTACCAGGCCGTGCTGACCGATCCGGAGGGCAACGTGTTCCGGATCAACCACATCATCGGGAGCGTGGCGTGACCGGTCGCATGACCGGTGCGGTCGCCATCGTCACCGGGACCGCGCACCCCGACGGCATCGGCGCGGCCACGGCCCGCCGGCTCGCAGAGGAGGGCGCCAAGGTGCTGATGACCGACCTGCTCGGTGAGGTCGGAAAGCAGACGGCCGCCGAACTCACCGGCTGCGGCCTCGAAGTCAGCTTCGTGGTCCACGACGTCACCGCCGAGGCCGCGTGGCAGGAGACTCTCCAGGCCTGCCGGTCGACCTACGGCGAGCCGACCGTGCTCTTCAACAACGCGGGCGTCTTCAACGGCACGCCGATCACGGAGGAGGACATGCCGGGCTGGAGCCGCACCATCGCCGCGAACCTGACGAGTGTGTTCCTCGGAATGCGTGCCGTCATCCCGGCGATGATCGCCAACGGCGGTGGCTCGATCGTCAACACTTCCTCGATCTGGGGGCTCGTCGGTGCCGAGGGTGGCGCGGCCTACCACGCCAGCAAGGGCGGCGTCACGATGTTGACCAAGCACGCCGCAATGGCACACGTACGCGACGCCATCCGCGTCAACTCGGTCCACCCCGGCGGAATCGACACCGTGATCATGGAACAGTCCGGAAAGGACAACGCCGACCAGGTGGCAGCCCGTACGCCGATGGGCCGGCTGGGCAAGCCCGAAGAGATCGCCGAGGCGGTCCTCTTCCTGTCATCGCCGGGCGCCTCCTACGTCACAGGCACCGCGTTCGCCGTCGATGGCGGATACACCGCCCTGTGAGCCACCGATAGGGGCTTGCGCCGACGGCGCCGATGATCGGCGCACGCCCGACACACCTCCCCGAACACAAAGGTGCGGCTCAACAAGCGCCGGCGCGCACCTCTGAGCGCCATCCGCACCGTCGTGGCGCGACTCCTCAGCGAGCGAAAGGTCTCTCAGCCATGCCGACAATCACCCCACCGAAAAGTCGACCGGTGACTCGAGCTCGTTCCCGCCTGATCGCTGCGGCGATCATCGGATCGCTCGCCGCGGTAAGCCTCGCGGCCTGCGGGTCGTCGAGCTCTGCGGGCTCTTCGGACTCTGGTGCGAGCGGTGGCTCCTCGATTGGTGCCGTGGCCTTCTTCACCGATGGCCTCGGAAACTCCTACCTCCAGTCGGCGACGAACGCGGCCAAGGCACTGGCTGCGAAGGACGGCGTGAAGATGGACGTCTTCAGCGCCGACTTCGACTCGGGCAAACAACTGACTCAGATCCAGGACGCCGTCTCAAGCGGCAAGTACAAGGCCTTGGTCGTCGAGGCCATCGACGGACAGTCGGTGTGCAGAGCGCTGACCGACGCCGCCCAGCATCTGATCGTCTCCATCTACAACACGCCGATCTGCGGCCACGTGCAGGATCTGTACTCGCCCGGCACCATCGGATTCTTCGGCCGCCTGGAGTCCGAGACTGGCCGGCTCTTCGCCGGCTACATGCACAAGGCGCTCCCGAACGGCGGCAAGGTCGCCTATCTCCCGGGGCCAGCCAGCAGCTCGATCGTCCAGCTGACCACCCAGAACTTCCTCGACGAGCTCAAGAAGTATCCCAGCCTCGACCTGGTCGCCACCGTCCCGGGCAATTGGGACGGGGCCACCGGCCTCGCGGCCACCCAGGACATCATGCAGGCCCACCCCGACGTCAACGGGATCGTCTTCGGCGACGACAACACCGCCACACCCTCGATGAAGTGGCTCGTCGACACCGGAAAGCTGGGGAACATCAAGGTCGTCTCGCTCGCCGGAGCCGCCAACGTGGTCGACATGGTGAAGGCGGGACAGGTCTACGCCGACGTCGCCGGCCTGCCCGTGGAGGAAGCCACCCGGGCACTGCAAGCCGCCATCCAGACCATGCAAGGCGAGAAGATCACCGTCCCCGGCTTCGACCCCACGACGAAGGTCTACAACGTCCTCAAGGACCCGATGTTCCACGGTGGAGACCCGGTCATCACCAAGGCCAACGCCGCCGGCTTCACGTCGACCTGGAGCGTGGGATGAGCATCGCCCGTCCCGATCTGGGTGCTGTCCCGGGCGTGGAGCACGTCCGGGACGGGAGCGCACGCGCTCCGGGGCCCGAGGTGCTGGCTGCGGTGGGCCTGCACAAGGCCTACCCGGGAATCAAGGCTGTCGACGGCGTGACACTCACACTGCGCGCCGGGACGGTGCACGGTCTTGTCGGCGCCAACGGTGCGGGGAAGTCGACGCTGCTCAAGATGCTCACCGGCGTGGTCAAACCCGACGCCGGCTCGCTCATCCTCGACGAACACCAGGTGCACCTGCACGGTCCTCACCATGCCAGGAAGCTCGGCATCGCCGCTGTGCACCAAGAGCCCAGCCTCGTCCCCGGTCTGGACCCGGTGGCCAACGTCTTCCTGGGCCAGCAGATGCACGTCCTGGGCATCCGCAGACGGCGCAGGATGGTGTCGGCCTTCACCCAGGTGTGCACCGAGCTGGGGCTGGACGTGCCCACCACCGGCGCCAGCTTGGGCATGCCGGTCGCCGTGCAGCAGCAGATCGAGATCATTCGCGCGCTCCGGCACGAGTCCCGTGTGCTGGTCCTCGACGAGCCCACCGCCGCGCTCGGCGCCGAGGAGCGCCTCAAGCTCCACGCCATCATCAGGCTGCTTCGTTCCCGGGGCACCGCGGTGCTGCTCATCAGCCACCACCTCGAGGAGGTGCTCGAGCTCGGCGACGAGATCACCGTCCTGCGGGCCGGCGCGGTCGTGGCCCACGGCGAGGCATCGACCTTCACCATGGGCTCGTTGACCACAGCCATGGTGGGTCGCTCAGTCAGCGCGGTGACTCGCAACCGCCCGCGCCTCCCGGACAGGGACAAAGCCGCTCCCGCGTTGGAGTTGTGCAACATCGTGACACCCGGGCGGCTGCGCATCGACCACCTCTGCATCCGCCCCGGCGAGGTCGTGGGCCTGGTCGGGCTGGTGGGATCCGGACGCACCCGTCTGCTGCGAACCATCGCAGGACTGGAGCCTGTCCTCGGCGGGGAGATGCTCGTGGACGGGCGTGGCACGGCCTGGCCCAGCACTCCACGCCAGGCGCTCACCCGAGGAATCGCTCTCGCACCCGAAGACCGGCGCACCCAAGGCCTGATCCTACGTCAACTGTCCTGGACCAACATGACTGTCAGCACCATCGCACGGCCCGCACGGTGCGGCCTCATCAGGCGCAAGCCCGCCTTCGATGCGGCGGCCGACCGCGGTGCCGCGGTCAGCCTCCCCGCTCACCGTCTGAAAGCAGCGGCCGGCACCCTGTCCGGCGGGAACCAGCAGAAGGTCGTTCTCGCCAAGCTTCTCCACGCCCGCCCACGTGTCCTGCTCGTCGATGAGCCCATGCGGGGCATCGACGTCGGCGCCAAAGATGAGATCTTCCGTGTCGTCGAAGGCGCCGTCGCGGAGGGCACGGCGGTCCTGATCGCTTCGGAGGAGACCGATGACCTCCTCGGTTTCTGCGACCGCGTCCTGGTCATGCGACACGGCCGGATTGTCGCGACCGCCGCCGGAGCCCAGGGCCGCGACCAGGTGTACGCAGCCATGCTGCTCGAACCCACCCCCATCGCCGTAAAGGAGGGAGCCTCGTGAACTACCTGAACACCATCCGCTTGGCCGGCCGCCGCTATGGCATCGTCCTCGCCCTCGTTGTGATGGTCGTGATCGCCGGCGGGCAAAGCAGCTTCCTGACCGCCGGCAATCTGGTCAACATCAGCGACCAATGGACGCCCTTAGCCGTCATGGCGCTCGGCATGACTTTCTGCCTCATCAGCGGCGGCTTCGACCTCTCGGTCGGCGCCACCTACGCGCTCGCAGCGACGGTCAGCTCCGCGCTCGCCCTCCACAACCCGCCACTCCTCGCCATCATCATCACCCTCGCGATCGCCGGGGTCGTCGGGCTGGCCAACGGCCTCATGGTCACCAAGCTCGCCATCAACCCCCTGATCGCCACCCTCGGCAGCTCACAGATCGTCGGCGGCGCAGCCTTGCTCTACTCCGGCGGAGCGACGTACTCCGTCCACGCCGGGCTCATCGCCGACCTCGGCTCCGGCCGCATCGGCGGCTTGTTCCCCGTCAGCGCCCTCGTCCTGGCCGGCTTCACCCTCGTGGCAACGATCGTTCTCACCTTCAGCACCTACGGCCAAGACCTCTACGCCGCCGGAGGCAACAACACCGCCAGCTACATCTCCGGGATCCGGACCGACCTCACCCGCACGCTGACCTACGTCATCACCGGCCTGACCGCAGGAGTAGCCGGCATTCTCTACGTCGGCCGGGTCGGCTCAGGACAGGCCAACATCGGCTCCGGCATCGAGCTGCAGGTCATCGCCGCCGCACTGATCGGCGGCGTCTCCCTCATCGGCGGACAGGGCCGAGTCTGGCAAGCCCTCACCGGCGTGGCGATCCTGGCCGTGCTCCAGAACTTCTTCAACCAGGCAAGCATCAACGCCTACTGGCAATCCATCGTCCAGGGCTGCGTCATCGTCGCTGCGGTCGGCTTCGACGCTTTCAGCCGCGGCGAGTCCCTCACCGGTCTGAGGCACCGATTCGCCCGCATCCGCTACAGCCACCGCGCGGAGTCGCTTCCCGCCGCCGAGACATCCTGAGAGCCCTGGGAAAACATGAGCCGTCACGAAGACCACGACGCGATCAAGAACACCGTCTACGACCTTGTCATCAAGTCCGCCCGCGTCGCGTCCGGCGAGGCCCCGATCGACATCGGGATCTCCCGGGGAGTCGTGCGTCGCCTGGCACCCGGTCTCGCGGGCCGAGCAGCGCTGAACGCCGGCGGCAACCTGGTGACACCTGGTTTCGTCGACACTCACCTGCACCTCGACAAGTCCCGGCTGATGGCTCGCTACCGCCACTTCGACGGCACGCTCGCCTCGGCCATCACCGAGACGGCAGAGCTGAAGAAGGGCTTCACCGAAGGCGACGTCCACCGGCGGGCAGCGCAGACGCTTCGCGACTGCGTCCTCCACGGCACCACCCGCGTCCGCACTCAGGTCGAGGTCGACGACGTCGTCGCGTTGACGTCCTTCCGTGCCGTCAACGCAGTCGCCGAAGAATGGCGCGACTACGTCGACGTCGAGGTCTGTGTTTTCGCTCAAGAGGGTCTCACCCAGTCGGAGGAGACCAAGGCGCTCATCGAGGCCGCTCTGGAACAGGGTGCCCCCGTCCTCGGTGGTGCGCCGTACGCCGACGTGGACCCGCTCGGCCAGCTTGACTGGATCTTCGAGCGGGCGCGGCACTTCGGCGTCCCCATCGACCTCCATCTCGACCTCGCCGAGACCGCCGACGGCATGCTCCTCGAGGAGGTCTGCCGGCGCACCGTCCAGCACGGGATGCAGGGCAGGGTGACGGTGGGGCATGTCACCCAGCTCAGTTTCGTGACGCCGCAACGCTTCGCCGACCTGACGGCGCTGGCCGTCGACGCCGACCTCGCCTTCACCGTGCTGCCGGCCACCGACCTGTTCCTCATGGGCAGGGCACTCAGTCACGCCAAGCCCCGCGGAGTGCTCGACGTGAAATCCCTCATCGGCAACGGCTTGCGATGCTCGGTGGCCACCAACAACGTCCTGAACGCCTTCACTCCCTACGGGGATGGGTCGCTGATCCGGATGGCCAACCTCTACGCCAACATCACCCACCTGGCAGGGGAGGGCCTCGAACAGGCCTTCTCGCTGGTGACCAGTGGCGCGGCCCGGGTGGTCGACCCCGGCAGCGCGGCAAGCCTGGTCGAAGGAGCCCCGGCAGACCTGATCTGTCTGCCGGCCGACAGCGCGGCCGATGCGGTCGCCACCATCGCCGAGCCCTTGTGGGGCCTCAAGCGCGGGCGGCTCACCTTCACCAGACTCCGCCCAGTACTCCAGACACCACCCAACTTCGACACGTCCCGGCGGGACATCGGAGGGCCGGACCCGGTGCGAGCCGCTCCCGGCTGAGGGCAGGGCTCGTCACCGCACTGACGCCCAGGTCATCGGCTGAGCTCCGACACGGGATCGAACAGCAAGAGAGGCAACGTTGATATCCAGCACCCCCAATCCTCCCCCGGACGGTCTGATGCAGGCGTTCTGGAGTTACGAACACGCGCTCATGGACAACGATCTGGCCGGCTTGGCTCGGCTCTTCGCTCCGGGCAGCGCAACGCTTCGAGGCGATGCGGCAGGATTGCTGGTCGGTCACCACGAGATCACCTCATTCCGAGCCGCGCGTGGCGGTGCCGCACGCCGCTCCATCGTCGGGGTCCACGTACGGCCGATCGACGACAGCCATGCGATGGTCGTGGCCGTCACGGAGTTCGAAAGCGGGGGGCAGGGCCAGCAGACTCAATTGTGGCAACGCATCGACGGAGCGTGGCAGGTGACCGTCGCCCACGTCCATCAGCCGGCGCCGGCCCTTGACACGAGGATCTGGCGCATCGTCGGCAATCCGTTGGTCGTTCGCGCGGACGGAAGCGAAAACGGGCCGCTCGCCGGCGAGTCGGTGGCGATCAAGGACATCTTCGAAGTCCGCGGTTTCCCCGTCGGGGCGGGCAACCCCACCAGGCTCGCCCAGGCCTCGCCGGCGCGGGTCAACGCTCCGGCCGTGCAGCGGCTCCTCGACGCCGGCGCCTCTCTCAAGGGGATCGCACAGACCGACGAGTTCGCGTACTCCATCGCGGGCGACAACCACCACTACGGCACCCCGCCCAACCCCCGGGCGCCGCGTCGACACGCGGGAGGCTCGACGAGCGGGCCCGCGAGTGCGGTCAGCCTGGGACACGCGACCGTGGGTCTCGGGTCGGACACCGCCGGCTCGATCCGGGTGCCGGCCTCCTACCAAGGGCTCTACGGCCTTCGCACGACGCAGGGCGCCGTCCCGGTCGAGGGCATGATGCCGCTGGCACCCGCCTTCGACACCGTCGGGTGGCTGGCCCGCGACGCCGAGACCCTGGCCCGCGTCGGCAGCGTGCTGCTGCCACCACGCCGGACCAGGAGCCAGACGCGGGAGCAGGCGACGGGCGAGACGACCTACTTCGCCGCCACCGCGCTCATCGATCAGGCGGAGCCCAGCGTCGCCGCTGCGGTCCTGGCAGTCCTGCCGAGCCGCGCTCGGATGGACGAGGAATGGCGGCCGCCACTCGACGTCTGGAGTGAGGCCTTCCGCACTCTCCAGGCGTTCCAGGCATGGCAGTCGCACGGCGACTGGATCCAAGGGCGAGAAGAGCATCTCGGCGCCGACGTACGCGACCGGTTCGCCTACGCAAGCACCGTCACTTCCGAGGAAGCCCTCGCGGCGGCCGAGGTGGTCTCCTCGGCTCGGACCGAGATCCGAGAGACCCTCGCCGGCCGGGTTCTGATTCTGCCGACGACCCCCACCGTGGCTCCGCTCAGGCATGCCGAGATCCAGTCTGTGCGGCAAGCAACGCTCCAGCTCACCTGCCTCGCGTCGATAGCGGGCGTACCCGCCTTGAACATTCCGCTGAGAACCAGCGAGGGGTTGCCGTGCGGCGTGTGTCTGGTCGCTTCTCCCGGCCGCGACCACGATCTCTTGCGCCTGGCCCAATCGGTGGACTTCGCCACCGCTGCCGTCGGAGCGACGTCGGGTCAGTCGCGGGAAGGCGCAGGGCGGTGACGGGGGAGCCGATGCCGGCGCTGCAGCCCGGCACGGGGCCGATCCGGGCGGCGGCATACCTGCCGAGCACGCTCGACCACGTCCTGTGGGGCCGGCTGCCGTGCGCCACCGACAGCCCTGTGCTCACGGTCGACAGTGGCTCCAGCGTCACGTTCGACACGATCAGCCACGAGGGCATCCTCGAGGACCAGGGGCGCGACCCGAAGGCGTTCTTCGGTGCGCACGGCGTCGCCGAGGTGCTCGAAGACGCGATCTCCCTCGCGGCCTGCGGCCCCGCAGGAGAGCCCGACCACACGTTCGGCGTCGACGGGCCGCACGTGGTGTCCCGGCCGGTCGCTGTCAGCGGCGCGCTGCCCGGCGACCTGCTGGCGATCACGGTCGAGGAGACCCTGCCTCGCGTGCCCTACGGCGTGGTCAGCAACCGCCACGCGAAGGGCGCGCTCCCCGACACCTACCCGCTCGGCGACCAGCAGGTGCACAGCGTCTTCACCCCCGTCGTCGACCGGAAGGGGGTCATCGGGCCGGCCCGCTTCGACCTCGCCCCCTTCCTCGGGATCATGGGCGTCGCAGTGGCCGGCAACCAACGACCCCACAGCGTCCCCCCGGGGCCGCACGGCGGCAACCTCGACATCCGGATGCTCACCACCGGCGCCACCCTCTACCTCCCGGTGCAGGTCAACGAGGCCCTCGCCTACGTGGGAGACCCCCACTTCGCCCAGGGCGACGGCGAGGTCAGCCTCACCGCACTCGAGGCCAGCCTGCGCGCCACCGTGCGCTTCGACGTGGTCCCCCACGAGAGCGCCGTTCGGGACTTCGGCGACCTCGTGGCCCCGATCGCGGAGACAGCCGAGTTCCTCATCCCCACCGGCCTCGACGAGGATCTCGACGTCGCGATGCAGAACGCCGTCCGGGCCGCGATCGCCCTGCTCGGCATTCGCTACGGCATGGACGCACCGAACGCGTACGCCTACCTGTCGGCCGCCACCGATTTCCGCATCTCCCAGGTCGTCGACGTCGTCAAGGG
The DNA here is from genome assembly GCF_040678995.1 of Amycolatopsis sp. NPDC049253. Taxonomy (NCBI): domain Bacteria; kingdom Bacillati; phylum Actinomycetota; class Actinomycetes; order Pseudonocardiales; family Pseudonocardiaceae; genus Amycolatopsis; species Amycolatopsis sp. NPDC049253. The sequence goes on along the minus strand of NZ_JBFAQX010000002.1, from coordinate 285,481 downwards.
CGTTCACGCCACCATCCGGAAGGCGGACTTCCTCGGCGGGTGAGAGGCCATCGCGTGCTCGATCGGTTGTGCGGGTTGTTCGGGTGCTCCCGCTGCTACTGGTTCTGTCGCGTGTAGACAGTCGTCACCCGAAGCCGGCCAGCCGGGACCTCGAGCTCGGCGACGGAGGTGTACGGGTGTCGTGGATGAGGAGCTCGACAGCTTCGGACGCCTCTCCGGCGCCGAGGAGTACGAAGACTTGTTCGGCTGAAGTGTGCATCTCGAAAGAGGGACGCCGGACTGGCCATCGCCTTGTCACCCTCGAAGCGGCCGGGCCAGCGTGACGCCAGCCAGACGCGTCTCGAAAAACGGCGTTCGAGCGACTGACGGGGACGGCTGGGACGGGGTATGGGTGAGGCGTCCCACCTGTCCCGACCAAAGGGTTCGCGGCTAGTGCGTGAATGTGAAGTGTCCCGTTGCCGGGACGGGCAGGACGGCCGGACCGGGTTCACTCAAGTCACAAGTAGGTAAACAAAGGAGTGTCCGCCTTTTCCGCCTTGACAGAGAGTCGGCGACCGTCAGCACAATCAAGCTTCGGGGTGCTCCCCAACAGAAGCCGCCCTGCGAGGACTGCATCCCCCCAAGCCCCACCGCACACGTCCGAAATGGACGGACACCAGCACCCTCCGCCGACGTGACCCCGACCACCACACACCGGGACTTTTCCGCCCCCTCCCACCGTTACACCCACTGCGGAAGCCGGAGGAACCCGGTGACCGCCACGAGCAGGAAGGGGTGAGAACCGATGGCGAAGAGCGTTTTGCGCCCGGTGATCAAGCTGCGTTCCACCGCCGGGACGGGATACACGTATGTGGCGACCAAGAACCGCCGCAACGACCCGGACCGGATGGTCCTGCGCAAGTACGACCCGGTCGTCCGCGGGCACGTGGACTTCCGCGAAGAGCGCTGACACCGAGCAACGCCCAGGGCTGAGGGTGGTCACCACGACCACCCTCAGCCCTTTTCGCAACCCCAGCCCCGGCCGCGGCCGGGAGAAGTCAGCCGCAGTGCCCCAGTGGCGCGTCGAACTTGGTGGTGCCGACCGAGCCGCCCCAGGTCACGCACTTGCCGGCCGCCGAAGCCGTGACCGGACCGGCGAACCAGGAGTACGACCCGGAGTCCGTCTGCTTCGTGCCGCCCTGCACCTGCAGGTACGCGGTGGTCTGCGATGCCGTGCCCGCGCCGGAATTCTTCATCGTGCTCACGCAGTTCTTGCCGGTGGCCGCGTTGTAGGACAGGTACACCGTGCCCGCGGTGCCGAGCGAGCCCTGGTCGATCACGCCGTAGCCCGAGCCGCACGCGGGCGCGCCCAGGTTCGCGTCGGTGAACTTCGCCCAGCGGATCGCCGCGCTGGAGTTGCCCTGCGGGCCGCCCTCGAACAGCACGCCGGCCGAGCCGGTGCCGAGCGAGACGAGGTCCGAGTAGGCCGCGTCCTGGCTCCACACCAGGAACCCGTCGGTGTCACCCTGCCAGCTGCCGCCCTCGTCGAACGACGAGCGGATGCGCAGCGCGTGCCGGTGGTCGCACACCGAGGGGCCCGCGAAGATCAGCCGCGTGTACGCGCCGCCGGTGTCCGTCGCGCTCATCGCGAGCGTGGAGCCCTGCACGTCGGGCGTCTTCGCCAGGCCCGGCTCGGTCACGAACTTCTGGCTGAACGTCTGGCCGCCGTCGGAGCTGATCGCGTACGCCCGCTCGACGGTGGAACACATCGTCCCGGCGTTGTTGCGCGCGGAGGCGTAGATCTTGCCGTCGGGCAGCTCGGTGAGGCTGATCTCCTGCGGGTTGAGCGCGGCGTTGTTCGTGCTCGCGTCGTGGGCGCCGAGGTGCCAGGTCGAACCGCGGTCGTCGCTGTAGATGATGGCGCCGGTGTCGGGCGCGGAGCTGTTGACCTGGTAGCTCATACCGGCGACCAGACGGCCCTTGTGCGCCCCGCGCGTGAGCACCGAAGCGTGCGACGGACCGGTCGCGAGCCAGCCCGGTGCCGCGGTGAAGCCGAGCTGCGTGGTGAGCACCTGGGGCGCGGCCCACGTCGAGCCGTTGTCCTTGCTGACGCTCACGCGGGGAACGCGGCCGCACGCGGCGTGCGGGGCGACGCACTGCATCACCGAAAGCAGCACCACGCGGCCGTCGGGCTCGTCCGCGGTCGGCGGCACGACGACGGGCGTGGGGTTGCCCTTCACGTCGCCGAAGCCCTGGATCACGATCTGCAGCGGGCCCCACGTGGAGCTGCCCTTGGCCTGGCGCTTCATGACCAGGTCGATGTCGCCGGTGTCGGCGCAGCTGTTCTTGCGCCCTTCGGCGAAGGCGAGCAGGTCGCCGTTGTTGGCCTTGACGATGGCGGGGATGCGGAAGCACGAGTAGCCGCCGGTGCCGGCCTGGTACACCACCGTGCTGGCCGCGTCGGCCGACGCGGCGGGGGTCGCGCCCGGCACCACGGCCGCCGCGGCGAACGCCGTCGCCCCGGCCAGCGCCGCGAGCAGTCCTCGTGCGACACGTCTCAGATTCACTGTCGGTCTCCGTCCTGGGGGCCGTTCCCCGCGATCGCGGGGCGGCTGCCGAAAGTGCTCCCAGGCTCCGGCGCGGTCGTACACACGGCGTACAACCGCACGCACAATCGCTTTTGTACCAAGGAGAACTGTTTGCCCGGCGGTGACCTGGCCGTGATCGTCCCACGTCCTACCTGCGGGACTGGTGTCCTGTCCGCAGGGCGCTCTCGCGGACCCGCGCTGTAGCGGGCGCTACGCTCAACAGGAGACGTGCCCGCAACCGGTGAGCGAGGGAGGAACCGGTGAGCGAACCCGGTGCCCCCACCGGCGTCCGGTTCGAGCTGCTGGGACCGCTGCGCGCCTGGCGCGGTGGCCACGAGCTCGCGATCGGGTCGCCGGCGCAGAACCTGCTGCTGGCGGTGCTGCTCGCGCGCGCCGGACAGCCGACCGGGGTCGACGAGCTCGTGGGCCTGCTGTGGGAGGACCAGCCGCCGGCCAGCGCGGTGAACGTGATCCAGCGCTACGTCGGCGCCCTTCGCCGGCTCGTCGAGCCCGACCTGCCCGCGCGTTCGCCCGGCCACTGGCTCGTGCGCCACCCCGGCGGCTACGGCCTGCAGGTCGACGCCGCCTCCTCCGACCTCGTCGAGTTCCGCACCCGCGCGCAACGAGCCCGCCGCGCGGAGAACGCCGACGACGCCCTCGCCGAGTTCAACGCCGCGCTCGCGCTGTGGCGCGGCCCGTGCGCGGCCGGGCTGATGATGCCCGGGCGCGCCCGCGCGCTGCTGGCCGGCATCGACCAGGAGGGCCTGGCCACGGTCGTCGAGGCCGCCGACGTCGCCCACGCGGCCGGGCGCCCGCTGCAGCCGTTGCTGCAGCATCTGGAGCGGGCCGTGAAAGCCGATCCCTTCAACGAGACCGTGCACGCCCGGCTCATGCTCGCGCTCGACTCGGTCGGGCGCCGGGCCGCGGCGCTCGAGGTGTACCGGGAGATCCGCAAGCGGCTGGTCGACGAGCTCGGCGTCGAGCCCGGCGCGGAGCTCACGCGCGTGCAGCACGACGTGCTGGCGCAGCAGTCCGAGGAAGTGCCCGTGGTCCGCGCGCCGCAGGCCCGTCCCGTGGTGCGGCCGGCACAGCTGCCGCCGGATCTGCCGACGTTCACCGGCCGCCGCGACCAGCTCACCCGGCTCGCCGCGTTGTTCGACTGCGCCGCCGAGCGCCGGCGCGTCACCGTCGCGGTGATCGACGGGCTGGCCGGCACCGGCAAGACCTCGCTGGCCATCCACCTCGCGCACCAGGTCGCCGACCGCTTCCCCGACGGGCAGCTCTACGTCAACATGCGCGGCTTCGACCCCACGGGCGCCACCGTCGACCCGGCCGACGCGCTGCGCGGTTTCCTCGACGTGCTCGGCATCGAGGCCACGCAGACGCCTTCGGGTCTCGACGCGCGCAGCGGCCTCTACCGCAGCCTGCTCGCCGGGCGGCAGATGCTCGTGGTGCTCGACAACGTGCGCGACTCCGAGCAGGTCCGCCCGCTGCTGCCCGGCAGCGCGGGCTCGGCCGTGATCGTGACCAGCCGCAACCGCCTCAGCGCCCTGGTCGCCACCGAGGACGCCGACCTGCTGACACTCGACACGCTTTCGTCGTCGGAAGCCCGCGAGACGCTCGTGCGCCGGCTCGGCGAGGAGAAGGTGGCGGCCGAGCCGGAGGCCGTGGAGGAGATCATCGAGCTGTGCGGCCGGCTGCCGCTCGCGCTGGCGATCGTCGCCGCGCGCGCCCGGACGCACCCGCAGTTCTCACTCGCCGACATCACCGCGAAGCTGCGGGCCACGCAGGGCACGCTGGAGGCATTCCGCGGCGACAGCGCGGGTGACGTGCGCACGGTGTTCTCGTGGTCCTACCGAGTGCTCGAAGCCGGTGCGGCGCGGCTGTTCCGGCTGCTGTCGCTGCACCGCGGCGCCGACTTCTCGACCGCCGCGGCCGCGAGCCTCGCCGGCGTGCCCCTGTCGCAGGCGCAGGACCTGCTCGACGAGCTCACCCGCATCCGCTACCTCAGCGAGCACCGCCCGGGGCGCTACCTCGCCCACGACCTCGTGCGCTCGTACGCGATGGAGCTGCGTGAGCAGACCGACCCGGCCGACGAACAGGCCGACGCCCTCGCGCGGCTGGTGAACCACTACCTGTGCAGCACCCACAGCGCGTACCTCGCGCTGAACCCGCACCAGCTCCCGATCGACCCGCCCGTGCTCGAGCCGGGTGTGACCGCCGACCTCGCGCGCGGCTACGGCGAGGCGATGGAGTGGTTCGAGGCCGAGCTGCCCGCGTTGACACTGCTGATCCGGCAGATCGCCGGGGTGCCACGGCTGGCCGGGAACGTGTGGAAGCTGGTGCTGAGCCTGCAGCCGTACTACCAGCGCAGCGCGCTCTACCACGACTGGCTCACGCAGGCGGAGCTCGCGTTGCGCGTCGCCGTCGGCACGGGCGACCTGGTGGCGCAGGCCAACGTGCACCGCAGCCTCGCGGGTGCCTACCACTTCGTCGAGCGCTACGACGAAGCGCTGGAGCACCTCAACCGCACCGCGGAGCTGTTCGAGCAGCTCGGGCTGGCGGCCGACCAGGCCTACGTGCACAGCAATTTCGGCACGGTGTTCGCCAAGCTGGGCCGGTTCAACGCGGCGCTGGAGCACCACGAGCGCGCCTTCGAGCTGTACCGGGCGAGCGGCAACGTGAAGGGCGAGGCCATCGGGCTCGAGGGCATCGGCCGCTGCCTCAGCGAGATGGGCGGCAACGCCGAGGCCGTGCCGCTGATCCTGCGCGCGATGAAGCTGTACGAGGACATCGGCGACCGCAACGGCGAGGGCAACTGCTGGAGCACCCTGGCCACCGCGTACGGCTCGCTCGGGCACCTCGACCAGGCGATCGACGCGTGGCGCCGCGCCGTGACCTACTACCGCGAACTGGGGAACCGCTCCGACGAGTCCGACTCCCTCGTGGCGCTCGGCGACGCGCTCGGCGAGGCGGGCGACCCGGAAGGCGCCGAGAAGGCGTGGCGCGAGGCGCTGCACGTGCTCGAGGCGTTCGGCATGCCCGCCGCCGACGACGTGCGCCTGCGACTCGGCGAGCCGGCTCCCCGGGTGGCGTCGCCCGGCTCGTGAGGGGTCAGATCAGGCCTTCGCGGATCGCGTAGGCCACGGCGTGGGCGCGGTTGCGCAGCTCCAGCCGGACGGTCATCTTGCTGATGATGTTCTTCACCGTGCGCTCGCTGTAACCCAGCTGGCTCGCCACTTCGCCGGCCGACAGCCCGTCGGCGAGGAAACGCAGGATGTCGGTCTCACGGCGGTCGAGGCGGTTCTGCCGGGCCGCCGCGTGGGTCAGCCGGCGCACCTGCGTGCTCAGCCGCTCGACCGGGTCCGCCGGGTGCGCGCCGGCCGCGTCGACCACGGCCTGCGTCACGGCCTCGCTGCGGCTGGTCGTCTTGTCCAGGATCGTGACCACGCGGTGGTGGGCGAGCTCGGTGATCGGCAGGTCGTCGAGCCGGCCGATGACCAGCACGGACGGGATGTCGAGCGTCGCGGCGACCCGTTCCAGGATGTCGCGCGTGCGCGGCGTGAACCGGTCGGTGACCACGAGCGAGACCTCGGCGCCCATCGGGCGCGTGCGGTCGACCACGGCGACTTCGGGCTGGCCGTCGAAGTAGCTTTCGAGGCACGCGCGCGTGAGCGCGTCGGAGACCGAGAGCAGGGTACGCACGGTTCCGGTCCGCAGGGTCTGGTTCATGTTGCCAGCATGCGCGAGTGGACTGATCAACTACTCCGGGCGCGTTCAGTCGTCGTTCAGTGGCCGCGCAGAGCACCCCGCGGCGGTGGCCGTTCGGTCACGCGTGCGGGAAAGTGCTCGACTCCCCGGCGGTGATCGAGTTTGATGCGGGCAGGGGGCAGGTGGGTCCTTCTCAGGACCCCGGACGACGAGCTGGTGCGAACAAGATGGACGACGTTTTGGCCGAGGTGGCCGAACTGGGGCTGACCGCGAAGCTGACTCCCGTGGCGGGTGGGATCGCCGCCGTGTGGCGCTGTGACCTGCTGCGCGACGGCGTGGCGCTCTCGGCCGGGCCGGGCTACGGCGCGGGTGCCACCGCGGAACGCGACGCCGTGCTCGACGCCCTGACCCGCCGCTTCGGCGGCGCCGCCTGGCTGCGCCCGGCCGACGTGCGCGCGGTGCCGGCGCCGGAGCTGGCGACGGGCCCGCTGGCCGCCGACGAGACCGTGTGCTCCCTGGCCCGCTACACCGAGCTGCCCGTCGGCACGCTCGCGTACCGGAAGTTGCTGCCCGCCGGCCTCGGCGCGGTCGCCGCCGTGCCGGCCGTGCTCGCGATCACCGACTACGGCCGCGCCGGCCACCTCTTGCTGCGTCACTCCGTGGGTGACGTCGTGGACTACGACGCGCTCGGCACCCGCCAGGCCGCCGCCTCGTGGGGCGCCGCGACGACCGGCGCCGAGGCGACCGTGCGCGCGCTGATCGGGCTGCTCGACCACAACGCCCACGAGTCGATGCTCGCCGGCGCCCGCCCGGCGCTGCTCGACCCGGCCGGCCTGCCCCCGGACCTGGCCGCCCTTCTCGCCTCCGCATCGCTCGCTTCGGGCGGGCCCGTGCGCGTCGCCGACCTCACGCCGCAGCTCGGCGTGCCCGCCTACCTGGCCGGCGACCGCGCCGCCTGGGGCGCCGGCGTGTCGTTCAGCCGGCGCTGCGCCCTGACCGACGCGTTGACGGGCCTGCTTCGCCGCCGCGCCGCGACCCCCGCCGCCCGGTGCCCGGCCCTGGCCGAGGCCGCGGAATCCGTGCCGTTCCGGGAGAACAACCTGTCCGGCACGGCGCCGGAGCTGCTGGCCGAGCTCCTGGACAGCCTCGCCGCGCGCGACCTGACGGCCTACCTGCGCGAGCACCACACCGGCCGGGTGTCGGTGGTCCACGTGTTCGTGCCGGGGCTGCGGTGCCGGGAGAGGCTCACTTCGGTGTGATCCGGGGCAACCCGCTGAACCGCTCGGCGTTTCCGTCCGTGTAACGAAGAGGAGCACCGGCCGCCGCGCCGGTTTCGGGCGGAAAGGAACCCCGTGTCACTCTTCACGCGCACCGACGACCGCGAGCTGTCCGGAGTGGAGGAACCGGACCCCGCGCCGCCGGAGCGGAGCCGGGTGCGGCGCGTGACGGCCGTGGTGCTGACGGTGCTGGCGTGCCTGCTCGTGCTGTTCGCGCTGGTGGCGCCCAACAACCTGGGGGAGCTCTCGCCCGCGGCGTTCATCCGGATTCCGGTGGAGGCGCTGGTCGTCACGGCGCTCGCGCTCGTGCTGCCGCCGCGGTGGCGGCGCGTGCTGGCCGGTGTGGTCGGCGCGGTGCTCGGCGTGCTGACGGTGCTGAAGCTCGTGGACATGGGGTTCAACGAGGTGCTCTCGCGCCCGTTCGACCCGATCTTCGACTGGAGCTTCGTGAGCGCGGGGCTCGACTTCCTGCGCGGTGAGGTCGGCGGCGCCGGGGCGATCGCCGCCGTGGTGGGTGTGGTGCTGCTGATCCTGGCGGTGGTCGTGTTCACGACGCTGGCCACGATGCGGCTGACGCGCCTGGCGGCCGGGCGGCGCACGGGCTCGACGCGTGTGGTGGCGGTGCTCGGGGTCGTGTGGATCGTCGCGGCGGTGTTCGGGGTGCAGCTCGCGCCCGGCCAGCCGATCGCGTCGCGCAGCGCGGCCGCGCTGGCGTTCGACGACATCCGGCAGGTCGGGACCGACCTGAACGACAAGCAGGACTTCGCGGCGCAGATGGCCGCCGACCCCTTCGCCGACACCCCGGGTGACCAGCTGTTGCAGGGGCTGAAGGGCAAGGACGTGCTGCTGACCTTCGTGGAGAGTTACGGCCGTTTCGCGATCGAGGGCTCCGACATCGCCCCGGCCATCGACGCCCAGCTAGACCAGGAGACGAAGAGCCTGCAGGCGGCCGGGTTCGCGGCGAAGAGCGGGTTCCTCGACTCGTCGACGTTCGGCGGCGGCAGCTGGCTCGCGCACTCGACCGTCCAATCGGGAACGTGGGTGGACAACCAGCAGCGCTACAACGATCTCCTGGCGAGCAACCGGCTTTCGCTCACCCGAGCGTTCGGCAAGGCGGGCTGGACGACGGTGCAGGACGTGCCGGCCCACACGATGCCGTGGCCCGAGGGCAAGTACTACGGGTTCCAGCACTACTACGACTTCCACAACGTCGGCTACCAGGGACCGGGTTACGCCTACGCCACGATGCCCGACCAGTACACGCTGTCCTTCCTGCAGCGCACCGAACTCGCCGCGCAGCACCGCAAACCCGTGATGGCCGAGGTCGACTTCGTGTCCAGCCACGCGCCGTGGTCGCCGCGTCCGTCGCTTGTGGACTGGAACAAGGTCGGCGACGGCTCGATCTTCGACCCGCAGCCGGCGATGGGGGAGGACCCGGAGCAGGTGTGGAAGGACCCCAACGCCATCCGCGCCGCGTACGGCAAGGCGATCCAGTACACGCTCTCGACGCTGACGTCCTACTTGCAGACCTACGGCACCGACAACACGGTGCTGGTGTTCCTGGGCGACCACCAGCCACCCGTGGTGACGCCGGCCGGCGTGACGCACCAGGTCCCGATCACGATCGTGGCGAAGGACCCGGCGGTGCTGAACCGGGTGTCGTCGTGGAACTGGACCGACGGCATGCGCCCGGCCACCAATGCGCCGGTGTGGCGCATGGACACCTTCCGGGACCGGTTCCTGACCGCGTTCGCCAAGTAACGGGCCGGTCGCTGCGCGCCGCGCGGGCATCGGGGAAGCTGTCGGGGTGGACGAGGACTCGGCGGAACGGACGGGCTATCGGCGGTCGGCGGGCTCGCCGCGCGGGGAGGCGCGGCGGCGCGAACTGCTGGCGCGCGTGACAGACGACCTCGCCGTGAACGGCCTCGTCGACTTCTCCCTCCGGCGCGCGGCGCGGGCGGCCGGCACCACGCACAAGGTGCTGCTCTACCACTTCGCCGGCGCGGAGGACCTGCTCGCCCAGGCCGTGTTCGCGTTGCGCGAGCGCCGGATCGCCAACGCGCTCGCGGCTATGGCAGGCGGCGCGAAGCAGCGCACGCTCGCCGGCCGCGTGCGCGTGGCGTGGCAGACGCTGCGCGACGAGGAGGCCGGCCTGCGCCGCGTGCTCGACCAGGCCGTCGGGCTCACCATGTACGACCCCGAGCGCTACGCCGACCTCGGCCGCGGCTCGACGCGGCAGTACCTGGACCTCCTGGGCTCGTTCTGCCCGGAGCAGTGGCCCGAGCAGCGCAAACGCGAGGTGGCCGAGCTGGTGCTGGCGACGCTGCGCGGGTTCGTCGTGCACCGCCTGACCAGCGACGATCCCGGCGGCGCCGACGCGGGTTTCGCGGCGCTGGAACGGGCGCTGCAGCGGGAGGAAGCCGCCGCGGACTGAGCCGCTCCGGCCCTGCTCCGGGCCGGCCGCACTGGACGGGTTTGCGAACCACGTGGTTCACTTCTGGTGGGGCGAACGACCGGGAGGTCCACATGGGGTGTCGACGAGCGGGGTTCGGGGAGCGGGGCGGTCCGTTCGCGGGGGAGGCGGGCGCATGACCGAGATCGAGCTGTCCGCCGGGACGATCGAGTACGAGGACACCGGCGGCGCCGGGCCTGTCCTGGTGTTCCTGCACGGGTTGCTGATGGACTCGTCGCTGTGGGCGGAGACGATCGCCGACCTCGCGGGGGAGTTCCGGTGTGTCGCGCCGACCTTGCCGCTCGGGGCGCACCGGAAGGCGATGCGGCCCGACGCCGAGCTGTCGATGCCGGCACTCGCGCGGCTGGCGGAGGAGTTCCTGGCGCGCTTGGATCTTCGTGAGGTGACGCTGGCCGGCGTCGACACGGGCGGGGCGCTCGTGCAGCTGCTGATGGCCGGGGACTCCGGCCGCTTGCGGCGGGTGGTGCTGGCGTCGTGCGACGCGTTCGACAACTTCCCGCCGGGACTGACGGGGAAGACGCTGTTCCTCGCGGGGCGGTTGTCTCCGGCGTTGTTCGGCGCTTTCCTGCAGCAGATGCGGCTGAAAGCCTTGCGCCGCTTGCCGATCTCGTTCGGGTGGCTCACGAAACGGGGCGACGCCGAGGTGGTCCGGTGGCTGCGGCCCCTGCTGACGGAGCCGGGGGTCCGCCGCGACACCGTCCGCGTGCTGCGGGCCGCGGCGGCCGAACCCGGGATCCTCGTCGAAGCCGCGGCGCACCTGCCGGAGTTCGACCGGCCCGCGCTGGTGGTGTGGGCGAGCGAGGATCGGGTGATGCCACCGGAACACGGGCGGCGGCTGGCGGAGCTGCTGCCCAAGTCTCAACTGTCCGAAGTGGACGACAGTTACACGCTGCTGCCGCTCGATCAGCCTGCCGAGCTGGCCCGGCTGATCGGCGAGTTCACGCGCACCACCTGAGCGCAAATCCACATAGGTCACTTCGCGGCCACCAGGTCCACGCCGGTCACCGTGCGTGTTCCTGGTGGCCGCGGTGCGCTCTCGGGACCCATTCGATGTTGCCGACTGTCGCGCCGCGACCTGATCGGGAAAATCGGAAGCGTTACCTCAGATGATGGCGCCGGGCGGCGCGGAGGCCTAACCTTCCCGCAACAACAGCCCCACCCTGCGCGCCGGCCGCAACTCCGTGGCCGGTTCGCGACCTGGAGATACTTCCGCTGTGAAAGTGTTTCCTTTATCCTGGATCCAATCGCCAATCCGAGAGGAAGGGCTTTCATGATCGATTCCCAGGCCGACGCCGACCGAGTACGGGCCGATCTCGTCACCTGCACCAGCCTGCTCGTGTTCAAGGGTGTCCTCGACTACAGCGGCCACCTCTCCGCGCGAGTGCCGGGCACCGACGACCGCATCTTCATCCAGCCGCGCGACGCCAGCCGGGCCGCGCTGCGACCCGAAGACCTGCTGGTCGTGGACCTGGACGGCAACCTCGTCGAGGGCGAGCTCCCGCCGCCGGCCGAGACGGCCATCCACACCGGCGTCTACCGCGCACGGCCCGAAGTGGACTTCATCTGCCACGGCCACCCCACGCTGTCGACCACCTTCACCATGGTCGACCACCCGTTCCTGCCGATGCGCCACTTCGCGTACAAGTTCCCCGACGGCTTGGCCGTGCACCCGGACCCGACGCACATCCGCTCGCGCGAGCAGGGTGACGCCGTGGCGAAGACCCTGGGCGACGCCGGCGCGTGCCTGCTGCGCTCGCACGGCACGGTCGTGGTCGCGAACCGCATCCAGGAACTGCTGATGGACTGCCTCGACCTCGAGGAGAACGCCCGCACGCTCCTCATCGCGCGCCAGCTCGGCACCCCGGTGCCGCTCACGCCCGAAGAGATAGTGCAGGTCGCCGAGAGCTACGACCGCGGCGGGCACCGCCCCGGCAAGCTCTGGGACCACTACGTGCACCTCGGCCGCCGCGCCGGTGTGCTCGCCGCCTGACCACACAGGACAGCTCCACACAGGACAGAACCCGTCGGCCGGGCAAAACCGGCCGGTGGCAGTCGTTGTGCGCACTTCTCGTGTCCACAGTGTACGAACCCGCGCCGCGCGACGCGGTGCACAGGTACGTCATCCCCGAAACGAACAGTTCACGGCCGGACTGCTTGACCTTGATGTCGAATGGATCCAGGCTCCAACTGACAACCGGAGGAGGTCACGGTGTCCCTCACCGAAGACACGAGCTTGGCCAGTTCGGCCCCGGACCGGGCCGGACCGCCGGCCGCACCACCCAGGAAGTTCCGGATCCCGTGGAACGCGAAGGTCCGCCGCCGGGTGCTGCCCGTCGCGTCGGTCGTGGTGTTCCTGGGCGTGTGGCAGATCTTCGGCGCGCAGGTCAACCCGATCCTGCTGGCCACGCCGTCGGCGGTCGCCACGTCCTTCGTGGACATCATCGGCAACGGTGAGCTCGGCGCGGCCTTCCTGCGGGCGATGGAGGTGCTCGCGGTGGGCTTCGGGCTCTCGGCCGTGGTCGGCATCGCGGTGGGCGTGTGGATGGGCCGGCGCGAAACCGTGTCGCGCGTGCTCAACCCCTACGTCAGCTTCTTCCAGGCCACGCCGTTGATCGCGCTCACGCCGCTGGTGGTGATCTGGACGGGCATCGGGTTCACCTCCGAGGTCACGATCACCTTCCTGCTCGCGGTGTGGTCGATCATCATCAACACCGCCGAAGGCACCCGCAACACCCCGGCGATCCTGCTCGACATGGCGAAGGTCTACCGGGCGGGGGAGTGGTCGGTGGTCCGCCACGTCGCGATGCCCAACGCCGTGCCCTACATCTTCGCCGGTCTGCGCATCGCGCTGGCCAAGGCCCTGATCGGTGTGATCATCGGCGAGATGGACATCAGCCTCAAGGGCCTCGGCGGGCTGATCCAGAACTACGGCGACTCGTTCCAGACCGCGCCGCTGCTCGCCTCGATCATCAGCTCCTCGATCGTCGGCGTGATCGGCACGATCGTCCTGGAGGTCCTGCGCCGCAAGCTCGCCCCGTGGTCGTCCAACGCCTCGGCCCACACCCGCGTCTGAACCCGGCATCGTTTACGAAAGGTCCGCCATGAGCGCACCCACGGCCTGCATCGAGATCGAGCACGTGTCCAAGCGCTACCAGCGCCCGGGCCGCAAGGCCGAGAGCTTCCTCGCCGTCTCCGACGTGCACTTCGACATCCGCCAGGGCGAGTTCATCTCGCTGATCGGCGCCTCGGGCTGCGGCAAGACCACGCTGCTGCGGATGATGTCCGGGCTCATCCCGGTCGACGACGGCCAGATCCGCATCAACGGCAACCCCGTGCAGGGCGTGCCGGGGTCGATCGGGTTCGTGTTCCAGGAGCCGGCGCTGCTGCCGTGGAAGACCGTGCGCGAGAACATGGTCTTCGCGTTGAAGGCCAAGGAGCTCTCGCCCGGGGAGGTCGACGCCGCGATCGACGCCAAGCTCGAGCTGACGAACCTGCAGGATTTCGCGGGTTACTACCCGTCGGCGCTGTCCGGCGGCATGCAGCAACGCGCCGGCCTGGCCAGGGCCCTGGCGTGCGACCCCGACGTGCTGTTCATGGACGAACCCCTGTCCGCGCTCGACGCCTTCACCCGGCGCCGGCTGCAGCAGGACATCGCCACGATCATCGAAGGCATCGGCGCGACCACGGTGCTCGTGACGCACGACGTCGACGAGGCCGTGTTCTTCTCCGACCGCATCGTGGTGATGGGCACCTCGCCCGGCTCGGTCCGCGATGTCGTCGAGGTCCCGTTCCCCAAACCGCGCAAGCACGCCGAGCTCCTCGGCGATCCCGAGGTGGCGAAGCTGCGCGACCACGTGCTGGGCATCGTGCTCGGCCTGCACTGAAGTTCCTGCTCGAACCGCACTCCCAACCCCCACCCCACCGTCAGATCCAGTCCAGAAAGGAGGGTCCGCGATGTCCGCTCCCTCTTCGCGGCGGCGCCGCACGGCGCTCGTCGTCGGCGCGATCGCCGCGCTCACCGTGTCGCTCACGGCCGCATGCGGCTCCGGCGACGCGGCCACCGGCTCCGGCGACAAGCTGCCGACCTCGGCCGACGGCACGCCGAACCTCAAGGGCACCACCATCCGGATCGTCACCGGCGCCGCCCCCGCAATCGAGGACACCAAGATCGCCCTTATGGCGCAGGTGCTCAAGAGCTGGGGCGCCGACGCGACGATCGTCAACCAGACCGGCGACCCCTCGGCCATCCGGGTGCTGCTCGCCGGCGACGCCGACATCGGCACGCTCGCCGTGTCGTCGTCGATCAACTCGGGCCTGAAGATCTTCGGGCCGAGCCAGCCGCGGCTGGACTACCACTTCATCGGCGCCCCTTCGCTGAGCTCGATGAAGGACCTGCCCGGTCACGTCTACGGCACCTCGAACGTCCACGGTGTCGAGGCGCTGATGTTCGCCGACCTGCTGGCGAAGAACAACATCGATCCCAAGGCGGTCACCACGACCGTGGCCGGTGGCGCGTCGGTGCGCGTGAGCGCCATGCTCACCCACCACATCGACGCCACGTTCGCGCACGCCACCGACGTCTCGAAGCTGACCTCGGCCGGCTTCCACGACCTCGTGACGATGTCGAAGACCGCGCCGGAGCTGGCGGACTCGTTCCTCGCGACCTCACCGCAGTGGCTCGCGAGCCACGGCGCGCTGGCCGTGGCGATCGACCAGGCGTGGATCAAGGCGGCGCAGATCTTCAACACCGACAAGGCCCAGTGGGTCAAGGCCGCGGTCGCCTACGCCAAGGCGGACGAGAAGGAAGCGTCGAGCACCTACGACGCCCTGAAGGCGGCGGACACGTTCCCCGCTTCGAAGGACGCCTACTCCGAGGCTTCGGCGAAGGTCCAGGAGGATCTGGCCAACAAGGTCGGCGCGATCACCAAGGCACCGGCCACGTCCGTGTGGGTCGACACCGCCACGTGGGACAAGGCGACGGCGGCCATGAAGATCAACTGAGCCACCTCCGCGGCGCCGGGACCCGGTGAAAAGCCCGCGTGGGAAAGGACTCGTCCGGGTCGGTCCGATAATGGATCCAGGATACGATTGTCCGGATAACCAGGTCGAACGGTAACCGCTTGACGGCCGGCGCACGCCGGTCGAGGGGAGGCTAGGTCACGATGGCTCAGCGTCAGTCCGGGGGAGCCGGTGGCGGTACGGGAGGCGGCACCCCGGAGGGGTCCGCGATCACCGGCCGCGCCAGCTTCGACGAGGTCGTGTCGCGGTTGTCGAGCGGCTACCGTTCGATCGGCGACATGGTCTACGAGGTCCTGCGCCAGGCGCTGCTCTCCGGGGCGTTCGCCCCCGGGGAGCACCTTCGGCAGGAGGCGCTGGCCACCGCGATCGGGGTGTCCCGGCTCCCGGTGCGGGCCGCGCTGCTGCGGCTCGACGCCGAGGGGCTCGTGGAGTTCCACCCCCGCCGCGGAGCGGTGGTGAAGACGCTGACGGCCGAGCAGCTCGTGGAGATCTACGAGCTGCGCGACCTGCTCGAGACCCATGCGCTGCGCAAGTCGATGAAGACGATGACCACGGACCGGATCGCGAGCCTGCGCCGCAACGCGGAGCTGCTCGACTCCGAGGAGGAAGGCGAAGGCTTCCTCGACGTCCGCGTGCGGTTCTACCGGGAGCTCTACGACGCCGAGCGCAACCCGCGGCTGGTGGAGCTGATCGAGGACCTTCGCAGCAGCGTCGGGCGGTACCTGCTCGGCTGGCGGGTGTCGGGCAGCCGCAGCCACCACGGGCGGCACACCACGCTGGTCGACCACATCGAGCGCGGTGACGCCGAGAAGGCCGAAGCGGCGCTGCACGACCACCTCCGCGAAGTGAGCGAAGGCGTCGCCAAGATCCTTTCCGGCGAAAGCGATCGCGAACCCGACAGCGAATTCCCCGCGTAACCGAATTCTTTCCCTTCGACAGAACACAGTTCCGTAATCGAATACAGCGTTGTCCGCAAACCCGGCCGAATCGCCGGGCAGGTACTCCTGCCCGGAAAACGGCGGGCAGGAGTGAACGGAAACGGCATGAGAACTGACGAGGTCTCCTGGTTCAGCGACGGCGAACGCATCAGCGGGCTGTGGCGCACCCCGGACGAGGGCGACGGGCCCTACCGCGTCGTCGTGCAGGGCCCGGGCTGGATGGGCCTGAAGGACGCGAAGCTCTACGTGCGCTACCACCAGGCGCTCACCGACGCCGGGTTCGCCGTGCTGGTGTTCGACTACCGCGGCTTCGGCGACTCCGAGGGCGACCCGGAGCTGCTGTCGCCGGCCCGCCAGCTGGCCGACCTGCGCAGCG
This sequence comes from Amycolatopsis sp. NPDC049253, assembly GCF_040678995.1. Lineage (NCBI taxonomy): Bacteria > Bacillati > Actinomycetota > Actinomycetes > Pseudonocardiales > Pseudonocardiaceae > Amycolatopsis > Amycolatopsis sp. NPDC049253. Next base: position 269,120 of record NZ_JBFAQX010000002.1, on the reverse strand, counting down.
CCGTCACCTACGCCGAGGCGCGGCCCGACGTGCTGCCCGACTCGATCGGCGTGTTCGGCAGCGGCGGCACGGGCGGGGGCAACGCGGTGCTGCTCGCCGCCGTCGACCCGCGGGTGCGGGCGGCGGTGAGCCAGCTGCCCGTGGCCGACGGCGGCGACTGGCTGCACCGGATGCGCAGCGAGTACCAGTGGCTCGACTTCCTGGCGGAGCTGGACGCCGACCGGCGCGAGCGGACGTTGCACGGCGTGGGCAAGCTCGTGAACCCGCGGGAAGAGATCATGGTGCCGACCTCGGAGCGCCGGGCCACGAGTGTCAAGTCCGATGTGGACGGACGCGTGCCGAAGCAGGTGCGCCTGGCGGCGGCGGAGGAGATCATCGCCTACCGGCCGGCCGAGGCGGCGGCGACGCTGGACACGCCGCTGCTCGTGATCGGGGTGGAGAACGACGCCACCACGCCCACCGACCACGCCGAGCGGATCTACGAAGCCGCGCGCGGGCCGAAGGAACTGATCATGCAGCGGCACACGAGCCATTACGCCGCCTACGACAAGTACTGGACCGCGACGACGCCTCGCATCGTCGCGTGGTTCGAGCAGTATCTCCGCCCGGCCGATGTGGTCGTGCGTTCGAGCCGGCCGGGCGGACACCCGGCCGTAGTGGAGGTGAAGGCATGAGCATCGATCTGCGCGTGAGCGGCGGCCGGGTGCAGCTGCCCGGCGGCGCCGTGGACGGCGACCTGCTGGTGAACGAGGGCAAGGTCGTCGGGGTCGTGTCCGGCTCCGTCGAGGTCGCCGACGTCGGTCGCACGGTCGACGCCACCGGGAAGCTGGTGCTGCCCGGCATGGTCGACGTCCACGTGCACACCCGCGAGCCCGGGTTCGAGCACAAGGAGGACATCTACACGACCTCGCTGCAGGCGGCCGCGGGCGGCGTCACCACGATCTTCGGGATGCCGAACCTGAACCCGCCGACCACCACCGCGAAGACGCTGCGCGAGGTGTTCGACCTCTACGCCGAGAAGTCCATCGTGGACTGGAACCACAACCCGGCGGCCACGCAACCCGACGAGATCGCGCCGATGGCCGCGATGGGCGTGAACGCGTACAAGATCTACATGGTCGTGGACACCGGCCGCACCTACCCGCACCCGGCCGGCACCGGCATGCACGGGCACGGCGACCTGCTGCGCATGATGGACACCATCGCCAAGACCGGTAAGCGCTTCATCATCCACCCGCACGACCAGTCCCTGATGGACTACATCGAGGGCGAATACCTGGCCCGCGGGGAAAACACGCCGCAGGGCTACGCGTCGGCCTACGCCGCCCGCAACGGCGTCATCTGGGACACCGCGATCGAGGTCGTGCTGCGCCTGGCCGAGGCCTCGGGCTGCAAGGTGCACCTCGCGCACATCCAGACGCGCCGCTCGGTCGAGGCGGTCCGCCGGGCTCGCGAGCACGGCGTGGACGTGACGTGCGAGGTCAACCACTGGCTGCCGTTCCTGTCCACTTGGGACGATGTGGAGAAGCTCGGCCCGTACGCGCTGTCCTACTGGGTGCCCGACGACGGCCGCGAAGCCGTGTGGGAGGGCCTGCGCGACGGCACGATCGACATGTTCTCCTCCGACCACGCGCCGCACACGCGCGAGGAGAAGGAGATCGGCTGGACGCAGATGTGGAGCTCCCACACGGGAACCCCCGGCATCCAGTACTTCTACCCGCTCGCGCTCGACGCGGTAAACAAGGGCTTGCTCACGCTCGACCGCGCGGTGGAGCTCGTCGCCGGCGCGCCGGCCGCGAAGTTCGGCCTGCAGGGTGTGAAGGGCGCGCTGACCCCGGGCTGCGACGCGGACTTCGTGATCGCGGACCTCGACGCGCCGTGGACCATCACGAACGACGGCGTGCTCTCGAAGATCGGCTGGACCCCGTACGACGGCCGGCAGCTCACGGCCGGCATCGAGCAGACCTACGTGCGCGGCACCGAGGTGTACGCGGACGGCAAGGTGACCGGCGAGGCCGGGCACGGCAAGCAGGCGGTGTCAGGAAAGGTGCAGAACGCATGAAGTTCGGACTGCTGCTCCCGCATTTCGGCGAGCACGCCTCGCGCGACAACGTGCTCCAGGGCGCGATCATGGCCGAGAAGGCCGGGTTCGACTCGGTCTGGGTGCGTGACCACCTGGTGTTCGAACCGCACGGCGAGATGGAGAAGCCCAACCGCACGTTCTACGACGCGCTCACCACGCTCACGGCGATCGGCGCCGTGACCGAGCGCATCGAGCTGGGCACGGGTTCGCTGATCCCGTTCCGGCACCCGCTGGTCACGGCCCTGATGACGGGCACGATGACGCAGCTGTTCGGCCCACGCGTCATCCTCGGGTTCGGGGCCGGCACGTTCGACCACGAGTTCGAGGCCATCGAGTGGGGCGAGCGCGACCGGGTGGAGCTCGTGCGCTCCAACGCCGAGATTTTCAAGCGGGTGTTCACCGAGAACGACGTGACCTACTCGGACGCGAACTTCTCGTTCAGCGACATCACGATCGAGCCGAAGCCGCTGGGCGGGCGGGTACCGTTCTGGTACTGCGGCGCCACCCCGCGTTCGGCCCGGCTCGCGGTCGAGTTCTGCGACGGCTGGATGCCGGGCCGGATTTCGATGGCGACGCTGGACAAGCGGGTGACGACCATGCGGGAGCTGTCGGAGGAGGCCGGGCGCACGATGCCGACCGTGGCCGTGATCCCGCCCACGTCGATCGAGCGCACGTACGAGGAGGCGGTGAAGCACGTGAACGTCCCGGGCCTGCTGGCCTGGGCGAACAAGGCGAAGTTCGCGGTGAAGCCGCCGTCGGGCACGTTCGAGACCGTGAAGGATCTCTCAGGGCAGCTCATCGTCGGTACCCCCGAAGATGCACTGGAAGAGATCGACCGCTTCGCCGCGACCGGGGTGGAGCACCTGGTGTTCGACTTCCGGTTCAAGTTCGATCGGTGGTTCGATCAGATCGAGCTGCTCGGGTCGGAGATCATCGGCAAGGTGAACGCGGGCGTCTGAGAAGGGACGAGTCCAGTGGTGAGGTTCGGGTACAAGGCGTCGGCGGAGCAGTTCGCGCCGGCGGAGCTGCTGCGCTACGGCGTGCTGGCCGAGGAGAACGGGTTCGACTCGGTGTTCGTGAGCGACCACCTGCAGCCGTGGCGCCACGACGGCGGTCACGCGCCGGCCGCGCTGCCGTGGCTGGGTGCGCTCGGTTCGGCGACGCAGCGGGTGGTGCTCGGCACGAGTGTGCTCACGCCCACGTTCCGCTACCACCCGGCGGTGGTGGCGCAGGCGTTCGCCACGCTCGGGTGCCTGTTCCCGGGCCGCGTGGTGCTGGGCATCGGGTCGGGCGAGTCGATGAACGAGGCCCCGCTCGGCATCGAGTGGCCGGAGCCGAAGGTGCGCTTCGCGCGGCTGAAGGAGGCGATCGAGCTCATCCGCCGCCTGTGGACCGAGGAGCGCGTGGACTTCGAGGGCGCGCACTACCGCACCGAGAAGGCCACCGTGTACGACCGGCCGGACGTGCCGGTGCCGCTGTACATCGCGGGCTCCGGCCCGGCGGCCACGCGGCTCGCGGGCCGGCGGGGCGACGGGTTCATCACCACGAGTGGCAAGGCGCCGTCGCTGTACACGGACACCCTGCTGCCCGCCGTGCGCGAAGGCGTCGAGCAGTCGGGCCGGGCGGTCGGCGACGTGGACATGATGATCGAGGTCAAGGTCTCGTTCGACGCGGACGCCGACCGCGCGTTGCAGGACACGCGGTTCTGGGGCGCGCTCGCGTTGAAGCCGGAGGAGAAGACCGGTGTCGAGGACCCGGTCGAGATGCAGCGGCTGGCCGACGCGCTGCCGATCGAGCGAGCCGCGAGCCGGTTCATCGTGTCGTCCGACCCGGACGAGCACGTGGCCGCGATCAAGCGGTACCTCGACCTGGGCTTCACGCACCTGGTGTTCCACGCCCCCGGGCCGGACCAGGAGCGGTTCCTGAAGGCCTACGGCACGGAGATCCTTTCGCGGTTGCGCAAGCTGGTGTGACGGTTGCGCCGCGGGCCCGGCGAGTGTGCCGGGCCCGCGGCGTCCACTGTGGTCAGTGCACGAGTTCTCGGGTCGCGGCGCGGTCCAGCCTTCCCGAGACGAGGGCCAGCGCGAGGGCGGCCACCGTCATGGCGGCGCCGACCCAGTTGGTCGAGGCGTAGCCGTAGCCCGCCGCGATGACGACGCCGCCGAGCCAGGCGGCCAGCGCGTTGCCGAGGTTGAACGCGCCGATGTTCACGGCGCTGGCGACCGTGGGTGCCGCCTCCGCGCTGGCCAGCATCCGCATCTGCAGCGGCGGCACGGTGGCGAAACCGAAGCCGCCGAGCAGGAACAGCGTGACGATCGCGGGCACGGCCGCGTGGGCGGTGAACGCGAACACCGCGAGCACCACGGCCAGCGCGACGAGGACCGTGTACAGCGTGGGCATCAGCGCGCGGTCGGCGAACTTGCCGCCGACGAGGTTGCCGAGCACCAGCCCGACACCGAACAGCACCAGCAGCCAGCTCACCGCACTGCCCGGGAGACCCGCGACCTCGGTCATCATGGGCGCGATGTAGGTGAAGCTGGCGAACACCCCGCCGAAACCCAGGATCGTCGTGCCGACCGCCAGCCACACCCGCGCGTGGCGGAACACGGCGAACTCCGCGCCGATGCGGGCGTTCGCGGGCCGCGGCGTGTCGGGCACCAGCGCCGCGACGCCCGCCAGACCGAGCACACCCAGCCCGGCGACCACCCAGAACGTCGCACGCCACCCCAGGCCCTGCCCGATGAACGTGCCCAGCGGCACGCCGAGCACGTTGGCCAGCGTCAGCCCGGTGAACATCAACGCGATGGCGCTGGCCTTCTTTTCGGGCTTGACGAGGTCCGCGGCCACCACCGCGCCGACCCCGAAGAACGCCCCGTGCGTCAGCGCCGCGACGATCCGCCCGGCCAGCAGCACCCCGTAGCTCGGAGCCAGCGCCGACAACGCGTTGCCGACGATGAACACCCCCATCAGCAGGAGCAGCAGGTGCTTTCGCCGCATCCGGGTGCCGAGCGCCGTCATCGGCAGCGCCCCGGCCGCCACCCCCAGCGCGTACCCGGTGATCAGCCACCCCGCGGCCGGGATGGACACCCCGAAATCGGCCGCCACCTCGGGCAGCAGGCCGGCGATCACGAACTCCGTCGTGCCGATGCCGAACGCGCCGATGGCCAGCGCGAGCAGGGCGAGCGGCATGGGACTTCCTCCTGAAGCGTGGACAACTACCGTCGCTGACAATAGTTGCATACGCCTGCTATTGAGACTGCCGACTGTGATCAGCGGAACTCAGGGCACGCGGAGGCTCGCCCCCCTCGTGATCGACGGGGGCGAGCGGTCAGCCGAGGGTCAGCTGCCGAAGACGTGCCGGTCCAGGAACGGGTTGCGGAACTTCCCCGCGGGGTCCAGGCGGGCCGCCAGGGAGCGGAAGTCGGCCGATCGCGGGTGGGCCAGGTCGAGTGCCTCGCCGTGGAAGAGCTTGCCCCAGTGGGGGCGGGGGGCGAAGGGGGCGAGGGTGGACTCGATGGTCGGCAGGAGGGCCTCGACCTCGGGCTGACGGGGGAGCCAGGTGAAGTGGATCGCCACGCTGTCGCGGCCCGAGGAAGGGCTGAGCCACAGGTCGTCGGCGGCGATGGTGCGGACTTCGGACACCAGGAGCAGCGGGGCGATGCGGTCGCCGATGCCGCGCAGGGCCTCGAGGGCGGCGGGGGCGGCGGCGCGGGGCACGAAGTACTCGGTCTGGAGTTCGGCGCCGACGCTCGGGGTGAAGCCGAGGCGGAAGTGGGGCAGGCGGTCGTACCAGGGGCCGGGCGCGCCGAGCTGGGCGGTGGTGTTGCCGGCCGGCACGCCGGCGGCGTGGGCGGGGTGGCGGGGACCGTCGGCGGGAACGGCGCCGAACAGCGAAGCCGGGACAGCGGGCAGCGAACCAGGGGCCTCGGTCTCGGTCCGGTTCTTCAGCCAGACCTGGTCGACGACATCGCGGGCCCAGTTGGTGAACAGGCTGACGCTGTACCCGGCCGCCTGGATCTCGTCGAAGTGCTCGACCGCGGCGGACCACGGCAGGTCGTCGAACACGTCCTGGCGCACGGTGAACGACGGGACCAGGTCGAGCGTCAGCCGGGTCACCACGCCGAGGGCGCCGACGCCGACGACGACCCCGGCGAAGTCGGCGTCGCCGCGGGTGAAGGTCAGCAGTGAGCCGTCGGCGGTCAGCAGTTCCAGCGCGGAGACGGCCGCGGCCAGGCCGGGGTGGCGTTCGCCCGAGCCGTGGGTGCCGGTGGCGACGCTGCCGGCCACGGTGATGTGCGGCAGCGACGCCAGGTTCTCCAGGGCGAAGCCGGCGTGGTCGAGGTGGGTCACGAGGTCGCCGTAGCGAACCGAGCCCCCGGCGGTCACGGTGGCCGCCCGGGTGTCCAGCGACGGCGGACCGGACACACCCGACAGATCCAGCTGCACGCCACCGGGGCTGTCGGCCACGTCGTTGAAGCTGTGGCGGCTGCCGAGCGCCTTGATCCGCTCCGCGCCGGCGACGAGCTCGCGGGCCTCGTCGAGCGTCCGCGGGGTCAGCACCTCACGGGCGCCGTAGGTGAGGTTTCCCGCCCAGTTGGCGGCCGCGCCGCGCGCACTCTCGATCACGAACGCCCAGCTTAGGCGGGGCTCGCCAAAGCCGTCCGATCCGGGCAGACTTGGCTCATGCTTCCCGAACAGCCAGTGCGCCCCGGACCGGCCGTGCTTCTCGCAGCGGCAGAGCGCTGACATGCACTCGGCCGGACTGGTACTGCACCCGAAGCGGGACTCCGCCCCGGCGGTCGAGGCCGTCCTCGGGTGGGCCGCGAACCGCGGGATCAAGATCCTCGGCATCGCCGAGGAGATCGTGCGCCTGGACTGCAAGGCGGTGGGGGTGTCGGCGGAGGAGCTCGCCACCCAGTCCGATCTGCTGGTGAGTCTTGGCGGCGACGGCACGATGCTGCGCGCCATGCGGCTGGCCGACGGGCAGCGCGCCCCCGTGCTGGGCGTGAACCTCGGCAAGCTCGGTTTCCTGGCCGAGGTCGACGTGCCGGACCTGCCCGGCGCGTTGTCCATGATCGACGCGCACGAGTTCACCGTCGAGCCGCGCCTGGCGGTCGACGCGGTGATCGGCGGCCGGACCGTGACGGCGTTCAACGACGTCGCCGTGGTCCGCGTGCCCGGCGACGGCTCGGCGCTGGTCGCGGTGCGCGTGAACGAGGAGCAGTTCGTGAGCTACGCGGCCGACGCGGTCATCGTCGCGACGCCCACCGGCTCCACGGCCTACAGCTTCTCCGCCGGAGGCCCGATCACGAGCCCCGCCGTGGAGGCGCTGCTGGTCACGCCGGCCGCGCCGCACTCCGCGTACGGCCGCGGCGTGGTGCTCTCGGTCGACGACACGCTGGCGCTCGAGGTGCTGCCCCACAGCGGCCGGCTGGCGGTGGAGGTCGACGGGATCGTCGAGGGCTACGTGCAGCCCGGCGAGCGCATCGAACTGTGCGCCCGCCCGAGCGCTGCCCGCGTGGTGCGGCTGGGCCGCACCACGTTCTTCCAGCGGGCGCGGCGCAAGCTGCGGCTCAGCGACTCCGCGGAGATCGCGCCGTCGTCCTGAGCGGTCCACTTCGGACGGTTGCGCCGATCGGCCGACGGCGCTGCGCCACTTGCGCGCGTCGTGTCGGTTTTTGTCGGAAACGTGTGACAGCAGTGTGAATCACGGTCCGGATCGCTTGCCCGCGCGGGGCCGACGTGCCGAGAATCCAGCGGTGATCGGCGAGGCGAGCGGGAGTACACGTGGCAGCGGACGGGCGTGACCTCCCCGCGGTCGGCACACCCCGGCTCATCGGCCGTGACGACGAGCTCACCCGCCTCGCCGCCGCGCTCGCGTCGCCGCCGGGCGTGGTGCTGGTCTCGGGCGAGGCCGGCATCGGCAAGAGCCGGCTCGTGCGGGAACTGCTGCCGGAGCGTGGCGTGCTCGTCGCGCGCTGCCCGCCGCTGCGGGAGGCGCTCACCCTCGGCCCGATCGTCGACGCGCTGCGCCAGGCCCGCCCCGGCGTCGCCGGCCTGCGATTGAGCCCGCTGGCCGGCACGCTGCGGCCGCTGTTCCCCGAATGGGACCTGCCCCCGGCTCCGGAGGCGCTGGCCGACGCGGGCGCGGCCCGGCACCGGCTGCTGCGCGCGCTGGCCGAGCTGCTCGACCGCATCGACGTCGACGTGCTCGTGGTCGAAGACGTGCACTGGGCCGACGAGACCACGCTGGAGTTCCTGCTCTTCCTCGCCGCCCGGCAGGAGCAGCGGCCGGGGCTCGTGCTCACCTACCGGCCCGACGAGGTCGGCGACGACAGCCTGCTGCTGCGGCTTTCCTCGCGCTACCCGCGCATCACCCTCGGCGCGCTCGACGTGGCGCAGACCGCGCAGCTGGTCTCGTCCATGCTGGGCGACGAGCGCGTCTCGGAGCCGTTCGCGCGGTTCCTGCACCGGCACACCGACGGGATCCCGTTCGCGTTGGAGGAATCCGTCCGGCTGCTGCGCGACCGCGCCGACCTCATCCGCCAGGGCGGCGAGTGGATCCGGCGGTCGCTCACCGAGATCGCCGTGCCGCCGACGATCCGCGACGCGCTGGCCGAACGCCTCGTGCGGCTCACGCCCGACGCCCAGGCGGTGCTGCGGGCGTGCGCGGTGCTCGCGACCCCCGCGGCCGAACGCGACGTCGTCGAGGTCTGCGGGCTGCCGGCCCGGCGCGCCGACCCGGCGATCGACGAGGCCGCGCGCAGCGGTCTGCTCGTCGAGGACGAACGCGGGCGCCTCGGCTTCCGGCACCTGCTGGCCGCGAAGGCCGTGTACGACGGCATCGGCGGGCGCGAACGCCGCGAGCTGCACCGGCGTTCGGGCAAGGCGCTGTCGGCGTGGGACCCGGCGCCGGTCGCCGTGCTGGCGCACCACTTCCGCGAAGCGGGGGAGACGGAGAAGTGGTGCGAGTACGCGGAACGCGCGGCGGATCTCGCGCTCGCGTCCGGCGACCACCACACCGCCGTGACCTTCCTCCACGGCCTGCTCGCCTCGCCCGCGTTGCCGCCGACGGCCGTGGCGCGGCTGACCCGCAAGACGCCGCTGTTCGCGTTCACCGGCTACCTCGGCCGGGTCGATCTCGTGCGGACGGTGCGCGGAGTGCTCGACAGTGCCGTGCTCGACCGGCGCGAGAGCGCGGAAATCCGCAGCCAGCTGGGCCGGTTGCTGATGCACGCCGGCGACTACGCCGAAGGTGCCGCCGAAATCGCCCGTGCGATCCCCGATCTGGCGGACAACCCGGCCGCTGCGGCGCAGGCGATGTCCGTGCTCGGCCGGCCCGCCGGAGCGTCGTGGCCCATCCAGGCGCACCGCGAATGGCTCGACCGCGCCGACGCCGTCGTGCGCTCGGCCGTGCCGGAGGGCGAGCGGCTGTCATTCACCGTCGACCGCGCGACGGCGTTGCTCGAGATGGGCGACGAAGCCGGCTGGACGGTCGCGGACACCCTGCCCGCGGACGACACCCACGATCCGCTGCAGATCACCCGGGGCCTGCTCAACTACGGCGACGCCGGATTGCACTGGGGCCGCTACGCCGACGCGCGCGCCAAGCTGACCCGGTCCGTCGAGCTGGCCGAGCGGCAGGGTTTGCAGCGGTTGCGCGACATGGGGCTCGCGACGCTGATCCGGCTCGACTGGCTGACCGGTTCGTGGCACGGGCTGGCCTCGCGGGCCGCGGAGTTCGCGGATCTCGCGGAGGAACCGCTGATCCAGCTGGACACGACGCTGGTGGGCGCGCTGCTGCAGTCGGCCACCGAGCCCGGCAGCGAGGCCGAGGTCGAGCGCAAGCTGACGCTGGTGCTCGACGCCGCCCGGCACCGCGGGATTGTCGACATGCCGCTCGAACCGGCCGCGGCGCTGGCCCGGCTGCACCTCGCGGCCGGGCGCCCCGAGCCGGCGCTGGCGGTCACCGAGGAACCGATGGCCGTGGTGGCGCGCAAGCAGATCTGGCTGTGGGCGGCGGAGCTGGCGCCGGTGCGGGTGGAAGCGCTGGTCGCGGCCGGGCGGGTCCCCGAGGCCTCGGCCGTGGCTGCCGAGTTCGCCGCCGGCTACCCCGGTGAGACGGGCGCGGTCCACTGGTGCCGGGCTGTGCTCACCGAGGCCGCGGGTGACCACATCGGCGCCGCACGGGAGTGGGCCGACGCCGCCGCCGTGTGGGCCGCGCTGCCGCGGCCGTACGACGCCCTGCTCGCCCGCGAACGCGCGGCATTGTGCCTGCTGGCCGGCGGTTCGAGGGCCGCTGCGGGGGAACAGCTGGAGTCGGTGCTCGCCGACTGCGTCGCCCTGGGTGCCGCCACCGCCGCCTCCCGGGTCCGCGCCCACCTCCCCGGCGCCGCCGTGTGGCGCGGCGGCCGCCGCGGCTACGGCGACCAGCTGTCCCCGCGCGAGCTGGAAGTCGTGCGGCTCCTGCTGACGGGCCTCACCAACCCGGAGATCGCCCAGGTCCTGTCCCGTTCCCCGAAAACCGTGGCGGCCCAGCTGAACTCCGCGATGCGCAAACACCGCGTGTCCTCCCGCACGGCCCTCGCGGTGAGCGCCACCCAGGCCGGCATCACCCCGGCGACAGCGGACTGAACCAGCGGTGGACTAAACAAGCGCGGGCGGGAGATTAGGTCATCCGCCCAATCGCGAACGCAGCGTGCGCGCCCCGATACTTCGCCGGTGAACGCGACGAGACCCGGCGATGACCGTCCGGTGGACGGCACCGTGGCACCCCGGCCCGGCGCGGGAACGGATCCCCACCCCTCCACCGCGGATCCCGCCGACGCCGCACCGGCGCCCGGCGAACGGTCCGACCGGGCAGCCGACGAAGGCGGGCGCGACCTGCCCGCGGGGTACGAACCCCTGTGACTGCCCGGGCGAACGGAAAGGTCATCTCTTGAGAGTCCCCCGGGGGCGCCTGCTGGCGCTCATCCTCCCGGTGCTGGCCGGCCTGGCGCTGGTCGTCGGCACCACCCAACCCGCCACGACACCACAGCAACCGTCCGCGAACGCCGCGAACGCACTGGCCGCCGCCGGACAGGGCGTGCTCGACGCGGCCAACACCTCCGGCGACGCGAAGCCCGTCGCCGCCGGCAAAGCCACCCGGACGGTCGCCGGCAAGACCCCCGCGAAGGCGCCCAAGGCGTTCTACGCCCCGACCGGCTGCAACCCCGCCAAGCCGAAGCCGCACACCGTCACGTGCAACTCGCTGTTCAAGGCGGGCAAGGACCTGCGCCCGCTGATCAGCAACACCGGCCCCCTGCCGGACTCGCTCGGCCCGGCCGACATCAAGGCCGCCTACGACCTGCCCGACGGCGGTGCGGGCAAGACCGTCGCCATCATCGACGCGCTCGGCGACTCCCACGCCGAAGCCGACCTCGCCGTCTACCGCGCGCAGTACGGCCTCCCGCCATGCACCACGGACAACGGCTGCTTCCGGAAGGTGGACCAGAACGGCGGCGTGAACTACCCGGCCGACGACGACGGCTGGGCGCAGGAGACCGCACTCGACCTCGACGCCGTCTCGGCCGCCTGCCCCGCGTGCCACATCCTGCTGGTCGAGGGCGCTTCCACGAGCCCGAACGACATCGTGGTGGGAGTGGACACCGCCGTGCGCCTGGGCGCGAAGTTCATCTCCAACTCCTACGGCATCGACGGCGAGGACCCCGAAGAAGGCACGCTCGACTCGCATTACACCGTGCCCGGCGTCGCGATGGTCGCCTCGACCGGCGACCACGCCTACGGCCTGCAGGGCTGGCCGGCCGCGAACCCGAACGTGGTCGCCGCCGGCGGCACGAACCTCTACCGCGACCCCGCGAACCCGCGTGGCTGGAGCGAGCAGGCCTGGTCCGGTGCCGGTTCCGGGTGTTCCCCGTACGAGCCGAAGCCCGAGTACCAGCAGGAGCTGGCCACCGGCTGCGCGAACCGCGCCGTCGCCGACGTCTCCGCCATCGCCGACCCGGCGAGCGGCTTCGCGATCTACGATTCGGGCAAGACCGGCGGCTGGGGCCAGGTGGGCGGCACGAGCCTGTCGTCGCCGCTGATCGCTTCGATGTTCGCCCTCGCCGGCGACCCGCGGCCGGGGACGAACCCCGCGACCTACGCCTACTTCAACCACGGCAACGACCTCTACGACGTCACCGAGGGCACCAACGGCTCGTGCGCGACGGTCCTGTGCACCGCCGGCCCGGGCTGGGACGGCCCGACCGGCCTCGGCTCGCCCCACGGCGTGGCCACCCTCGCCTACACCCCGCAAGGCACGGTGACCGGCCACGTCCGCGACAGCGCGGGCACGCCGATCGCGGGCGCCACAGTGACCGCCACCGGCCAGGGGACCGGCAACGTCTACCACGCCACGACCGACGCCCAGGGTGGCTACCACCTCGCCGTGGCCGCCGACTCCTACCAGGTTTCGGTCACCCGCTTCGGCTACGAGAACGGCGGTGGCGAACTGTCCATCGTGGACGGCCAGCAGGCGAGCGCCGACTACGCCGTGGCCAAGATCGCCACGCAGACGGTGTCCGGCACGGTCACCGACGGCTCGGGCCACGGCTGGCCGCTGTACGCGAAGATCACCGTCGACGGCTACCCCGGCGGCGCGATCTACACCGACCCGTTCTCCGGCCGCTACAGCGTCGACCTGCCAGAGGGTGCCGCCTACCAGCTGCACGTCTCGGCCGTGCAGCCCGGCTACGCGCCGATCGACCGGCAGGTGAATGTCGCCGACGCTGGCGTGCGGCAGAACTTCACCGCGACCGCCGACCAGCAGGCGTGCAGCGCGCTCGGTTACGGCCACGCCGCGCTGACGCACTTCGACGGCTGGCTCGGCACCACCCCGAAGGACGGGTGGACGATCGGCAACGCCGACCCCGCGTCGACCGGCTGGACGTTCGACGACAACACCGAGGCGTACAACTTCATCAGCACCGGCAACTACGCCCTCGCGGCCCCGTTCACCCGGGACGGCAAGCCCGAGGACACCACACTCGTCTCGCCGGTGTCCGACCTCACCGGTGACAGCGCCCCGGTGCTCTCCTTCGGCGGCGTCTACGTCCCGGATGCCGGCACCTCGCTCGACGCGGATCTGAGCCTCGACGGCGGCGCCACGTGGAGCACGGTGTGGCACCAGACCACCGCCGTCGTGCAGACGCAGGTGTCGGTCCCATTGCCGCAGGCCGCGGGCAAGCAGTCCGTGCGCGTGCGGTTCCACTACCAGGGCCAGGGCGGTTCGCTGGCCGAGCTGGACGATGTCGTGATCGGCTCGTGCACGTCGACCGAGGGCGGCCTGGTCGCCGGGGTGGTCACCGACGCCAACACCGGTGAGGCGCGCGACGACGTGACGGTGGCCGACACCGCCACGGCGGCCCACTCGGCCGTCAGCATGCCGACGACCGACGACGCCGCTCTGCCGGACGGCTTCTACGAGCTGTTCGACACGACCGGTGCGCACCAGTACACGGCGACCGCGCCGCGCTACACCTCGCCGGCCCTGTCGGTGACCACGGCGCTGAACTCCGTGGCCCGCAAGGACGTCAAGCTCAAGGCGGGACAGCTCGCGGTCGGTTCGCAGGCCGTGGACCTGACCAAGTCGATGGGCCAGACCGGCGGCCAGGCGGTCAAGCTCACGAACACGGGCACGGCACCGCTGCACGTCTCGCTCGGTGAGCACGCGACCGGCTTCACCGCGGTCGACGCGTCGGCCACGGCCGGCTGGCAGCCGCTCGCGACCGTGCCGGAGTTCACCTACGAGAGCGCGCTCGGCGGGTACCAGGGCAAGGTCTACACCGCGGGCGGCATGCCCGCGGGCGGGCTCGCGCCCGTGGCTCGCGGCTACGTGTACGACCCGGTCACCGCGCAGTGGTCACCGATCGCGGACATGCCGGAACCGATCATGCGTGGCGCGGCGGCGTTCCTGAACGGATCGCTGTACGTCGTCGGCGGGCTCGGGATCCCGGCGCAGGTGGCCACGACGTACGCCTATCACCCGGAGACGGACACGTGGTCGCGGATGGCCGATCTGCCGGTGAAGCTCTTCGGTGCCACGGCGGCCACCCTGGGCGGGAAGCTGTACGTGGTCGGCGGCTGTGCGAGCAAGTGCGGCTCGGACCCGGTGAAGTCGGTGTTCGTCTACGACCCGGCGCACAACACCTGGTCGGCGCTCCCGGACTACCCGGTGGCCCAGAGCGACGCGGCCTGCGCGGGCATCCAGAGCGAACTCGTGTGCGCCGGCGGTTACGTGGCCGGTGGCGGGAACACCCGCTCGACCTACGTGTTCAAGCCCGGCACCGGCACGTGGACCCAGGTGGCCGACGCGCCGTACGCGGTGTCGCAAGGCATCTACAGTGGGGCGAACGGCCGCTTGCAGCTGGCCGGCGGGTTCATCGGCGGTGACGCGCCCAGTAGGCCGATCGACGAGACCGCGCACACCATCGAGTACGACCCGGTGAGTGACAAGTGGTCGTCGCTGCCGGATCTGCCGCAGGCGTTCTACGGCGGTGGCCGCGGTGCCTGCGCGCTGTACCAGGTCGGTTCGTTCGTCCCGACCCTGCGCACCACGGCGGCGTTGCCCGGGTACGACCAGTGTGGCGACGACGACGCCGGCTGGCTCTCGGAGAGCAGCACCGAGCTGGACCTCGCTCCCGGCGCCAGCGCCAAGGTCACGGTGACGGCCGACTCGGGCAAGGTCACCCAGCCGGGCAAGTACACGGCGACGGTCGCGTTCGACACGGACACCCCGTACGCCGTGGCGGCCCTCCCCGTCTCGCTGCAGGCCACGCCGCCCAAGACGTGGGGTGAGCTCTCAGGTGACGTGACCGACACCGCGTCCGGAGCACCGATCGCCAACGCCACGGTGCAGGTCTGCACAATGGTCCACAACGGAGTGTGCGGCCAGGTGTCGTACACCCTGAAGACGGACGCGCACGGCCACTACCGGCTGTGGCTGGACAAGGGCTACAACCCGCTGGTGGTCACCGTCGCCGCCAACGGCTACCAGCCGCAGTTCCGCCAGACCAAGGTCAGGGCGGGAGAAGCCACGGTGACCGACGTGGCATTGCCGAAGATCTAGGCACGACAACAGGAAACGAGCGGTCCCGTCCGGAGTCGTCCGGGCGGGACCGCTCGTTGCGACCTGGGCTTCAGTACGACTTGGGCAGCCCGAGCACGTGGGTGGAGACGTAGTTGAGCACCATCTCCTGGCTCACCGGTGCGATCCGCAGCAGGCGGGCTTCGCGGAAGTAGCGCTCGACGTGGAACTCCTTCGCGTAGCCCATGCCGCCGAGGGTTTGCATCGCGCGGTCGGCGGCTTGGAAGCCCGCGTCGGCGCAGAGCCACTTGGCCATGTTGGCCTCGCGCCCGCACGAGAGGCCCTGGTCGTAGCGCCAGGCGGCGTTGCGGGCCATGAGCGCGGCGGCGTCGAGACGCGTGCGGGCTTCGGCGAGCGGGAACGCGATGCCCTGGTTCTGCCCGATCGGCCGGTCGAACACGATGCGCTCGCGCGCGTAGGCCACGGCGCGGTCCATCGCGGCGCGGCCGAGGCCGAGGGCCTCGTGGGCGAGCAGGATGCGTTCGGGGTTCAGGCCGTCGAGCAGGTAGCGGAAGCCCTGGCCTTCCTCGCCGATGCGGGCCGATGCGGGCACGCGCAGGTCGTCGATCGCGACCTCGTAGGAGCTGACGGCGTTGCGGCCCATTTTCGGGATCGCGGTCAGCGTGACGGCTTCGGGATCGACGTCGACGAGGAACAACGACATGCCGTCGGTGGGCCGCTCGACGTCCTCGAGCGGGGTGGTGCGCGCGATGAGCACCATCTTCTGCGACTGGCCGGCCTTGGTGATCCAGACCTTGCGGCCGTTGATCACGTAGCCGTCCCCGTCGCGGCGGGCGAAGGTGCGGATGCGTGTGGTGTCGGTGCCGGCGTCGGGTTCGGTGACACCGAAGCAGACGTGCAGCGAGCCGTCGGCGGCGCGG
Source organism: Amycolatopsis sp. NPDC049253 (assembly GCF_040678995.1). NCBI lineage: Bacteria > Bacillati > Actinomycetota > Actinomycetes > Pseudonocardiales > Pseudonocardiaceae > Amycolatopsis > Amycolatopsis sp. NPDC049253. The sequence goes on along the minus strand of NZ_JBFAQX010000002.1, from coordinate 253,030 downwards.
GGGAGGATCTCCTCCCGCAGGGCGGCGCTGCCGTGTTTCACGATGGTGTTGAGGCCGAAGATCGTGAGGTGCATGGTGCTGCACCCGTTCATCCCGGCGCCGGACGCGGCGACTTCCTCCAGCAGCAGCGCGGCTTCGAAGATCCCGAGCCCGCCGCCGCCGTACTCCTCGGGGATCGCGATGCCGAGCCAGCCCGCGTCGGCGAACGCGGTGTAGAAATCCCACGGGAACTCACCCTCGGCGTCGCAGCGCGCCCAGTACTCGTCGGGGAACTTCGCCGCCAGCTCGCGGGCGCCGCGGCGCAGTGCTTCCTGGTCTTCGGTCAGCCCGAAGTCCACGTGCTCCACCTCCGTGTGTCGTTGTTCGGGCAGTTCTACTCGGGCGGTGCTTATTCGGGCAGAGCCGACTCCAACGCCCGGATCACCTGGGCGACGTGCCGGCGCGTCGCCTGTTCCGCGGCCGCCGTGTCGCCGGAGCGCAACGCGTCCAGGATCTCCCCGTGCTCGTCGAGACTGGCCTCGGGACGCCCGGGGACGGTGATCGTCACGTTCTGGCCCAGCTGCAGCTGCGCGCCGAGCAGGTCGGCGATGGCCAGCAGGCGGCGGTTGGCCGAGCCTTGCCAGATCAGGGCGTGGAACTCGCGGTCGAGCTCGGCGTAGCGCGGCACGTCGCCGGCGGCCAGCGCCGCGTGCTGGCCCTCGACGAGGTCGGCCAGCCGGGCGAGCAGCTCGACCGGTTGCGTGCGGGCGATGTCCCGCGCGGCGAGCGTGTCGACGGCGGAGCGCAGTTCGTAGATGTCGCGCATGTCCGCGACCGTCAGCTCGGCCACGAAGTACCCCGAGTGCTGGCGGGCCACGAGGAACCCCTCGCGTTCGAGGATCGCCAGCGCGGCCTTGACCGGCGTCGGCGAGATGCCGAGCCGCTCGGTCAGCGGCCGCACGGTCACCCGCTCGCCGGGCAGCAGCTGCCGGTCCAGCACGGCCTCGCGGATCGCCCGGTACGCGGTGCGGACCAGGCTGGCCGGTTCGGGGGGCTGGTCAGTCACCGGGTCGCGGCTCCTCGATCGTGGTTGCGTCCGCTGTGGTCGCGGGCGGGTGCATCGGGACGAGCTCGTGGCGCTGCCACACGACCAGCTGGTCAGAATAGTGCGCCGAACCGGGCGAGCCGGACGCTCCGCCCGGAATCACCCAGCCGGCGGCGTCGAGATCGGCCAGATCGAGCACCTGGCGGTAGACCGACAGGTTGGTGATGTCGAACCGCCCGCCGGGAGCCCAGCCGTAGGCGCCGTTCTGGATCGTCTCGTTGTCCCCGCCGATGCCGGCGGCCGGCGGGTCGAACTCCGCGCCGACGACGGGGTGCAGCGGGTGCTTCGCCGCCGTCCGGTGGACCTCGCCCCACGGCCGCGGGCCCGTCTCCGCCACGCGGCGCCAGGCCGCGGCGAGCGCGTCGGCGAGCAGGTCGTCGCCGAGGCGCTCGGCGGGCCACTCGCCCTCGCGCGGCCAGGTCAGGCTCGCGAACCAGCGGCGCAGCACCACCGGCATGCCCGGCAGCCCGCACTTCATCAGCCACGCCCGCGTGTCCGCGCCGATCTCGGCGTCGAGCACGCGCGCGGCGACCTCACGGCGGAAGCACGCGTGCACGAGCCCCGCGGACTCGTCCGGTCCGAGGTCGCCCCGGCCGGCCACGATCACGGCGCGGGCCAGCTCCGCGTCCGCCGAAAAACCACCGTACGGGCCGCGCCTCTCGAGCAGCTGCGCCCAGCGCCGGGCCGCGACCGACGTCGTGTCGCCCTGCCACGCGCGCATGTCGCCGGCCGTCGCGGGGCCGGCCGCGGCGGCCAGCTCGTGGATGCGCTCGGCGCGGTAGGAGTCGTTGACGGCGTGGGAGATCACCGGGTGCGTGGCGGCGGTGACCGTGTTGTTCGACGTGACGATGAGGTCCTCCGGCGGGTCCTCGGTCCGCGGCATGTCGCCGAACGGCACGCGGCCGCGCCAGCGGTGCGCGGGCTCCCAGCCGGGCACCGGCAGCTGGGTCGCGGCGTGGTTGCCGCGTGCCGGGAGCTGCCCGCGAAGCAGGTAACCGAGGTGCCCGTCGACGTCGGCGGCCAGGAGGTTGTTGACCGGGTCGACCCAGCCGTCCTGCGCGTCGAGCAGCACGGGCACTCCCTCGGCGAGCAGCATCCGGCGCAGCACGCCGAACTGCTCGCACGCGCCGTCGGTGGCCGTCCAGCGCAGCGACAGGGCCGCGCCGCTCGCGGGATCGCCGTGCACGACGGGACCGTTCGGGGTGAGCCAGCAGCGTTCGACGCGGTCCTCGCCGTCGCGGACCCGGATGACCTCGTCGCGCACGGACGCGTCCGCCCAGCCGTCGGCCGTGCGCACCTGCTCGCCGCGGAAGTGCTCCACGTAGAGGTCCTGCGCGTCGGCGGCGGCGTTCGTGATCGCCCAGCCGACGCGGCCGTTGTGGCCGAAGTGCGGGAAACCCGGGAGCCCGGGGAACGTCGCGCCGGACACCTTGAACTCCGGGCAGCGCACGTGGGCCTGCCAGTAGGTGTTCGGCACGTCCAGCGCGCGGTGGGAATCGTTGACCAGCAACGGTTTCCCGCTCGCGGTGCGGCTCGGGCCGAGGACCCACGCGTTGGACCCGCCCTCGGACTCGCCGAGGAAGCCGAGGTGCTCGGCCGCCGCCTCGACGTCGGCGCGCGCCTGCTCGAACAGGTTCGCGCGGGCCTCGTCGACCCGGCCCAGCGGCGGCACCGTCACGCGCATGCCCGGCAACGGCCGCGGGTCCAGTTTCGCGGCCGCCTCGGCACCGGCCGTCGCGCGCAGCACGGCGCGGGCGATCTTGTACTGCCACACGCCCATCAACACGTGGCGGATCTTGAACATCAGCAGCGAGTCGCGGGGCGTCCACGGTTCCCAGCCGATGCCGCCGCGCTCGTGCTCGACGCCGGTGCCGTGCTCGGCGACGTGGGCGTTGACACCCGCCGCGTAGTGCTCGAACGTCGCGAGCGTGGCGGGGTCCATGGCCGCCAGGTCGCGGTCGGCGGCGTCGGCGAGGCGCAGCCGGCGCGCGAGCCGGTCGGCGGCCACGGCCGGCTCGCCCACGACCTCGGCCCAGCGGCCGGCCGCGCGGCGGCGGTCGTACTCCAGCTGCCACAGCCGGTCCTCGGCGGCGGCGCGGCCGAGCTCGAACCACGCCTGGCCCTCGGTTTCCGCCACCACCGAAGGGATTCCGTACGCGTCGCGAGTGATCATGCGGCCCCGACCCGCGCGGTCTCGGCGTAGTGGCACGCCGCGGCTCGCGTGTCCGCGAGCGGCCGCAGCGCGGGATCCTCGGTGCGGCACCGGTCCGTGGCCAGCGGGCAGCGCGGGGCGAACGCGCAACCGCCCGAACGCGTCAGCGCGCTCGTGGCCTCGCCGAGCTGCTCCACCGGCTCCTGCCGTTCGTGGTCGCGCACGCGTGGCCGGGGCGCGGCGGCGAGCAGCAGCTGGGTGTACGGGTGGCGCGGGTCGGCGAACAGCTCCTCGGTCTCGCCCTCCTCGACGATCCGCCCGAGGTACATCACGGCCACGCGGTGGGCGAGGTGGCGCACCAGCGCGAGGTCGTGGCTGATGAACAGGTAGGTGATGCCGCGCTCGTCCTGCAGGCGCCGCAACAGGTTCACCACCTGCGCCTGCACCGAGACGTCCAACGCGGACACCGGCTCGTCGCACACGAGGAACTCCGGGTCCAGCGCGATGGCCCGCGCGATCGCCACGCGCTGGCGCTGCCCGCCCGAGAGCTCGTGCGGGTACCGCTGCGCGAGCTCCGGCGCGAGGGTGACGGCTTCGAGCAGCTCCCGCACGCGCGCGTCGAGATCACCGCGGAACCGGTGCACGCGCAGGGGTTCCGAGACGATCTGCCCGACGGTCATGCGGCCGTTGAGGGAGTCGTAGGGGTCCTGGAACACCGGCTGCATCGTGCGCCTCAGCTCGCGCAGCTGCTTCTTGCCGATCGAGTGCACGGCCTGGCCGGCGACCTCGACGCTGCCTTCGTCGGGCCGTTCCAGCGCGAGCAGCAGCCGCCCGGTGGTCGACTTCCCGCAGCCGGACTCGCCGACGAGCGCCAGCGTGGTGCCCTGCCCGACGCGCAGGCTCACGCCGTCGACGGCCGCCATCGTGCCTCCGCGCACGGCGTAGCGCTTGACCAGTCCTTCCGCGACAACGAGATCCGCCATCACGCCACCTCCTGGGATTCGCGGGACACCGGGTGCCAGCACGCGACGCCCTCGACGAGCGCCGGAGCCGTGGCGCAGGTGTCGTCGGCGTGGTCGCAGCGCGGGCGGAACGGGCAGCCTTCGAGCACCGCGCCGACGGCGGGGACCTGCCCGGGGATGGTGGGCAGTTCCCCGGCCGCCGGCCGGTCGGGATCGGGCACCGAGCGCAGCAGCGCCGCGGTGTAGGGATGGCGCGGGGCTTCGAGGACTTCCCGGACGGTGCCGGTCTCCACGACCTTGCCCGCGTACATCACGGCGACGCGGTCGGCGATCTCCGCGACCACACCCATGTCGTGCGTGATGAACAGCAGTGCCGTGTCCCGCGTCCGTTCCCGAAGCAGCGCGAGGACCTGGGCCTGCACCGTCACGTCGAGCGCCGTGGTGGGCTCGTCCGCGATGAGCAGCTCGGGACTGCCCGCCAGCGCGATCGAGATCATCACGCGCTGGCGCATGCCGCCGGACAGCTCGTGCGGCATCTGCCGGGCTCGCGCCGCGGCGTCGGTGATGCCCACGGACTCCATGAGCTCCACGGCCTGGCGCAGCCGGGCCGAGCGCCGCATCGGCGAGTGGATGGCCAGCACCTCGGCGATCTGCGTGCCGATGCGGGTGGTCGGGTTCAGCGAGCTCATCGGGTCCTGGAAGATCATCGCCGCGCGGGTGCCGCGCAGGCGCCGCAGCTCGCGTTCGCCGCGGCCGATCAGCTCCGTGCCGCCCAGCGTCGCCGACCCCGTCACCTGCGCGGCGGCGGGTTCGAGACCGAGCAGCGACAGCGCGGTGAGGCTCTTGCCGCAGCCGGATTCCCCGACCACGGCGAGGGTTTCGCCGCGGCCGACGGTGAGGTCGACGCCGCGCACGGCTTCACGGCCGGCACCGAACGACACCTTCAGGTCCTGCACTTCCAGCAGCTCAGTCATGACCGGGCCTGCCCAACTCCTCGAGGGGGACTTCGTATCCGGTGCCGTGCTCGCGGTGGTGCGCGGCGAGCTCACCGGCGCATGCGGTGGTCAGCTCGTCGTCGGCGACGACGGAGGCGAGCAGCGCTTCCAGCGTGGCCACGCGGGCGGGCCGGCCCGACAGCCACGGGTGGACGGTGATCATGCACAGCGACCCGAGCTTCCTGGCCGCCGCGATCTCGGCGGCCCAGCCGGCCAGCACCTCCGGTGTGGTCGCGGGCGGCCGAGGATCCCCGCCGACGTAGCGGTAGTAGGGCGCGTCGTCGGTGGCCCAGTCGACGGGGACCTCCACGACGTCGTCGACGAGGTAGGGCCGGTCGTCGCCCATCAGGGAACTGTCATACGTCAGGCCGAGCTCGTGCAGGACTCCGAACACGTCGGTGGTCATGTCCCAGCTGGGGGAGCGGTAGCCGACCGGCCGTTCGCCGGTGATCGCGGTGAGCGTGTCCGCGGCGCGGGCCAGCGTGCGGCGCAGCTCGTCGCGCGTCAGGCCCGTCGGTGCTTCGTGGCACCAGCCGTGCAGGGCCAGCTCGTGCCCGCGGGCGTGGACCTCGGCCACCTGCTCCGGGTAGCGGTCGGCGATCCAGCCGGGCACGAACACCGTCGCCCGCAGGTGCAGGTTGTCCATCATGGACAGCAGGTTGCGGATCCCGCGCCGCGGCCCGTAACGTCGCTGCTCCAGCTCACCGACGGAGGCGGGCGGGTTTTCCCGGGTGCGCCACAGGTGAGGTGATTCGCCGTCGAAGTCGAGGGTGAAGCACACGGCCGCGCGGGCGCCGCCGGGCCAGGGGTAGCTCACGACGCACCTGCCGAGGGGGTGAAGTCGCCGGCGGTGCGGCCGCCGTCGACGTCGAGGGTGGTGCCGGTGACGAACGACGCGGCGCCGGAGCACAGCCAGAGGATCGCCGACGGCGCGTCGCCGGGGCCGGACGTGCGCCCGAGCGGGATCGCCCGGCGCATCTTGGCGACGTGCTCCTCCGGCAGTTCGCTGACCTCGCTTCCGGGCGCGAAGCCGGGGCCCACGCTGTTGACGCGGATCCCGGCCTCACCCGTCTCGAGGGCGAGCGACCGGGTGAGCATCTCCAGCGCCGCCTTGCTCGCGGAGTAGACGCCGCCGGTGCGGGTGGGGCGTTTCGCCGCGCCGGAGGACAGGTTGACGATGCAGCCCTGCGTGCCGGTCGCGGTCATGGTCGCGATCACGTGCCGCGCCAGCTGGTAGGGCGCGAGGACGTTGACGGCGAAGATCGTCTCCACGGTCTCGCGCTCGGTGGTGGCGACCGGCGTGCGCGGGTAGATGCCGGCGTTGTTGACGAGGATGTCGGCCGTCGGCCAGCGCTCGTCGATCGCCGCGATCAGCTCGTCGACGCCGGCGCCGGTGGCCAGGTCGGCCACCGCCGCGTGCGCGCCGAGCCGGTCCGCCAGCTCCCGCACCGGCTCGGGCCGGTTGTCGGACAACAGCAACTCGGCGCCTTCGGCGTGGAACGCCTCGGCCGTCCACGTGCCGATCAGCCCGGCCGCGCCCGTGATGACCACGCGCTTGCCGGTGAACTCGCCTCGGTAGTCGGGGATCATGCGGTCTGCCTCGCCATCCGTCGAAGAAGCCGCGGGCGCGGCAGCTCGGCGCGTTTCGCCGGGTCCAGCCGGTCGCGGGCCGCGTCGCCCAGCAGGTTCACGGCGAGCACGAGGAGGAACAACGCGATGCCCGGGAAGGTCGCGAGCCACCACGCCGACGCGATGTACTGCTGGCCGTCGGAGAGGATCGAGCCCCACGACGCGGTGGGCGGCTGCACGCCGAGGCCCAGGAACGACAGCGAGGCCTCGTAGATCACCATCAGGCCCAGCTCCAGCGTGGCGACCACAATGGACACCGGAAGCACTTCGGGCAGCACGTGGCGCACCACGATCCACCACGCGGGCGCGCCCGTCGCCGTGGCGGCGCGGACGAACCCGCGGCCGCGGGCCTGGAGCGTCGCGGAATGGGCGACGCGGGCGTAACGCGGCCAGCGCACGAGCGCCAGGCACACCACCACGTTGAGCAGGCTCGGCCCGAGCACCGCGACCACGAGGATCGCCAGCAGGAAGAACGGCACCGACAGCACGATGTCGACCACGCGCATGATCACCGCACCGAGCCAGCCGCCGCGCCAGCCCGCGAGCACGCCGAGCGCGATGCCGACGACACCGCCGGCCACGACGGCGCCGATCGCCACGAGCAGCGAGACCTGAGTGCCGTAGATGACGCGGGAGAGCACGTCGCGTCCGAGGGCGTCGGTGCCGAGCCAGTGGTGTGCGCCCGGGGGCAGCAGCCGCTGCGCGAGCGTGACCTTGTCGGGGTCGAACGGCGCCAGCAGGGGAGCGAAGACCGCGGCCAGCACGTAGATCGCCAGCACGACCAGGGGAATGACGATCGCGCGCCGCTTCACGCCGCACCTCCGTTGCCACCGGTGGCGACGCGCCGGTCGATCACGCCGTAGAGCAGGTCGGTGAGCAGGTTGATCACGATGTACACCGCGGAGGCGAACAGCACGATCGCCTGCACCACCGGGAAGTCGCGCGCCGACACCGACTGGATCGTCAGCTGGCCGATGCCCGGCCACGCGAAGATCACCTCGGTCACCACCGCGCCGCCGAGCAGGTTGGCCAGCTCCAGCGCGGCGACCGTGAGCACCGGGATCGCGCTGTTGCGCGCGAGGTGACGCAGCACCAGCCGCGTGGTGCTCGCCCCTTTGGCCCGCGCGGTGCGCACGTAGTCCTGCGACAGCTGTTCGAGCACCGCGCCGCGTGTCACGCGGGCGATCGCCGCCGCCGAGAGCGAGGCGAGGGTGACGGCGGGCAGCAGCAGGGAAAGCGGCCCGTCGTACCCGGTCGACGGCAGCCAGCGCAGCGCCACCGAGAACACGAGCACGAGCAGCAGGCCGGTCCAGAACGCGGGCATCGCCTGTCCGATGAGGACGATCGGCATGAGCACGCGTTCCTGCCACTTGCCGCGTTTGAGCGCCGTGATGACGCCGATGACCACGCCGAACACCACGGACAGGATCAGCGCGGCCACCGCGAGGTTCGCGGTGTAGGGCAGCCGCTCGGCGATCAGCGCTGTCGCCGGCCGGTTCTGCACGTACGAGTACCCGAGGTCGCCGCGCACGGCGTTGCCGAGGAACGAAAGGTACTGGTGCCACAGGGAATCGCTCAGTCCGAGCTGCTCGCGCACCCGCTCGATGTCGGCCGCCGTCGCGCCCTCGGGCACGAGCAGCCGCGCCGGGTCGCCGGAGAGGCGCAGCGCGAAGAACACGATGGTGGTCACGCCGAACAGCGCGAGCACGGCCTGGCCCAGCCGGCCCGCGACGTACCGCGGGGTGGCCGGCAGGCTCCTCGTCCGCCTCCGGCGGGCCGACACTGCGATCGCCGTCATGTCAGCTCACCTTCATCTGGTCGAGGAACAGGCTTTCCGACGCGTCGGGTGTCCACTGCAGACGCGAGTTCGCGCCGTACACCGCGTATGCCTGGAACAGGCCGATGCCCGGCAGGTCGCGGTTGAGCAGCTCGAACGCCTGCGAGTACAGCTTGGTCCGCTGCGCGGGGTCGATCGTCTCGCGCGCCTGCTCCACGATCTTGTCGAAGGCGGGGTTGCTGTAGGAGCTCCAGATCTCGCCGGTGTGGAACAGCGGGTAGATCACGCCGTCGGAGTCGAGGCACGAGCACGACCACTTGCCGAAGCGGATCGAGCCCCACTCGTGCGCCGGGTCCTGCACCTTCTTCAGGTACGTCGCCTGGTCGCTGTTCTGGATCTCCACCTGCAGCCCGACGGCCGCCAGGTCACCCTGGATCGCCTGCACCACCTGCGGGTCGAACGACGGCGAGGTCGCCATCACCAGCTTCGCGCCGACCGCGTGCGCTTCCTGCAGCAGCCGTTTGGCGTCCTCGGGGTCGTGGTGGTTGTCCGGCAACGACTTGTCGTAGCCGAACGCCAGCGGTGTGGCCATGGAGTTGATCGGCTTGGCGTAACCGCGCTGGAGGTTCTTGATCAGGGCGTCGTAGTCGATCGCCTCGGCGATGGCCTTGCGCACCCGGGGGTCGTTCGTGGCGCCGCCCTTGATCGTGTTGTACGCGAGGTAGGCGACGCGTTCGGTCGGCGTGGACAGGATCGCCAGCGTCGGGTCGCGGCGGATCTGGTCCGCGGCGTCCGGCGTGAGCGTGGTCGCGAGGTCGACCTTGCGCGACTGCAGGTCGGCCACGCGGCTGGCCACGTTGGGCACCGCGCGGAACACGGCCGTGCGGATCTGCGTGGGCGGCCCCCACCACTTCGGGTTGGCCGTGAGCACGACCTCGGAGCCCGCCGTCGCCGACTGGAGCACGAACGGGCCGGACCCGATCGGCTTCACGGCGAACTGCTTGTCCCCGACGCGCTGCACGTAAGCCTTCGGCACCACCGAGAGCGTGGTCAGGTAGCTCAGCAGCGTGGGGGAGGGCACCGACGTGTGCACCACGAGGTCGCCGCCGTCGGCCGTGGCCTTGTCGATCACCGAGAAGTTCGCGTACTGCTGGCTGCCGAACTTCTTGTCCAGGATCCGGCTGATCGAGTACGCCGCGTCCTCGGCGGTGAGCGGACTGCCGTCGCTGAAGGTCACGCCGGGGCGCATGGTGAAGCGCCAGGTGAGCGGATCGGTCTGCTGCCACTTCGTGGCGAGCCAGGGTACGACCGCGTTCGTCTTCGGGTTCCGGCGCAGCAGCTGGTCGAAGATGTTGCGGTACACCGAGTACGTGTCGGTGTCGTACTGCTTGCCGGGGTCCAGTGTGGACGGGTAGTTGGCGGTGTCGATCGTGATCGTGCCGGGGCCACGGCCCGCGCTCGCCGGCTGGATGCCGCACGAGGCGGCACCCAGGGCGAGGGCGGTGGCCAGGAGGAGCGCCGCACGGAAACGTCGTCGGTTCATGGGCTCGGTCCTGTCAGATCGGCTGCTGAGGTGGGGACATCAGATCAGATCCAATCGAGCTGGCGATGGCCTGCGAGCAGAGTTAACGCGCTCGCAACGCACCCCGGGCCGGGATCGCGTCGGTCTTCGCCAGCAGCGGCGCGTCGACCTCCACGGTCTCGGGGTACTTGATGCCGGCGCCGGTGTTGAGGACCACGACCTCGTCGTCCTCGCTCACCCAGCCGGACTCGCGCAGCTGGTCCAGCGCCGCGAAGCAGGCTGCGCCCTCGGGGCAGACGAACGCGCCCTCGAGTGCGGCCAGCCGCCGTTGCGCGGCCAGCAGTTCGTCGTCGGTCACCGCGATCGCGGTGCCCTCGGTGGCCCGGACGGCGTCCAGCACTAGGAAGTCGCCGAGCGCCTTCGGCACGGTGATGCCGAAGGCGACGGTGCGCGCGTCGGGGAACAGGGTGCTTTCCGTCGCCCCGGACTTGAACGCCTCGACGATCGGCGCGCAGCCGGTGGCCTGCACGGCGACCAGGCGCGGCAGGTCGCCGGAGATCCAGCCCAGCTCCCGCATCTCCAGCAGTGCCTTGTAGATGCCGATGATGCCGACGCCGCCGCCGGTCGGGTAGAGGATCACGTCCGGCACGCGCCACCCGAGCTGCTCGACGATCTCGTAGCCCATCGTCTTCTTGCCCTCGAGCCGGTAGGGCTCCTTGAGGGTGGACACGTCCTGGTAGCCCTGGCGTTCGGCCACGGCGGCGCCGACGAGCTTGCCCGCGTCGCCGATCAGACCGTCCACCCGGTACAGCTCGGCGCCGGCGGCCAGGCATTCCTTCATGGTGATGGCGGGGGCGTCGTCGGGCATCGCGATGAGACTGTCCATCCCGGCACGGGCCGCGTAGAGCGCCCAGGCCGCACCGGCGTTGCCGTTGGTCGGCATCGCGACGCCGCGCACGCCGAGCTCGGCCGCGCGCGATACGCCCACCGCGGCGCCGCGCGCCTTGAACGACCCGGTGGGCACCAGGCCCTCGTCCTTCATGAGCAGCTTCGGCACGCCGGACTGCTTGCCCTGGTTCGGCAGCGGCAGCAGCGGAGTCAGGCCTTCGCCCAGGCTCACGATGTTGTCGCGCGAACGCACGGGCAGCACCTCGTGGTAGCGCCACAGGCTCGGCTCGCGGGTCGCGATGTCCTCGCGCGTCACCGTTTCCCGCACCCGCTCCAGGTCGTACCGCGCGAGCAGCGGTGCTCCCGCGGCCGACGTGCCGGCCACCTGGTCCGCCTCGTACCGGTCTCCGGTCCGGGAGCACTCCAGGTGACTGAGGAACGAGAACGTCATGCCGCCTCCACAGGTCGGGTCGGAATCCCCGAGAGTTTGGATCCAAAACGGCGGTTCGTCAACCGGGTCCACCCTTCGGTATCGGTTCCGAAGCCTCTTCGGCCCTGCTCGGTCGCGCAGCGGTGATCATGGAAAACGCGCCGGCGGAATGCGCGACCACGGGCTCGCGCACCGTGACCTGGGCTGCGCGGAAAGGCGGCTGAGGCCGTGTCAATGGCGGGTAGCCGGAAAGTCAACATCACTGCTGACCTGCATCGATCAGTGTTGATCTGTGCGGACAATCACTCGTCAGTGACATTCCCGTGTCCGATTCGTAATGTCGAGGCCGCTTTGCGTGTGCCGTATCCCCCGAATTAGCGGCGCGCGTTCCCCGAGCTAAGAAAATGGTGCACCAGGATGTCCGGAAGACATCGCTACCGGTCGCTGTCGTGGCGGCTGCCAGTCGGAGTCGGCGTGTTCGCCGCCCTCGGGCTGGTGGCCCTCGTGTGGCTGACGGGCGCTATCCCGGGCGGTGGGCAGGTCTCGGCCGCCGACCGCCTCGCCCTCAGTTCACCGCAGCCCGCTTCGAGCGCTCCGCTGTCCGGCGCCCCCACGCCGAGCAGCACGACGCCAAGCAGCCCGACCCAGACGACCCCCAGTACGACTCCGAGCACATCGGTTCCCCGTATGTCGGCCGCGTCCCTGAAGCCGACGACGACGAAGCCGGTCGCCAAGACCAAGCCGAAGCCGCCGCCCGCGGCGAAGAACACCTTGTCGGCAGGTAAGGCGTGTTCGTCCACTTTGGCCGGTGCGCAGCCCAACGCGGCCCAGGTGGGCAACCACATCCTCACGAAGTTCAAGGTCGGCTCCGTCGGCGGCCGCGCCGGCCGGGCGGGCACGAGTGACCACCCCACCGGTCTCGCGCTCGACTTCATGGTCGACACCGCGACCGGCAACGCACTCGCCGCGTACGTGCTGGCCCACCAGGGCGAGTTCGGCGTGACGTACGTGATCTGGCGCCAGCGCATCAACACCGGCAGCGGCTGGGACCCGATGGAGGACCGCGGCAGCCCCACCGCGAACCACTTCGACCACGTGCACGTGTCGTTCAAGGCCGGGGCCAAGGTGTCCGTCACCTGCTGAGCGGGGGAGCCGAACACCGGAAACGACAAGGGGTTTCCTGCCCGGCGTGGGCAGGAAACCCCTTGTCTCCCCGCTGCGCGCCACGGGAAGGCGCGGCGGAGCACCGAGTCCCGTCCGGCTACGGCGTCGGCTTGCCCTGCTTCTCGATCTGCTGCTGGATCGACGGCCAGAACTGGTACATCTGCGTCGGGTACGGCAGGTTCGGGAAGTACTTCTGGTACAGCTTGAGGAACGTGCCGTCGTTCGCGAGCGCCGTGAGCTCGGTGTTGTAGGCGTCGAGGAACTTGGTCAGCTTCTTGTTGACCGCCTCGGCGCCCGGCTGGTCCTGCGGTGAGGTCAGCGCGACCTTGAGCTTGCCCGGGTGCTCGGTGAAGATCTGCCCGACGTGCGTCGAGCCGAGCACCATCGCGTCGAGGTTGCCCGCGAGCAGCTGGTTCACGCCCGCGCCGTCAGTGGCCTCGGACACGAGCTGCGACGTGGTCATCTTCTTCTTCGCGAAGTCTTCCTGCGTGCTGTTCGCGCCGGCGCCCACGCGCTTGCCGGCCAGGTCCGGAATGGACTTCGCGGTCGAGCTCGCCGGGACCACGACCACGTTCTGGCCCCAGAAGATCGCCTTCGTGAACGCCACGCTCTTCTTGCGTTCGTCGCTCGCCACCAGGCCCACCGACATCAGGTCGTACTGACCGCTGGTGAGGCCGGGGAGTCCGGCTTGGACGGTGGTCGTCTTGTAGACGATCTTGAGGTGCATCCGGTCGGCGATGAGGTTGTTCAGGTCCACGAGCATGCCGACCGGCTTGCCGCTGGCGTCGGGGGAAACGAACGGGTAGTCGCCCGCCGTGACCGCCGCCGTGATGGTGCCGGGCTGGGCGAGGCCGAAGTCGTTGCCGGCCGCGGAATCGCCTCCACCGCACGCGGTGACTGAGGCGGCGGTGAGTGCGGCGAGGCCGAGCGCACCGAGCGCGCGCCGCAGGGGAAGTCGGTTCATGGGTCTCCTTCGCCAGACCGGGAGCGGGAGGGTGAGGGGTGGAGCGGGAGGGGGGAAGCGGGGAGCGCTCACGATGGAGCGGAACTATAGGCTATAGAACTTCAGAACGTCAACGACTTGTAGTTCCGGCTTCAATGCGAGGCCTTCCGGAAGATCAGTGCAGGTCAGACGTGGTGCCGGCGGCCGAGATCCGCTCGGCGAGCGCCGAGATCACGAGCCGGTAGGCGTCTCCGGTGAGGTGCAGACCGTCCTCGTGCACGGGCTCGCCGGCGGCGACGAGCGGCGCCACCGCGGCGTCGGTGTCCACCGCGTTCGCGGCCGAGACGACCTCACGCAGCACCTCCCGGTAGGTGCCGAGCACGGCGTTCGTGCGCCCGCGCCTGCCGACGCCGTCGATCTCCTCGATCGAGGGCGGCAGGAACCCGATCAGCGTGGCCGGGGCGAAGGCGTCGGCGATCGTGCGCATGTTCTCGGCGTACGCGTCGAGCTCCACCAGCCGGTCGGGCGCGCAGTCGTTGGCGCCGAAGGACAACACCACCACGTCGGGGTCGGTCCGGGCGATCGTGGCCGCGCGGCGCGCCCCGTCGTCGCTCTTCCAGCCGCCCGCCGCGCAGTTGAAGACGAGCACGTCGCCGGCCTCGGCCTCGAGCTGGTCGATGCGGGGCTTGGTGAACCGGCCCAGCATGCTGTCGCCGAACAGGACGATCTTCTTCACTCGTCGCCGCCTTTCCCACGGTTGACAATCTGGTACTTGTCGCTTAGAAAATACCAACATTCAGAGGCGAGCCGGAAGAGGTGGAGCGGTGGCGCGTGACTGGACCCGCGCCGAGGTGGAAGAGCAGCTCCACGGCCGCAGCAACTGGGGCCGCTGGGGCGCCCACGACCAGGTCGGCGCCGTCAACCTGATCACCGCCGCCAAGCGGGCCGAAGCCGCGCGGCTCGTGCGCGCGGGCCGCACGGTGTCGCTCAGCCGGCCCTTCCCGACCCGCCCCGACGTGGACAACCCGCGCCCGGCTTCGCACTACACGACCAAGACGCCCCGCGGTACCGGCGGGATCTCCGGTGACTACTACGGCATCGAGTACCACGGCGTCGCCGCCACCCACGTCGACGCGCTCTGCCACGTCTGGGACGAACGCGGCCTGTGGCAGGGCCGCGACCCCGACGTGGAGCTCACCTCGCGCGGCAGCCGCTGGGGCTCGGTGGACCATTGGCGCGAAGGCATCGTCACGCGCGGGGTCCTGCTCGACGTGCCGGCCTTCCGCGGCGAGCCCTACGTGACCCTCGACCGCCCGGTGCACGGAGCCGAGCTCGAGGAGATCGCCGAGGCGCAGGGCGTCGCCGTCGGTCCCGGCGACGCGGTGGTCGTCCACTGCGGACGCGACGCGTGGGACCGCGAGAACCCGCCGTGGGGCACCGAGACGAGCCGCCCGGGCCTGCACGCCTCCTGTCTGGCGTTCCTGCGCGACCACGACTGCGCCGCGCTGGCGTGGGACATGCTCGACCGCGCCCCGAACGACGGGGGAGTGCCGTGGACCGTGCACGGCGCGATCTTCGCCTACGGGCTGGCCGTGGTGGACAACTGCGCGCTCGAACCACTGGCCGCCGTGTGTGCCGAGGAAGGTCGTCACGAGTTCCTCTTCGTGGTGGCGCCGCTCGTGGTCGAGGGCGGGACGGGCTCGCCGGCCAACCCGCTGGCGCTCCTGTGAGCGCCCTCAGGCCTCCAGCGCGGCGATCGCCCGGCGGCCGAGACTGCCGAGCACGTGCTTCTTCATGGTCCGTTCGGCTGTGCGGGCGTCACCCGAGATCACGGCCTGGGCGATCTCGATGTGCTCGCGACGCACGCGTTCCTGGTCCTGCGGGGAGTCCGGTTTGGACTGCAGGCCGATCAGCCGGTAGCGGTCGGCCTTGTCCCAGAGTCCTTCGAGCAGCGTCATCAGCAGCGGGTTGTGCGAGGCCGTGTAGACGCTGCGGTGAAACGCGCGGTGCACCAGCAGCGAGTCGAAGCCGGTGGACGTGCTCAGCGGCTCGAGGTCCTTGAGTGCCGACTCGATCGCCGCGATGTCGGCGTCGGTCCGGCGCGTGGCGGCGAGCTTGGTGGCCAGCGGGTCGAGGCGTTCGCGGACCTCGAAGAGGCTGCGGGCCTCCTCGGCGTTGAGCCGGCTCACCCGCGCGTCGCGGTGCGCGTCGATCGTCACGAGCCCCTCGGCGTCGAGCCGCCGCAGCGCCTCGCGCAGGGGAGTGGTGCTCACGCCGAGCTCCGCCGCGAGCTGCTCCTGGGAGATGGACTGGCCCTGGATCAGCTCGCCGGCCAGGATGCGCCGGCGCAGCTCCTCGTAGACGTAGGCGTTCTTCGTGAGGGCTGGGCGGGGATGGGTCATCGGCCTGGTTGTCTCTCTCCGCGGACATGGGGGGACCGCAAGGATATCGGTCTCCCTCCCGCTCGGTGGGCAGGCTGTGGCCTGCGGCCTGCATTCTGTCGGGCCGAACGAAGCCGCCTCGTGGGTCCGCCCGCCCGGAGTTGTCGCATCGCACACCGTCAAAAGCTGTCTTCACGCCCTTGACCAGATCTATAGCCTATATCGTCTTCGTGCGTAGTGCATCGTCCCTGCGCGTCCCCCGAACCCCGAGGAGCTCCCGGCTGCCATGACCACCACCACCGAACCCGACTCCCAGGGAGCCCACTTCGTCGGCGCGACCCCGTTCTTCGCCTCCGGCCACGACCAGCGCCTGTCCTACGCGTTGTTCGTACCGAAAGACCACACGCCCGAAGCCGCCCCGCTGCCGCTGGTCGTCGTGCAGCACGGCACGGGCCGCTCGGCCGAGCTCTACCGCAACCAGTGGGCGGACTTCGCGACCCGCCACGGGTGCGTGATCCTCGCGCCGCTGTTCCCGGCCGGCATCGGCAAGCGGCGCGAGCTCCACGGCTTCAAGTTCCTGGAGTACGACGGGATCCGCTTCGACGAGGAGCTGCTGCACATCGTCGAAGAGGTCGGCGAGGAGTTCAACACCGAGACCGAAACCTTCTTCCTGCACGGTTTCTCCGGCGGCGGGCAGTTCGCGCACCGGTTCTTCTACGCCCACCCCGAGCGCCTCGCCGGCGTCTCGATCGGCGCGCCCGGTCGCATCACGCAGCTCGACGACTCCCTGCCGTGGTGGCTCGGCACCGGCGGCTTCCGCGAGAAGTTCGGCATCGAGCTCGACCTCGCGGCCCTGCGCCGCGTGCCGGTGCAGATGGTGGTCGGCTCTGCGGACGTGGAGACGTGGGAGATCAACAACGCCGGTGGTCCGAACTGGATGGACGGCGTGGAGAAGACCGGCCGCACGCGGATCGAGCGCATCGAGACGTTGCGCGACAGCTTCGAGCGCAGCGGGCTCTCCGTGCGGTTCGACGTGGTACCCGGGGTGGCCCACCAGGGCAGCCTGGTGATCCCCGTGGTCCAGGACTTCTTCGCCGGGCTCCTCGCGAGCCGGGTGAAGTGAACACTTCAGACGTTGACTATCTTGTCGAATCTGCTACCGTGAGCGCCACGTCACAGTTATAGTCTATAAGACGAACTGCCGGCCGGTACCGGCGCCGACCCCGCTGAGGCCGGGTCCGCGCGCACTCCCGCGGTCCGCGGCCGAACCGAGGTAAGGACACCTGGTCCCATGGGCGATTTCCTGCATTCCTTCTTCGACATCCACCAGATCCTCGCCGTGCTGCCTTCGCTGCTCGGGGAGGGCCTGCGCAACACATTGATCATCGCGTCACTCGCGCTGATCCTCGGACTGGTGGTGGGCCTGCTGCTGGCGATGCTGCTCATCTCCACGCGCTGGTGGCTGCGGATGCCGGCCCGCGTCTACGTCGACGTGTTCCGGGGCCTGCCCGCCATCGTCACGGTGAGCCTCATCGGCATCGGGCTGCCGTCGGCGGGGGTCCGCCTGTTCGGCCAGTCGCCGATGGGCTACGCGATCCTCGCGGTGGGCCTGATCAACGCGGCCTACATCGCGGAGATCTTCCGCTCGGGCATCCAGAGCGTGCCGCCCGGCCAGGCCGAGGCGGGCCGCAGCCTCGGGATGAGCCACCTGAGCACACAGCTGCTCGTCGTGGTGCCCCAGGGCATCCGCAACGTGCTGCCGGCGCTGGCGAACCAGTTCATCGTGGCCGTGAAGGAGAGCTCGCTGGTTTACCTGCTCGGCCTGGCCGTCGGGGAGCGCGAGCTGTACTTCATCGCGCAGCAGGCACAGTCCATTTCGTACAACTCGTCGTCGTTCGTGGCCGCGGGCCTGGTCTACATCGTGTTCACGGTGCCGCTGACGCACCTGGTGAACTGGTTCGACAAGCGGCTGCGCGAAGGCCGCCGTCCGGCGAGCGGCGGTGGCGGCCCGGCAGCGACGCCGCAGCCGCTGATCCCCGTCGGTGCCACCGGATTCGAAGCGGGAGCGTGAAGGTGAACCAGGTCTCGACGTCCCCTCAGGCGCCGGACGAGGCGAAGGCCGACGTCCCCGCGATCGAGCTGGTCGACATCTGCAAGTCCTTCGGCCTCGTCGAGGTGCTCAAGGGCGTGTCGGCGACGGTCGCGCGCGGCGAGACCGTGTGCCTCATCGGCGCTTCGGGCTCGGGCAAGTCGACGCTGCTGCGGTGCGTGAACCTCCTGTCCCCGCCGACCTCGGGCACGATCCGGCTGCACGGGCAGACGATCACCGACCCGAAGGTGGACCTCAACGCCGTGCGCTCGCGCACCGGCATGGTGTTCCAGCACTTCAACCTGTTCCAGCACAAGAGCGCGGTGGACAACATCGCGCTCGCGCTGCGGCGGGTGCGCAAGATGTCGCGCGAACAAGCGCGGGAACGCGCGCTGCAGCAGCTGGACAAGGTCGGCCTGCGGGCGCTGGCGTCAGCGCGGCCCTCGCACCTGTCCGGCGGGCAGCAGCAGCGCGTGGCCATCGCGCGTTCGCTCGCGATGGAGCCCGACATCATGCTGTTCGACGAGGCGACCTCGGCGCTCGACCCCGAGCTGGTGAAGGGCGTGCTCGACGTGATGCGCGACCTTGCGACCTCGTCCGGGATGACGATGATGGTGGTGACGCACGAGATGAACTTCGCCCGCGAGGTCGCCGACCGCGTGCTGTTCGTGGACAGCGGCGTGATCGCCGAGGAAGGCCCGGCCCGGCAGCTGCTGACCGACCCGCGCACGCCGCGGCTGAAGTCGTTCCTTTCGCAGGTTTTGTGATTCTGTAAAGAAGTTCCGCACGAGAACGGTGAGCATGAGCAACGCCTTCCACGACCCGGCACCGGCGCTGGACCCGGGCCCGGTCCACACCCTGCTGCAGACCCTGGCCGAACGTGGGATGCGCGTGCACTCCCTGCTCGTGCACCGCCACGGGCGGACCGTGCTGGACCTGTGGCAGTGGCCGCACGAACCCGGCCTGCGGCACAAGGTGCACTCGGCCACGAAGAGCTTCACGTCCGCGGCCGTCGGGTTCGCCGAGGCCGAGGGCCTGCTCTCGCTCGACGATCCGGTCGTCGGCTTCTTCGCCGGCCGGCTGGCCGGCGAGCCGGGCGAGAACCTCGGCCGCATGCGCGTGCGCGACCTGCTGACGATGTGCACGGGCCACGCGCGCGGGCTGTCGGGCGCCACCACGCGGCTGCGGCGCACGGGCTGGGTCGACGAGTTCCTCGAGGAGCCCGTGGTCGAGCTGCCGGGGCGCAACTTCACCTACAGCAGCACCACGAGCCACGTGCTGTCCGCGATCGTGCAGCAGGTTTCGGGGCTGCCGGTCGACGAGTACCTGCGGCCACGGCTGTTCGACCCGCTGGGGATCACGGACTACACGTGGGAACGGGACCCCGAGGGCGTGTCCAGCGGGGGCAACGGGCTTTCGCTGCGCCCCCGCGACCTGCTGAAGTTCGGGGTGCTGCACCTTCGGGACGGCGTGTGGGACGGCTCCCGCGTCCTGCCGGCCGGCTGGGTGCAGAAGGCTTCCGCGCTGCACGTGCGCCGCGCGATCAGCGGGGAGTGGAACGGCAAGGAGCTGGTGCCGCCCGCGCCCGACGTCGTCGCCGACGAGGGGTACGGCTACCAGTTCTGGACCACCGAGGCCGGGATCTACAGCGCGTCGGGCATTTTCGGCCAGGAATGCATGGTTTTCCCGCGCCACGACGGCGTCGTCGTGATCACCGGCGCCATGGGCGACGGCAGCTACCACGACCTGCCGGGCATGTTGCGCTCCGCGTTCACCTCGGCGTTCGAGAGCCCCGCCCGCGAACAGTCCGAAGTGGACGCTCTGGCCGCCTGGGTGGACCGCGCCCGGGAGCCGGAAACCGTCGGCGCCGCGGTCCAGCGCGCCGGGTTCACCGCGACCTACGACTTCGAGCCCAACGAGCAGGGCCTCGTGTCGCTCGCGGTCGAGGTCCGCGACGGTTCGGTGCACGTCGTCGTCGAGGACGAGCTGGGCCGGCACCCGATCGACCACGGTTTGGGCACCTGGACGCGCCAGGACACCGGCGTGAGCGTGTGGCGCCTGCACCACTCCTACCAGGACCCGACGGCAGCCGTCCTCGCCGCAGGGCAGTGGTGGTCGGCCGACGAACTGCACCTGACGTGGCACTTCCTGGAGTCGCCGTTCGTCGACCGGCTCGACCTGACCTTCGACGACACCGGCGTCACCGTCGGCCACGCCACGAACGTCAACTCCGGGCCGACGACCCTGCCGCCGGCCCGCGGCGAGCTCCGCAGGTAATCCCCGGCCCGGCCGTGGGGTCCGCCGCACCGACGGCGGACCCCACGGCCGGTTTCCGTTGTCAGGCGCGCATTTCCGCCAGCCCTCGCCGCAGCCGCTCCAGGAACTGGCTCACGTGCGCGTCCTCCCACACCAGCGGCGGGCGCACCTTCAGCACGTCACCGCGCGGGCCGGTGGAGCCGGCGAGCACACCCTGCCCGACCAGCTCCGAGACCAGGGCGCGCGTGACCTCGCGAGATGTGGACGCACCGGAGCCCACCACGTCGACGCCCGCGAGCAGTCCGGTGCCGCGGACCTCGCCCAGCAGCGATTCCTCCGCGGCCAGGGCCCGCAGGCCCTCCCGCAGGAACGTGCCCGTCGCGGCGGCGCGGGCGGGCAGGTCGGTGAGGCTGAGGACGTCGAGCACCGCGTGGCCGGCCGCCGCGGCCGCCGGTGTGGCGGCGAAGGTGGAGAAGTACTCGTAGCTGCCCGCGAGCGCGTCGGCGATCTCGCGCCGCGTCACGACGGCGCCGATCGGGTAGCCCGCGCCCATCGGCTTGCCCAGCGTCACGAGGTCGGGCGTCACGCCGGCGAGCAGGAAGCGCCACAGCTGCGGGCCGCTGCGGCCGTAGCCCGACTGCACCTCGTCGGCGAGGTACAGCGCGCCGGCCGTGTGGGCGCCCGCGACGAGGCCGGCCACGAACTCGCCGGGCGCGTCGAGGATGCCCTCGGAGGTGAACTGCGAGTCCGCGAGCACGAGCGCCGGGCGTTCCCCCGCCGCACGCAGAGTCTCGTCCGCCCGGCGGATCCGTTCGGCCGCAACGGTTTCCGTCAGCTCGGGAGCCGGGCCGCGGGGTGCCACGAACGTCGCGACGTGCGCGGGCCGGTAACCCGCGGGCCACTCGTTCGAGCTCAGGTCCGCCATCCACTTCGACGCCCCGTGGTACGCGTGCTCCGCGATCACGGCCGCGCCCGCACCGGTGTACTCGGTGGCCAGGCGCCACGCCAGCTCGTTGGCCTCGGTGCCGGACGTGGTGAACAGAACGGTGTCGAGCGGCGCCGGCATGGTCGCGAGGATGCGCTCGGAGAGCTCGACGATCCCCGCGTGCAGGTAGCGCGAGTGTGTGTTCAGCTGCGCCAGCTGCCGGCTCACGGCCTGTGTCACGGCGGGGTGCGTGTGGCCGATGACCGCGACGTTGTTGTACGCGTCGAGGTACCGCGCGCCGTCACGGGCGTAGAGCCACGGCCCCTCGCCGCGCACGATTTCCAGCGGCCGCCGGTAGAACAGCGGGGAGAGCTTGCCGCCCATGGCCCGCGCGCGCCGCGCCGGGAGGCTGTCCGGCGAGATCGCTGCCGTGAGGTCCCGCGTGCCCGCCAGCCGCGCCAGCCGGTCGGCGAGCTCGCGCACGGACAACGCCGACAGCAGCTCCAGCGCCTGCTCGCTGTTGGTGTCGTACTGGGTGATGTAGCGGTGGTTGTCCGCGTGCGGGCCGCGCCGGGTCGCCGACACCGCGAGCGTCGTGAGCAGGCGTGCGATCACGAGCTCGCCCAGCACCGCCACCTCGGCCGGGGACAGCGAGCGGTGGCGCTGATAGCCGCGCAGCACGGCGTCGGTGAGGCGCCACAGGCGGTCCGCGTCGCCGCCGCTGAGGCGCAGCACGGACGTCAGCGTCACGGCCAGGTCGGCGACGGCGGCCGTGTGGTGCATGTCGCCGAAGTCGATCACGCCGGTCACGCTCGCGCGCGCGGCCAGCACGTTGGTGAGGGTCACGTCGGCGTGCTGCACCCCCGACGGGAGCGTGGCGGTGGCCGCCAGCGCGGGGGCGACGCGCTCGGCGAGCTCACCCAGCCGCCCCGTCGCGATCCCGGCCGCCGCCAGGACCTCCGGCATCCGCCGGATGTCCCACATCAGCGTCCGGCCGGCCGAGGGGTGGAAGAACCCTTGCAGCGCCACGGAAACGCGCGCGGCGACCGCCCCGACCTGCGCGGCGAGGTCGGGGTCGAGCGGTCCGCCTTCGAGCGGTGAGCCGGGCAGCAGCGTGATCAGCCGGGCGAGGCATTCGCGTCCGGCGTCGTCACGCGGGCGCGCGACGGGTTCGCCGGCCGTGGTCGCGACCGTCTCCGGCACTGGCAGCTCGGGGTCGGCGGCGTGGACGTGCTCCAGCGCGCGGGTCTCCATGTCCACGACGTCGGCCTGCTCGGCGGGGTTGGAGATCTTGAGCACGAACCGGCCGTCGACGAGCACGTTGAGGTCGCGTTCGCTGTCGAGCGGCTCGAGGACCGGGGCGGTGAGCGCCCAGTGCTCGCCGAGCACGGCGCGAAGGCCCTCGGTGGAGAACTTCGGTGCCGGCTCGGCGAAGATGCCGGTGGCGGTGGTCATGCTGGGGAGCTTCCTTTCGGCGGAGACCCGCGCCTAGACCGGCGCGGGCGGGTCGTCGGTCAGCGGGTCGGGCGCGCGCACGTCGAGGTCCACGCGCGGGAACAGGTACCGGCCGGGCAGCCCTGCCTCGATCGTGAACGGCCGGTCGTGGCCGGGGTACACCACGTCGGCTCGGGTCCGCACGAGCTCGATCGACGCGGCGGCCGCCTCCTCGCCCGCCGCCGCCGTGGTGCAGCGGCGGGCGCGCAGTGCGCGGGAAGAGGGGACGGCGTCGCCGGTGAGCAGCGCCGTGCCGTCGGCGGTCTCGACGGTGAGGCCGAGTGAACCCGCGGTGTGGCCGGGCAGCCCGGTGATCGTGACGCCGGGTGCCAGCCCGACCCCGTCGAGGCCGTCGAGCAGGGTCAAGCCGGCGAAGATCGCGTCCGTCCACGGGGGAGTGACCGGGTCGCCGGGCCCGGGTTCGCGTTCGGCCGGGTGCAGGAACACCTCGGCGTGGGTGAACAGATCGGCGTTCTGCACGTGGTCGTAGTGCGCGTGGGAGAGCACCAGGGTGTCGACGTCGCGCACGCCGAGGCCGTGGCGGGCCAGCGCCCGCTGCAACGCGCGGCGGCGGCCCGCGTGGCCGCAGTCGAACAGGATGCGCCGCCGCGGCGTCTGCACGAGGTAGACGCCGCAGAAGCCGATGCTGCCCTGGTCGGACGAGAGGCCGTAGCCGAGCAGCAGCGGGTCGACGACGGGCGCGGGATCAGTCAAGCTCACCTCGCAGGATCAGCCGGTGCACGTACGGCAGCACGCCGCCGTTCGCGTAGTAGGCGGCTTCGCGAGGGGTGTCGAGGCGGGCGCGGACGGAGAACTCGAACGCCGGCCGGTCCGCCGGGCGCACGCGCACCGTCAGCGGCCGCGCCGGATCCTCGACGACACCGGCGATCCCGGAGAGGTCGAACTCCTCCGTGCCGTCGAGCCCGAGCGAGGCCGCGCTGTCGCCGTCGAGGAACTGCAGCGGCAGCACGCCCAGCGCCACGAGATTGGACCGGTGGATCCGCTCGAACGACTGCGCCAGCACGGCTCGCACCTTCAGCAGCGAGGTCGTCTTCGCCGCCCAGTCACGCGACGAGCCGGTGCCGTACTCCTGGCCGGCGATCACGATCAACGGCACACCCGCCGCGGCATAGGACACCGAAGCCTCGTGGATGGGCACCAGCACGCCGTCCCGCGTGAAGTCGGGGGTGACGCCGCCGGCGGCGTCCGGGGCGAGCAGGTTGGCCAGCCGCGGGTTGGCGAAGCCGCCCCGCACCATGACCTCGAAGTTGCCGCGGCGCGAGGCGTAGGTGTTGAGGTCGGTCTCGCCCAGCGCGGTGAGATAGCGGCCCGCGCTGCTCGCCGCGGGGATGCGGCCGGCGGGGCTGATGTGGTCGGTGGTCACGGAGTCGCCCAGCAGCACCAGGGTGCGCGCGCCGGTCACGTCCGCGGGTGCGGCGACGGTTTCGGCCACCTCGTCGAGGAACGGCGGGCGCCGCAGGTACGTCGAGTCCGGCTCCCACGCGAAGTGGTGGCCCTCGGACGCGGGCACGCCGGCCCAGTGCTCGTCGCCGCCGAACACGTCCGTGTACGCCTCGCGGAACAGCTCGGGCGTGAGGTGCGCGCGCACGACCTCGTCGATCTCGGCGTCGTCCGGCCACAGGTCCGCGAGCAGCACGGGCTCGCCGTCGGCGCCGACACCCAGCGGCTCGGTCGTCAGGTCGTGCTCGACCGAACCGGCCAGCGCGTAGGCGACGACGAGCGGGGGAGAGGCGAGGTAGTTGAGGGACACGTCGTTGTTGATGCGGCCGTCGAAGTTCCGGTTGCCCGACAACACGGACGCCACCACGGCGCCGCGCTCGGCCACCGCCTCGGCGGCGGCGGGCAGCAGCGGGCCGGAGTTGCCGATGCACGTCATGCAGCCGTAGCCCACGAGCTGGAAACCCAGCTCGTCGAGCGGCCCGGTCAGCCCGGCCCGCGCCAGGTACTCGGTGACCGTCTTCGAACCCGGCGCGAGGCTCGTCTTCACCCACGGCTTCACCGTGAGCCCCCGCACGCGGGCGTTGCGCGCCAAGAGCCCTGCGGCGACCATCACGTGCGGGTTGGAGGTGTTGGTGCACGAGGTGATCGCCGCGATGGCAATGGCTCCGTCGGGAATCTCGCTTCCCTGTGGCTCTTCATCGCGAGAAGCGCGCACGCGCTCGATCGCGGCCGTGGCGTTGGCCGGCATGGCGGCGAGCGGCACGCGGTCCTGGGGACGCCGGGGTCCGGCCAGTGATGCCGTCACAGTGGAGAGGTCGATCCGCAGGCGCTCGTCGTAACGCGGGTTCGCGGCCGGATCGTGCCAGAGGCCCTGTTCCTTCGCGTAGGTCTCCACCGCCGCGACGTGACCGGGCGTGCGGCCGGTGAGGCGCAGGTAGCCGGTCGTCGCGTCGTCGATGGGGAACATCGCCGCGGTGGCGCCGAACTCGGGGCACATGTTGGAGATCGTCGCGCGGTGCGCGAGGGGGATCCGCGCCACGGCGTCGCCGGTGAACTCCACGAACTTCCCGACCACGCCGTGCGCGCGCAGGGTTTCCACGACGGTGAGCACGAGGTCGGTCGCGGTGACGCCGGGGCCGAGCTCGCCCGTGAGCTCCACGCCGACCACGGGCGGCACCAGCATGCTCAACGGCTGGCCCAGCAGCGCCACCTCCGCCTCCACGCCGCCGACACCCCACGCCAGCACGCCCAGCGCGTTGACCATCGTGGTGTGCGAGTCGGTGCCGGCGCAGGTGTCGGGGAACGCCCAGCCGTCGCGGCGTTCCACCACGCTCGCGAGGTACTCGAGGTTGATCTGGTGCATGATCCCGGTGCCGGGCGGCACCACGTGCACGCCGTCGAGCGTCTCGCCCCACTTGAGGAAGCGGTAGCGCTCGGCGTTGCGGGTGTACTCGATCTCGACGTTGCGGCGCAGGGCGTCGGCCCGGCCGGAGACCTCCGTGGCCACGGAGTGGTCCACGGTGAGGTGGCTCGGGATGCGCGGGCGCACGCTGCGCGGGTCACCGCCGGCCGCGGCGACGGCGTCGCGCAGCGCGGCCAGGTCCGTGAGCACGGGCACGCCGTTGGTGTCGTGCAGGAACACCCGGGAAGGGGAGAAGGCGACGACGTCGTGGGCGGCGTCGGAACCGCCGCGCACCAGAGCCGTGATGTGCTCGGCCGTGACGGTGTGGCCGTCTTCGTGCCGCAGCAGGTTCTCCAGCAGGATCTTGTGGCTCAGGGGCAGCCGTTCGGAGCCGGGGACGGCGTCGAGGCGGTGCACCCGGTAGCTCTCGCCGCCGAGGGCGAGGCGGGCGAGGCTGCCGAAGCTGTCGGGTCCTGCGGTGGCTGAGGTGGCTGCGGTCTTCGACGCTGCGGTGTTCGGCGCTGTACTCAAGGCGCTCCTTCCATACAGCTTATAGGCTATAATACGCTCGGAAGTGAGACCAGCGGCCCTGGCGGAGCGTCCGGGGCCCCATCCGGAGAACCCCCGAGAACCCCCGAGGAGCCCCGCGTGCCCACCCTCTTCGACCGCATTCTCGACGCGCACCAGGGCATCCGCCCGCAGGTGCCGGTGAGCACGCTCGAACGCAGCCGGCTGCTGTCGGACGAGCTCGGGTGCGAGGTGTGGCTCAAGACCGAGCACCTCATGCCCACCGGTTCGTTCAAGGTGCGCGGCTCGGCCAACAAGATCCGCGTGCTCGGCGAGAGCGCGAAGCGGACCGGCGTGATCACCGCGTCGACCGGCAACCACGGCCAGGGCGTGGCCCGCGCCGGCAACCTCGCCGGAGTCGGGGTCACGGTGTACGTCGCCTCCTCCACCACGCCGGCCAAGATGGCCGCGATCCGGGCGATGGGGGCCGAGCTCGTGGTGGTCGAGGGCGGCGCGCTCGACGCCGAGCAGGAGGCGCGCCGGCAGGCGGAGCGCCTCGGCAAGCCGTACGTGGCGCCCTACAACGACCTCGACACCGTCGCGGGCCAGGGCACGCTCGGCGTCGAGCTGGCCGAGCAGGCGCCCGACCTCGACGCCGTGTTCGTCTGCACCGGGGGCGGCGGCCTGATCGGCGGCACGGGCACGGCGCTGAAGCGGCTGAGCCCGCGGGCGAAGGTCGTCGGCGTGTGGCCGGAGGCCTCCACCTGCATGCTCGACTCGCTGAAGGCCGGCGAGATCATCGAGACGCCGGAGTTCCCGACGCTGTCCGACGGTTCGGCCGGCGCGGTGGAACCCGGTTCCGTCACCTTCGGCATCTGCCAGGAGGTGATCGACGAGACGGTCACGGTCACCGAGCCGGAGATCGCCCGCGCCATGCGCAAGATCGCCGAGGGTGAGCGCTGGATCGTCGAAGGCGCCGCGGGTGTCGCGGTCGCCGGCCTGATCCGCACGGCCGGGCAGTACCGGGGCAAGAAGGTCGCGGTCGTCCTCTGTGGACGCAACGTGGCGCTCGAGACGTTCCTGGGCGCGATGGCTCTCGCCCAGGAGTGAGCCGCGCAGGGTGGCGAGCCGGTCGCGGCTCGCCACCCGGGTCCTTCAACCGGGCCGCAGGCGCCCCGTCACGCCGGGACCACCGCGGCGGAGCCGTCGGAACGAGGATCGCTGCCGGCGGTGAAAGTGCCGTCCGGCGCGAGCGAGACGACATTGGTGTGGCCCAGGAACTCCGTGCGCGGCGGGACTTCCCGCAGCGGGAAGCCGTCGGCGGCCAGCTCCGCCACGGTCTCGGCCGCGAGGTCGGCTTCGTGGTGCACGGTGTCGGAGGACTGGCCCTCGGCCCGCGCGCCGACGACCCAGCGCGGCGCGCTCACGGCTTCCCGGGGCGAGTCGCCGGCGAGCAGCCGCAGCAGCACCTGTGCGTGGATCTGCGGCTGGCCGTGCCCGCCCATCGTCGAGCTGACCCAGCGGACGCGGCCGTCCTCGTGGGTGACGAGCACGGGCATCAGCGTGTGCTTGGGCCGCTTGCCCGGCGCGATCACGTTGGGGGAGCGGGGATCCAGCGAGAAGCTCGTGCCGCGGTTCTGCAGGATGACGCCGGTCTCCGGTTCCAGCAGGGCGGCGCCGAAGCTGTCGAACACGCTCTGGATGATCGACACGGCGTAACCCGCGGAATCGGCCGCTGCCACGCCCACGGTGTCGCCGCGGGGGATCGAGTGCGCCGTCACCACGTCGGCGGCGCGCGGGTCTCGCAGGCTCGCGATCAGCTCGGCGAACCCGTCGTTCTCGACGTCGGTGGCGGCGAACGCCGGGTCGGCCAGCAGGGTGTCGCGCACGCGTGTGCCGTCGTGGAACAGACGGCCCAGCACGGCGGCCGGGACCGTCCACGGAGTGGCGGCGAAGCCCAGCTCGGTGAGGGCCCGCACGGTCCGCAAGAGGGCGAACCCCTGGGTGTTGGGCGGGCTGGTGTGCACGCGGAACCCGCCCAGCGGCGCGGAGATCGCGGCGGTGTCCCGGGCCACGTACCCGGCGAGGTCCGTGGTCGTGAGGGGACAGCCGAGGGCCTGCAGGCCACGCACCAGGGCCGCGCCCACCGCGCCTTCGTAGAACTCGCCGGGTCCGCCGGCCGCGATCGCGCGCAGCGATTCCGCGAGGCGCGGTTGCACGAGCAGGTCGCCTTCGCGCAGCGACGCACCGAACACCGCACGCGATCCGGCGTCGGCGTCGAGGAGCGCCCGGTCGGTCACGAGAGCGGCGGCGAGCGAGCGCGCCACGGGGACGCCTTCGGCCGCGTACCCGATCGCGGCGTCGAACTGCGCGGACCAGTCCAGCGCGGCGCCGTGGCCGCGCAGTGCCTCCCAGCCGCGTACCGCGCCGGGCACGGTGACGGTGTCGGGGCCGCGTTCCGGCAGCCGGTCGCCGTGGCGGGCGCGCAGCGCGGCGAGGTCGCGGGCGGCCGGTGCCGTGCCGGTGGCGTTCACGCAGGTGATCGAGCCGTCGGGGGTGCGCACCAGGGCCACGAGGTCGCCGCCGAGCGCGGTGTTGTGCGGGTAGACGACCGTGAGCGCGGTGGCGGCCGCGAGTGCCGCGTCGAGGGCGTTGCCACCCGCGCGGAAGGCCTGTTCCCCGGCGTGGGTGGCGAGGGCGTGCGGCGAGGCGATGGCGCCGGTGATCGGGGACAAGGCAGCTCCTTCTTCGCGGCGGGCAGGTGTGCGCGGCGAGGCCCGGGGCAGTCCCGGCCCGGCGGGGTAAGCTGCGGTCACTGTAGCAGTGACGACAGAAACGGCACTAGCTGAATTGGATACTTCAGAACCGCGCACCCTCGCGAGCCGGGTCAACCACGAGTGGACTCGGCTGAGCAAGACCGAACGCGTCGTCGCGCGGTACCTCGTCGCGTCGCCGCCGCAGCGGATCATGCTGGCCACCGCCGGCGACATCGGCCGCACCACGGGCACTAGCGACGCCACGGTGGTCCGCACCGCGCGGCGGCTCGGGTACGCCGGGCTCCCGGACCTCAAAGCCGCGCTGGGCGCCCATTTCGGTGACGCCGCGCCCCCGCAGATCAGCGAGCGCCTCCAGCTCGCCCGCACGGCGCGGGACTTCTCGGCCACGGCCGAACGGGTCCTGGGTGACGCCCACGAGCGGATCACCGCGCTCGGCCGCAAGACCGACCCGGCCGCGCTGGCGCAGGCGCTGCAGCTCCTCGCGCCCGCGGCCACGGTCTTCTGCTACGGCTGGGGCGTCAACGAGCTGAGCGCCCGCTACCTCGCCCTGAAGCTGAACCGCATCGGCAAGTTCGCCGTCTTCTCCGGGGCCACGGGCTTCACCCTCGCCGACGACCTGCTCGGCCTCTCCGCCCGCCACGCCGTGGTGATCTTCGCACCTGGCCGCGCGTTGCCCGAGCTCGAACTGCTCGTCGCCCACGCGCGGGCCGCCGGCGCCGGGCTGATCCTCGTGACCGAGAACCTCGGCGAGGAGCTCACCGGCGCCGTGGACGTCGCACTGCGCGACGAGGCGTCCGCGGGTGGCCTCACCGCCGAGCCGCTCGGCGGGATGCTGCTGGCCGACATGCTCGTGCTCGCCACGATGGCCGTCGGACGCGACCCCGCCGTCGACACCTACGAACTGCTCACCCGCCTGCGCCGCGAACTCGCCCCGGAAGCCTGACCCGTCCCCGAAGGAGAGCCATGCCCCTGATCGCCGACGACATCCTCGACCAGGCAAGGGAAACGGTCGCGCGGAACCTCGCACCGACGCCGCTGCTGCCGTTCCACGCCGCCGGCCTCGACGTGCCGGTGTTCCTCAAGTACGAGGGCGCGCAGCCCACCGGCTCGTTCAAGGTCCGCGGCGGCGTCACCGCCCTCACCGCGTACGCCGCCGACGGGACGCCGGTCGTCACGGCCTCGGCAGGCAACCACGCACTCGGCATCGCCCACGCTTCGCGGCTGCTCGGCGCGAAGTCCACAGTGGTCGTTCCCGAAGACGGTTCCCCGGCCAAGATCTCGGCCCTGCGCACCTACCCGGTCGACCTCGTGCTCGCGCCGGGCGGCTACGACGGCGCGGAGGCGAAGGCGCTGGAGCTCGCGGCCGGCGGGATGAAGTTCGTGTCCGCCTACAACGACCCGTACGTGATCGCGGGTCAGAGCACGCTCGTCGGCGAGGTGGCCGGCAGCCTCGGCGAGGACTTCACGATCGTCGTGCCCACGGGCTCGGGCGGGCTGCTGGCCGGCACGGCGCTCGGCGCCGGTCGCGCGAAACCGGACGTGCGAGTGGTCGGCGTCGAATCCGCCGCCTGCCACGCCGTGTCCGCGGCGGTCGCGGCGGGACACCTCGTGACCGTGCCGGTGGGGGACACCATTGCCGACGGGCTGGTCGGCAACCTCGAACCGGGCACCATCACGCCCGACATCGTGCGCGAGGCCGGCGTCGAGCTCGTCGACGTCGACGAACCCGCGATCCGCCGGTCCGTCCGCGAGTTCGCGCTCACGACGGGGCTGGTGGCGGAAGGTTCGTCGGCCGCCGCGCTGGCCGCGCTGCGCGCGGGCCTGGTACCGCTCGACCGGCCGGTCGTGCTCGTGGTGTCCGGGCGCAACATCGCGGCCGAGCTGCTCGCCGCGATCCTCACGGAGGGCTGAGGCGGGAGTTCCGACTTTCGTGGGTGTGCCGGGTTTGTCCCGGGCCGCCACACTGTGCGTTGCGGGACGGTCACTGTCGGTCCGTCCCCCGACGCACCGTGAGGAGCCCCGATGAAGGTCAGGTCGTCGTGGAAGGCCGCGCTGGCGGCGGTCGGAGTGCTGGTGGCGGGCCTGGCGAGCGGCACCGCCGGCGCCACGGCCGCCGCGCCCGGGGACGGCGCGCCGGTGTTCTGGCGGGTGCCGGTGACCGCGGACCAGGTGGCGGGGCTCGCGCGCGCCGGGTTCGACGTCGCCGAGTCCGACCGCGAAGCCGCCTACGTCGTGGGCGACCAGGCCGTGGCCCGGAAGCTGCGGACGCTGGGGTACCGGCCGGCCTACTTCGACACCGTCTACAAGGACGTGCCCGCCGTCTCCGCGCGTGCGGCGGCCGACACCTTCTACGGCGGCTACCGCACCGTCGCCGCGCAGGAAGCGCACCTGACCCAGGTCGCCTCGGCGCACCCGGACCTCGCGACCGTGTACACGCTCGGCCCGTCGTGGAAGAAGGCCAAAGGGCAGGGCGGCCACGACCTGAAAGCCATCTGCCTCAGCAAGAAGCAGGCCGGCGACTGCACGCTGTCCACGACCTCGGCCAAGCCGAAGTTCGTGCTGATGGCCCAGATCCACGCTCGCGAGATCTCGACCGGCGAGCTCGCTTGGCGCTGGATCGACTACCTCGCCGACGGCTACGGGAGCGACACGACCGCGAAGTCCATTCTGGACACCACCGAGGTGTGGGTGATCCCGATCGCCAACCCCGACGGCGTGGACATCGTGGCCTCGGGCGGCAACTCGCCCAAGCTGCAGCGCAAGAACGCCGACAACACCCGCGGCGGCTGCTCCGGCACGAACGTCGGCATCGACGTCAACCGCAACTCCACGTTCCACTGGGGCGGGGACTCGAACTCGCCGTGCGCCGAGACCTACCAGGGCGCGAGCGCCGGCTCGGAGCCGGAAACCCAGGCGCTGGAGAAGTTCTTCCGGGCGATCTACCCCGTGCAGCGCGGCACCGGCACCAACGACCCGGCGCCGACGACCGCGCGCGGCACGATGATCACGCTGCACAGCTACGGCAACGACATCGTGATCCCGTGGGGCTTCACGCAGGCGAATTCGCCCAACGACGCGCAGTACCGCAAGCTGGGCGCGAAGTTCACCGCCTCCAACGGCTATCTCGTGGGCACCAACCGCGAGACCGTCGGCTACGACACGAGCGGCACCACCGACGACTTCACCTACGGCACCCTCGGCGTCGCCAGCTTCACCTTCGAGGTCGGCGCGTCGAGCGGCACGTGTGGCGGGTTCCTGCCGAAGTACTCGTGCGTGGACAGCACCTTCTGGCCGAAGAACAAGGGCGCGTTCATCACCGCCGCCCAGGCGGCCGCCGCGCCGTACCGGCAGTGAGTGACGGATGCGAAGTTCGTACGCTTCTGTCGTAACTCGGCACGAAGACGGTCTTGGACCGGGAACTCCCGGGCACTGACAGCGCACTGTGTGGTAGGCGTCACCTCGTGTGGCGCGTGACGTGACAGAAGCTAACGGTTTACGGTTAGGTCTCATGCCGGCAGTCACCCGACGCCGGGAGGACCTGATCGGGGAAGATCCATGGCCGAACCGACCGTCTTCGTGCACGGGTTCCTCGACGACCGCCGGGTCTGGGACGGGGTCATCGCTGCGCTGCCGTCCGGCGGCGAGTACGTGGCCGTGGACCTCGCCGGCTGCGGCGACCGTGCGGCGGAGACCGGGCCGTTCACCTACGACCGGTTCAAAGCCGACTTGCTGTCCACTGTGGACGCGATCGGTGGCCCGTTCCTGCTGGTGGGCCACAGCATGGGCTCGGCCGTGGCCGAGCTGGTCGCGGCGGCCCGCCCCGAGCTGACCAGCGGGCTCGTGCTCGTGAACCCGGTGCCGCTGGCGGGGACGCACCTGCCCGACGAGGCGATCGAGCCGTTCCGCGTACTCGGGGAAGCCGGGGCCGGGGCGCAGCGCGCGGCGCGGGCGAACCTGTCGCCGAACCTGAGCGCCGAGACCTCCGAACGCATCGGTGCGGCCGGGCTGCGCCTGCGTCCCGAGGTGGTGCGCGCGCTCGCCTCCTGCTGGAACAACGGCGCCCCGGAAGGGCACGAACCGAGCGGGTACCCGGGCCCGGTGCTCATCGTGCGCGGCGGAGACGACCCGTTCATCACGGCCGACCTCGTGGCCGACGCCGTCGCACCCCGCTTCGCCGCGCCCGTCACAGAGGTGGTCGGCGGAGCGGGCCACTGGACCCACGCCGAGGCGCCCGCTCGTCTCGCCGAGCTGATCGCCCGCTTCGCCGGAGGCCAGGCGCGCGGCTGGGCCGCGGGGTTCTCGCGCAAGACCGCCGGCGCGTTCGACGAGACGTTCGCCGAGGACGTCGTCCTCGAAGCCGCCGTCTTGCTCGCGCCCGTCGAAGGCCGGGAGAACGTGCGGCGCGTGATGGCCGCCGCCAGCGAGATTTACGAGTCGCTGCGGTTCACGCACCAGGCCGAGTCCGGCGAGCGCACCTACCTCGAGTGGGAGGCCGTGGCCTTCGGCGGCACGCGGCTGCTCGGCGTCACCGTGCTCACCAAGGACGAGTCAGGCCGGATCGTGCACGCGGCCATCCACCACCGCCCGCTCGGCGGCGCGCTGAAGTTCTCCGCGGAGCTGGGCAGGCGCCTGCCCGACCTCGCGGCCGCCCACTTCCACCAGGAGGATTGACATGACCACTCGAAGCGACGTCGAGTTCGCCGGCGAGGACGGCGTGACCCTGCGCGGCTGGCTGTTCGTGCCGGACGCGCCGGGCCCGCGGCCCGCCATCACCATGGCCCACGGCTACGCCGGGGTGAAGGAACACGGCCTCGAGCGCTTCGCCGAGGCGTTCGCCGACGTGGGGTTCGTGGTGCTGGTGCACGACCACCGCACGTTCGGCGCCAGTGACGGCACCCCGCGCCAGGACGTGGACCCCTGGCGTCAGATCGCCGACTGGCGCCGTGCGATCACCTACCTCGAGGCCCGCCCCGAGGTCGACGCGGAGCGGATCGGCCTGTGGGGCACCAGCTACGCCGGTGGCCACGCGATCGTGCTGGGCGCGACCGACCGGCGGCTGAAGGCCGTGGTCGCGCAGGTGCCGACGATCAGCGGGGTCGAACAGGGCCTGCGCCGCGTGCCGCCGGACGCGATCGCCGCGCTGGAGCACGCGTTCGCCGAGGACGACCGCGCCGTCGGCCGCGGTGAACCGCCGCGCAGCCAGGCGATCGTGAGCGCGGACCCGGCCGTGCCCGCCTCCTACCGCGCGCCCGACGCGATCGGTTTCTACCTGCAGGACATCCCCGAGGGCGTCTGGGGGAACCAGGTCACCGTGCGCTCCACGCGCGCCGCGCGCATGTACGAGCCGGGTGCGTGGATCAGCCGGGTGTCGCCGACGCCGCTGCTGCTCGTGGTCGCGCTCGACGACACGATCACCGTGACCGACCTCGCGCTCGCCGCCTACGAACGCGCTCTGCAGCCGAAGAAGCTCGAGCTGATTCCGGGCGGGCACTTCGACCCGTACGTCACCGAGTTCGCCCGCTCCAGTGCCGCCGCGCGGTCCTGGTTCGAGCAGCACCTGTCCTGAGGAGCCCGCCGTGCCACAGCTTTCCCTGACCCGAGACGGCGCCGTCGCCGTGCTCACGCTCGACAACCCGCCGCAGAACCGCATCGGCGTCCCGATGACGACGGAGCTCGTGGCCGCCGTCGACGAGATCACCTCCAGCGGCGCCCGTGCCGTCGTGCTGCGCGCCGAAGGCCCCGACTTCAGCTACGGCGGCGACATCGTGCCGTGGGAAGGGCAGGACGTGCGCGCGCTGCGCGCGTCGTTCGAGCTCTTCCTGCGCGCGTTCAACGCGTTCGAGCAGGTGTCGGTGCCGGTGATCGCCGCGGTGCACGGGTTGTGCTTCGGCGGCGGCTTCGAGCTGGCGCTGCGGGCCGACGTGCTCTTCGCGGGCGAGTCGGCCCGGTTCGGCCACCCCGAGCAGACGCTGGGGATCGTGACGCTGCTGGGCGGGATCCACCGCGTCGCCGCGCGGGCGGGCCGGGCGCGGGCGATGGAGTGGGCGCTCACCTCCGAACCGGTGCCGGCGGCGGAGATGGCCGAGGCCGGCGTCGTCAACCGGGTCGTCCCGGACGAGCAGGTGTTCGCCGAGGCGCTGGCGTTCGCGCGCCGTGTGGCGCAGGGCCCGACCCGGGCGCACGCGGTGCACAAGGCGCTGCTGCGCACGTGGGAGGTCGGCGGCACGGCGGCCGCGGACCAGGTGCTGTTCGACCTCTCGATGCCGCTGTTCGAGACCGGCGACGCACGCCGCGGCCTGGCCTCGGCGATCGCCGCGTACCAGGCGGGGCAGCCGCGGCCGGTGCTGACGTTCGACGGGCAGTGAGGAGCCCGAGGCGACGCAGCCGAACGTCGACCACCTGCGTCGGACCGGGCGGAATGCCGTTTCCGTCTTGCCCGCGGCCCGGGCGCGGTATAGTCGACTCGACAGAGTTGAGGACGTGATGGCTCTGCCGGAAGGAGTGCGGATGAACTGGCCCGCGACGGACCGCTACGAGCTCCAGGTGAGCCCGGACGGGCTGGGTTTCGTGCACGACCTGCTCAACACGCTCTCGGCCGGCAAACCCCGCGAGAAGGACCTGCTCGACGAAGCAGGCGACGCGCAGAAGTGGCTCGACAGCGCGCTGGCCCGGTGGGCCGAGGTCACCGAACGCCCGGCCGAACGCGTCGAGCTGACCGGCGACGACGTCGAGCGCCTGCGCGACCTGCGCGAGGAGCTGCGCGACTTCACCGACCACGACCCCGAAGCCGGCACGACCCTGCTGCACAGCGCGCCCGTGCTGCTGCAGCCCGGCGCCGACGGCCGGATCCGGCCCGAGCCCC
The DNA here is from genome assembly GCF_040678995.1 of Amycolatopsis sp. NPDC049253. Classification (NCBI taxonomy): domain Bacteria; kingdom Bacillati; phylum Actinomycetota; class Actinomycetes; order Pseudonocardiales; family Pseudonocardiaceae; genus Amycolatopsis; species Amycolatopsis sp. NPDC049253. Next base: position 217,330 of record NZ_JBFAQX010000002.1, on the reverse strand, counting down.
GCGGCACCGGCTGGCGGCGCGTGGCGTCGATCGTGCTGATCGAGGTGCTGGAGGCGCAGCGCGCCGACCGTTGGCGGCGCCTCAAGACCTGCCGCAACAAGCGCTGCGCGGTCGCCTTCTACGACCGCTCCCGCAACAACAGCGGCGTGTGGCACAACGTGCAGGTGTGCGGCAACGCGGTCAACCTGCGCGCCTACCGCGCCCGCCGGCGCACCCAGCAGGGCAGCTGAACCGAGCGGGTGCCCGGCCCCCGAGCCCGGGCACCCGTCCCGTCAGTACGGCATCTCGTGGATGTCGGTGATCTGGTCGGCGGCGTTCACGGCGGCGTCGGCGAACAGCCCGCCGCCGGCGTAGTGGTTCAGCACGGTCTCCAGCTCGATCCCGGTCGAGCACTCGGTCGGCGGGCACGTCTCGAACGGGAACCCGGCGGGGTCGACGGACTCGATCGTCGCGTTCGGGGCCAGCGGCAGCCGGTGCGCACCCGGCACGTCGACGAGGTGCGGGCCGGCCCCGCCGTCGGGCGCCAGCGTGACGAGGGAGAACTCCGCCATTCCGCTCGCGCGGTCGTAGCGGGTGAACCGCACCTCGAGGCTCTTGCCCGGAAACTTCAGGCCGGCGGCCGCGGCCGGCTGCGCGGACCGGCCCGGCTGCTGCGCGGAAGCCGGCGGGGCCGCCGGAGCCCGCGTCGCGGACGGTGCCGCGGAGGTGGACAACGGCGCCGACGGCACCGGTGCCGTCGGCACGGCGGGCGCGCCCGTGCACGCGGTGGCGAGCACGGCCGCCGAGACGGAAGCGGCAGCGAGAGCGCCTCTGAACACGGTTGTCCGCGTCATGTGATCATGCCCCCAGAATTCGCGAAAAGCTTGCTGTCACGGGCAAAGACGGCTGTACGAGTCCGGCGTTGCGGCTGTGACCAACCCGTGACGCGGGGTGCCCTCACGGTGGCCGGGTGTCCGCTCTGTCCGGTGTGGACTGCGCCGGTCGGCCGAGCCCCGCCACGGTTCCGACGCGCGTCGGGGAGTGTTCAGCCGGAGTTCGCCCCGAACCGGTTCCGCGACCGTAGGTTTCGGCCGTCCCGCGCTCCTGGCGCGTGCCGGCCGTTACCGGAGGTTCTCACCCATGTCCGATCTTTCCCGAAGAGGTTTCCTCGGCGCAGCCGCGGCGGTCACCGGTGCTGCGGTCGTCGGCGGCGGTGGGCTGGCCGCCACCGACGCCGAGGCGTCGCCTCGGCCGCCCGTCCCGTCGAAGCGGTACGGAGACCTGCGGGACATCAAGCACGTGGTGATCCTGATGCAGGAGAACCGCAGCTTCGACCACTACTTCGGCTCGCTGAAGGGTGTTCGCGGCTTCGGCGACCGCTCCGCGATCACGCTGCCCGGCGGCAGCTCGGTGTTCCAGCAGCCGACGACGGCACCCGGCACCCCGGCCACGGGCAGCCAGTACCCGTGGAAGCTCTCCGACGCCAAGGTGTCGCAGTACCCGGCCAACCACCAGCCGCCCACCTCCGAGGTCGGCGCGCAGGGCTACGGCGGCACCTCGCACAGCTGGGACGACCAGCACGGCGCCTGGTACGGCGGCCTCATGAACGGCTGGTACTACGCCAAGGGCGGCCCGACCACGCTCGGCTACCTCGACCGCTCGGACATCCCGTTCCACTACGCGCTGGCCGACGCGTTCACCGTCGGCGACGCCTACCACTGCTCCGTGCTCAGCGCGACCGGCCCGAACCGCACCTACCTGTGGAGCGGCTCGATCAACGCCGACAAGAAGCACGGCGACTACGTGGCCTTCAACGGCGGCGACGAGCTCGGCAAGCACCTGCTGTGGGAGACCTACGCCGAGTCCCTGCAGAAGGCCGGCTACTCGTGGAAGCTCTACCAGGGCTCCGACAACTACGGCGACAACGGTCTCGAGTACTTCGACACCTTCGCCAAGCTCGACCCGTCGCAGGGCGGCACCGCGGCGCCCGGCAACGTGTTCTACGACAAGGGCGTGGCGATCGTCCCCGAGCCGCACGCCGGCCTGAGCGCCAACGCCGACAACCTCACCGACGCGCTGCGCGCCGACGTGGTGGCGGGCAAGCTGGCGAAGGTCTCGTGGATGGTCACGAACCAGGCCTTCTCCGAGCACCCGGACGGTTCGCCGAACGACGGTGCCTACTACGTCAACAACGTCCTCGAGGCCCTCAACGCCGACCCCGAGGTCTTCAACTCGACGCTCGTGATCATCGACTACGACGAGAACGACGGCCAGTTCGACCACGTGCCGCCGCCGGTGCCCGCGCCCGGTACCGACAACGAGTTCTACCTCGAGGCCTCCGGCGCGCTCGCCACCGCCGGCCTCACCCAGCCGATGCCCGTGGGCCTCGGCTTCCGCGTGCCGCTGCTGCTGATCTCGCCGTGGACCCGCGGTGGCTGGGTGACCTCGGAGGTCTCCGACCACACGTCGGTGATCCAGTTCCTCGAGAAGTGGACTGAGGCGCTCGGCAAGACCGCGCACTGCCCGAACATCAGCGCCTGGCGCCGCAGCGTCTGCGGTGACCTGACGGCCGCGTTCGACTTCCGCTCGCCGGTGTACGGCCTGCCGCGGCTGCCGAAGACCACCGTGATCGGCGACCCGGTCGGCGGTTCGTACCAGCCGCCGGTGACCACGAACAAGATGCCGAAGCAGGAGCCGGGCACCAAGAAGGCCCGCGCTCTGCCGTACCAGCCGAACGCGAACCTCGAGGGGTTCACCACCTCGCACGGCTCGGCCCAGGCGAAGCTGTCGTTCAGCAACAACGGCAAGCACGTGCGCAAGGCCAGCCACTTCGCCGTGTACGACAACACCCAGGCGACCCCGTCGCTGAAGGACTACCCGGCGAAGTTCCCGGGCCAGTACACGGTCGCGCCGTCGAGCACGATCTGGGACAAGACCGTGCCGGGTGCGGTGCAGCTCGACGGGAACCGCTACGACATCACGGTGGTGGGCCCGAACCGGTTCCTGCGCCAGTTCACCGGCGACCTCGACGCCGCCGGTCACACCGCGAAGGTCACCGCCGCCTACTTCGACGGCATCCTCGGTTTCGGCTCGCGGCCGCGGCTGCTGCTGGAGCTGGAGAACGACGGTTCGCGGCCGGTCACCTTCACCGTGAAGCACAACCAGTACTCGGACGACCGTCCGAAGACCTACCGCGTGCCCGCGCACGGCCGCGCGCTGCACTCGATCGACCCGTGCGGTTCGGACCACGGCTGGTACGACGTGACCGTGACCCTGGACGCTGACAAGTCCTGGTCGCGCCGCTACGCGGGCCACCTCGAGGACGGCTCGGACAGCATCACCGGCTGACGCCGGAGCGTGGCAAGGGCGCGGGTGCGCGAGGGAAGGCTCGCGCACCCGCGCCCACACCAGGTCATCGCCCGGGCCCGTCGCCGCGCACCCGCCGCACCGGTGGAGTGCCCGTTTCTCGTGGCGGAGTGCCCGAAGGACACGTGCGTTTACCCGCCACGTGTCACGTGGCGGGCCAACCGGCCTCGACCGGGACGAGCCGGCTCAGCTGGTGATCTCGATGTCGGGCAGCTCGTCGAGCTTGCCCTTCGGCAGCTCTTCGACGGCGGCGAACACCTTCTTCTGGTGCTCCTTGATGCGCTCGTCGAGCAGGCGGCTCAGCTCGAAGGCGAGCCGGCCGGTCTGGCGGACGGTGAGGTCGTCGACGAGCGGGTGGATCGCCGAGGTGATCACGATGCCCTCGGGGCTCCCGTCGGCCGCCTGCGAGACCCCGATCGAGTAGACCTCGCGCGGGTTGGCCTCGCCGAGCACCAGGTGCTTGCGGATCTTGCGCAGCAGCCCGTGCCATTCGAGCACCTCGCCCTGCACACCGGTGGCCTTGAGGTCGTCCTCGGTCAGGCCCATGCCGCGCTCGCCGGGGCGGAAGCATCGCGCGTAGGAGTTCAGCGCCGAAACCCACAGCGATTCGATCAGCACGGGGTCGCGTTGTGCCTCGCCGCGTTCGAGCTCGACGACCAGGCGTTCGCAACAGCGCAGCGTGAACTGCAGGTCGTCGAAGATCGCCGCGAGGTCGGCCAGCGCGAGCGCCAGCGGAGTCCTGAGCTGGCGCGCGTTCTTGACCGGTGCCGTGGGTTGGGACATCCGGGACGCTCCTGTCCTGCCGGTGCGAGTGTTGCGGCCATCACACCGCACCTCGGTGGGTTTGCGTGTCTCAATGTGCGACAGCGTTATTGGCCCCGCCTCCGGCAGGGCGTGCGAGATCGCCTTTGAGTCGGTGTTTCGTCGGGCCGGTCGGAGCGGCCTGGCGGCCGATCGGACAGTCCCGACGAAACACCGGCGCGATCTCGCTGGTGGGTTGCGTCGATCATTCGGGTACAGAGTTAGTTGTGTGGCATTGATCGCGTGGAGGTGGCGAAGTCTCCGGCAAAGTAGTTCTGTAGGAGAACGAACTGTCGGCGAAGGGGGCCGCTGTGGCGATGCTGGTGGAGCGACCACGGCCGCGGGTGGTGCGCGAGCACCGGCTCGCGGGCTGGTTCGCGGTGGGCGCGGTGTGTTTCGGCGCGTTCATGGGCCAGCTGGACGCGAGCATCGTCACGCTCACGTTCCCGGCGCTGCAGCGCGAGTTCGGCGAGCCGCTGGCGGCGGTGCAGTGGGTGTCGCTGGCCTACCTGCTGACGCTGGTGGGGCTGCTCGCCGCGGTCGGCCGGCTCGCGGACGCCCACGGCCGCAAGCTCACCTACGTCTACGGCTTCGGCGTCTTCACCGCGGCGTCGATCGCGTGCGGGCTGGCGCCGACGCTGACGTGGCTCGTCGTGTGCCGCGTGGTGCAGGCGCTCGGCGCGGCGATGCTGCAGGCCAACAGCGTCGCGCTGGTGGTGGGCAGCGTGCGCCGCGAGAAGATGCGCGCGGCGCTCGGGGTGCAAGCCGCCGCGCAGGCGCTCGGCCTCGCGCTCGGGCCCGCGGTCGGCGGGCTGCTCGTGGACACCGTCGGCTGGCGGTGGGTGTTCCTGGTCAACGCGCCGGTCGGCCTCGTCGGGCTGATCGCCGGGCGGTACCTGCTGCCGCGCACCCGCGAGCGCACGCCGCTGGGCCGCTTCGACGGCGCGGGCGTGGCCCTGCTGGCCACGGCGTCGACCGCGCTGCTGCTGGCGATCTCGGGCCTGTCGGGGCTGGCGCTGCCCGGCTGGGCCGCGCCGGCGCTGTTCGTGGCGGGTGTGGTCGCGGCCGGCGCGTTCGTGCTGCGCGAGAACTCGGCCGCGAGCCCGATCCTGCGCCTGGCGGTGCTGCGGCCGCCGGTCGTGTCGTTCGGCCTGGCCGGCGCGCTGTGCGGGTACCTCGTGCTGTTCGGGCCGCTGGCACTGTTGCCGCAGGTCCTGGGCGCGCACGGAGCGACCGGCGCGGTGCTCACGAGCCTGCCGGCCGGGTTCGCGGTCGCCGCCGTGACCGCCGACCGCGTGCTGCCCGCCGGGCTCGGGTCCCGCGTCCGCATCGGCGCCGGAGCGGCCCTGGCGGCGGTCGGCTGCGCCGTGCTGGTGGGGGTGTCCGGTCCATGGGAAACAGGCGTGTCGCTGTTCGCGGTGGGGCTCGGTCTGGGAGTGTTCATCCCGGCGAACAACTCGGCCGTCATGGGCGCCATCCCCACCCGGATGTCGGCCACCGGAGGAGGTCTGGTGAACATGGCCCGCGGACTCGGCACGGCGCTGGGCGTGGCACTGGTGACGTTGTGCCTGCACGCAGGGGGAACCGGCGGCCGCGCGCTCGCGCTCGCCGTCCTGGCCGTGGCGGCGGTGCTCGCCGCCGGCACGGGTCTCGCCGCCGGCCCCCGTACCTCCCGCACCGCATGACGCCCGAGCCGAACCTCGCCGACGTCGTCGCCCGCCTCCGGCGCGCCATGCGCCGCGCCGCGCGCACGGCCGACCCGGACAACACGCTGTCGGTCGCGCAGCTCGAACTGCTCTCGTGCCTGGCCGAGAACCCCGGCGCGCGCCCGAGCCGCGTCGCCCAGCTGCTGAAGCTGGCACCGAACTCCGTCACGACCATGGTCACCGGCCTGCGGGCGCGCGACCTCGTCACGCGCACCAGCGGCAGTGAGGACCGGCGGACGGTCGAGCTCGAACTGACCGAGAGCGGGCGCGCGGCCGTGGAGCGCTACAAGCACCACAACGCCGAGATCCTCGCCGCCGCGATCGACCGGCTGCACCCGGCGTGGCGGCACCTGATCGCGTCGGCCATTCCGGCGCTGGCCGAGCTCGTGGGCGCCATCGACCAGCTCGCCGAGACCGGCCCGCCGCACACCCAACGTCCATAACGGACGGTCAGACGCGGGCGATCGCCAGCGGTACCAGCAGTTCTTCGTCGGTCACCGAGCCGTGCTGGCCCGTCATGCGGCTCAGCCGCGGCTCGGCCTCGGTGCGGACGACGGCGGTCCTCCCGCGGGCCGCGACGACGACGTCGCCGATGCGGGGGAGCACGGCTTCGGCCACGCGCGGGCCGAACCAGCCCGCCGCGACGGCCTCCTCGCGGCCGAGCACCCACGCCCGCTCGCCGAGGGTTTCGCGCCACGCGGCTCGCACGTCGGATGCCGCGCCCTCGACGGTGTAGACGTGGCGGGCGCGGGCCTCGCCACCCACGGTGCGGACCCCGGCCTGCAGCGCGGGTTCGGCGTCGTAGTCGACGCGCTCGCCGACGGTGACCATGCCGTGGTCGGCCGTCACGATCAGGGCCGCGCCATTCGGCAGGCTGCCGGCGATCGTCTCGGCCAGGCGGTCGACGTAGGACAGCTGGTAGAGCCATGGGGTGCTGCCGGGGCCGTGGACGTGCCCGAGCAGGTCGAGGTCGGCGTGGTAGGCGTAGCAGAGGCTCCGCGGCTGTGCCAGCGCTTCGGCGACGGCTGCGGTGAGGTCGCCGAGCGCGTGGACGCCCTGGAACTCCCCGCCGCGCAGGGCCGCGCGGGTGAGCCCGCTGTCGCGCTGGTCGCGGGGCCCGACCACGCGCACGGCGACCCCGGCTCCCGCCGCGCGTTCGAACGCCGTCGGGCGCGGCTGCAGCTGCTCCGGCACGACCCGCTCGCGCAGGTCGATCGGCTTGCCGCCGGTGTGGCGGCGCCAGCCGAGGACGTTGAGCAGGTCGCGCCCGGCGTCGAACGCGTACCCGACCACACCGTGCTCGCCCGGCGTCAGGCCGGTGCCCAGCGACGCGACGCTGGTCGCCGTGGTGCTGGGGAAGCCCGCGGTGAGCGGGCGCGCGGACAGCCGCGTCAAAAAGGGCGCGGCGCCGGCGTGCTCTCGGAGCGACGTCCAGCCCAGGCCGTCGACGAGCAGCACGCACACGCGGTCGGCGGCGGGCAGGCCGAGCGGGTTGCGCTCACCGTCGACGCCGAGCCCGGCGAGCGCCGAGGGGACGACGTCGGCGAGCGTGCCCGCCGCGTACCGCTGCGCGAGATCTTCCATGCGCCTCACCCTAAGGCGACAGACCCGGCGTAAGGATTCGGAAACGGGGCCACGCGGTTTCGTGGCGTACAAAGGGACCAGAGGTGATGCCGGTGTCCGTCGTGCGACGTGAACGCGGTCGCCGCTGGGCGGTGGTCGCCGTCGTGGCGGTGGCGCTGGTGGCGCTGCCGTCACTCGTCGCCGCGCTGCGGCCCGCCGGGCCGGCCGCCGACGCCGGGCACCTGCGCGACCTGGTGCTGGGCTCGGCCGGGAAGCCGTACCAGGGGCTGGCTCAGAGCCGGGGCTCGCTGGCGATCCCCGAGCTGCCCGACCTCGCCGACGTGTCGGCCCTGTTCTCCACGACCACGACCACGCGCGCCTGGTACGCCGGGCCCGACCGCTACCGCGTGGCGGTGCTGACCACGACGGGGGAGCACGACGTCTACCACCTGCCGGAAGGCGAATACACCTGGGACTACGGGGCGAACATGCTGACCCGGCTGACGGGAGACGCCGCCGTGCGGCTGCCGCGCGCGGGTGACCTGCTGCCGCCCGAGCTGGCGCGGTGGGCGCTGCGGTCCGCGCCCGCGGACCCGGTCAGCACGCTGCCGCCGCGCACCATCGCCGGCATCCCGGCGGCTGGCTTCCGCCTGGTGCCCGCCGATCCGGAGACGACGATCGGCGGCGTCGACGTGTGGGCCGATCCGGGGACCGGGCTGCCGCTGCGCGTCGAGGTGACCGCGCGCGGACAGCGAGCGCCGATGCTCACCGCGGAGTTCGAGGACGTCGAGCAGACCGCGCCCGTCGTCACCGCGCCGGTGCCCGCACCGGGCAGCGGCTTCACGGCCACCAACGCGCCGGACCTGTCGAACGCGCTGGGTGCCTTGGGCCGCGTCCGCCTGCCGCCGAAACTCGGCGGCCGGCCCGTGCGCACCGCGAACTTCGGCGGCGTGCAGGGCGCGGCGCTCTACGGTTCGGGGCTCGCGGCCTTCGCGGTGGTCGCCGTGCCGCGCGCGGTCGCCGACGGCGCGGCGGACGCGGCCGGCAAGGCCGGCGGAACCGCGATCACCATGCCGCGGGGCACGGCCGTGCAGCTGTCGGTCACGCCGCTGTCGCTGGCGATCGTGCGCCCGCCGAGCTCGCGGCGCGGTTACCTGCTCGCCGGGCTGGTCGCGCCGCCGGTGCTGGCCGCGGCCGCGGCCGACCTGGCCACGCTGCGCCGGAGCGGCCGATGATCGTCACGCGGGGGCTGACCAAGCGGTACGGCCGGACGGTGGCCGTCGACGCCGTCGACCTGGAGGTCCGGGAAGGCGACCGGTACGGCTTCCTCGGCCCGAACGGGTCCGGCAAGACCACGCTGGTGCGGATGCTGCTCGGGCTCGTCTACGCCACGAGCGGCGAGATCGAGGTGCTCGGGCAGCCGGTGCCGAAGCGCCTCGCCGACGTGCTGCCCGACGTCGGCGCGCTCGTCGAAGGCCCGGCCGCCTACCCGCACCTGTCCGGCCGGCGCAACCTGGCCCTGCTCGACGCCGCCGGCCGCCACCGCGGCAGGCGGACGCGCCGGCGCCGCATCGAGGAGGCGCTGGAGCGCGTGGGTCTCGCCGGCGTCGACCGGCGGCCGGTCAAGGCGTACTCGCTAGGCATGCGCCAGCGCCTCGGCCTCGCCGGCGCACTGCTCGACCGCCCGCGGCTGCTGGTGCTCGACGAGCCCACCAACGGCCTCGACCCGCAGGGCATCAAAGAGATCCGCGAGCTGCTGCTGGAGCTCAACCGCGACGGCACCACCGTCTTCCTCTCCAGCCACCTGCTCGCCGAGATCGAGCAACTGTGCACCCGCGTCGGCATCGTCGACCACGGCCGCCTGGTGCTCGACGGCGAGGTCGCCGCCCTGCGCGCCGCGACCGGCCGTGTCCTGCTGCGCACCCCGGACCCCGCCGTGGCCGCCGCCGTGCTCGACGGCCACCTCGAACACCGCGACGGCGAACACCTCGTGGTCCGCTACGCCGACGCCGCGGAACTCAACACCCGCCTCGTCAGCGCGGGCGTGCGCGTGAGCGACCTGCGGGAGGAGCACCGCACGTTGGAACAGGTCGTGCTCGAAGTGACGAGCCACGGTTCGGACCGCTTCGGAGGCACGCGGTGATCGGCGTCGAACTGCGCAAGCTCGCGTTGCGGCCGCGCGTGTGGGTGAGCGTGCTGCTGCTGTGCCTGCTCCCGGCGATCGTGGCGGTGTTCCTGGCGACCGCGGACTTCGCGCCGCCGCCCGGGCAGGGCGGGGCGTTCCTGTCGGCGGTGGTGAACGACGGGTCGCTGTACCCGGCGGCCGCGCTCGCGCTGGTGCTGCCGCTGTTCCTGCCGATCGCGGTCGCGGTCGTGGCGGGGGACTCCGTGGCGGGGGAGGCCTCGGGCGGCACGCTGCGGTACCTGCTGGCGCGCCCGGCCGGGCGGACGCGGCTGCTGACGGCGAAGCTCGTGGCGCTCGCGGTGTACGTGACGGCGGCGATCGCCATCGTGGTCCTCACGTCGCTGGTGATCGGGATCCTGTTGTTCGGCACGGGCGCCGAGGCCGGGCCCGGCGGCCAGACGGCGCAGGTCGTGACGTTGTCGGGCACATCGTTGAGCTCGTCGTCGCTCGCGCTGCGGTTGCTCGGGGCCGTGGCCTACATCGTTTTGTCGATGCTCGGGTTCGCCGCGATCACGATGTTCCTGTCGACGCTCGCGGACTCGGCGCTCGGGGCCGCGCTCGGCGGGCTGGCCGTGCTCATCACGAGCTCGGTGCTGGAGACGCTCGACGCGGCCGCGCCGGTGAAGCCGTACCTGCCCACGCACTACTGGCTCTCGTGGCTGGACTTCTTCCGCGATCCCGTGCTGTGGCACAACATCGACCGCGGGGTGCTGCTGCAGGCCGGCTACATCGTGGTGTTCTTCGGCGCCGCGTGGGCGAACTTCGCCACCAAGGACGTCACGAGCTGAGCGCCGCGCACGAGGCGGGCACCGACAGCGGCGCCGTGCCGATCGCGTCGAGCACGAGACCGGTCACGGCCGGGTCCGTCGGCAGGTCGCCGTGCGCGGCGGTGTCGGCGGGGCACACCTGCTGCAGCGCCACGTTCACCGCGCCGTCGAGCCGCGCCGACTCCGGCGGCGTCACGGTCCGGTCCAGCCGCGTCCACACCGAAAGCCACGGCAGGCCCGGCGGGATCGGCGGCAGCTGCCGCAGCAGGGCACTGCCGGGCGTGAGCTGGCGGCAGGCCGTGGGACACGCGCCGGGCGCCAGCACGCCGCCGGCGGTGGCGAGCGTGGTGCCGTGCATCGGCGCGCCGAGCGTGATCACGCGCCGGGCCTGGTGCTCGCCGCCCTCGCGCGCGACCCACAGCCGCGCGACGACCCCGCCCGCCGAGTAGCCGATCACGTCCACCGACGGGGCTCCGCCGGCATACGCGCGTTCGACGGCTCGCGTCAGCACGTCCACCTGCTGCAGGAGGTCGCCGGTGCCGTCGCCGGCGAGGGTGAGCACCTCGGTGTCGCGGCCCGTGGCCCGGTGTATGCGGTCGGCCAGCTGTTCGAGCGAGCTCCGGCCACCGCCGTAGCCGGGCACCAGCAGCACCGGCCCCGGCGTGTCCTGGTCGGGGCTTCCGGCGCGAGGTACGCCGGAACTCCCGCCGACGGACACCGCCGTGACGATGCCGGCGGCCACGATCGCGAGCGCCACCGCGGCGACGAGCAGCCGTCGCCGCGGGCTCAGTCCTCGCACACCCGGCCACCGCATGGCTCCATGATGATCCCCGGCGTGCGGGACCTCCGTGAACTCAGTGGTCGGGCGTGACGATGCCGTACTCGTGGATCTTGCGGTAGATCGTCGCGCGCGAGATCCCGAGCAGCTGCGCGGCGCGCGGTTTGTTGCCGTGGGCCTCCTCGAGGCTGCGCACGATCGCGTCGCGCTCGATCGACTCGAGCCCCTTCAGCGGCCGTTTCGCGATGGCCTGGTACTCGGCAGGCAGGTCGCTCGGCTGGATCGCGCCGAGCCGCCGGTGCTGCGCGACCTTTTTGAGCACCTGGTAGAGCTGCGCGGTGTTGCTCGGCCAGTCGGCGCGCATCAGCAGGTGCAGCGCCGTCGGCGAGCACGAGAGCCGGCTGCCGCGCGAGAGCTTCGCGAGGAAGAACGGCACCAGCTCGGTCAGGTCGTCGATGTGGCGGCGCAGCGGCGGCACGGTCACCGTGCGCGGGAAGAACGCCAGCGACTCGGCCAGGTCCGGCGTCGTCTCGGCTTCGGGGGCGAGGGTGACCGCGAGCCACGGCGCATTGGCGCCGTACGCGGTACGCACCTCTTCGAGCACCCCGGAGAACGCCTTCAGCTTTTCACCGCGCAGCGACTCCAGGTGCTGCACCACGAGTGTGTCGACCGGGTCGTCGATCAGGTCGCGTCGGAGGTCGCAGAGCCAGTCGTCCTCCGCCGCTTCGCGCGCGTCGAGCGTGTGCAGCCGGCCGGTCGGGTTGCGCCGCTGGTGCACGCCCTTCGCGAGGCTCAGCTTCCCGGTGCCCGGCTCGCCCGCGAGCACGAGCCACTCGCCGCGGCTGTAGCCGGCGTCGACGTCGTGCGTGCAGCGCAGCCAGGACGGCGCCGAACCGACCAGGCCGGGCAGGAACATCGGCAGCATCGGCACGGGCACACCGCTCGACTCGGCCTCCGAGACGATCAGCTTCACCGAGAGCACACCGCCCACGACGTCGTCCTCGTGCTGGCCCGGCACACGCCGGCAGTGCATCTTGACCTTGCCCCCGCCCGAGAGCGTCACGGTCGCGGTGTTGCGCCGGTACTCCGACAGCGCCTGCGCGGCGTGCCCGAGCAGGATCGACTGGTCGGCGGAGTTGAGCAGCTGGCGCGCGCTGTCGTTCATCATCACGATGTCGTCGTTGAACGCCATGACGATGCCGGTCGTGCGGCGGCACGCCTGCAGGTAGGACTGGAAGAGGATCAGCTCGCGCAGGTTGCTGTGCGTCAGCAGCGCCTGCTGGATCTGCTCGGCCGTGCTGCGCGCGAGCGCGATCAGCAGCCCGCCCGCGTCCTTGCGCCAGCACGTGAGGTCGACGGCGCCGATCATCTTCCCGGAGATCGGGTGGTGGATCGGCACGCCGGCGCAGGCGAGGTTCTCCAGGTGCTCGGCGTAGTGCTCGTGGCCGAACACGTGCGTCGGCTGCTCGTCCTCCAGCGCGGTGCCGATGCCGTTGGTGCCCACGAACTTCTCGCCGTAGCTGAAGCCGGGGACCAGCTCCACCCGTTCGAGGTGGCGGTGCAGGTCGGTGTCTCCGGTGCGCTGGCTCAGCACCGTGCCGGTCGGGTCGGCGAGGATCATGCTGATCGGCTGCCCGTCCAGCTGGTCGCCGAGCCGTTGCATGACGAGTTTCGCGCTGTGGATCAAGGGAGTGTCGAGATTGACCTCGCCGAGGTAGGGCAGGTCGATGCGATCGGCGGGCACGCGGAAATGCCGCGACCGCCACCACGAAGCGAGGATCGCCTCGCGGACTTGGTCCGGCTCAATGGTTTCCGACGTCAGAAAGCGAATCCGGGTCCTCGCCAGACCGTCTTCGTCGGGCAGGATCGCGGCCGGGTTCGGTGCGACCTGGCGGGCGGGTGGACTCTTCACCACGGCTCGACCTCCTGTCGCTGCCCACGTCGTTGTGTCGCAGTACCGGGTCGTACCCACCTTAGGACACTTGTCCAGCGCGGGTCTCACCTTGAGACGCGCTCCTCGCGCGCGGGGGGTTCTCATGGGAGTCCGGAAGAGCGGCGTAGGAGGACTCGAATGGATGAACAACCCGAGGAAACGTACAACCCGTGGACAGTTGTAGACCTGGTGTTCCGCCACCTCGTGGACATCGGACTGCACCCGACGCTCGGCTCCGGTGGCCATCCCGGCGAGCCGGCCGCGGAACTGCTGCGGGCACTGGGGATCACGCCCACGGCCGAGGGTGACGTGCGGCTGCAACAAGAGAAGGAGTCTCAGCTGGCCGCGCTGCGGGCCGCGATGATGGAGGACGGCTGAAAAAATCTCCGCGGCTTGTCTCGTATTGAGACTCGCGGTTCGGCGGGCCGCCCCCTTAATCGTGTTCGCAGGACTTCACGCCCCGGTCCGACCGGGTGAACCGGGTACCGCGGTTCGGGCAGGGCGCGCCAGCAGCCGTCGTGGCGCGACGGGTAAGGAGAGACCATGAGCCGCCAGAGCGTGGCGAAAGCCCACCAGAAGATCCAGGAGCTGTCGTGGGAACCGGTGTACCACCAGCCGGTGTCGCACTACGGAACCGATTACACGTTCCACAAGGCCAAGAAGAAGGACCCGCTCAAGCAGGTGCTCCGTTCCTACTTCCCGATGCAGGAGGAAAAGGATCACCGCGTTTACGGGGCCGAGGACGGCGCCATCCGAGGCAACATGTTCCGGCAGGTCCAGGAACGGTGGCTGGAGTGGCAGAAGCTGTTCCTGTCCATCATCCCGTTGCCGGAGATCTCCGCGGCGCGGGCCATGCCGCTGCTGTTCCGCACGGTGCCGAACCCGGAACTGCACAACGGCCAGGCGATCCAGATGATCGACGAGGTTCGCCACTCGACGATCCAGCAGAACCTGAAGCGCCTGTACATGAACAACTACATCGACCCGGCAGGGTTCAACTCGAGCCTGCGCAACTTCCAGAACGACTACTGCGGCACGATCGGCCGGCAGTTCGCCGAGGGATTCATCACCGGTGACGCCATCACCGCGGCGAGCATCTACCTCACGATCGTGGCCGAGACGGCGTTCACCAACACGCTGTTCGTCGCCATGCCCGCCGAGGCCGCGGCCAATGGCGACTACCTGCTGCCGACGGTCTTCCACTCGGTGCAGTCCGACGAGTCGCGCCACATCAGCAACGGTTACGCCACGCTGTTGATGGCACTTTCCGACGAAAGCAACCACCAACTGCTCGAACGCGATCTGCGTTACGCGTGGTGGAACAACCACCGGGTGGTCGACGCGGCCATCGGCACCTTCATCGAGTACGGCACGAAGGACCGCCGCAAGGATCGGGAAAGCTACGCGGAGATGTGGCGCCGGTGGATCTACGACGACTACTACCGCAGCTATCTCGTCCCGCTCGAGAAGTACGGTCTGGTCATTCCGCACGACTTGATCGAAGAAGCGTGGAAGCAGATCTGGGACAAGGGCTACGTGCACGAAGTCGCGCAGTTCTTCGCCACCGGGTGGCTCGCCAACTACTGGCGCATCGACCCGATGACGGACGAGGACTTCGAGTGGTTCGAGTACAAGTACCCGGGCTGGTACGACAAGTACGGCAAGTGGTGGGAGAACTACAGCCGCCTGTCCGTGCCGAACGGGCACAACCCGATCGCGCTGGAAGACGTCGACTACGTCTACCCGCACCGCTGCTGGACCTGCATGGTCCCGTGCCTCGTGCGTGAGGACATGGTCATGGCGGAGGTCGACGGGCAGTGGCGGACGTACTGCCACGAAGCCTGCCGGTGGACCGACGTCGAGGCGTTCCGGCCCACGTACCAGGGTCGCGAGACCCCGAACATGGGCCAGCTCATCGGGTCCCGCGAGTGGGAGACGCTCTACCACGGCTGGAACTGGGCCGATGTGGTGTCCGACATGGGCTTCGTCCGCGACGACGGCAAGACCCTGGTCGCCCAGCCGCACCTCGACCTGGACCCGAAGAAGATGTGGACACTGGACCACCTGCGCCGGTGCCCGCCGCTGCAGAGCCCGAACGTGCTGCTCAACGAGATGAACGCCGAGCAGCGGGCCGCGTTCCAGGACGACTACAACCGCCAGGGTCCGGCGGGACGGCCCGCACGGGCAGCGTCCTGATCGGACAGACGACCGGTCTCCGCCGGCGATCGGGTGCCGCCTTCACGGCGGTACCCGATCGCCGACGGTGGCGACCCGGGATGTGTGCGAACTCCGGCGTTCAGGCAGGGAAGCGATGGGAAACAAGCACCACGTCCGCTTCGAACCGGTCGGCATCGAGATCGAGGTCGACGAGGACCAGAACATCCTGCGAGCGGCTGCCGAGCAGGGCGTCATGCTCATGCACGGATGCAAGGAGGGGCAGTGCGCCTCCTGCAAGTCGTTCATCCTCGACGGCGACGACGTCGACCACGACCGGTACTCCACGTTCGCGTTGCCCGACTTCGAAAAGGAGGAGGGCTTCACGCTGCTGTGCCGGGCGCACGCGTACGAGGACCTGACGATCGAACTGCTCAACTACGACGAGGAGATGATCCACTCCGGACTGCCGATCCAGGAGGCGGTCGCGGAGGTGGTTTCCCTCGAGGAGGTCACGCACGACCTGCGCCGGCTCGTGGTCCGGCTCATCGACGCCGAGTCGTTCAAGTTCTTCCCCGGCCAGTACGTCGACTTCGTGGTCCCAGGACACGAGGCCACCCGGTCGTTCTCGATGGCGAACACCCCCGGCCGGGACTCCGGCCTGCTGGAGTTCGTGATCAGGATCTACCCGGACGGGTTGTTCTCGCACTTCCTGGACACCGCGGTGTCGGTCGGGGACCGGCTCGACGTGTCGGGCCCGTTCGGGGTCTTCACCCTGCGGGACGCGCCCGAGCGGGATCTGGTGTTCCTCGGTGGCGGCGCCGGCATGGCGCCCATCCTCTCGCTGCTGCGGTCCATGGCCGAGCGCGGCATCGAGCGGAAGGCGACCTACTACTACGGCGCCCGCCGCAAGAGAGACCTGTGCTTCGAGAGCGAGCTGACGGCCCTCGAGGACAAGATCCCGGGTTTCCGGTTCGTCCCGGCCCTGTCCGAACCCGAACAAGGTGAGGACTGGGACGGCGAGACCGGCCTGATCACCGACGTGGTGCGGCGGCTCGAGAACGACCTGGGCCGCACCGACGTCTACGTGTGCGGGCCGCCGCCCATGGTGGAGGCGGCCCTGGAACTGCTGCCGGCGCTCGGCGTGCCGGAGAAGCGGATCTTCTACGACAAGTTCACCACGACCGGCGATGCGGACGAGACGTGAGTCCGGCTGGGAAACCGACGCAACGACGAGGCCAGTGCCCGACGCGAAGGATGAAAACCGATGACATCAACGGCAGAACGCAGCGTGCCCAAGCCCGTCTTCACCGATGCCGAGGCAGGCGCCCGGGTCTTCCCGGACTCGACGGAACGGCACTTCAACTACTTCACCCCGAAGAAGCGCAAGCAGAGCCACTACGAGGACGTCACCGTCGAGGTGCAGCCCGACCCGCGGCACTACCTGAGCCAGGGCTGGCTGTACGGCTTCGCCGACGGCAACGGCGGCTACCCGCTCGAGTGGACCGCGCTCAAGGCGTGGGGTTCGGATCGGCCCGAGCCCGTGCGCAGCCCCGGTTCGGGTGGCCAGGGCTACCCGTGGCCCGCGCTCGGCTGGCACGAGTTCCGCGACCCCAATGAGGAGTGGGAGCTCACGCTCTATCGCTACAACGCGAACGTGGTCCGGCAGCTGAACCAGAACATCGACGCGGCCCGTCAGTCGAAGGCGTTCGAGCAGTGGAACCCCAACTGGGTCACCTTCGTCTCGCACCACATCGGTGCGTGGATGCACGTGGACCAAGGCTTGGGGCTGTACCTTTACGCCAACGCCAACCGGCGGGCGCCGACCAACATGCACAACAACGCCATCTCCGTGAACAGCATGCACCGCATCCGCGCGGCGCAGGACCTCGCGCTGTACAACCTCACGCTGTCCGAAGAGATCGACGCGTTCGACGGCACCGCGCACCTGGCGACGTGGAACGAGGACCCGGCGTGGCAGGGCGTACGGGAGACGGCCGAGGCGCTCACCGAGATCTGGGACTGGTGCGAGGCGATCTTCGCCGCGAACATCGTGTTCGAGCCTCTGGTCGGTGAGCTCTTCCGCAGCCGGCTGGTGCAGCAGGCGGCACCCGCCAACGGCGACTTCGTGACGCCGACCCTGATCGGTGCCGAGGAGTTCGACTACTCCGAGCGCGACCTGCGCTACACGAAGGCGATGTTCGACCTGTTGGTCAACGACAAGGAATTCGCCGACCACAACCGGCAGCTCCTGCAGCAGTGGCTGTCGGCATGGGTGCCGAAGTGCATCTTGGCCGCGCGGACGCTGCAGCCGCTGTGGTCGCAGCCCGACGCGAAGCCCATGCGGTTCGAAGACAGCCTCGACCGCGCCAAGAGCCGCTTCGGCGGCATCCTGTCCGACCTGGGTCTGCAGACACCGAAGGAGCTGAGCCAGTGACTCTCTTCAAGACGGCGGAAAGCCCGTACAAGTCCAACAACACCGCCTCGAACCGGTGCGGGTTCACCCTGATGAACAACCAGGTCGGCGTGATCGTGGCCGAGGTCATGGGTGGCAAGAAAAACGTGACCATCACGCCGCTGCCCTCGATGATCCGCGTAGACGCCGACGGCCGCATGGACGTCGTCTACTCCGAGATCGACGAGGCGGCGGGAGAGGAGGAGGGCTGGTTCAACTCGGCGGAGTTCGAGGAGAACATGTCCACCCACTACGGGCGCATGGTCCACCTCGACGATCGCACCATCATGTTCGCCAATCCCGAGGACGCGGCCGAGTACCTCGACTTCGACCTCGTGGCGCGCTCGTAACAGCACCGGTCGCAGCAGGACCGGTCGGAAAAGCACTCGATTCAGTCCGGGAGGAGCACCGTGTACGAAAAGGACGGTCAGAAATATTTCGTCGTCGACAGCCACACCCACTTCTGGGATGCCAGCCCGGCCAACTGGAAACCCGGTCAGGAGGAGTTCGCCAAGGGCTGGATCGAGTGTTTCCACGCTTACCAGAGCCTCGGCCCGGCCGAGACCCACTGGCCGATCGAAAAGTTCCAGAAGTACGACGAAGAAACGATGATGCACGACCTGTTCGACGCGGGTCACGTGGACATCGCCATCTTCCAGCCCACCAGCCTCCGGCAGTGGTACAAGGAGGGTTTCAACACGACGGAGGCCAACGCCGCGCTGGCCGAGAAGTACCCGGGCCGGTTCATCGTGAACACGAACTGGGACCCGCGGGACGGCGATCCGGGGCTGAGGGCGTTCGAAGAGCGCGTGAAGCGCTACGGCTGTAAGGGCGTGAAGCTCTACACCGCCGAGTGGCACGGTGACTCGCGCGGCTGGAGCCTGCGGGACCCGGAGGCCGCGTACTACCTGGAGAAGTGCCAGGAACTGGGCGTGAAGAACATCCACGTCCACAAGGGACCGACGATCTGGCCGCTCGACAAGGACGCCTTCGACGTCAAGGACGTGGACTACGCGGCCACGAACTTCCCGGAGCTCAACTTCATCGTCGAGCACGTGGGGCTGCCGCGGATCGAGGACTTCTGCTTCATGGCCACGCAGGAGCCCAACGTCTACGCCGGCCTGTCGGTGGTCATCGGCGGGCTCATGCACGCGCGGCCGCGGTTCTTCGCGAAGGTGATGGGAGAGCTGCTGTTCTGGGTCGGTGAGGACAAGATGCTCTTCGGCGCCGACTACGCCATCTGGGAGCCGAAGTGGCAGGTGGAGGGCTTCGTCGACTGGCAGATGCCCGACGGCGAGGAGTTCTCCGACTACGGGAAGCTCACGGTCGAGACCAAGAAGAAGATCCTCGGTCTCAACGCGGCCCGCCTGTACGGGCTCGACGTGCCCGAAGGTCTCGGGCTCAAGGATCCCGAGACCGTCGAGGCGGTAGGGGTTCCGTCGCCGTGACGGCAGCCGGAACCGCCGGCGCGCGCACCGACCAGACCGCCGCGATCACCGCGGCGGTCTGGTCGGCGCTGGGGACCGTGCGCGATCCCGAGCTCGACCGGCCGTTGACCGACCTGGGTTTCGTGGCCAGCTCCACAGTGGACCCGGGTGGGGAGGCGGTCGTCGAGCTGTGCCTGCCGACGTATTTCTGCGCGCCGAACTTCGCGTTCCTGATGGTGGCCGACTCCTACGACGCCGTGTCGGCGGTGCCGGGGGTCAGCCGGGCCGTGGTGCGCCTGAAGGACCACTTCGCCGCCGACGTGATCAACAAGGGGGTGGCGGCGCGGGCCGGTTTTGTCGGTTCCTTCGGCGACGAGGCGGTCGACGAGCTCGACAGCCTGCGCGCCGACTTCCTGCGCAAGGCCGTGCTCGCCGGCACCGACCGCGTGTGCCGGTCGATGGTGTCCGGCGGCGTGGCCCGGGAACGCCTGGCGGACCTGACGCTCGCCGACGCACCGCCGACGCCGGACCGCGAACGGCTGCGGGATCGCCGCCGTGAGCTGGGCCTGCCCGGCGGTGACGCGGACCCGCTCGTGCTCGACCCGGGCACCGGCGAGGCCGTCACGGCGGACGAGCTGCACCGGCACCTCGGCCTCGCGCGGCTCACGCGCGTGAGCCAGGACGCCAACTCGGGGGTGTGCCGCGGGATGCTGCGCGCCCGTTACCCGGAGGCCACCGACAACCCCGATACGGAGGAGACGCCATGAAGGCGGTCCGGTTGCACGCTTACCACCAGCAGCCCGTCCTCGAAGAAGTGCCGGAGCCGAAGGTCACCGGGCCGCTCGACGTGGTGGTGAAGGTCGGCGGGGCCGGAGTGTGCCGCACCGACCTGCACATCGTCGAGGGGCAGTGGGCCGAGAAGTCCGGCGTCGCGCTGCCTTACACGATCGGGCACGAGAACGCGGGCTGGGTGCACGAGGTCGGCTCCGCGGTGACCAACGTGGCCGTCGGCGACACCGTGATCCTGCACCCGACGCCGACGTGCGGGCTGTGCCACGCCTGCCGCGCCGGCAACGACATGCACTGCGAGAACAACGCGTTCCCCGGCATCGACACCGACGGCGGGATGGCCGAGTACCTGCTCACCTCCGCCCGGGCGTGCATCAAGCTCGACGCGGAGACCCGCCCCGAGGACGTCGCGGCGCTGGCCGATGCCGGCATCACCGCCTACCACGCCGTGCGCAAGGCGGTGCCGCTGCTGCCCCCGGGCACGGTGTGCGTTGTCAACGGCGCCGGCGGGCTCGGGCACATCGGCATCCAGTCGCTGCGGGCGCTGACGGCGACGACCGTGGTGGTCGTGGACCGCAACGTCGACGCGCTGAAGCTGGCCGCCGACCTCGGGGCCGACCACACCGTGGTCGCCGACGGCACCCACGTCGACGCGGTCCTGGACCTCACGGGCGGCCACGGCGCCGAGGTCGTGCTCGACTTCGTCGCCGAGCAGGGCGCCCAGCAGGACGCGTTCGCGATGACGCGCAGGGCCGGCTCGCACTTCGTGATCGGCTACGGCAGCAACATCGACATCCCGACCATCGACATCATCTCCACGGAACGCAACATCGTGGGCAACCTGGTGGGCACCTACAACGACCTCGTGGAGCTGATGGTGCTCGCGCAGGCGGGCAAGGTCACCTTGCACACCAGGCAGTACCCGCTCGACGCGGCACTCGACGCGCTGGCCGATCTCGACGCCGGCCGCGTCCGGGGCCGCGCCATCCTCGTCCCCTAGCCGATCCAGTCCCATCACACAGGAGGAGCAGCATGGCCAAGGAACTTCGCTTCGGCTCGGAAGCCCGCGACCTGCTGGTGGCGGGGGTGGACAAACTCGCGGAGGCCGTGAAGTCGACGCTGGGCCCGAAGGGGCGCAACGTGATCATCGAGAAGATCACCGGCTCGCCCGTGGTCACCAACGACGGCGTGACCATCGCGCGTGAAGTCCACTTGCGCAACCAGTTCGAGAACATGGGCGCGCAACTGGTGAAGGAAGCGGCGATCAAGACCAACGACGTGGTGGGCGACGGCACCACGACCGCGACCGTGATCGCGCAGGCGATCGTGAGCGAGGGCATGCGGGCGATCGCCCACGGCGGCAACCCCGTGCTCGTCAAGCGCGGCATCGACGCGGCGGTGGGCCGGCTCGTCGAGCACCTGGAGACGATGGCGCATCCGGTGAAGTCCGAAGAGGACTTCGCGCGGGTCGCGGCGATCTCCGCCAACGACGACGGGGCCGTCGGCTCGGTGATCGCCAAGGCGCTGCACACGGTGGGGGAGAGCGGCGTCGTCACGATCGAGGAGTCGCCGCGCATCGGCATGTCGGTGGAGTTCGTGGAGGGCTTCGAGTTCGACAACGGCTACCTCTCGCCCTACCTCGTCACGGATCCCGGGCGCCTGGAAGCGGTGCTCGACGACCCGTACATCCTCATGTGCAGCGAGAAGATCAGCAACGTGCAGCAGCTGATGCCGGTGCTGGACAAGGTGATGCGCAACCCGCGCCCGCTCGTGCTGATCGCGGAGAACGTGGAGGGCACGGCGCTGTCGATGCTCGTGCACAACCACGTGAACCGCACGTTCCAGGCCGTCGCGATCCGCGCGCCCGGCTTCGGCGACCGCCGGCTGCACAAGTTGGAGGACCTGGCGGCCGTGGTCGGCGGGGCCGTGCTGTCGAAGCACTCGGGGTTTTCGCTGGAGACGATGAAACTGGAGCACCTCGGCCGCGCGAAGCAGGTGCGGGTGACGGAGAACGCGACCCAGATCGTCGGGGGCGCGGGGTCCGCCGAGGCCGTCGAGTTCCGCGTGAACCAGCTGCGGGCCGAGCGTGAGCGCGCGCAGTTCGGCATCGACGACGACGTGCTGACCGAGCGGATCGGCGCGCTGACCGGCAAGGTCGCGGTGATCCGCGTCGGCGCCGCGACGCCGGCCGAGCTCAAGGAGCTGCAGCACCGCGTGGAGGACGCGCTGTCGGCCACCCGGGCCGCGATCGCGGAGGGCGTGGTCGCCGGCGGCGGCGCGACCCTGCTGCACGCGGAGAAGGTGCTGACCGGTCTCGACCTCGAAGGCGATTACGCCATCGGCGCCGACATCGTGCGGCGCGCGCTGAGCGCACCGGCGATGCTGATCGCCAGCAACGCCGGCTACGCGGCCGAGGAGATCGTGGCGCAGACCCGCAAGCTCGGCGACGACGAAGGGTTCGACGCGTTAATCGGGCGCTTCGGCGACCTCGTCGAGCTCGGCATCATCGACCCGTTGCGGGTGTGCCGTTCGGCGCTGCAGAACGGCGCTTCGGTCGCCGGCCTGCTGCTGACGACGAACTCGCTGATCGCCGAGGAGCAGACGCCGTGGGGTGGCAGCGCGGCGCTGATGACCGAGTTCGGGCCGCTCGACGAGGGCCTGCACCAGCCTTCACCCGACGCCAGTACGCCGCAGTCGCTCGGGATGGGCCCGTCGGTCGGCTGATCCGCGGGTGACCCGGGCGGCCGATCCGGGCGACTCGACCCCCGCGCACCTCACCCCCGTACGGGTGCGCGGGGGTCTTCCCGTTGACCGGCACGGAAAGCCGCGAGTGCCCCGGTGAGCGCGAACCGGCCGGGACCGGTGAACGCGAGCACCAGCAACGTCCAGCAGAAGAGCGCGGCCTGCTCACCGCCGTTCTGGATCGGCAGCAGATCGTTCGGCGCGTGGACGGTGAAGTAGGCAAAAGCCATCGATCCCGAGCCGATCAACGCGGCCGCGCGGGTGCCGATGCCGAGGCACACCAGCGTGCCCGCCACGAGCTGGATGAGCGCCGCCCACCAGCCGGGCCACGTGCCGACCTGCGCCGGGGCGTGGGCGCCGAGGAGACCGAAGAGGGTTTTCACGCCGTGGCAGGCGAAGAGGAACCCCACGACGATGCGGAAGAGTCCGATCGCGTGGTCGCGGATCGCGTTCAGCCGGTGCATGGTACCTCCACAAAGGACGGTGCCGGGGCGCGGCCGGGCCGACGCCCCGGTCGACTGCCGTAATGGTCCAGACCTATCGGTGCGTGGGATCAGGTATACCGGCTGTGACGACCGTGGCGGTACCTGCGAAAGTCGGCCTCGCGCGTTCGGGGGTGCTCAGGCGTGCCGCGGTGGCCAGCCGGACTCGAGGAGGTCGAACACGGCGTTCATCGCGGCGAGGGGGTCGGGCTCGGTGCCGGTGAGGTCGGGGATCTCCAGCACGTAGCGGGCCAGTGCCCTGGCCGCCATGTCGGTGGTGGGGAGCTCGTCCGCCTCGGCGATCGCTTCGGTCAGCGCGTCTTCGCTCGCGATCCAGAGCTTGCGCGCGTACCCGCGCAGGGCCGGCGTGGCGACGATCAGGGCGCGCTTGCGTTCGTACTCGGGCGGCAGCTCGGCGGCGAACGGCCCGCGGCTCGCGAAGAACCGGCGCAGGCCGGCGAGGACGGATTCGCCGGGTTCACGCTGGCGCACGGCGGCGACGAGGCCTTCGCGGCGTTCGGTGCCGTCGTCGAAGATCAGGGCCTCCTTGCCGTCGGGCACGTGGGCGAACAGCGTGGCGACGGAGACGTCGGCTTCCTCGGCGATCCGCGCCACGGTGACGTGGTCGTAGCCGTGCTCCAGGAACAGGCGCAGGGCGGCGTCGTCGAGCGACTGGCGGGTCCGGGCCTTCTTGCGCTCGCGTCGGCCGGGGGTGGCGGGCATGAGACCACGATACCTGAAGTAACTCTGGATTTGTGGTTACTCTTAAATCAGAGTGACTACGGAAATGGGGCCCGGCATGGCGAACCAGACCACGATCGCGTTGGTGACCGGTGGCAATGCCGGCATCGGCTACTTCGTCTCCGAACGGCTCGCTGCGGCCGGAGCCGCCGTGGTGCTCGGCTGCCGTGACCCGGCGAAGGCCGCCTCCGCGATCGGCGCGATCCAGGCTCGGGTGCCCGGGGCCCGGGTCACGTCCGTGCGCCTCGACCTCGCCGACCTGGCCTCCCTGAAGGCCTCGGCCGACGCGCTGGACGTGCCGCGCCTCGACGTCGCCGTGCTCAACGCGGGTGTTCTCCTCGAAGGTCCGGCCCGGCGCGAGACCCCGGCCGGCCACGAGCTGACCTTCGGCACCAACCACCTCGGCCACTTCGCCCTCACGGCCCTGCTGTGGCCCCGGCTGCGGGCCGGCCGCGTGGTGACCACGGGCAGCTTCACGGCCCGCTCCGCGCACCTCGACCTCGACGACCTGCAGAGCACCCGCGCCTTCGCGCCGAAGCGGGCCTATGAGCGAGCCAAACTCGCTCAGATGCTGTTCGGCTTCGAGCTCGCCCGCCGTCTCGGGGAGGCGGGCAGTGGCGCCCTCAGCGTCGTGGTCCACCCCGGCGGCGCCCTGGACGCACTGACGCCTTCGCGCCCGCCGGTTCATGCGCGCACGGCTGGGCAACTGCTCCGCGCGGTGCCCGCCGGCGTGCTGCTGCAAGGCAAACACGCGGGCGCCCGGCCGTCCGTGCACGCGGCGCTCGACCCGTCCGTCCGCAATGGACAGCTGTGGGGCCCGCGGTTCTTCGGCCTGCGGGGGAAACCGCGCCTCGAAACGCCGAAGGGTCCGCTCGCCGACGTCGCGACCGGGCGTCGGCTGTGGGACCTGAGCGCGGAGCTCGCGGGCGTGGATCCGGACTTCGTGACAGCGCCCTGACGGGTGGTCGACGGGGGAAATCCAGTAGGCGGTCGCCGGCCACCGGGGCGGCCCGGTGACCGGCGTTTCGTTGCCGGGCTTCAGGAAGCCGATGTCACGTCGATGAGGATCTTGCCCGTCACGCCGTTCTCCGAGGCTTCGTGGGCCTGCACCGTCTGTTCCAGGGGGAAGCGGTGCACCGGCAGGCCGCGCTCCTCGCCCAGGCGCAGCGCGCCGCCGGCGAGGGCCGCGGTGACGTCCTCCGCGCCGGCGCGGAGCTTGTCCAGGCCGACGGTGTAGAGGACCAGGAACTGGTAGCGCGAGTTCAGCCACAGGTTGCGGCCGAACTCGAGGGTGATCGTGCCGGTGCCGCGGTCGTCGCCGTAGGCCGCGACGGTGCCGCGGGTGCGCAGGACGTCGGCATGCAGCCCGGTGTTCGTGCCGGTGGCGACCTCGACCACGAGGTCCACGCCGTCGGGGGCGATCGCCCGGATCTCGGCCGCCAGGTCGCCGGAGGTGTAGAGCAGTGCGTGGTCCGCGCCGGCGGCCCGGGCCAGCGCGGCCTTGGCCTCGGTGCTCACGGTGGTGAGCACCGTCGCGCCGGCCCAGCGGGCGAGCTGGATGGTGGCGTTGCCGACGGCGCCGGCCCCGCCCGTGACCAGAACGGTGCGGCCCGCCAGCGCGCCCGGGGCGAGCCGCGCCGGCCCGTCCTCGGCAACGGTCAGGGCGCGGTGCGCGGTGAGGGCCGGGATGGCGAACCCGGCGCCCTCGTCGAAGCCGACCGCGTCGGGCAGGCGCACGAGCCGTTCGGCGGGCAGCACGGTGTACTCCTGCGCCGTCCCGGACGCGGGCGCGTGGGCCGCGGCCAGCAGCACCCACACCCGGTCGCCGGCCGCGAACTCCGTGACGCCCGGCCCGACGGCGTCGACCACGCCGGCGCCGTCCTGGTTGGGCACGGCCGGCCCGGCGAGCTCACCGGGGCCACGGCGCGACTTCCAGTCCGTGGGGTTCACCGCCGACACGACGATCCGCACGCGGACCTCGCCGGCGCCCGGCTCCGGCATCTCGCGCTCCGACAGCGACAACACTTCCGGCCCGCCGTGGC
This sequence comes from Amycolatopsis sp. NPDC049253, assembly GCF_040678995.1. NCBI lineage: Bacteria > Bacillati > Actinomycetota > Actinomycetes > Pseudonocardiales > Pseudonocardiaceae > Amycolatopsis > Amycolatopsis sp. NPDC049253. The sequence continues at coordinate 191,420 of NZ_JBFAQX010000002.1, read as the reverse complement.
GGGTGTACGTGACAGCCTTCATGTCTCGTGCAATTCCGCCCTGCCGCGGGTCTATTCCGCGCCCGCCGGAAATTCCTCCCGCCGGGATCCCACCGACGTGGGGTTTACCCCACACCGGCCCTTGAGCGGCCGTGGTGGCTGCTCGATGGCCGCGCGGCACCCCGCACGCCACGCTGGACGGACGAGCCCGCCCCCCCGGACCGCCGACGAAGGAGCGAACGATGGCCACGCACGAGACGCCGGACTCGCACCTCGAACCGGCTGCTCGGGAGGCCGCCGCCAGGGAGATCCCGTCGTTGCTCGACAGCCCGAAGCCAGGCGATGTGGCGAAGCCGCTGCCGACGAGGAGCGGCCCGCCGCAGCCGGCGCTCAGTGCGAAGGCGAACCGGTTCTGGGGCGCCGGCCTCCCCGGATCCGCCGGGCGCGGGCAGATCACCGCCTCACCGCCGCGTGCGAGCCTCGAGTTGCCGGCCCTGCTGGCTGAGGAGTACGGCGTGCTGCGCGATGTCGGTGACGTGACGAAGCCGAGGGTTGCGCGCGTGGCCGTGACGGCCCCGCTGGCTCGCGAGTACGGCGTGCTCCGCGATGTCGGCACGGCCGATCTGGCGAAGCCGCGCGGCGTGGCCGTGGCCGTGAGGATGGTGCACCACCACGGCCTCCTCCACGGCGTCACGATGCTCGACCCGGTCCGGGACACGCCCGCGGCGGAAGCCGTGGCTGCGCAAGCGATCGCGGTCCTGCGGGAGGCCGCGCACTGACAGGGCGTGCCGCCGCCCCTCCCGCGCAGTGGCGGCACCCGCGGGCCGGCCATCCCCCCGTCATGGCCGGCCCGCGGCTTGCGGCGCGCGGCTCGGCGAGGGTGACCGCGCCGCCGCGGGCGTGGGTACGGTGAATGCCTCCGACCCCGTCGGGAGGGCGCCGTGGAATCTCCCCGTGAAGTGCTCGAGCTGATCCTGCACACGGTTCCGCAGCCGGTCTGGGTGATCGACCACGGCGGGGCGATCGTCTACGCGAATCCCGCGGCCGTGGCCGCGCTCGGCTATGCCGACCTGGCCGAGCTGCGCGGGCGCCAGAGCCACGAGACGGTGCACCACCACTATCCGGACGGTTCGCCGTTCCCCGCGTCGGAGTGCCCGATGCTGCGGTCGCGCCAGGCCGGGGAGACCGTGCACAGCGACGAAGACTGGTTCTTCCGCCGGGACGGCTCGATGTTCCCGATCGAGTGGTGGTCGGCCCCGCTGGACCTGCCCGGCGGCCGCGGCGCGGTGCTCGCCTTCGAGGAGACCACGCGGCGCCGTGCGGCCGAGCAAGCCGTGCGCGAGCGTGACGCTGCGAGGATCCGCGCGGCCGAGTCGCGCGCCACCGGCAGGCGCATCGTCGAGAGCGCCACGGCGGCCCGGCGGCAGCTGGCCCGCGATCTGCACGACGGTGCCCAGCAACGGCTCGTCGCGCTGCTCATCGACCTGCAGCTCGCCCGGGAGGAGCTCGTCGCCGCACCGGAGCGGGTTCCCGGGCTCCTGGACGAAGCCGTCGAGCACACGCGCGCGGCCATCACCGAGCTGCGGGAGCTCGCCGCCGGGATCCACCCGGCCGTCCTGTCCGCGCGCGGGCTCCGCTTCGCCGTCGAGGCCCTCGCCGCGCGCGCGGCCCTGCCGGTGGTCGTGACCGGGTCGGTCGAGGTCGAGCTCGCCGAAGGGGTCGAGGCGTGCGCCTACTTCGTCGCCGCCGAAGCCCTCACGAACGCGGTCAAGCACTCGCGCGCGTCGCAGGTCACGGTGACCGTCACGGCGACCGGGCCCCTGCTCACGGTCGAGGTGTGGGACGACGGCGTCGGCGGCGCCGTCGCGGGCGGATCCGGTTCCGGCCTCGCCGGCCTGGCCGACCGCGTCGACGCGCTCGACGGCCGGCTCACCCTGTCCTCCCCTACCGGCGGCGGAACCGTGCTGCGCGCGGAGTTTCCCCTCTGAACGCGCGAACTGTGGGGACACCCCCATGGCGGGCGCGGCCGCGGCAAGAGACCCTTGAGCGATGCCGCCCACCGCCCTGATCGTCGACGACGACACCGGCTTCCGGCGCGCGGCGCGGCGCCTGCTCGCCGCCCGGGGCTTCGAAGTCGTCGCCGAGGCGGCCGACGCGGGGCAAGCCCTGGCAGCCGTGCGAGCCCACCACCCCGACTGCGTGCTCCTCGACCTCCACCTCCCCGACACCGACGGCCTCACGGCCGCCCTCGCCCTCGCTCTCGCCGCGAGCCCCGCCCCGGCGCCCCGGATCCTCGTCATCTCGACCGAGCCGCCCGACTTCGCTCCCAGCGACCTGGCCGCCCTCGGCATCGTCGCCCTCGTCGCCAAGGACCACCTGGCGACGGCCGACCTGCCGGCGCTGTTCGGCTTCTCGGCGGCCTGACCCCTCGGCGTGCGGTCAGCCTCGTTCTTCGAACGGTTCGTCGCTCCAGCGAAACCACGCGTTGCCGTCCTCGACGTGGAGGAGGAACTCGGCCACCGGGCCGTGCGGCGAGAGCAGGCGCAGTGTTCCCGCGATGCGATCGTAGATCTGTTCCCAGGCCTCCAGGTGATCTTCCAGACCGGACTCGATCAGCTCCAGTTCTTGGTCGAACAGCGGCTTGACCTCGGCGAAGGTCGGCTGCGGTACGAACCGCCTGCGAAGCCACGGGAGATCGGCCTCCTCGACCACGATCTCCCCGACGAGTTCCTCGCCCCGGACCAACCGCCACACCTCGCCGGAAGCCACGCCCGCGCCCGCCTCACCTTCACGATCGACTGTCCCGGCGCAGGATCGCCTGCGCCACCGACATTTCCGGCGGCCAGCCCGGGGACGTCAGCTCCGCAGATACCGCAGCACCGCCAGCACCCGCCGATGCCGGCTGCTCGCCGACTGGTGCAGGCCGAGTTTGGTGAAGATCCCCGTCACGTGGCGTTCCACGGCGGGCACGGTGACCACGAGCTTCTCCGCGATGCCGACGTTGGAGTGGCCCTCGGCCATCAGGGCGAGGACCTCGCGCTCGCGGGGGGTCAGGTCATCGAGTGGGCTGCCGAGGCGTTTGCGCCCGACGAGGCGGGCGATCACGTCCGGGTCGAGGGCCGTGTCGCCCGCGGCCACGCGCCGCACGGCGTCGATGAGGACGGCCGGGTCGGCGACCTTCTCCTTGAGCAGGTATCCGACGCCTTCGGCGCGGTCGCCGACGAGCTCGAAGGCGTAGCGGTCCTCCAGGAACTGCGACAGCACGATCACCCCGACGGCCGGGTCGGAGGAGCGGATCTCCAGCGCCGCGCGCAAGCCGTCGTCGGTCAGGTCCGGGGGCATGCGGATGTCGGTGATCAGCACGTCGGGCCGGTGCGCGCGGACCTGGCGCAGCACTTCGGGCGCGTCCGCGGCCACGCCGGCGACGGCGAAGCCGGCGCGTTCGAGGACGCGCACGATCCCCTCCCGTACCAGGGCCTGGTCCTCGCCGACGACCACGCGGATCCGTTCCGCCACCGGGCTCACGCTACCGGGACCGACCGGCTCGGGCCCGCCCGGAAAAGCCGCCTGGCGTGCGCGGATGCGGTGCGTGCCGGGGCGGTGACCGGTTGCTGCGCCGCCGGACCGTGACCGGGAACCCCCTTGAACTCTGGCTAACGAAGAGTTACCGTCCGCCTAACCAGTATTCACCTCCCGCAAAGAAGCAGGTGGCCCATGTCCGAAGTGGCGACCAACGCCCCGGCCGGCGTGGCCGGGTCCGCCTACACCCGAAGAGAGCGCGGTCTGATCATCGCGGCCGCGGTCAGCGGCTGGGGGATGGAGTACTTCGATCTCGTGATCCTGTCGCTGGTGGCCGGCGACGTCGGGAAGACGTTCGGCGTCTCCACGGCCGCGGTGGGTGCGGTCTTCACCGCGCAGCTCGCGGCCACGGCGATCGGTGGCATCCTGTTCGGCCCGCTGGCCGACCGGTTCGGCCGCCGCCGCGTGCTCACGTGGACGATCTGGATCTTCGCGATCGGCACGGGGCTCGGCGCGCTCGCGCCGAACTTCGGACTGTTCGTGGTGTGCCGGATGATCGCCGGGGTCGGGATCGGCGGCGAGTGGGCCATCGGGTTCGCGCTGCTGAACGAGGCCTGGTCGCCCAAGCGCCGCGGCCTCGCCGGCGGCATGGTGCAGGCCGCGATCTGGCCCGCCTACGCGATCGGCATCTTCGTCGCCGGCGCCGTGCCGAACTGGCGCTGGGCGTTCGCCATCGGTGCGCTGCCCGCGCTGGCCGCGGTGGCGATCCGGCTCGCCTGCCCGGAGTCCAAGCAATGGCTGGAGCTGCAGCGGGCCAAGGCGGAGGGCCGCAAGGCCGCCACCGCGGTCCGCGAGCCGGCCACCGCAGGGCTCGCGTTGCTGTTCAAGAAGAACGCGCTGAAGATGGTCGTGCTCGGCACCGTCGTGGTGTTCGGAGCGCAGTACTCCTACTACGTCTACTCGTCCTGGATGCCGACCTTCCTCAAGACCGGTCTGCACCTGGGCGCCGGACCCACGCAGACGGTGCTCTACGTCAGCGCCGCCATCTCGCTCGTCTCCTACGTCGCGGCCGGCGCGCTCGGCGACCGGTGGGGCCGGCGCAAGGCACTGCTCGCCTTCGCCTCGGTGCAGCTCGTCGCGTTCATCGCCTTCGCGGTGCTGATCGCCACCGGCGCCGCGACCGGGTCGGTGATCGCGATGTACTTCGTGATCTCGTTCGGGCTCGGCTACTTCGCCGTGTTCGGCACGTGGTTCGGCGAGCTGTTCGCCACGCCGATCCGGGCCACGGGCTCGAGCTTCTGCTACTCGGTGGGCCGCGGCATCGCGAGCTTCGGGCCCGGGATCGTCGGCCTGCTCGCCGCCCGCTACGGCCTCGGCGGCGGCATCTCGACCGGCCTGTTCGCCGTGGCACTGATGATGATCACCGCGCTGTTCCTGGCCGACCGCTCGGGCCGGGCCATCACGGCCGCGGAATGAGGAAGGGGAACGACTTGCAGCACCTCTGGAGGGACCACGTCGACGAGCGCCTCGCGCTCGAGGCCCGCGAGTTCACGCGCGAGAACGTGGCCCCGGTCGCGGACGCGCTGGACCGCGAAGACCGCTACCCGCTCGACCTCGTGCGGCTCACCGCCGAACGCGGCTGGAACTCGATGACGCTCGACCCGCGCTACGGCGGTGAGGGCCGCCCGATGACCGAACTGCTCGCCGTGCTGGAGGAGCTCTCGGTCGCCAGCGCCATCCTGGGCATCTCGCTCATCACGATCTTCCAGAGCCAGCGCTGCATCGAGCTCTACGGCGAGGAGTCGCTCAAGGAGCGCTACCTGCCGCGCTACGCCGGCGGCCTGCCCGCGTCGTTCGCGCTGACCGAGGACGGGCACGGCAGCGACATCCGCACGCTCGACACCAAGGCGCAGCGCACCGACAAGGGCTGGGTGCTCAACGGCGAGAAGGCGTTCATCACCTCCGGTGCCGCCGCTGAGCTGTTCGTGGTGCTCGCCGAGACCGACGTCGGCGTCTCGACGTTCGCGGTCACCAAGGACACCCCCGGCGTGTCCAGCTACCAGGGCCACGAGGCCGAGACGTTCGGGCTGCGCAACGGCCCACACGTCAACCTGGTGCTGGAAGACGTCGAGGTGCCCGCCGACCACCTGATCGGCACCGAGGGCCGCGGCCTCAAGCAGGTGATGGTGACCCTCGCCAACTCGCGCACGCTCGCCGCCGGCATCAGCCTCGGCATCGCGCGCGCGGCGTTCGAGGGCGCACTGAAGTACGTGGACACGCGCTCCGCGTTCGGCACGAAGGTCCTGGATTTCCAGGGGATCCAGTGGTACTTCGCGGAGCTGGCCGCGCAGATCGACGCGACGCGGCTGCTCACCTACGAAGCCGCGCGCGACCTCGACGCGGGCCGCGACATCGCGCGCTCGTCCTCGTCGGCGAAGCTGCTGGCGGCCTCGCTCGCCACGAAGGTCGCCTCGACGGCGGTGCAGGTGTGCGGCGCCCACGGCACGCGTGAGACCCAGCCGTTCGGCCGGTACCTGCGCGACGCCAAGGCGTACGAGGTGGCCGGGGGATCGGCCGAGGTGCTCAAGAACACCGTCGCGAAGAGCCTGGTCAAGGCCGTCAGGGTGGAGGATCGGTAGATGTTCGCGGCAACACTGAAGCAGCGGTGCGAGGCGAGTGGCGAAGCGCCGTTCCTGCTGCAGGACGACAAGGTGATCAGCTGGGCCGGGCTGCTCGACGTGGTCACCCGCACCGCGACGCTGCTGCAGAGCAACGGCGTCGGGGCCGGTGACCGCGTGCTGCTCGCCTGCGGCAACACGCCGACGTTCCCCTACCTGTGGTTCGCGCTGCGCTGGCTCGGCGCCACCTGCGTGCCGCTGCACAACCAGGCGACTGGCGCGCACATCCGCCAGGTCGTGGCCGACGCGGGCATCGAGTTCGCCGTCGGCGACACCGCGAGCATCGCGCGCCTGGTCGCCGACGCGGGCTTCGACCCCGGGCAGACGCTGGGCTTCGCCACGGCCGACGAGCTGGAGCACGCCGTGGCTGGCCTCGCGCCGCACCCGATGCACGAGGCGGAGCTCGACGCCGAGAGCAGCCTGCTCTACACCTCGGGCACCACCGGCCCGCCCAAGGGCGCGGTGCTGTCGGACGGCGCGTTCCTCGCCGGCGGCCGGGAACTGGCCGACGCGATCGGGATCCGCGCCGACGACCGGATCATGATCGCGCTGCCGCTGTTCCACACCAACCCGCAGGTGTACGCGGTGATGACCGCCATCGCCACGGGCTGTTCCCTGGCGCTGCTGGAGAAGTTCGAGCCGGCGAAGTTCCTGGACCAGGCGATCAAGTACGAGGCCACGGGATTCACCTACGTCGGCACGATGCTGGCGATGCTCGTGCGCAAGCTGCCCGAGCACATCCCGCCGCACAAGCTGCGCTTCTGCACCGGCGGCGGCGCGCCCGTCGGGCTGTGGACCACGATCGAGGACCACGTGGGCGTCGAGGTCCACGAGCTCTACGGCATGACCGAGACCGGCGGCTGGGTCACGGCCAACCGGTCCGGGCAGCGTCGCCGCGGGACCTGCGGTACCGTCCGGCCCGACATGGACCTGGCGATCCTCGACGCGAACGACGTGCCCGTGGCACCCGGCGAGCCCGGGCAGATCTGCGTGCGTCCGCGTGCGGCCTGCGTGCTCTTCGACGGCTACCACGGCAAGGCCGAGCTGACGCTGCAGAAGTTCCGCAACCTGTGGTTCCACACCGGGGACATGGGCGCGGTCGACGACGAGGGCTACCTGGTCTTCCACGGCCGGGCCGACGACATGATCCGCCGCGCCGGCGAGAACGTGCGCCCGGCCGACGTGGAGGCGGCGATCGCCGAGCACCCGGCGGTGGACGAGGTGGCCGTGGTCGGCGTGCCCGACGAGGTCGTGGGCCAGGAGGTCCGCGCCGTCGTGGTGCCGCGCGGCGAGTTCGACCCGCTCGGGCTGCCCGCGTTCCTCGACGGCAAGCTGCCGAAGTTCGCCTGGCCGCGCTACATCTCGGTGCGGCCCGCACTGCCCAAGACGGCGACGCAGAAGGTCCGCTCGGCCCTGCTACGCACGCACGAATCCGATGACGTCGACCTCCGCGGAGCCCGCTCATGACCGAACCCGTGCTGTTCGAGGTGACCGACGGCGTCGCCGTGCTCACCCTCAACGCGCCGCGCAAGCGCAACGCCATCGACGGCGAGCTGGCCGGCGCGCTGATCGACGCGTGCGAGCGCATCGACGCCGACCTCACGATCGGCTCGGCCGTGATCCAGGGCGCCGGCGGGTACTTCTGCTCGGGCGGCGACCGCGACGAGCTGGCGGCGATCTCGGCCGCACCCGCGTCCGACGAGGGAATCCGCGCCACGCAACGGATCTACGACGCGTTCCTGCGCTTCGGTGCGCTGAAGGTGCCGACGGTCGCCGCCGTGCGCGGCGGGGCCGTGGGCGCCGGGATGAACCTCGCGCTGGCCGCCGACGTGCGTGTCGTCGCCGAGGACGCCGTGCTCGCGTCCGGCTTCACGCGCCTGGGCGTGCACCCCGGCGGCGGGCACTACACGTTGCTGACGCGGGTCGTCACGCCGGAGGCCGCGACGGTGCTCGGTGTGCTGGGCGAGTCGGTGAACGGCCGCCGAGCCGTGGAGCTGGGGCTCGCCTACGAGGCCCGGCCCGACGAGGAGGTCGAGCCCCGCGCCCTCGCGCTCGCGGCTCGTGGCGGCGGCGACCCGGCCCTCACGCGGGCGGCGATCCGCAGCCTGCGGGCGGAGGTCGGCCCGCCGGCGTTGAGCTGGCAGGCGGCTGTGCCGCTGGAGCAGAGTGCGCAGCTGTGGTCGTTCGCCCGCAAGGGCTCCGACCGCTGGAAGGGCACCGAGCGCGCGAGCGACTGAGTCGCGCACGCACGACCGGTGGCCGCGGAACCGGACGGGCGCGGCCACCGGGGAAAGCCGAAGGGCGACCGGCTGAGAGAACACCGAGGGCGGGGGAGGACCTGCAGGAGGGGAAGGTCCGCCCCCGCCCTCGGTGTCCGTCCACAACGGACGCGTCAGACCGCCACGCTGGTCAGCGCCGCCAGCGCGAGCCCGACCGTCCACTCGGGACGCTCCGGCACCGCCGCGAACCGCCTCGACCGCGCCACGGCGTCGATCAGCTCCATCACCGCGAGGCTCGCGGTCTCCGCCACGGCTTCCTCCGCTCCGGGGTTCACCGCGAGCACCGCGCCCACCCAGTAATCCAGGTAGCGTTTGCGGTCGCGGCGCACGGCCTCGCCGAGGTCTTCGGGCACGTGGTGCTCCTCGGTCATCCACACCGCGATCAGGTCGCTCTTCGCGATCGCCGTGCGGACGTGCGTGGTCACCAGCCGTTCGAGCACCTCGTGCGGGGTCCCGTCCGAAGCCATCGCCAGCGCCCCGCCCCAGCACAGCTCGTCGGCGATCTCCTCGACCACGGCGGTGAGCACGGCCGCCTTGCTGGGGAAGTGGCTGTAGATCGACGGGCCCGCGATGCCCACGCCCGCGGCGATGTCGTCGATGCCCACGGCGTGGTAGCCGCGTTCGCGGAACAGCTTCGCCGCCTCGTCGAGGATCGCGCGGCTGCGTGTGTTCTCCGCCGCGGCCGGTGATTCCCGGTCCACCACGCGGATCTCCGGCAGGGTCTTCGGCGGTTCCGGCGCGAGCAACGTGGCCAGCAGCACGGTCTCCAGCGTCGCCGCGTGGGCCGACAGCCGGCGCCGCGGCAGCGCGGGCACGCTGTTGAGCAGGCCCAGCGCGGCACGGATCCGGAACTCCGCTTGGCTCGTGGTGAGTTCCGGCCGCGCGTCCACCAGCACGCGCAGCCACAGGCCGACGCCCTCGACGCGCACGGCCACCAGCTCTTCGCGGACCTCGCTGCTGAGGTAGTGGGCCTCCTGGTGCCACAGGCGCACCACGTCCGGGCGCTCCAGCACGACGCCGACCACCGACGTCGCCAGCCGCCGCAGCACCTCGTCGGTGTCGCCGCCCTGCGCCAGCGCGAGCACCTCGCGGTTGCGCCAGGTGAGCACCATCTCGCGGATGGGCTCGGCGAGCAGCGCGCGCTTGTCGGGGAAGTGTTTGTACACCGCGCCGGCGGTGATGCCGACCTGCTCGGCGATGTCCGCCACCGAGACCCCGCCATAGCCGCGTTCGCGGAACAGCCGGGCCGCGGCCGCGAGCAGCTCGGCGCGGCGGTTGGGGCGCGCGGACGGCGAAGACTGGCGCTTCGTCCCGCGAACTTCCGCCCGGCTCACTCGTTCTCCTCATCGCGACAGCACCGTTCCCCCCAGGTTAGCGGGCGCGAGCCGGGAAGGCTTCCACAACCGGGATTCGGGAGTGCTGCTAGGGCTGCTGGTTCTGGAACTGGAACTGCACGCGCACCTGCGCGTCGAGCGGCACGACGAACGTGGTGTCGCTCGCCGACCACGTGCGGGGCACCAGGAACATGCGGTCGTTGCCGTGCACGAGCAGCCGCAGGTTGCGGTAGCGGTAGCGGAAGGTCTGTCCCGGCGCCGCCGGCAGCGCGGTCTCCTCGATCCCCGGGCTGCGCAGGAACAGCCGCTCCTTCGTGTCCACGATCACGCTCGGCAGCCGGTCCAGCGACCGCGCCTGCGCCATCGCGAGCCCGCGGCCCGACCACTGCGCGACCGTGGCCGTGGTCCAGAACAAGCTCACCGCCACGACGACCAGCACCAGGGCCAGGGACACGCGCCGCACGGCGGAGGCCGGCGGCGGGGCGCTGCCGGCCAGGCGGCGCAGGACACGGAAGCCGTACACCACCAGTACGCCGCCCGCGGCGATGAGCAGGGGAGTGACCAGGGCGTAGAGGGTCCAGTCGCGCACGAGCGCGTACAGCAGGAGCAACACCACCCCCGCGACCAGGACGGTCAGGCCCGCCGCGGTCAGCACCCGCACCCCGGAGCGGAGCGTGCTCGGGTCCTCGGCCGCCGCGATCCGCTTCTGCACGGCCGAATGCAGGGCCAGCGCGCCGACGCTGGCGAAGGTGAGCACGAGCAGCGGCGTCAGCAGGGGTTGGGGGCTGCGCATCACGTAGTCCTGGGTGGCCAGGCCGATCGTGTCCACGTCGATGCCGAAGTACTCGTACTGCGAACGCGTCGAGACGTAGCCGAAGTAGAACAGCAGCGTGGTGAGCAGGGTCGCCGGGGCGACGACGTTCCCGACCGTCCGCACCCAGTGCTCGAACCGGCCGGTGACGTCCCCCTCCTCGGGCACCTCGCTCAGCCCGACGTGGCCGACGCCGTCGTGGACCCGGTCGCGGTTTCGGCGGATTCCTCCGTCGACGTCGGCGTTTCCGTGGCTTCGAGCGGGTTCGTCAGGTCGATCGTGTTCGTCCGGAGCTTCTGGCCGAACTCCGCATACGCGCTGGGTTCGCCGCCGCAGGCGTAGCTGCCCTTCATGGCCAGCGTGGCGCCGTCACCGGGCCGGTGCCAGGACAGCGCGACCGAGCAGGAGTTGTCCTGCGCCGTGAAGGTGTAGGACGAGCACGCGGGAGCGCCGCCGCAGGCCCCGCCGCCGGTGACGAGGTCTCCGGGACCGGCGGCGACCTCACCCACCGCGATCCGGGCGCCTTCGGGGACGTTGCTGTCGAGCAGGCTCACGCGGATGCAGTCCTGCGCGCCGCTCGCGTCGTTGCCACCCCCGACCGGCAGGCCGGCCAGCGCCACCGAGCCCTCGTGTTCGGACGAGCGCGGCGTCTCCGGGCCGGTGCCCTCCATCGAGGGGCTCGAGCCGGTGGTCTCGACCGACGACGCCGTCGACGCCACACCGGTCGAGACCTCCGTTGCCGGACCGGAGCCCGAGTCCGACCCTGAACAAGCCGCGACGCCCGCGAGCAGCAGCGAACCCGCACCCACCCAGCCGAAGAACCGGTGACGTATCGACATGGCACCCACCTCCCACTCAAGTCAGAGCGGGAAGAGCGGGAGGAACACACCACCACGGCACGACCCGGTCACGAGGTTTTCACCGGCGGGATGTCCGAAGTGGACTCACTTCCCGGTGAGACGTGCCACGAGCGGGGCGAACTCCTCGACGAACGCGCTGTTGACGGTGAAGTACGACACCCCGAGCTCGGCTCGGCGGCGTTCGAGCTCGGCGGCCATCGCGCCGACGTCACCGGTGAGCACGGTGAGCGAATCGCGCTCGATGAGGGTTTTCGCGTCGAGACCGCCGAGGAACCGGCTCATCCACGGCGGTGCTTCGGCGCCCACCACGAAGATGTTGTGCGACAGCTCGATCTCGTCGGCGCGCGCCCCCGCGGCCGCGCGGATCTCCTCGACGTGGCCGGCCATCTCGGCGCGCGTGGTCAGTGCGCCGCCGGCGAGCGTCACGATGTCGGCCTTCGCCGCGGCCAGCCGGCGGGCCTTGGGGCCGCCGGCCGCGATCATCACCGGGGTGTGCGTGTCGCCGTCGAGGCGCCGGACGTGGTCGACGGTCTCCGACACCTGGTCGAGCCGGTCCTGGCCGGAGCCGTAGGGCAGGCCCAGCTCGTCGGCCGCCTGGCGCATCGTGGGCAGGCCGGTGCCGAGGCCGAGCTCGAAGCGGCCGTCGGTGAGCTGCGTGAGGCTGTGGGCCTCCCACGCGGCCGCGCGCGGCGTGCGCAGCGGGCCGGCCAGCACGAACGAGCCGACGCGCAACGTCGTGGTGACGGCCGCGGCGATCGCCAGCGCCGCCGTGGGCGTCGGCAGGTTGAGGTTGTCCGGTGAGAGCAGTGTCGAGTAGCCCAGCTCCTCCGCGCGCCGCGCCGTGGCCTGCCACTTCGCGCCGGTGCCGTCGGCCGCCGCGACCACTCCGAACCGGAACGCCTTGTTCGCCATGGAACCACCCCCGTAGTCGAGGATCCCGATACAACCACCGCCGGGGGTGCCGGTGCCACCACGCCGGCGTCCTCGCCGGTTCGTGCCGAACCGGCGAGGACGCCGCCGTCAGCCGCGCTGGTACTCCTCCCAGGTCTTCTTCGGGTTCACCGCCGGGCCGTCGTCCGCGCCGCGCCCGGCCAGGCCGTTGAGGCCCAGGTAGTAGTCGCCCGTCTGGTGCTGGGCACCCGAGGACAGGTCCGGGTCGGAGATCGCGACGGCGTGGATGTGGTACCCCCAGTCGGCCTGCTCCGGAGTGCGCAGCCACGCCGCGAACCCGACCTGGCGCAGGGTCTTGACCACGCTCGTGCGGGTCGCCGTGGACAGACCGGCCACCGAGACGTCGAACGTGCCGCCACCGTCGTGGGTGCCGGCCGACGCGTCGACGCCGCCCGGGTTGTACGAACCCTGGGTGAGGCTCAGCTGCCGCCCGAGCAGGCCTTCGGCGGCCACCAGCATGGCCTTGGTGCGGGTGTTGAGCGTGACGCCGTGGTAGGTCACGTGGTTGCCCGCCGCGATCACGGCGGTGACGGTGTACCGGCTCGCGCCCAGCTTCTCCAGCGACGTCCGCCCGGGCAGGCCCGAGGCGTCGATTCCGGTGTAGCCCAGCGACTTCTGGTACTGCGCGTACGCCGCGATGGTCGTGGTGCCGAAGTACCCGTCCACGTACTTCGCGTCGAGCAGCCCCTTGGCCTGCAGCGCCTGTTCCACCAGCAGCACGCTGTCGTGCGCGCCGGGCGTCTGCGTGCTGTCGGCGCGGCGCGGGTCGATCTGCGCGGCCTTGAGCACGGCCTCCATGCTGGCCGCGGGCAGCGCCTGCGTGGCCGCACCGGCCGGAACCGGTGCGGCCACGCCGAGCGCCGCCGCCGCGAGCGCGGTCAGTGTGACGACCTTCCTGAGCATCCCTGGTCCTCTCGTCCGCGGATGAATCCGGGCAAAGAATCACGGAACGGGATACAAGGGACGTACAACTCGAAGGTCCAGGCCGGGTTCAGTCGGCGATGAGCAGCCTGGTCAAGGCCACCCCGCGCTCCTGCTGGCGCCGCACGAGCCACCGGCCCGGAGCGACCCCGCTGCCCCCGTGCTCGGGGTGGATCAGATAGGCGGGCGCGGAGTTCTCGAACACCGCGATGCCCAGGTTCAGCGGGTCGCGGACCGACGAGGTCCACCGGCAGGTGTCCGGATCGGCCACCAGGGTGTGCGGGTTGCGCCCGTCCACGCCGCGCACCAGTTCGACACCGCCGCGCGGCACGTCCTGCCACCACGCGTTGCTGTGCAGCACGACGGTACGGGCGACGAGGGCGTGCGGGATGACGATGAGGTCGCCTTGGGCCTGCAGCCCGTCGAGCACGGGAACGGCGACTTGGCGTTCGAGGTGCTCCAGCACGTCGAGGCCGGAGCGGTCGAGGAGGTCGGCGAGGCTGACGGTCCGGGTGTCCGTTGTGGATGTTTCGGTCATGGTGATCACCTTGGGGTCTCGAAGGAAGGGTCAGGTGCGGCGCAGCAGGCCGCGGTACCGGGCTCCGGTGAGCCCGTAGGACCAGCCGGCGGCGTCGACGGGGTCGTCGAACCACGGCGGCACGGACAGGCCGTAGCGGCGGCGGGTGCCGTCGCGTTCCACGGATCCGTTGACGGCGAGCAGCAGCCGGCGCGCGATCGTGCCGGGCGCACGGGGCACGTCGTAGAGCACCAGTTCGGAGTCCCGGTTGCCCGGATCCGGTGCCCGGGCGACGAACGTGAGCCCGGCCCGCTCGATGTAGCGGTCCCAGCCCAGGCGTTCGACGGCGCACCGGCGGATCTCGACGTTGCGCTCGGTGTTGATGGCATCGGCCGTCACGTCTTCGATCACCCACGCCGGCACCGGGGTGCCGTGCCACGCATAGGCGCGCCAGCCGTCGGGATAGGCGATGGCCGGTCCGTCGGCGGCATGCGTCCGCACCTCGCCGTACGCGGATCCGGGCACGGGTTCGGTGCGGACGACGACCGGGCGCTCGGTGAGCACGCACACGTCGTCGCGGGGCCACCACCAGCCGCACGAGCGCACGGTTTCCGCCCACAGGTCCAGCTGCCGTTCGGGTTCGGGTCCGAAGTGGACACCGAGCCGGCGGTGGGCGTCGTAGTGCGCCACCCAGTGGGCCTCGTGCTGGCCGTACCAGCCGATCCCGGTCGGTGCGCGCAGTTCGGCCTTGATCGTGCCGGCGACGGAATCGAGGATGCTGCGCCGCACCGACCCGCGGATTCCTGAGGCCAGCAACGAGTCGAAGAGGCCGCGATCGAGCGCTTCCGAGGGATCTTCGGGCAGGACGGACGGCCGCCACAAGTTGTCGGAGAAGCCGATCCTGCGGTTCAACCGGGCGCGCAGGCCCGACAACGCGTTGGCGAGGCGGCTTTCCAGCCAGGTCGGCGACACCGCTGACAGTGGCCGGTTCGGTGGTAGGAGCTTCATCGCCGCAGCAGGGGAATCGACCCACACGAACGTCGGGGGAGGCTGATCGACGAGCTCGTAGAGCGCGCCGATCGCCGCTTCCGCGGCCGGCCGGTCGGCGGGCTCGCACGACAGGGCGTGGCCGAGCCATTCCGCACGGGCGGCCTCGGCGAGCTGCCACCGAACCCGTTGCGGGTCAAGGATTTCAGGGTGTTCCGGAACGCGGGCTCCCGGCCCGCGGGGCGCGGTCACCGCGCGAGGGCGAGCACGCCCTTTCCTTCAGACATACCGCGATCATGACAGCAGTCGGGGTTATCGCGCAAGCGTTTTGGCCGCCACCGTGTCCTCTCCGGCGCACGGCAGCGGCCGGCGGCGTCACTCTTTCCAGTCGGAGTTCTCGATGACGTCGACGAAGTCGGTGTGCTTGAAGCCGGGCAGGAAGTGCTCCAGCACGTCGGCGTTGACGGTGCCGAACGTCGAGTCGGGACGGTGGGCGAACCCGTCCTTGAACGCCTGCAGGATCCGGCGCTTGAAGTCCGGGCGCGGGTGCGCGGCGGTCACGGCGGCGATGTTCTCGCCGGACACGCGGTCCAGGTGCAGGCCCAGCACGTCGGTCTCGACGCCGGCGGTGGTGGCGGCGATCTCGGGCGCCATGCGGTAGGGCACCTCGGGCGTGGTGTGCAGTGCGATGGCCGTCCAGACCAGGTCGGCGTCGGCGGCTGGACGGCCGTGGGCGAGCAGGAACTCCCGGGCCTGGTCGGCGCCGTCGATCTCGAAGCGCTGCTGCTCGCTGCGCCACGGCGGCACGAGGCCGGTGTCGTGGAACAGCGCGGCGACGTACAGCAGCTCCGGGTCGGGGTCGATGCCGAGGGCGCGCGCCTGCAGGCTGCCGAAGAGGAACACGCGGCGCGAGTGGTTGAACAGCAGTTCGGTGGACTTCTCGCGGATCAGCGACGTCACCTCGGTGACGAGGTCGGTGTCCGGCACGGTGATCCCGGCGATCGTCTCGGTCATCACGACTCCCTGGGTGAGAAACGGTGTGGTGACCGCAGCTTGCCGCGCGCGAGCCCTCCTTCGCCGTGCCCGGACGGGCCACGAACCCCACCGATAGGGACATCGCTCAGGCGTGCGCGATCCTCCGCAGCACGTCGGTGAACGCCGTGCGCTGCTCCGCGCTCAGCTCACCCAGCAACGTGTCCTCGGTCTCGGCGACGAGCGGCGCGACCCGGCGCAGCACCCCGGCCCCGTCCTCGGTGATCCGCAGCAGCTTGCGGCGGCGGTTGCCCGGGTCGACGCGCCGCACGACGTAGCCGCGCTCCTCGAGCCGCGCGAGCAACGGGGTGAGCGTGGCCGTGTCGATGCGCGTCGCCTCGGCCAGCGCCGCCTGGTCGAGATCGGGCGAGGCCCGCAGCACCCGCAGCGCGACGTACTGCGGCGGCGTCAGCTCGCGCACGGTGTCCTGCCAGCGCGCGGTGTAGGTGCGCAGCGCCTGGCGCAGCAGGTACAGCGGAGCGTCGCCGAGCGGGCGCTCGCCGCGCTCGACGTCGTGGTCCGGTCCGGTGTCCATGGCTCAAGGCTGCCTCATGCGGCGCGGGCGTATGCGGGCGCCAGGGTGAGGTCCACGGTCGTGGCGCCACTCGGCGGCACCGTCAGCGCCCGCGTCCGCGGCAGGAACCCCTCGGCGACGGCGGTCAGCGTCACGGCGCCGGGCGCCAGGCCGGTCAGGTGGAACCGGCCGCGGCCGTCGGTGTCCGACCGAGCCGTGACGGCGCCCTGCGGATCCGTCACGACGAGGACCGCCGGGGCGCTGACGTAACCCGAGATCTCCCCGGTCGGCGCCGGCTCGGCGAAGGTGGTACGGCCGCGTTCCCGCACGTGGATCAGGAAAGCGGCACCCGCGGACCACGCCAGCAGGGTGAGGACCGGCACCAGCAGGTGGGCGCCGTGGAAGTAGTCGAGGTCCGACAGCGCGCGCACCGCCGCGCCCGGCGGCAGGGCGGCCGACACCCACCGCGCCGGTTCCGGCAGCAGATTCACGCCGAGCACGCCGCCGCTCGTCGAGTTGCCCACGGTCAGCAGCAGCAACGTCGAAATCGGGATGCCGATCGCGCCGAACCACGTGCCGAGCGCCTTGGTCGCCAGTGCCGTCGCGGCCGAGAGAAGGCCGAGCGTCAGCGCGAGCGGCACGAACGGTGCGGGCAGCGCGCCGAGCACCGGCCCGGCCAGCGTGGCCGCGACGATCCCGGACAGCACCGCGAACCCCACGAGCGCCGCCATGCGGTGGCGCAGCCGGACGCGCCGCGCGGCCGCGAGCAGGTTCTGCGCGAGAGCGAACGACGACAGCGTGACGCCGAAGGCCACGTAGAAGCCCGACATCCCCTTGCTGTCGAACGGCGAGAGCGGCAGCACGTCGGTGACCACCAGCGGCTGCCCCCGGTGCTGCGCGAACGCGGTCACCAGCTTCTCGGCCGCCGACACGGTCGTGGCGCCGCTCGCGCCGGCGACGTCCAGCCGCAGGCGCCCGGCCTGGTCGGTCAGTGTCGCGACGGCGTCGCCGTGGCGCAGCAGCGCGTCGCCCGCGGCCTGGTCCGCGACGGGCACGACGGCCACGGCCTGCCCGGTCGCCCCGGCGAACTGCGCTTGCAGCGAGGTCCCGGCCACCGCGACGGGCACCTGGTAGGGCCGCGGGCTGCGCTGGAACCCCACGTAGAGGCCGATGAACACGAGCACCAGCAGCAGGGAGATCCCCAGAGGCTGCCACCACCAGCGGTGCCGGGCGAGCACGGAAGTCTTCATGGCCGGTTCAACTATTCGTGCACGAATAGTATTCCGGGCGGGTGGCGACGGTGACCGCGCGCACAGGTCTTCCCGTAGTGAAAACTACCATGTACTGTCTGCTGTCATGAATACTACAACGAGGCTGGATGGTCCACAGTGGACGCGGTGACCGTCACCGACTACCACACTGCCGGGGAGCCCTTCCGCATCGTCACCGGTGGGGCGCCGGAGATTCCCGGCACGACGGTGCTCGAACGGCGCGAGGCCGCGCGGTCGACGCCGGGCATCGACGCGGTGCGCGAGCTGCTCGTGCGCGAGCCGCGCGGGCATTCCGCGATGTACGGCTGCTTCCTGGTGCCGCCGCAGACCGAGGGGTCGTTGTTCGGCGTGCTGTTCTGGCACCGTGAGGGCTACTCGACCGCCTGCGGGCACGGCACGATCGCGCTCGGCGCGTGGGCCGTGCGCACCGGCCGCGTCGAAGCGGCGGCCGACGGCGTGACCGAGGTGCCGATGGACGTCCCGTCCGGCCGCGTCACCGCCGCCGTGACGTGCGAGGGCGGCGGGGTGCGGACGGTGGCCTTCCGCAACGTCGACACGACCGTGCTCGGCCGCGGCGTCGAGGTCAGCACGAAAAGCGGCCCGGTCACGGTCGATCTCGCCTACAGCGGCGCGATCTACGCGTGCGTGCCGGCTTCCGCGTTCGGCCTCGCGGTGGTCCCCGAGCACCAAGCTGACCTCGTGGCCGCCGGCCGCGAGGTCAAGGCCGCGCTCAGCGGTACCGAGTGGGCGCGATACTCCGCGGACCGCCGGCTCGGCGGCGTCTACGGCGTGATCCTCTACGACGACCTCGGCGACACCGCGACCGGACCGCACCAGCGCAACGTGACCGTGTTCGCCGACGGTCAGGTCGACCGTTCCCCTTGTGGCTCCGGCACTTCCGCGCGTCTTGCGCTGCTCGCGGCCGAGGGCCGGCTGCGCGAGGGCGACGTGCTCACCCACGGCTCGATCATCGGCACCACCTTCACCGGCCGGATCCTGTCGACCGGCGCCGACGGCAGCGTCGCGACAGAGATCGAAGGCACCGCACACCTGACCGGCGAGAGCGTGTTCACGCTCGACCCAGCCGACGAACTGGGAACGGGGTTCACCCTGCGATGACGAAACTGGCCATCATCGGCGGCGGCAACATGGGCGAGGCGCTGCTCGCCGGACTGCTCGCCGGCACCGAACCGAGGTTCACGGCGGGCGAGGTCGTCGTGGTCGAGCTCGCCGACGAGCGCGCGGCGTACCTGCGCGAGCGTTACGGCGTGGCCACCACGGCGGACGCCGGCCCCGCGATCCGCACGGCGGAAACCGTGCTGCTCACGGTGAAGCCGTACCACGTCGACGACCTGTTCGCCGCGGTCGCGGACGACGTGAACGACAACCAGCTCTTCGTCTCGGCCGTCGGCGGGGTGCGCACCTCGCGCCTCGAAGCGCTGCTGCCGGGCAAGCCGCCGGTCGTGCGCTGCATGCCCAACACGCCCGTCTCCGTCGGTCGCGGGGTGGTGGCGATCAGCGCGGGCACGTACGCCGGTGAGGCCGAGCTCGACTACGCGCAGTCGCTGTTCGAGCCGGTGGGCAAGGTCGTGCGCGTCGAGGAGACGCGCATGGACGCCATCACCGCGCTGTCGGGCAGCGGGCCGGCGTACTACTTCTTCCTCACCGAAGCGCTGATCGAAGCCGGGATCCTGCTCGGCCTGCCGCGCCCGCTGGCCGAGGAGCTCGTGAAGGCCAACGCCGCCGGCGCCGCCGAGATGCTCCAGGTCCCGGACGCCGACGCGGTGCGCATGCGCGCGGCCGTGACGAGTCCGGGCGGGGCGACGATCGCCGCGATCCGGCAGTTCGAGGAACGCGGGGTGCGCGCCGCGGTGATGGCGGCGATCGAGGCGGCCCGCGACCGGGCGGCCGAGATGGGCCGCTGAGCCCGGGTCATTCCCGGCCGGGCCACCGCGCCCGCATGTCGCGGGGCACGAGGGCGGTGCGCAAGGCGGTGAGCAGGTCGTTGTTGTCCGAAACGGCCGCCGGGTCCTTGCGCGCCAGCCCGGCCATCAGGCAGTCGACGACCAGCGTCGCACCGAGTCCCTCGTGCGTCAGGCCGCTCACGGAGTGCACGGCGGTGAGGACGACCTCGACCTGGTCGCCGAGCGTGGGCCGTAAGGAGTTGGTCACGAGCAGCACGCGCGCGCCGACCGCGCGCGCGTGCTCGACGAGCGTCTTGACGTCGTGCAGCAGCCGGTCGGGCACGCACAGCACCACGACGTCGTTCTCCTTGAGGCGCACCAGGTCGTCGGCGAGCCGGAACCCCGTGGCCGAGGTGCTCCAGGCCCGGCGGCCGAGCCGGTGCAGGCGGGTCACCAGGTACTGCATCGGCAGCTCGGACGGGCCGAGGCCGTACCCGAGCACCTCGGCCGCGGAGTCCAGCAGGTCGACGGCCGCGGTGAACTCGGGGTCGGCCAGCAGCCGGCGCGTCTCCGTGAGCCGCTCGACCGACTCGGTGAGCACCTGGTCGAGCAGGGCGTCGGTGTCGCCGCCGGTCCGCTCGATGCGCTCGCGCAGCCGCGTGGCCGGGTTCGTGTCGCCGACGACGTAGCGGCCCACCACGCGCTTGAGCTCCGGCAGGCCGGAATAGCCGAGGGCCTTCACGGCGCGGACGACCGTCGCGTCGCTGGTGCCGCTCAGCACCCCGAGGTCACCGGCCGTGGACAGCAGGATCGCCTGCTGGTGGCTGCGCAGGTACTCCGCCACGCGCTGCTCGGCCGGGGAAAGCCCGGCGAGCCGCTCCTCGACGCGAGCGCTGAGCGAGTCGGTCCGTTCGTCGTGGGCGGTCACGACCCAGCAGCCTACAGAGCAACGGCTCCGGGTCGCCGCACCGGACGGTCAGTGCACAGTGGACGGTGGCGGGTGCTGAATTTTCACAGCCGCGTTCAGGCGAGCTGCCCGCTGCCCAGCGCGGCCCGGACGGCGCGCTCGACCAGGATCGGCACGAACGCCTGGATCGGCGCGTCGGTGAAGCGGGCCCGTTCGCGCTCGACGAGGTCGTGCACGGACTCGGCGCCGACGGTGGCGAAGTCTCGGCTGAGGCGGTCTTCCAGCTGCCCGAAGTGGGTGTCCGGCGGCAAGGCTCCGAGGGTTTGCGTGCTCATGAAGCCTCCTGCTGTCACCCGATGGAGGTTTCATTGCAGTACGCCCAGGTAAACGAAGGGTAAACGACGGCCGTCGCCACGGTGTCGGGCCGCGGTGCCGTCCGGGGTGTCACCCGGCGGCGGTGGCCGGCAGGCCCAGCAGCGTGTCGAGCTGCTCGGCGGTGAGCAGTCCGGCGTCGACCACGAGCTCGTGGATCGAGCGGCCGGTGGCCGAAGCCTGCTTCGCCAGCGCACTCGCCGCCTCGTAGCCGATCACCGGGTTCAGGGCCGTGACGAGGCCGATCGACTCGCGGACCTGGCGGCGCAGGTGCTCGGTGTTGGCCGTGATGCCGGTGACGCAGCGGCGCGCCAGCGTCTGCGCGCCGGTGCGCAGGTGGTGCAGCGACTTCAGCAGCGAGTGGGCGATGATCGGCTCGAAGGCGTTGAGCTGCAGCTGCCCGGCCTCGGCGGCGAGCGTGACAGTGGTGTCGTTGCCGATCACCTCGAACGCGATCTGGTTGACCACCTCGGGGATCACGGGGTTGACCTTGCCCGGCATGATGCTCGACCCGGCCTGCACCTTCGGCAGCCGCAGCTCGTTGAGCCCGGCCTGCGGACCCGAGGACAGCAGGCGAAGATCGTTGCAGGTCTTGGAAAGTTTCACCGCCACGCGCTTGAGCACGCCGGACAGCTGCACGAACACCCCGACGTCGGCCGTCGCCTCCACGAGGTCGGTGGCGGTGACGAGCGGGGTCCCGGTGAGCCGCGCGAGGTGCTCGCACGCCAGGCGCGCGTAGCCGGGGTGCGCGTTGAGCCCCGTGCCGATCGCGGTGCCGCCCAGGTTGATCTCGGTCAGCAGCGTGAGCGCTTCGGCCAGCCGCTGCTCGTCCTCGCCGAGCGTCACGGCGAACGCGGTGAACTCGCGGCCCAGCGTCATCGGCACGGCGTCCTGCAGCTGGGTGCGCCCGATCTTCACGACGTCGGCGAATTCGTCGCCCTTGGCGGACAGCGCGCCGCGCAGCTCGGCCATGGCGCCGAGCAGGTCGGTCGCGGCGGCGTGCACCGCGAGCTTCACGGCGGTGGGGTAGACGTCGTTGGTGGACTGGCCGAGGTTCACGTCGTCGATCGGGTGCAGCCGCGCGTAGTCCCCGCGCGGGTGCCCGAGGATCTCCAGCGCCCGGTTCGTCACGACCTCGTTCACGTTCATGTTCGACGACGTGCCCGCGCCGCCCTGGATCACGTCCACGGTGAACTGCTCGTGCAGCCGGCCGGCCTCGATCTCCTCGCACGCGGCGACGATCGCGGCGGTCTTGTCGGCGGACAGGAGGCCGACGTCGTGGTTGGCCAGGGCGGCGGCGTGCTTCACACGGGCCAGCGCGACCACGAGCTCGGGGTGGGTCGAGAGCGGCAGCCCGCTGATCGGGAAGTTGGCCATGGCGCGGCGGGTGTGCACGCCGTAGTACGCGTCGGCGGGCACGGCCAGCTCGCCGAGCAGGTCCGCTTCGGTGCGGGTGGTGGTCATCGGGCACTCCTGGTGAACAACCCGCCGCGGTCGGCGGTCACCGCCCCGGCGACGACCGTCGCCACGGGCCGGTGGGTGAAGGACAGGCCCCCGAACGGGGTGTTGTGCGAACGGCCGGCGGTGTCGGCGGGGTCGACCGTCCAGCCGGCCCGCGAGTCGACGAGGGTGAACGTGGCCGGCTCGCCGACGGCGATCGGGCGGCCGGCGGACGCGGCGATGCCGCCGATGCGGGCCGGGGCGTGGGACATGCGGTCGGCCACCAGTGCCCAGTCGACGCCGCGGCTGGTGTGCAGCACCTCCGAGACCACGGCCAGCGCGGTCTCCAGCCCGGTCATCCCGAACGGCGCCCCGCACCAGTCGGCGGCCTTCGCCTCGGCGAGGTGCGGGGCGTGGTCGGTGGCGACGGCGTCGATCGTTCCGTCGAGCAGGGCGGCCCGCAGCGCCCGGACGTCGCTGGGAGACCGCAGCGGCGGGTTGACCTTGAACTTCGTGTCCGCGCTCGCGGCCTCGCCGTCGGTGAGCAGCAGGTGGTGCGGCGTGACCTCCGCGCTCACGGCCCAGCCCTGCTCCTTGGCCCACCGCACGAGCGCGACCGAGCGCGCCGTCGACACGTGGCAGACGTGCAGCGGCGCCTCGGCGTCGGCGGCGAGCACGATGTCGCGCGCCACCACGGTTTCCTCGCCCGTCGCCGGCCACGGTGGCAGCCCGGTGCGCTCGGCCGCGCGGCCCGCGTTGATCTGGCCGGCGCCGGCGAGCGGGCCCGACTGGGCGTGCTGGGCGAGCACCGTGCCGGTCCGCTTGGTCAGCTCGAGGGCGTCGCGCACCAGCACCGGATCGTCGACGCAGCGGCCGTCGTCGGAAAACACGCGCGCGCCGGCCGCGGCCATGGCTTCCAGGGGTGCGAGGCGTTGTCCCGCAAGGCCTTCGGTGATGGCGCCGACGGCGTGCACGCGGCACGACGCGGTGCGCTCGGCCAGGTCGAGCACGTGACGGATGCGCTCGGGCGAGTCGGTGACCGGGCTGCAGTTGGCCATGGCGAACACGTCGGAGTACCCGCCGGCCGCCGCCGCGGCGGTGCCGCTGGCGATGGTTTCGGCGTCCTCGCCGCCGGGCTCGCGCAGGTGCGTGTGCAGGTCGACGAACGCGGGCAGCAGCACGAGACCGTCGGCGTCGAACCGGTTCGGCTCGTCGGCGCTGCCACGCGGCCGCAGCTCGGCGATGCGGCCGTCGCGCACCACGAGGTCGATCGGGGTGCCGCCGAACGGGGCCACGCCGGTGAGCACCGCGTGGCCGAGCGGGGCCTGCGTGAGCGGGCTCATGCGGGCACCTGCAGCCGGAACACGGGGCCGTCCTTGCAGATCAACGGCGATTCCTCGGGCCCGCCGCGGGTTCCGGTGGCGCAGCCGTGGCAGTAGCCGAGGCCGCACGCCATGTGCGCTTCCAGCGACACCTGCACCTCGGCGCCCCAGCGGTCGGCCAGCTCCCGGCACAGCCACGCCAGGCGGTCGGAGCCGCACGTGAGGATCCGCTGCGGCGGCGCACTGTCCAAAGCAGACGTCAGCTGCGCGCGCAGGCGCGTGATTTCGCTGGTGCCCTGGGCGTCGGTCACGGTGAGCACGCGCTCGGCGCCGCACTCGTGGTAGAAGTCCGCGCCGATGACGGCGTGCGGCGTCCGTCCACTCGCGACGGCGACCAGCCCGGTGCCGCTGCCCGCGAGGTCCTGTGCGACGGTGGTGAGCGAGCAGGTGCCGATGCCGCGCCCGACCAGCAGCACGCGCGTAGTGTCCGCGGGCACGTGGAACCCGCGGCCGAGCGGGCCGACCACGAGCATCGTCTCGCCCGCGGCGAACGTCGTGAGCTTGCGCGTGCCGTCGCCGACCACGCCGTAGACGACTTCGACCGTGCCTGCTTCGGCGTCGCGGCGGTAGATCGCCATCGGCCGGGGCAGCACGGGGCCGCGTTCGCCTTGACGCGCGGCCGTGAGCATCACGAACTGCCCGGCCGCCGCGGTGCGCGCGATGCTCGGCGCGTGCAGGCGCAGGTACTGGTAGCGGTCGGCTTCCGGCCGGTGCTCCAGCACTTCCGCGTGGTGCCACGTCGGGGCCGGGACGGGGCCGGTGTAGGGCAGGGGCGTCACGTGGTCGCGGACGGCCCGGGTTTCGGTGGTGGTCATGACTGCTCCGATCCCGCGGCGGGAAACGCGGTGTCGAGCCGGACGAGGCTGTGGGCGAGCACTTCGGTGCCGACGACGAGGTCGGCGACGTCGGTCCACTCGTCGGGGCTGTGGCTCACGCCGTCGCGGCTGGGCACGAAGAGCATGCCGGTCGGCGTGACGTGGTTGACCATCTGCGCGTCGTGGCTGGCGCCGCTGGGCAGCACGCGGTGCGCGAAGCCGAGTTCGGCGCACGTGGCCGCGACGACGTCGGTGACGCGGCGGGGCAGCAATACGGGGGAGGCGTCGGCGAGCGTGTGGGCGCTGAAGCCGATTCCGCGGCGCGCGGCGAGGGCGTGGGCGCGCTCGACGATCTCCGCGGCGGTCTGGCGCTGGCGGTCGCTGT
This sequence comes from Amycolatopsis sp. NPDC049253, assembly GCF_040678995.1. Lineage (NCBI taxonomy): Bacteria > Bacillati > Actinomycetota > Actinomycetes > Pseudonocardiales > Pseudonocardiaceae > Amycolatopsis > Amycolatopsis sp. NPDC049253. The sequence goes on along the minus strand of NZ_JBFAQX010000002.1, from coordinate 166,562 downwards.
CGACGTCACGCACGTCGACGTGCAGCTGCGCCTGACCCGCGATCGTCGTGATGGAGCCGGGCGCGGAGTCGAGCCGCCCGACGGTCGCGCGGGTGCCGTGGTGGCGGCTGTCGGTGGCGATGGCCTCGATCAGCAAGACGATTTCGGCCGCGGCGGCCAGCGCGTCGGCGCGCTGGTGCATGGGCGTGCCGCCGGTGTGCGACGCGCGGCCGGTGAGGTCGAGGCGCAGCCGGGTGCTGCCGGAGATGAGGTCGACGACGCCGAGCGGCAGGCCCGTCGACTCGAGCACGCTGCCCTGTTCGATGTGCAGCTCCAGGAACGCGGCCCAGTCCTCGGGCCGCCAGCGCGCGCCGGCCGCCCCCTCGGGGTCGAGGCCGACCGAGCGCATCGCGTCGGCCAGGCTCACACCGTCGGCATCGACCTTTGTCTCCAGGTCTTCGGCTCCCGTGAGCCCGGCGACGACGCGGCTGCCGGTGCACGCCTGGCCGAAGCGCGCGCCCTCCTCGGCGGCGAACACGACGAACCGCACGGGGTGGGCCAGGCGCACGTCGTGCTCGGTGTAGAGCCGCGCGGTCTCCATGGCCGCGACCACGCCGGCGATGCCGTCGAACGCGCCGGCGTTGGGCACGCTGTCGAGGTGCGAGCCGGTGCCCAGCGCGGGCGCGCTCGCCACGGTACCGGGGAGCTCGGCGATCGTGTTGCCCGCGGCGTCGGTGCGCACGGCGAGGCCGAGCCCGCTGACGTACTCGCCGAACAGCGCGTGCGCACGGCGTTCGAGCGGGGTGTGCGCGAGCCGGGTCACGCCCGGGCCGGAGTCCGGTTCGGACAGCGCGGCGAACGTGTCGAGCCAGTGCGCGATCCGGTCCGCGTCGGCGCGCAGCCGGATGTCCACAGCGGACGCGGTCATCGCGGGCCGCCGGGCAGCTCGGTGAGCAGCGCTGCCGTCGGCGTGCCCGTGACCTCGGCGAGCGCGGGCGTGGCGAGAACCGCCGCCACCGCGACGACTTCGGCGCGCGCGGTCGCCGCGAGGTTCAGCAGTGTCCGCAGCCGCGCGGGTTCCCACGCGGTGCCGACCAGCGCGATCCGCGCCCCGGCCGCGACCGGGGGGTGGAAGCCGACGACGCCTTCGAGCTCGGACGCGCGGGTCACCGTGGCGCCCAGCCGCCGGGCGACGACGTGGGCGAGCACGGCGTCGTCGGCGCCGTGCCACACCGCGACCTGGTCGAGCGGCCGCGTGGTGAGCAGCTCCGCCAGCGCGGCGCCGACCACCTCGGTCGCGGCGGGATCGGTGGGCGTGTCGAGTGAGGGGCCGTAGGTGTCGGGGCTGACGCCGAGCTTGCGCACGGCGGCGCCGGCGTCCTGGACGGGAGTGGTCATGACGGGTTCTCCGAAGGGGTTCGAGTGCCCGCGAGGGCAGGGGTGCCGTCGGGCGCGAGCACGCTGAGCACGACGACGGGCTCGGCGCCCGCCGCGCGGACGCGGCCGGCCAGCGCCGCGGCACTGGCGTCGGCCGGGGTGGCGGCCGGGTCGTCGGCGATCGGCGTGACGACGGCGACGCGGTCGCCCCGGTGCACCTCGCCGGCGTCCACCGCGAACGGCAGGCCGGTGTGCAACGCCAGCGCCGTGGTGACCGCGACGGCGTCGGCGGTGCCGGTGGTGACCAGGCGATCGGTCGCCGTGGGCAGTTCCTCGGCGAGCAACGCCGCCGCTCGGCGCAGGATCGACGGCCGCGTGGTGAACGCGCCGCCGATCGCCGCGAGATCCGCGCGCAGCTCGCCGCGCCGCCGTTCGGCGTCGAGGAAGACGGTGGTGGTGTCGGTGGCCGTGGCCAGGTCGCCCTCGAGGCTCATCGGGCGCTCCTCGCCGGTCCGCCGACCGCCGTGGTGGGTTCGGCGCCGGCGAAACCGAGCTCGGCGGACAGCTCGCGCGCGGCGGTGAGGACGGCGTCCGTCGCCACCGTGCGCGCGCCGCCTTCGCGCATGCGGTTGCCGGCCGCGGCCAGCGTGACGCTCGCGGCCACCGCGCCCGTGGAGGTGAAGATCGGGGCGGCCACGGCCCACACGCCGCGGTCGAGCTCGTCGTCGCAGATGTCGTACCCGCGGGCCCGCACGAGGGCGAGGTGCTCGACGAGTTCGTCCACTGTGGTCGGCGTGTCCGGGGTGAACGCGTCGAGCGACTGGGTTTCGAGCACCCGCCGGGCCGCGGGCTCCGGCAGGTAGGCCAGCAGCGAACGGCTCGACGCGGCCGCGTGCAGCGGCATCTCCTGCCCGATGCGCACGAACAGCCGCAGCGGGTGGCGGCCCTCCACCAGCGCGACGCACACCGCGCGGGCGCCGATGAGCTCGGTGAGGAACACCGTCTCGCCGCTCGCTTCGGCGGCGTCGACCACCGCCTGGTGCGGGTTGGCCAGCAGCGCCGTCCGGTGCGGCGCCGGCTCGCCGAGCTGGCGCGCGGCCGGACCGAGGAAGTAGCGCTTGTTGGTGGGGGAGCGGGTCACGAAGTTCTCCTCCACCAGCGTGGTGAGCACGCGGTGCGCGCTGCCCACGGGGATGTCGAGCTCCTCGTGCAGCTCCTGGAGCGTGGCGCCCTTGCCCTTCGTCGCGAGGGCCCGCAGCACGGACAAGGCGCGGATGACGACCTGCATGGTTCTCCTTGCTCGGGTACCGGGCTCAGGCGAGCTGCTCGGCGCGACGATCGGGGATGAAGATCATCGCGACCATGTCGAGCAGGTAGATCACGGACAGCACGCCGATGGCGAAGCCGAACCCGTAGCTCGCGGCGACGAGCGCGACCACGATCGGCGCGAACCCGCCGACCGCGCGGCCGAGGTTGAACAGCACGTTCTGCGCGGTGGACCGGATCGCCGTGGGGTAGAGCTCGGCCATCAGCGCGCCGTAGCCGCCGATCATGCCGTTGGCGAACGCGCCCATGACCGCGCCGCCCACCATCAGCGCCCACGGCGACGAGAGCTGGCTGTACCCGAGCACCGAGAGGGCGGCACCGGCCTGGAAGAGCCAGAAGGCCTTGCGGCGCCCCAGTTTGTCGGCGATCTCGCCGAACGCCAGGATCCCGGCACCCATGCCGACCACGGTGACGGCGGTCCAGATGCCCGATTTCGTGAGGCTGTAGCCGAACTGCGTGGACAGGTAGGTGGGCAGCCAGATCATGATGCCGAAGTACCCGAAGTTCTGCACCGACGTGAGCACGAGGACACCGATCGTCGCGCGGGTCGTGGGCCCGTCGGCCACCAGCAGCTTCAGCGGCACCTTCGGCTTGCCCTCCTGGCGCTCGCGGTGGCGGGTGAACTGCTCGGGCTCGTGCAGGCGCGAGCGGAACACGATGGCGACGACCGCGGGGAACGCGCCGAGCAGGAACAGCCCGCGCCAGCCCCACGCGTTGAGCACCGGGGCGGAGACCAGCGCCGCGAGCAGCACGCCGGCCTGCCAGCCGAGGCCGACCAGCGACGTCGCCCGGGCGCGCTTCTTCGCCGGCCACGCTTCGGCCGCGAGCGTCATGCCGATGCCGAACTCGCCGCCGATGCCGACGCCGGCGAGGAACCGGAAGACCGCGATCTCCCAGTAGCTCGTGGAAATCGCGGTGAGCCCGGTGAACACGGCGAAGAAGATCACCGAGTACGTCAGCACCTTCACCCGGCCGATGCGGTCGGACAGGATCCCGAACGCGATCCCGCCGACCACGGCGCCGATGAGCGTGATGGTGGCGAGCGAGCCGGCCTCGGCGCCGCCGAGCCCGAGGTCACCGGAGATGGCGGAGAGGGCGAACCCGAGGATCAGCAGGTCGAAGCCGTCCATCGCGTAGCCGAGCGACGACGCGAACACGGCCTTGCGGGCGTAGCGCGTGGACGCTTTGGTCGCGGGGGCGTCTTCGGACGTGGCGGGGGGTGCGGCGCTGCCGGCCAGCGTTTCGTCGGACATGGGTGGAGCACTCCTCACGGCGTGGGGGAAGGGGGTCTCAGGCGCGCAGGGTTCCGATGAGCTCGTGGGCGGCGCCCGCCCCGAGCTCGGCGCAGTGGCGGGCGAGGTCGCGCACGATCTCGGCCATCGCGTAGGGGCGGGTGAACGTCGCGGTGCCGACCTGCACGGCGGTGGCGCCGGCGATGAGGAACTCGACGACGTCGCGGGCACTGCTGATGCCGCCGCAGCCGACGACGGGGATGTCGACGGCACTCGCCGCCTGCCACACCAGCCGCAGCGCGAGCGGTTTGACGGCCGGGCCGGACAGGCCGCCCACGCCGTTGCCCAGCACCGCGCGCCGCGAGCGCACGTCGACGGCCAGGGCGGGGAAGGTGTTGCTCACGGTCACGGCGGTCGCGCCCGCCCGCTCGGCGGCGCGGGCGATCTCGGCGATGTCGGTGACGCCGGGCGTGAGCTTCACGAGCACCGGCAGCTCCGTGCGCGCCACCACGCCGGCGACGACGGCCTCGACCGCCGCGGGGTCGGCGCCGATGGCGAGCCCGCCGTGTTCGAGGTTGGGGCACGACACGTTGACCTCGAACGCCGCGCACTCCGCGCCGGCCAGCTCGTCGGCGACCTGCCAGTACTCGTCCACGGTCAGCCCGCCGACGCTGGCGATCACGGGGACGCCGAACTCGCGGTAGCGCGGCAGCACGTCGTGCACGAACCGGCTCGTGCCCGGGCTGGGGATGCCGACGCTGTTGAGCATGCCGAGCGCGCTTTCCGTCAGCCGGTGCGACGGGTTGCCGGAGCGGCGCTGCGCGAACACGGTTTTCGTCACGACGGCGCCGAGCTCCCGCACCGGCAGCAGAGGACCGAGCTCGGGCCCGAAGCAGCCGGACGCGGGCATCACGGGGTTGGCGAGCGTGAGCGGGCCCAGGGGCACCGCCAGGTCGACGGCCGCTCCGGGCGCGGTGGCGAACAGCCGGTCGCGGTCGTCGCGGCCGGTCGCCCGGTCCAGCACCTCCGTCATGCGGAATCACACCCTCCATCGAACGGAAACGAGAGAAGTGAGGATGAGTCCGGCCCGGCGTGGTGTCAAGGCGGCGGCGACCCGGCCCGTCGCCGGTGCTCAGAGCCGGTTTTCACGACACGGCGGCGCAACGGCGAAGTGTTTCCGCGAGGTGGAAACGCGCCCTCCGGGCTGCCGGAGGATTCCGCAGGTCAGGGGGGATTCGGTGGTTCCGGCGGCCGGGGTGTGACCCGCGCCCACAAATGTGCTGATGCGAACGCGGGCGCCGCCGTCCGGCACCGTCGTGAGGGCACGGCGTTTACTCGAGCCACTCAGTGACGAACCGGTCGTTCTCGTGGATGTGCACGGCTTCGTAGCGCTCGGGCCCGAGAACCACGAACTTGTGCGCGACCCCGGCGGGGACCGCGAGCACGTCGCCCGCGCGGCCTTCCCGTTCCGTGTCGCCGATGGTGAACAGGGCGCGGCCGCGCTGGATCACGAACGTCTCGCGGTAGGGGTGGCGGTGCAGTCGCGGGCCGGACCCGGCGACGTCGGTGCTTTCGCGGATGATGGACACGCTCGCACCGACCTCGTATCCCTCGACGTTGCGCGTCAGCGCCGCGATCCGGTCTTCGGCAGTGGTCGAATCGGTCATTCCCACCACGGTAGCCCCGCGCCGGTGAAGCCGGGACCGGATCCGGTCTGTTTCGCCGCCCGCCGGTGGTCGTAGGACCAGGACATCGGTGAAGGGAGCAAGCAGTGGATCTTCTGGAGCAGTACTTCGTGGCTCAGGACGGCTTCGACGAGGTGGTGGCCGAGGTGCCGGCGCGGTCGTGGGACGCGCCGTCGCCGTGCGCGGCGTGGACGGTGCGGGACATCGTGGGCCACGTCCTGTGGGGCCGCCACCGCCTGTCGGCCTGGGTGACCGGCGCCGACTACCCGGAGACCGCGGGGGAACCCGGCGCGCCGAAACCGGGTGTGCTCTGCGCCGGGGATCCGGCGCAAAAATGGCGCGTGGCGGTCGAGGCGACGGCCCCCGCCTTGACCCGTGACGGGCTCGCGCGGGTCACGTCGATCGACGAGGCCGGGGGCGTGCCGCTCACGGCGCTGCTGCCGGCGTTCGTCTCCGACGCGCTCGTCCACACCTGGGACATCGCCCGGGCCGCCGGTCTGACCGTCACGCTCGACCCGGCGGTGGTGAAGGCGACCGGCGAGTGGGTCCGGTCGATCCCCTTGCGGCGGCCGGAGTTCTTCGGGCCCGAGCTCACGCCGCCGGCGGACGCCGACGAGACCACGCGGCTGCTGGCGTTCCTGGGGCGCGCGGCCTGAGCGCCGGCGAGGTCAGGCGGGCGGCTGCGGCCCCCGCTTGGCCTGCCACGGCCACGCGCCGGAGATCTCGACCTCGAGCGCGAAGCTCAGCACGGTCCGGATCAGCACGATCAGGCCGAGGACCAGCACGTTCTCCAGCGAAGCGTCGACGATCACGGTCCGGATGATGTCGCCGGCGATCAGGATCTCGAGCCCGAGCAGGATGACGCGGCCGAGGTGCACCCGCAGCTGGTCGTAGCTGCCGCGGCGCCGGGTCGCGTCGGCGGCGAAGCGCACCAGCACCACCACGAGGCCGAGGGCCATGATGCCGACGCCGAGCCCTTCGATCACGGAGGCGACGGTCTCGAACGACTCGGTGAAACTCATCCGCGATCCCCTCTCCGAAGCGGACGTCGGGGAAGGTCCGCGGCTCCCGGTCGGAACGTACGAACCGCCGCGACGGACTGTCAAGGCCCTCGCGGCGGAGTTGGTTCACCCGGAGCTGCCGGTGATCTGCGGTTTTCGGATTCGGTGAGGACGTTTCCGGCGGGACGTGCGGCGGATCGGTGAAAATGGCCGCCCCGCTCCGTCCGCAGCAGTTTTACGCCTTCGTCTTTGTGCGACCACCGCGGGCGCGCGACTTCGAGGCCGAGGCGCGGCTGTTTTCGTAGGCGGTGACCACGTCGGTGGGAATGCGGCCGCGTTCGGAAATGCTCCAGCCGTTGTCCGCGGCCCACGCGCGGATGCTGCGCGAGCGTTCGCGGTCCTCGGGTGTCGGCGTGGTCGAACCGGTGCCACGGCGCACCTTGCGGCCGCCGGTGCGCCGCGAGGCGGCGATGTAGCGGGCGAACTCTTCACGCAGAGTTCCCGCGTTCTTGTCGGAGAGATCGATTTCGTACTGGACGCCGTCGAGGCCGAAGGGCACGGTCTGGTGCGCGACCCCGCCGTCGATGTCGTCCACCATCTGGACCAGGACCTTGTGCGCCATGGCGGGAAAATCCTCCTCGAACGTTTCCGGTAGCCGCGTTTTCCGTGGCCTGTGAAGAACTGTAACATCGATCCACAGTGGAACGCAGTATCGGGAGTGACCGGATTACGTGTCGGCCCCGCTCATTTTCCGACATTTCCCCTCGGGTGCGGGAATGGTCAGCGGTGGGACCCGGGCGCGCCGGCGGTGGTGGCGCGCACGACGAGCCGCGTCGGCAGTTCCGTGACCGCCCGGCCGGCCGGGTCGGCGGCGGAATGGGCCAGCAGCAGATCCACCGCGTGGCGCCCGGCCTCGGCGAGCGGCATGGCGACGGTGGTGAGCGGGGGAGCGGACACCGCCGCGTAGACGAGGTCGTCGAAGCCGGTCACGCTCAGCTCGCCCGGCACGTCGACCCCGCGGTCGCGCAGGCGCGCCAGCACCCCGAGCGCCATCACGTCGTTGTAGGCGAGCACCGCGGTGACCCCGGCGGCCAGCGCCTGGTCCGCGGCGGGCGCGCCGTCCTCGTACCGCGGGGCGAACGGCCCGAGCTCCAGGATCTCGATGCCGTGCTCGGCGGCGGCGGGACGCAGCCCGCGCAGCCGTTCGTGGTTGGACCACGAGCTGTCCGGGCCGTTGAGGTAGGCGCAGCGCCGGTGCCCGAGCCCGGCCAGGTGCGCCACGACCTCGCGCATCCCGCCGGCGCTGTCCATCACCGTGGCGCCGATCCCGGCCACGCGGCGGTTGAGCAGCGCCAGCGACGTGAGGCCGTCGAGCTCGGTGATGGTCGCGTCGTCGATCCCCGGTGAGCACAGCAGCACGCCGTCGGCCTGCTTCGCGAGCGTGCGCACGAGCTCCTGCTCGGTGGCCGGGTCCTCGTCGCTGTCTCCGACGAGCACGGCGTGGCCGGTTTCGCGCGCCCGCGCCTGGACGCTCTTGAGCAGGCCGGTGAAGAACGGGTTCCCCAGATCCGGCACCACGATGGCGATCGCGCCGGTCTTGCCGGTGATGAGGCTGCGCGCCGCCGGGCTCGGCCGGTAGCCCAGCTCCCGCACGACCGCGAGCACCCGGTCGCGCGTGGCTTCGCTGACGCGGTCGGGCGAGCCGAGCGCCCGCGACACCGTGGCCACCGACACCTCTGCCCGCCGTGCGACATCCCGGATCGTGATCCGCACGGTTCTCCTCCGCCCACCCGCCGCGGCGCGGCTGGCCCCGATTGTAGGGCCGGGCCCGGCGCGCCCGGCTGTGACCTGCGCCCCTGCGTCGGCTGGTCGTTCCACCCGGCGCAAGGCACCACATTCATCCGATGAATCGATGAAGAGTCTCGTGGTTCTTCAGGTGGGTCACGGTGGTCCAGTCGGGTTGCCTTGTGACCAACTCGGGCAGAGGTCTCGACAACGGATATCAGACATCCTATGTTTTGGGTCGACCGCCGCCGCCACTCTCTGGAGGTCGCAGACATGGACGTCTCCCGCAGAACAGTCCTCGGCGGCGCGCTCGCCGGGATCGCGGCGAGCGCGGCGGGGCTGGGCCCGGCCGCAGCCTCGGCCGCGAGCCCTCCGCCGCCCGGCGGCGACGACTTCGACTGGGCCGCCTTCCTCGCCACCGCGGACCTGCGCTGGAAGCGGATGCCGTCCGGGTGGACGGAAGGCCCGTTCCTCGGCAACGGTTTCCTCGGCTCCGGCATCTACGCTGAGCCGGGCAAGAACGCGGTGCGCTTCAACGTGCAGCACAGCGAGGTGCAGGACCACCGGCCGCAGTACGGTTCGCTGTTCGGCCTCGCCCGGCTGCCGATCGGGTACTTCACACTCGAACCCGTCGGCGCGATCACCGGCGTCGACTGGCGCCTGGACCTGTGGAACGCCGAGCTCACCGGCACGATCACCACGGCCGCGGGCAGCCTCGCGCTGCGCGCGATCGTCCACACCGGACAGCCGGTGCTCGCGGTCGAGGTGCGCCCGACGGAGGGCGAACGCGGGTTCCGCTGGGTCTTCCACCCGGTCGAGGCCGTGAGCCCGCGCGCCGACCCCGTGTGGAAGAAGGCGCCGCCCGAGGGCTACGTCGCGAACCCGCCGGCGACGGTCCGCGCCGTGGGTGACAGCCACGTCGCCGAGCAGCCGCTGCTCGCGGGCGGCGAGCACGTCACCGCCTGGCGGGAGGTCACCCGCGGCGGCGCTCGGACGCTCTACTCGTCGGTCGCCTGGTCGCACCCCGACCGCACCTCGACCGCGCGGGCGCTGTGGTCCGTGCGCACGGCGGCCGAGTTCGGCGCGCTCACGCGCGAGCACCGCCGCTGGTGGCACGACCACTACCGGCGCAGCTTCGTGTCCATTCCGGACACCCGGCTGCAGGGCTTCTACTGGATCCAGCTGTACAAGCTCGCCTCGGCCGCGCGGCGCGAGGCGCCGGTGATGGCGACCTCGGGCCCGTGGCTGGAGAACACGCCGTGGCCGGCCACGTGGTGGAACCTCAACGTGCAGCTCGAGTACTGGCTCATCCACGGCTCCAACCACCTCGAGCTCGACGCCGTGAGCCGGGCGCTGGACCAGTACCGCGGGCACCTGTCGAGCCAGGTCGGCGCGCCGTACCGGAGCGACTCCGCCGGAATCCCGCGCACCACCGACATGACCCTGTTCAACGGCGTCTCCGACGCGAACAGCGGCTTCCCCGTGGGGGTGCCGGGCCAGGACAGCCCGATCCCGGAGGTCGGCGACCTCACGTGGGCGCTGCACAACGTGTGGCTGTCCTACCGGCACACGCTGGACCGCCGCCTGCTGCGCGACACGCTGTTCCCGCTGCTGCGCAAGGCGATCAACTACTACCTGCACTTCCTCGCCCAGGGTCCGGACGGGAAGCTGCACCTGCCGCCCACCTTCTCGCCCGAGTACGGCGTGAACGCCCCTGACTGCACCTACGACCTCGCGCTCGTGCGCTGGGGCTGCCGCACCCTGCTCGACGCGGCACGCGAGCTGCGCATCGCCGACCCGCTCGTGCCGCGCTGGCAGCAGGTGCCGGCGACGCTCGCGCCCTACGCCGTGGACGAGAACGGGTACATGATCGGCGCCGGCGTGCCGTTCGCGAAGTCGCACCGGCACTACTCGCACCTGCTGCAGATCTACCCCTTGTACGAGGTCACCTGGGAGCAGCCGGAGAACCGCGCGCTGATCGAGAAGTCTCTGGCGCACTGGGTCGGCTTCGAGGGCGCGCTGCAGGGCTACACCTTCACCGGCGCTGCGTCGATCTCGGCCGCGATGCGGCGCGGCGACCAGGCGGCGACCTACCTCGACCAGCTGCAGAGCCGGTTCATCCAGCCCAACACGATGTACGAGGAGTCCGGCCCCGTGATCGAGACGCCGCTCTCGGCGGTGAAGTCGATGCAGGACATGCTGGTGCAGAGCTGGGGCGGCGTCCTGCGGCTGTTCCCCGCCGTCCCCGCGACCTGGGGCGACATCTCCGTGCGCGACTTCCGCACCGAGGGCGCGTTCCTGCTCAGCGCCGCCCGCGAAGGCGGCCGAACGCGCTGGCTGAAGGTCCACAGCGAAGCCGGTGCCCCCTGCGTCCTGCGCCCGGGGATCGACGGGGCCCTCGAGGTCACCGACGCGCGGGGCCGCGCGAAGCGCTGGCGCACCCTGCCCAACGGCGACGTGCGGGTCGAGCTGGCGCGCGGCGAAGAGGCCTTCGTGTACCGCGCGGGTGACCGGCCGGACTTCGCGGTGCGGCCCGTCGCCTCGAACGGGCCGAGCACTCCGTGGGGGCTGCCGGCCTGACCCGGCGCGGTGGCAGGTCTCGGGCAGGATGGTGTCCGAGTCCGACGACACCGACCGCGAGAGGACACAGTGGACACTCGCAGGACCGCCGTGGTGACCGGGGCCGGGCGCGGGATCGGGGCCGCGATCGCGCAGCGGCTGCACGCTCTCGGCCACCGCGTCGCCCTGCTCGACGTGGACGCGGACAGCGCGGCCGCGACGGCACGGGAGCTCGACACCGCCGGCGCCACGGCAGCGGCCTTCGCCGTCGACGTGCGCGACCCCGCCGCCGTGCAGTCCGTCGCCGGCGAGGTGCGGCGGGAGTTCGGCGTGCCGGAGATCCTGGTCAACAACGCGGCCCGCACGCAGAGCCGGTCGGTGTGGGACATCGAGCCGGCCGAGTGGGACGACGTGCTGGCGACCAACCTGCGCAGCGTCTTCCTGCTCACGCGCGAGCTCGCGCCCGCGATGCGCGAGCGCGGGTGGGGCCGCGTGGTCAACCTCGCGTCGCTGGCCGGGCAGCAGGGCGGGCTGGTGGCGGGCGCGCACTACGCGTCGTCGAAGGCGGGGGTCCTGGTGCTCACGAAGGTGTTCGCGAAGGAGCTCGCCGCCTCGGGCGTCACGGTGAACGCCGTTGCCCCCGCGGCCACGCGGACGCCGGTGATGGACGAGATGGACGCCGGGCAGCTCGAAACCGCCGAGGCCGCGATCCCCGTGGGGCGGTTCGGGCGCGCCGTGGAGGTCGCGGACCTCGTCGCCTACCTGTGCGGCGAGAACACCGGGTACATCACCGGGGCCACCTTCGACATCAACGGCGGCCTGTTCATGCGGTGAGTCACATGCTGCGCAGCACCGACACGACGGTGCCCAGCACCACGGCCCGGTCGCCGTCGATCACGTCGTAGGCCGGGTTGCGGGGTTCGAGGTACACGTGGCCGTTGCGGCGCCGGTAGACCTTCACGGTCGCCTCCTCGTCGATCATCGCGGCGACGATCTGGCCCGAGTGCGCCTCGGACTGCTGGCGCACCACCACGATGTCGCCGTCGCAGATTGCGGCGTCGATCATCGAGTCGCCGCGCACGCGCAGGCCGAAGACGTTGCCGCGGCCGGTGAGCCCGCGCGGCAGCTGCAGCATCTCGTCGAGGTGCTCCTCGGCCGAGATCGGCGTGCCGGCGGCGATGTGGCCGACGACCGGCACCGCCACGGAGTCCTCACCCTGCTGCGGCTCGGCCGTGCCGAGGAACGCGCGCACGTCGATCGGCCGCGACATCGAGCTGCTGCGCCGCAGGTAACCCTTGTCCTCCAGGCTCGCCAGGTGCTTCGACACCGACGAGGACGACCGCAGCCCCACGGCCTCGCCGATCTCGCGGCTGCTCGGCGCGTACCCGTGGCGGACCACCCAGTCGCGGATCGTGACCAGGATCTGCTGCTGGCGAAGCGGCAGGGACGAGGCGTCGAGATGGTCGAAGGTGTCGTCGTAGGTGGTCACCCGCCGAATCGTAGAGGTAGGCGCCTCGCCCGCCGGGGACCGGCCCGGTGCGTCGGCGAAGTTCGCCCGGCCGGGGAAACACCCGGCCGGGCGGCCCCGGGCGGGACGGGACCGGGCCCGGCTGGTCCCCGGCCGGGACTTCGTCGAAAATCTTCCCGATCGGTTTGTCGAATCGTGCGCCGGGCCGTTCGACGCGTCGGTGTGGGCCGGTCAGCGCTTCCGGGAAGAATCCGGATCCCGGCCCGAGGACAAAGGAGCGGACATGCGGTTTCTCATGATGCACCGGCTGTCGGAGACGCACTCGTCGTGGAACCCCAGCCAGGAGTTCATCGCGAAGATGGGCGAGTTCATCCAGGACTCGGCGGACAAGGGCATCCTGATCACGGCGGAGGGCGTCCACCCGTCGGAGAAGGGCGCGCTCGTGCGCAAGACGCGCGGCGGCGCCATCAAGGCCACCGACGGCCCGTTCACCGAGGCCAAGGAGGTCATCGGGGGCTTCGCGCTGCTGAACTTCGCGAACCGTGAGGAGGCCGTGGAGTACGCGAAGACCTACGCGGCGCTCTTCGACGACGAGATCGAGGTCGAGGTGCGCCAGGTCGTCGAGTTCGACGAGCTGCCCACCGAGTGACGCCCCGGCCGGTCCGCCCGCCGTGGGCGGACCGGCCGGGTCACCGGTGCGGGGGAGCGAACACCGGCACCAGCGCCGGGTCGTTGAACGAGGTGATGCGCGCGATGCGCCCGCCGCGCACGGTCAGGACCTGCACGCCGTAGGGCTCGTCGCGCCCGTCGCCGGTGCGGTGGTGCACGACGAGGGCCGGCTGGCCGTTGGCGCGCGTGGGCGTCATCCGCCAGCGGCCCGGGCGCAGCACGCGCGCCGCGAGGAACCCCGTGACGGCGTCCCGGCCGGTGAACCACGTCGGGATCGGCGGCATCTCCAGCTCGACGTCGGCGCGCAGCAGGCGGACCAGCGCTTCGGCGTCCGCGCGGGTGAACGCGTTCACGTAGTTCTCGAGCAGTGCCCGGTCGGTGTCGCCGGTCGGTTCGGTCATCTCGTCCTCGATCGGTCCGGCCTCGGCGAGGTGGGTCCGCGCGCGGCGCAGGGCACTGTCGACGGCCGCCGGTGTCGTGTCGAGCAGCTCCGCGACCTCGGCCGCGGGGAACGCCAGCACGTCGCGCAACGTCAGCACGGCCCGCTGCCGCGCGGGCAGCAGCTGCAGCGCGGCGATGAACGCGAGCCGCACCCCGGCCCGCGCGGCGGCGGCGACCGCCGGGTCGCCGGCTCCGAACTCGGGAGCCGGCTGCAACCACGTGACCGAGGGCTCACGCGAGGCCACCGGCACCCGGTGGTCGTCGGCCGGCGCGCCCAGGCCCGACGGCAGCGGCCGCCGGGCCCGGGTCGCCAGCGCCGTCATGCAGGCGGTGGTGGCGATCTTGTACAGCCAGCGCCGCACCGACGACCGGCCTTCGAACCCGCCGAACCCGCGCCAGGCCCGCAGATACGTCTCCTGCACGAGGTCCTCGGCGTCGTGGATCGAGCCCAGCAGCCGGTAGCAGTGCGCGAGCAGCTCCGGCCGGAACGGCTCGGTCAGCGCGCTGAACTCGGCATTCGACGGCATGGCCTCTCCCGTGGTGCGCGGGGGTCCACTGTAGAGGCCGCTCACGGCAGCGGGCGCACGCCGGCGCCGCCGACGACGTGCTCCGGCGCGGCGGTCTCGTCGGCCGCCAGCTCCAGCACGGCCTTCGCCACCTGCTCCGGCGTGAGCACCGGCTGCAGACCCTCGATGAACGCCTCGCGGGCCACGCCCTGCTGAGCCGCGTACGCGGTGACGCCGGCCGAGCCCACGCCGGCCGTCGGCGTGAGCTGGGGGAGCAGCGTGAGGAAACGCAGTCCCAGCCCGGCGCGTTCGGCTTCACCGGCGGCGTAACCGCGCAGGTAACGGACCGCGGCCTTGGCGCTCGCGTAACCACCGCTGAGGGGCGACCCGGCCAGCGCCGCACCGCTCGACATCGACACGACCACCCCGCCCGGCGCGAGGGGCTCGCGCAACGCCGCGCGCGTCCACTCGAACACGTGCCGCGTGTCGGTGTGCCAGTTGCGGCTGAAGGTTTCCCAGGTCTGCTCCTGCACCGGCGCCATGTGCGGCGTCGCGCCGGCGTTGAGCACGAGCAGATCGGGCCGGTGGTCGCGGAGCACGGCGGCGGCGAGCGTTCCGTCGGTCGCGTCGGCGGCCAGGGGCGTGAAGAGCTCGCCGGCCTCGTCGCGGACGGCGAGCAGATCTTCTTCACTGCGCGCGATCCCGACGACGCGCGTGCCGGCGGCCACGAGCGCGCCGGCGATCGCGCGCCCGAACCCTCGGCCGGCTCCGGTGACGACGGCGGTCTGGAAAGACATCGGACACTCCCGGGGGGTGAGGAAATCGGTCCGCATCAAGACCGGCCGGCGCCGCGAAAACCGTCGGCGCGCGAGAGTGCTCTGCGTCACATCGGGCTCGGTGGCCACCATTCCGTATAACGACCTATAAGGCGTCCTGTGTGGACACTTGTGCTCCGCCGTCCGTCCGCCAGTCGTAGACGACCTTCGTCCGGAGGACGACGTCCTGCACGGACCGCCGGTGGGGGCTCACGATCACCCACAGCAGCCCGATCGGGAAGACGACGCAGAACAGCGCCCGGGCCGCGGCGCGGACCCAGCCCAGGCGCCGGCCGCGGCCCAGCACGCGCAGGCCGAGCAGCGCGGCGCCGTAGGTGCGGCCGATGGTGGCCCAGCAGACGGTGAAGTACACGATCGCGACGGCCGCGGAGATCCCGCCGGCCAGTGCCGGCGGGGCCGCGGGCCACCGGAACGACAGTGGCGAGGCCGCGAACAGCGCCGCCGCCACCGCGAGGTAGCCGCCGACCGTGAGCAGCCCGATCACGGCGGCGTCGACCAGCGCGGCGACCAGGCGCGTGACGATGCCCGCCGGCCCCTCAGGCGGGCCGGTCACCACGGCGCCGCAGCACGCGGCCGACCACGCGGGCCACGGCGTCGTCGGCGTTCACCCCGGCGCCCCGCACGCCCCGGATCGCCTCTCCCGCAACGGTTCCGCTCGACTGCCGCACGACCTCGGGCAGGTCCATCGCGGCGACGAGGTCACCGAAGTCCAGTGTGGACACCATGCCTGCCACGTCGACCTCGGCGAGCACGGCGTCGAGGTCCACGTGCTCGCTGAGGAGCTTCGGCAGGTCGACCGCGTCGAGCACGGCTGCGGCGGCCGCGGTCACCACGTCCCGCACCGCGCGGCGCGCCACGTCTTCGGGCACGGCGGCCGTCAGCACGGCCCAGCCCGCCCGCCGCAGCGGGGTGGACGCCCACCAGCCGGCCTTGAGCGCCACCGCGCCCAGCCCCAGCACCGCACCGACGGGATCGGGCTCGTCGTTCACGACGTCCCCTTTCACCCGGTCGCCGCCGGCCGGTCGCCGGGGGCGTCGAGGAACTGGATCACGGCGAGGACCACCAGCAGCACGAGGGCGATCAGCAGCACCGCGAGCCCGCTCGGCCGGTCGAGGAACAGGAACACGAGCACGGCGATCGCGACGGCACCGGCGCGCAGGGCCACGCGGTAGGAGTGCACCCACTTGCCGAGACCGGTGGCGCGCAGGCCGCTGCGCGACCGCAGCCACGTCAATCCCTTGACCACGGCCTGGCGGATGTGCACGGCGGTCGACGACGGACCCGCGAGGAAGGCCCCGAGCGCCACCACGATCCCGACCGCGAACAAGGTTCTCAGACCGTCGCGCAGGAACCGCAGGATGATGTCGAACGCCGCGGAGACCGGTGCCGCCGAGCGGCTCGGGACCGCGTCGACGACGATGGTGCGCCCGATCGCGAGGCCGATCGCGAGGACCAGCATGCTGAACGCGAACCCGAGCGCGGCGCCGATGAGCGCTCGTCGTTTGTGCCGGGCGACGTAGACGCCCGCGGCGAGCAGCACGATCGCGATCCACGGCAGCCACGTCGCGAGCCGGTCCGAGGCGGTGTACCACGAGCGCGCCTTCACCAGGCCGGCCGCGTCGGCGACCGCGATCGTCGGGTGGACCTCGGGGATGCGGTTCACGATGGTGAGCCCGTCGGCGGCGAGCTGCTGCTTCGCGTCGTCGATGAACGGCGCGAGGTCGAGCACGACCTTGTCGCCCTGGATCGCGATGGCCGACGCCGAACCGTCGAGCACGGCCACCGCCTGCTGGTGGGCTGTGCGGATCACGCGGTCCCAGGTCTGCGCGATCCGGTCACTCGCCACGAGGGTCGCGACGCGGCCGTGCACGAAGCTCTGCACGCCCGAGGCGAGCGGACCGGTCAGGGCCTCCAGCCGGTCGGTGACGGCCGGCGGGACGCCCTGGGCCGCGAGCGCGCCGACGGCGTCGGTCGCGATGGCCTGCACGTTGACGTTCGTGAAGATCGTCTCGGTGACCCGGTCGGTCACGGCGGCCTGCACCGCCGGGTCGCGGATCAGCGGGCTCATCGTGGCGGTGAACCGGTCGGTGTCGGAGATCTGGTTGTGCACCCACACCGACGCGAGCGCGAGGGGGGCGAGGATGCAGCCGAGCACGATGAGGATCGTGGACACGATCGGCCGCCAGCTGACATGACGGCGTTCGCGGGTGGCCCGCAGCCGGGCCACCTCGAGCCGCAGCTGTTCCAGCTCGGCCCGCTCGTCGGCGGTCGGCTCGATGAGGTGTTCCGTACTGTCCGACATGACCGGTCCGGTCCGCTCAGCTCGACATCATTTCCCGCAGCGCGGCTTCCTGCTCCGCGGACAGGTTGGACTGCAGCAGCTCCGGCTTGTGGCCGCCGGCCTCGATCGCGGCCTTGACCTTGTCGACCACCGCGTCGCTGGACATCAGGAACAGAGCCGAGGTGCCGGGCGTGATCTTGTCGCGCACGGACTTGATGAAGTCGTCGTCGATCCCGACGTCGGTCAGCGAGCCGGCCAGCGCGCCGGTGGCCGCGCCGATCGCGGCACCGAGCAGCGGCACCAGGAAGATCAGGCCGAACAGCATGCCCCAGAACATCCCGCTCATCGCGCCGCCGGCGGTCAGGTTGCGTAGCTGGCGGGTCTTCGGCTTCTTGGCGTCGGGTTTCCAGGACACGGTGGCCGCGTCGTGGATGGAGATCAGTTCCTGCTTGGCCAGGCTCCGGAGGGTGTCGGCCGCGTTGTCCGCTCCGTCGGGGCTGTCGAACTTCCACACCGTCAGCGTCGTCATCGTGCTCTCCTGTCGGTTTCGCGGGCTGCACCGAGGCCACCGTCGCCCGGCGCGGCCCCGTCCGCCTCGCCCCTGCGGGGTGAGACCACCCGCCGCCGCACCGCCGCGGCACCCAGGCGCAGCTCGGTGCGCCGCACCGCGTCGTGCCGAGCGGCCTGCGCGCCGGCGTCGAGCGCGCGCACGAGGGGTGAGCCGGGGCCGTGGCGGGCGCGGATGCTCGCGATGCGTTCGGCGAAGTCGGTCGGGCGGCCGTCCGGGGCCGTCCGCATGTCGCAGAACCACAGGGCGTCGCGCAGCACGGTGCGCTCGTCCGGGTAGCGGGCGAGGTCGGCCGCGAGCCCGCGCTCCTCCGCGATGAACGCGGCGGCCGAGTGCTGGGCCACGAGGTTCACCAGCCGGGGCGGCGCCGACGCCGCGACGAGGAACCGGGCGCCGTCGAGCGGGTGGTAACCGGACAACACGAGCCCGGGCGCGTAGCCGATGTCGTGCAACAGCGCGGCCGCCACGAGCAGCTCCACGTCGTCGGCGCGCAGCAGGATCGGCCCGACCTGCCGTCCGCACTTCGCGACTCCCTGCACGTGCTGCCATCGCAGGGGCAGCTCGTGCGAGAGGTGGCGCTGCGCGAGGCCCCAGGCCCACGCGATCAGCGCCCCGCGAGGGCGGGTCGCCGGCTCAGCGGCTGCGGTGACGGGTTCGGAGTGCGTCGGGGGCATGTGCGACCAGCGCCCAGATGACCAGTATGTCGAGGGTGAGCACGATGAGCGCCCAGAAGGGTGCGGAGGGCAGGAAAGTCAGGTGCGCCAAGGCGCTGAGCCCGGCGATCGCGACGCCGGGGTAGCGCGCCCAGCCCGCCCGCGCGAACAGCCCGAGCCCCGTGACCACCGCGGCCGCGCCGAGCACGAGGTGCACCCAGCCCCAGCCGGTGAGGCTGAACAGCAGGGTCCCGTGCGAGGTCACCGCGTAGTACTGCGGGTCCAGCAGCGCCGTGAGCCCTTCGACCAAGGTGAAACTGCCGAGCAGGAACATCATCGTGGCACCGAAGAAGATCCAGCGGGCCCAGCCGGACTCCTCGGCAGGGGACTCCTGCGCGGGTGCGGCCGGGCGCACAGCGTGATCGCTCATGGTCGGGTCCCTTCTCCTGGCCGCCGACATCTTCGACGGCCGGGCTCGCGGCCGCTTCGCCCGGTGCGGATGAAAGCGTCCATTCCGGACGTCAGCGGGCCGGCCGTCCGGCGAGCACGCGGAACAGCACGCGCAGCGCCTCGCCCATGCCCTGGGGCGCGACCGCGGCAGGGGCCGCGCCGGGCGCGTCCAGCGGCACGCGGACGCGCAGCGCGCCGGGCAGCGTGCGGAACCGCAGCGGCGGTTCCAGCTGCAGCGCCTCGCCGTCGACGCCGATGTCCACAAGGGACTTTCCCGAGCTCACCACGAACTCCTCGGCCTGCCACGCCTGGTAGCCGGGGTAACGGGCGAGCTGGCCCGTGAGCTCCGCGGTGATCAGCGCCGGCAGGTCGCGCGCCCGGTCGACGCTCACGGTGACGATGCCGAGCGAGCCGCTGTCGAGCCGTTCGCGCGAGCCGAAGCCGCTGAGGCGGTCGAGGCGGTAGGCGCCGTTGGACACGAGCACGATGTCGGCCGGCGGGCGGTCGTCGTCGCCGGGCACTCGGTACTGGAGGTCGAAGTGCTCGGAGTCGGGGCCCAGCAATTGCGGCAGCTGCCCGGCCACCGTCGACGCCTTGGCGTCGCGGTACCCCGGCGACTGGACCACTGTGGCGTACACGCCGAGCGAAGCGTTGTTCACGAAGACCCGGTCGCCGATCTGAGCGAGATCGATGCGGTGCTCGGCCGCTTCGCCGTACGCGTCCAGGGCGGCGGTCACGTTCTCGCGGTCGAGCCCGAGGTCGAGGGCGAAGTGGTTGCGCGTGCCGGCGGGCACGCAGACGTAGGGCAGGTCGTGGCGGCGCGCGACGTCGGCGACCAGCGCCTGGGAGCCGTCGCCGCCGGCCATTCCGAGCACGTCCGCGTGCTTGGCGGCTTCTTCGGCGAGCTCCCGCAGGTCGTCGCCGCGGCGCAGGACGACGGGGGTGACCCCGCGTTCGCGCGCCTCGCGTTCGAGGTCGAACTGCGCCACCTTCCCGCCGCCGGAGCGGGGGTTCATCAGCAGCACGCCGTGGCGCGCTGGACCGACGCGGTCGGCCCGCACCCGCCGGGCGAGGTCGTGGCCGATCGCCACCCGGGCCGCCAGCGCCGCGAGCACCGCCAGCCCGAGGACCAGCGGCAGCACCACGAACGTGCGCAGGTCCGGCAGCAGGGCGATGGCGGCGAGCGCGAGGACCGCGACGATGGTGAGCACGATTCGCGTGAGCCCGTGGCGGACCAGCGCCGCCCAGGCCGCGATCGTGGCGATCACCAGAAGCACCACGGCGAGCACCAGCTGCCCCGGGCTGCGGACCGCGGCGAGAACCGCCACGACGATCGCGGCGGCCAGCGCGAGGAGGGCACCCAGCGCGCACGCGCGCCGGGCGAGTGACGGAGCAGGGCTGGTCATGCGCCGACCGTGCGTGGGCGGGCGGTCCCGTGTCGTCACCCCGTCCGGATGATGCCTCGTCTCACCCCGTGTGGGGGAGGAAAGGCGCTCGCAGGGGGGTGAAGCTACCCCGATGGTGCTCACCTCACGACGGCCGACAGCCGAATCCCGGGAAGACCGGATCGCGCGGGGGAAAGCGGCCCGTGCGGCCGCTCCGCGTTCGAGCCACGCCGGGTTCACGCGCGAACGCGGCCGCCCGGATCCGCTGGAACTGCTCGCGCGCCAGGACGAGACCCGGGTCCAGGAACTGCTGCCGATCCGCTACGGGCGCATGGCGGTGTCGCCGTTCACCTACTTCCGCGGTGCCGCGCTGCCGATGGCGAGCGACCTGTCCGGCACACCGGTCAGCGGGCTGCGGGTGCAGGCGTGCGGCGACGCGCACCTGATGAACTTCGGCGTGTTCGCCTCGCCGGAACGCAAGCTCGTGTTCGACATCAACGACTTCGACGAGACGCTGCCCGGCCCGTGGGAGTGGGACGTGAAGCGCCTCGCGGCGAGCCTGGAGATCGCGAGCCGGGACAACGGGTTCTCCGCCCGCCAGTGCCGCGGCGTGGTGGTCGCGACGGTCGCGCAGTACCGCGAGGCAATGCGGGAGTTCGGCGAGCGCACCGCGCTCGACGTCTGGTACGCCCACGCCGACGTCGATCAGGTGAAAGCTCTGTACGCCGACCGGTTGGGCGGGCGCCGGCGCCGGATGATCGAGAAGGGTGTGGCCTCGGCTCAGGCGCACGACAACCTCGGCGCCCTGCGCCGCTTCACGTCGGTCACCGGCGGCGAGGTGCGCATCAAGCCCGACCCGCCGATCGTGCTGCCCCTGGAGGAATTGGCGCCCACCAAGAAGGCCGCGGACGACGTGCGCGAGCAGCTGGGCTCGATCCTGCAGGCCTACCGCACCACGCTGGAACCCGAGCGGCGCGTGCTGCTGGACCGCTACCGGATCGTGGACATGGCGCACAAGGTGGTGGGCGTCGGCAGCGTCGGCACACGGTGCTGGATGGTCCTGCTGCTCGGCAACGACGACCGTGACCCGTTGTTCTTGCAGGCGAAGGAAGCCGGCCCGTCGGTGCTCGAGGAGTTCGCCGGGCCCAGCGACTACGACAACTCGGGGCGCCGGGTGGTCGTGGGCCAGCGGCTGATGCAGACGGTGAGCGACATCTTCCTCGGCTGGGTCCACGTCACCGGCGCCGACGGCCGCCCGCGCGACTTCTACCTGCGCCAGTTGCGCGACTGGAAGGGCGCGGCCAGGGTCGAGTCGATGGACCCGCACGACCTGCGTACCTACGGCATGCTGTGCGCGTGGACGCTCGCGCGCGCCCACGCCCGCACCGGCGACAGCGTCGCGATCGGCGCCTACGTCGGCTCCGGTGACTCGTTCGACCAGGCGATCGCCGAGTTCACGCGCGACTACGCCGACCAGAATGAGAAGGACCACGTGGCGTTGACCAAGGCCATCAAGACGGGTGCGGTCAAGGCCGAGTCAGGGCGGTGAAGGCGCGGCAGCTGATCGTTCCGGGTGTGCTGCGCCCCGCGCTGACGGTGGCGACGCTCATCGCGGTGTACTACCTGCTCCCGGTGGACCGGCCGCTCGACGCGTGGACGGTCGTGGGGTTGGTCGTCGGGGTCGCGCTGGTCGTGGTCCTCGTGGTGGTCGAGGCGCGCGCGATCCTGCGGTCCTCGCACCCGGCGTTGCAGGGGGCCCAGGCGCTGGCGCTGGTGGTGCCGCTGTTCCTGCTGGTGTTCGCCAACGTGTACTACGTGCTGCAGTACAACGTGCCCCAGAGCTTCAACGTGCCGCTGAGCCGCACCGATTCGCTGTACTTCGTGGTCACGGTGTTCGCGACGGTCGGGTTCGGTGACATCACGCCCGTGACGCAGGCCGCGCGCCTGCTGGTCACGGGGCAGATGATCGCGAATCTGCTGGTGGTGGGCGTCGCGTTGCGGGTGATCCTGATGGCCGTGCAGCGCAGCCGTTCGCGGTTACCGCTTGGCGTGCTTCGGGATCAGCAGCGCCGTGACCACCCCGGCGAGCCCGAGGCACACGAGCATGATCAGGGCGATGCCGAACGGCCCGTTGCCCGGGACGGCCGCGCCGGCGAGCACGGAGCCGACCAGCGCGGTGCCCAGTGACGAGCCGAGGTTCGACACGCTGCGCGAGACGCCCGAGATGTCGCCCTGCGCCTCTTCCGGCGAGCTCGACTGAACGAGGTTGACCGACGCCGTCAGCATCACGCCGACCCCGATCCCCATCAGCAAAAGCCCGGGCGTGAACGTCCAGACGCTCGAGTCTTCCCGGACCAGCACCAGCATGAGAACGAGGCCCAGCGTGGTGGAGCTGAAGCCGGCCCGGATCAGCCTGCGCAACGAGTGGCGCCGAGACATCCGCCCCGCCAGCGCCGACGCGGCGAGGATGCCGATGGTGGCGGGGACGAGCACCAGCCCCGTCTCGATCGCGCTGAAGCCGCGGATCTGCTGCAGGAACACCGACGTCACGAAGAACGCGCCCTGCATGACCAGCCACTGCAGCACCTGGGTGACGAGCCCGAGGTTCGACGCCTTGCTGCGGAAGATCTTCAGCGAGAACAGCGGAGCGCGCCCCGCGTGTTCCACGCGCCGCAGGTGCAGGAAGAAGATCGTCAGCAGCACGGCCCCGATCGCGACGTAGATCCACACCGGCGACACGCCGCCCTCGGGGATCACCACCGTGCCACCGATCGTGAAGTCCTCCCGCGCTTTGAGCCACCCGTAGGTGGAGCTCTGCAGCACGCCGAAGACGACGAAGAACAGCCCGGCCGCGGACAGCACCGCGCCCCACACGTCGAAGTGCGGCGGCCGCTGGGCCAGGGGCGGGTCGACGATGCGCAAGGCGAGGACGATGATCAGCACGATCACCGCCACCTGGAACAGGAACGACGCCCGCCAGCCGAGGTAGCTCGTGATCAGCCCGCCCAGCAGCGGCCCCGCTGCCGCTCCGAGCCCCGCCGCCCCGCTCACGATTCCGAAGTTTCGGGCGCGGGCGCTCACGTCTTCGAACACCACCGTGACGAGGATGTAGATCGGCGGGATCAGCAGCGCCGACCCGATGCCCTCCAGCAGCGAGTACCCCACGATCAGCAGCCCGATGCCCTGCGCGAACGACGAGAGCAGCGCGCCCGAGCCGTAGATCACGAGGCCCGCGATGAAGCAGACCTTGCGGCCGAGGAAGTCCGTGAGCTTGCTGCCGGGGATCATCAGCGCGGCCATCGTGAGCGTGAACAGCGTGATGGCGGTCTGGATGCTGATGACCGACGCGCCGATGTCGTCGGCGATCGTGCTGATCGCCACGTTCATGTTCGTCGCCGCGTAGCTCGCGATGAACTGCCCGAGCGCGAGCGGCAGTACGACGGCGGAAGCGGAGACGCTCTTCGATCCCGTGGCCATCGGGGGCCCCTCTCCTCGATGCCCCACTTTGCGAAGCCGCGCCTTCGGCGGCATCACCTGCTTCGGATGACCCGCCCGAGCTCCGACCAGCGACAACGCTTCTGGGAGCACTCGGGAGCGGATTAGGGTTTCTCGAACTGTTGTTGCTGGTCAGACCGCGTTTGTTTCTTCCTTGTCAGGAGCGTCTTGGGGCGGCTGGTCGTCGCGGTCGGTCCCACGGTCCGTCCCACGTGGTCCCACTGCGCGCAGCTGTGGCTTGGTGGCCTTCTGGATGCCACAGGTGTGGGCGCTGCCGTTGGTGTGCCGCTGAACGTGGTCTCCGCGGCGGGGATAGCCGCGGGCGTATCCATGACCGGTGTTGGTGCCATGAACATGGCAGTCCACGCCGCAGGCGACGACCGGGTATCGCCGGCGAACACCAACCACGGCAGCAGCACCGCGCCTGTCGAAACCGAACCACCCTTCCCCGCACCCAAGGAGATCACAGGCAAGACTGCGCACGGTGAGGAGCAAATGACCACCCGCGACGGATACGGCGTGAACGACGCCGCGGCCCACGACGCTGTCAACAACCCGATCAAGCCCCAGAAATACCGGTCCGACGCCTACGGTGGCGCTTACCGCTTCACTGGAAAGGACGCGGTGGTGAACCTAAACAAAGATGGAAAGGTCGTCACTGCGTGGGCCCGCACCCAAGCTGGCTGGAGGAATCCGTGAACAGCGTCATCGATACTCTCCCGGAAGAATTCCGGAGCATCATCATCAGCTTGCTCGCAGAGCGGGACCCCGAGCTGCTGGCTGCCCTTCGGGCACAGGAAAAGCCGACCATGGACCAGCAGGAATCAGTGATTGACGTCTTAGCCGACGCCTTCTCCGAGCACTTGGGGCCCGGCCAGGAACCCACGTCCCAGGGGGTCCTCATCGACAACGCGCTCGGCGCTTTCCTCACGAAATGGCCCGCTGAGGTCATTCTCGAGGAGTAACTGAGGCACGCGACGGACACGCCACACTGACCCCAGTTATTGCCCCAGCTCACGGCATGCGCAACGCTCTACCCGGGCGTGAGCCATGCCCACCTCCACAGACCTACCGAACGACCCCGCCTCGGCCGAGAATCTGCAGCAGCTCGCGGAGGCAGTACGCCGATGACCTGGCTAAACTCCGGTCCCGAGTTCGCAGACCTGCTCCGCTTCGAACGCTCCGCGTGGCGGTGGGAGTGCCGGGCACCTACCGCGAGCCTGAGGAGCAGGAGCCACTGCAGGCCTGGCGTGACGGGCACCTTGACTACGGGTTCACGCAACCGTGGCTGGAGCAGATCCGCGCGCAACGTGCCGCCGGGAAGACGTGGGAGCGGGCACGGATGTTGACCGAGCCGCCAACCGAGTATCTGCGGTGGATGTTCCAGCTCACCCCCTTCAACATCGAGGCCGGCGAAGACATCCGCTGGATCAGCGAGGAGCACGCTCGCAAGCTCAGCGCTCCCCGCGAGGACTTCTACCTGTTAGATGATCGGCTCGTCGCCACCGTGCATTTCGACGACGGGTCACCTGCTGCGGATGACCCGCCGGAGCCCGCTCGTGGCGGCCGCCAGGCCTGCACCGGCGGGCGCCTGATGGGCGGGGCCGCCCTCGAACGCGGCATTCGGCTGTCCCCGACCGGGCCGGTTGGGGTTGGTCCACAGTGGAGGGATCAGGGGGTGAAGACGAGCCGCTCGCCGGGGCCGGACGGCTGGGCCCGATTGCCGGCGGCGTTGTCGGGCCGGCTGCTGATCCTCAGGCGCCGATGCCTTCGAGCACCGTCGTCACCACGTCGTCGACCGAGGGTGCCGGGGGCGGGCCCGCGTGGGGGACCAGGGCGGAGAACACCGTTTCGTGGCACGCGCCGACGAGCAGGGCCGCGGCGGCGTCGAGGTGGGCGGCGGGGGAGAGCCGGCCGAGGTCGCGTTCGGCGTGGAGGTAGGTCAGCAGGCGGTCGCGCCATTCGGTGCCCGTGGCGGTGAGGGACGCGAAGCGCGTGAGGACCGCCGGGTGGGCGAGCAGTCCGGCGAACGTGGGCAGGATGGCGCGGTGCAGGGCGAGCCCGTAGGCGAGGTGTGCGCGCAGGTTGGCTTCGACCGTGGCGGAGCCGGGCGCCGGCAGGTCGCCCAGCTCGCGTTCGGCGTCGCGGACGTGGGCGCGCAGCGCGTGCGCCAGGAGCTCTTCCTTGTCGGCGAAGTGGTTGTACAGCACGCCGTCCGCGACGCCGGCGCGGCGGGCGATCGCGCGGACCGTCAGCTTCGCGGCGCCTTCCTCGGCCATGAGCGCGCCGGCCGTCGCGATGAGGTGCTCGCGGAGGCTGCGGTCCCCGTCGCGCAGGGCGGCGGCTGTTCTCGGTGACATCCCCGCCATCGTATTCACCGGGTGGCGGTGACGAGCCACGCCGCGCCCCGCAGCCGCACGGCGCCGGGTTCGGCGAACGGGCGCAAAGCCTCCACCAGGGCGGCTTCGGCGCCCCGTGCGTGCTGCCGGACCGGCCCCCAGCCGGCGATGAACTCCGCCGCGTCGGCCACGTCGCGGCCCCAGACCTGGTCGGCCTCGACCCGCGTGCAGGTGACGTCGGGGAACCCGGCGTCGGTCAGCACCGAACGCGTGTGCGCGGGATCGGACAGCGACGTCGGCCCGCTGCCCGAAGGCAGGGGCGCCAGCGCGCCGAACACGGTCCCGAGGTCGGTCCCCGCCAGCTCGGTCAGGCACACGAACGCGAGCCGCCCACCCGGCCGCAGCGCCTGGCGCACCCGCGCGAACGCCGCC
The DNA here is from genome assembly GCF_040678995.1 of Amycolatopsis sp. NPDC049253. Classification (NCBI taxonomy): domain Bacteria; kingdom Bacillati; phylum Actinomycetota; class Actinomycetes; order Pseudonocardiales; family Pseudonocardiaceae; genus Amycolatopsis; species Amycolatopsis sp. NPDC049253. The sequence continues at coordinate 140,095 of NZ_JBFAQX010000002.1, read as the reverse complement.
ACCGGATCCGCGTAGAACATCACGCCGAACCGGCTCACCGCGACGTCGAACGAGCGCTCGGCGAACGGGAAAACCTGCACGTCACCCTGCTCGAACACCACGTTCCCCGTGCTCCGGGCCCGTGCCGCCGCCAGCATCGGCGCGGACAGGTCGACGCCCAGCACCCGGCCGGACCCGGACCGCGCCGCCGCGAGCCGGGTCAGCTGCCCGGTGCCGCACCCGAGATCGACCACGTCGTCGCCCGGACCCACCGCGGCCAGCAGAAACGGGTTGAACCCGCTGTTCACCGCGTCGTAGCGATCGGCGTGCTCCGCCCAGTGCCCGCCCTCGTAGCCGTTCCACGCCTGCGCCTGCGCCGTGTTGACGATCCCGGTCATGAGCCCTCCCCGTCGTTATGAACACACGTTCATGAACATTTGTTCATCATGGCCGCGGTCCGGGAAACTGTCAACCAGCCGTACCCGGGCGGTCGCCGGTCACGTCAGCGATCCGTAAGGCTCCGCCACCTCGGCCGCCGAGCTGATCTTGGTTACCGTCGGCCGGACATCCGATCACGAAGAAAGGGGAGCCCGTGGTTTCTCGGGTCACGCTGGGACGCCGCGCCGAGGCCGTGGGCGGGCTCGTCGTGCGCTACGGGCTCGTGCTGGTCGTCGCGTGGATCGCGGTCCTCAAGTTCACCGCGTCGGAAGCCATGCGCATCCAGCAGTACGTGTCGCACAGTCCGTTCGTGGGCTGGCTGAACGGCGTCCTGGACCCGCGACCCCTCGCGATCGTCCTCGGCGCGGTCGAGTTCGCCGCCGCGGTCCTCATCGCCGCCGGCCCGTGGGCGCCCCGGCTGTCCGCCGTGGGCAGCGCGCTCGGTGTCCTGATCTTCCTGACCACGCTCAGCTTTTTCCTCACCACGCCGGGCGTCGGCGACGCGGCCGCGGGCGGTTTTCCCGCGCTCTCACCGGTCGGCCAGTTCCTGCTCAAGGACGTCGTCCTGCTCGGCGCGTCGATCTGGACCCTGGGCCGCTCACTCGCCCGCACGACGTCCTAAGTGGACGAGTAGGTCCGCCCCTTCCACCCGGCGCCACGCCCGGCCCAGTGCCGGCGCGCCGAGTCGAGCGTCATCAGGGTGTACAGCAGCGCGGTCACCGGCAGCAGCACGCCCAGCACCGGCCACTGCCGGTAGTAGCGCGCGATCGGCGCGAACGTCGCCGCCATCAGCACCCACGCGGCCGACGCGGGCCAGGACGGGCCGGTGAACGTCAGCACCGGGGGAGCGAGGAACACCAGCGCCAGGCCGGCGACGGTGCCGGCCAGCACGAGCGGTGAATGGCGCAACTGCGTGTATGCCGTGCGCGCGACCATCTGCCACAGATCGGAAAGCCGCGGGTACGGCCGGACACTGTGGACGTTCGCCGCGAACCCCAGCCACGTCCGCCCGCCGGCCGCGGACACCGCGCGGGCCAGGGCGACGTCGTCGATCACGGCGCCGCGCACGGCCGCGAGACCACCCGCGCGTTCGAGGATGCGGCGGCGCACGAGCACGCACCCGCCGGCGGCCGCGGCCACCCGTGAGCGCGGGTTGTTCACGCGCCGGAACGGGTAGAGCATCGCGAAGAAGTAGACGAACGCCGGCACGATCAGCCGTTCCCACGGCGTTTCGGTCCGCAGCACGGCCATCTGCGAGAGGAGGTCGTGCTCACCGCACGCCGCCACGAGGGTTTCGAGCGAACCCGGTCCGTGCGCGATGTCCGCGTCGGTCAGCAGCACGAAATCCACCGCACCCGCCTCGGCGACGCCACGTGCGGCCGCCCACAGCTTGCCCGTCCAGCCCGCAGGCAACGGGTCCGGCGTGACCACGGTCAGCAGCAACGAGCCGGGTGCACCGCCGAGCCGCCGGGCGAGGTCACCGGTGCCGTCGCCGCTGTCGTCGTCGACGAGGATCACGCGCGCCTGGCCCGGATACCATTGCGCGAGCAAGGTGGGCAACGTCACCGGGAGCACGGCCGCCTCGTCGCGCGCCGGCACCACGACCGCCACCGACGGCCACTCGGCCGGGCGCGCCGGCGGCGGCAACCGCTGGCCCGTTCGCCAGAACCAGCCGTGGCCGAAGGCGAGTCCCAGCCACACCACGAGCGTGAGCCACCCGAGCACCGTCAGCACTTCGCGGATCCTAGCGCCGCTCTCACGTCTTGGCGCGACGACAGCATCGGTCAAGAACCATCAGACGACTGACCTTGTCCCACAGGGAAACCCGGCCACGAGTGAACGGCGTCAACCAGGCATGAAAGCAGATTCCCGAGGGAAGACAGGGAATGGACAGCCGAGCTCACCTCCCCCAAGTAGGTCTAGACATCCGATGGATCACGCACCTAGTGTGCTGGGCGATCCACCAGCTCGTCGCCGGCCGCCACCCGGGGCACGCGGTCGCGTGGACTCGTCAGGAGGAGCACGTGCCGATCTCGACGCGCCGGAACGCCGTTCTGGCCGCACTGTTTTCCCTCGCCGTGGCCGGATCCACGGCCACGCCCGGGGCCGCCGCGCAGCCGGAGGGCGGCTGCACCGGACCGATCAAGACCGCGGCGATCATGACCGTCCAGCCGTGCGACGGCATGGACCGCGTCCTGGCCAAGGCCGCCGCCGTCGTGCCGCGGCCCGGCCAGCTCGCCTGGCAGCAGCGGCCCGTCACCGCGTTCACGCACTTCGGCATGAACACCTTCACCGACCGCGAATGGGGTTCGGGTGCCGAGAAGGAGTCGACGTTCGCGCCGCCGGCCGTGGACACCGACCAGTGGATGCGCTCGCTCAAGGCCGCCGGCGTCACGCAGGTGATGCTCACCGCCAAGCACCACGACGGTTTCGTGCTCTACCCGACCCGCTACACCGACCACTCCGTCGTGGCGAGCCCGTGGTGGCTCAGCGCGGGCTGCACCGACCCGAAGGCCGACGCCGCCCGCCAGGCCGCGCAGGCCACGCGCTCGCAGGACCCGTCCGCGTTCTGGCAGGCGCGCGACGCCGGCTGCACCAACCCGCGCGGTGACATCCTGCGCGACTACGTGGATTCCGCCCGCAGGGCCGGCCTCAAGGTCGGCGTCTACCTCTCGCCCGCCGACGGCGCCGAGCTGCCCGCGACCTTCTTCGCCGACGAGGTGAAGCGGATCGAAGCGAAGGTCGCCGCCGGGCAGTCGCTGTCCATCGAGGAACAGGCCACCTACGACGACCGCGCGAGCGCCCCGCAGGGCCAGGGCCGCTACGGCACCGGCAGCGCCGTGACCGAACGGACGATCCCCACGCTGGTGGCGCACGACGACCGCGCCGCCGCGCTGGCCGCCGGGAAGCTGCCGCGCTTCACCGTGAACGAGGACGACTACGACTCCTACTACCTCAACCAGCTCTACGAACTGTTCACCCAGTACGGCCCGATCGACGAGCTGTGGCTCGACGGCGCCAACCCGTGGCGCGACCGCGGCATCAGCGAGAACTACGACTTCACCACCTGGTTCTCGATGATCCACGCGCTCTCGCCGAACACCGTCACGTTCGCCGGCCCGGCCGGCGTGCGCTGGGTCGGCAACGAGGCCGGCCAGGCGCGGACGACGGAGTGGAGCCCGCTGCCGACGACCGGTGACCCGAACACCGCGCACAACGAAGAGCTGTTCCTCGGCGGCGCGACCGCCACCGACCTCGGCTCGCGCCAGGTGCTCGCCGACCCGTCCGTGCGCTTCTTGCAGTGGGCGCCCGCCGAATCCGACGTTTCGATCCGCCCCGGCTGGTTCTTCCACCCCGGCGAACAGCCGAAAACCGCCGCGCAGCTCGTCGACATCTACCGGCGCACGGTGGGCCGCAACTCCTCACTGCTGCTGAACGTGCCACCCGGCCCGGACGGCGAGTTCGCGCCCGCCGACGTCGCCTCGCTGGCCGCCTTCGGCCGGTCCGTCGCGGCCACGCAGGTGAACCAGGCCCACGCGCGGCCCGGCGACAAGGCCGTCGCCGCCGTCACCGACGGTTCGCTGACCACGTCGTGGACCCCACCGCACGGCGCGCCGGCGGGCACCCTCGACGTGCCGCTCGCCCGGCCCGCGACGTTCGACCAGATCCGCTTGGGCGAGGACATCAGCCACGGCCAGCACATCGAGGGTGCGACCGTGCAGGCCGAGGTCGGCGGGGTGTGGCAGACGCTCACCACCGTCACCACCGTCGGCTACACCCGCCTGGTCACGCTCTCCGCACCCGTGACGACCAGCCACCTGCGCGTGGTGATCACCCAGGCGCGCGCCACGCCGTACCTCTCGACCTTCGCCCTTTACCGCACCGTGCCGCCGGCCGCCTGACCCGAGGGGATCCGTCATGACTTCACGAAAGCGCCACCTGGCCGCCGTGCTCGCGGCCGGGGTTTCGCTCGCCGCACTCGTCACGCAGCCGGCCACGGCCGCGCCCGAGCACCACCAGCCGCTGCCCGTCGTCACACCCACGCCGCAGTCGCTCGCCCGCGACTCTGCCGACCTCGCCGTGCCCGACGAGGTCGTGCTCGTCACCGACAGCACCACCGACCCCGCCGCCGAAGACCTCGTCACCACGCTGTTCCGCCAGCACGGCGCGCGCAAGGTCACCACGGCCACGCAGGAACCTCGTCACGGCCACGCGCTGGTGGTCCGGCTCGGCGCCGGCACCTCGGCCCCGGCCGAGGCCGAGGGCTACTCGCTGACCACGGCGCGCGGCGAGATCGCGATCTCCGGGCACGACGGCTCCGGCCAGTACTACGGCGCACAGACGTTGCGGCAGCTGTTCGTCCGCGTCGGCCACGGCTGGGCGATCAGCGGCGTGGCCGTGCATGACTGGCCGAACATGGCGTTGCGCGGCTCGATCGAAGGGTTCTACGGCCCGCCGTGGAGCACCGCCGATCGGCTGCGGCAGATCGCGTTCCTCGGTGAGGTCAAGGCCAACACCTACGTCTACAGCGCCAAGGACGACGCCTACCTGCGCGCGCAGTGGCGCGATCCCTACCCCGCCGACGAGCTGGCCACGCTCGGGCAGCTGGTGCGGTCGGCGACCGCGCACCACGTCGACTTCACCTACGCGCTCTCGCCCGGCGTGTCGATCTGCTTCTCCTCGCCGGACGATCTCGCCGCGGTGAAGGCGAAGTTGCAGTCGGTGTACGACCTGGGCGTGCGGTCGTTCTCGATCCCGTTCGACGACATCTCCTACACCAAGTGGAACTGCGCGGCCGACCAGACGGCGTTCGGCGCGCCCGGCCAGGCCGCGGCGGGCAAGGCCCAGGTGTCGCTGCTCAACGCGATCACGAGCGGCTTCGTCAAGACCCACGACGGCGCCCGTCCACTGCAGACGGTGCCCACCGAGTACAGCGACCTCAAGGACTCGCCGTACAAGACCGAGCTGCGCGAGAACCTCGACCCGTCGGTGGTCGTGCAGTGGACCGGCACGGACGTGGTGCCGCCGAGCGTCACCACCGACGAGGCGCAGCAGGTGTCCACTGTGTACGGCCGCAAGGTGTTCCTCTGGGACAACTACCCCGTGAACGACTACGAGCAGTCCGCCGGCCGGCTGCTGCTCGCGCCCTACGCCCAGCGGGAGGCGGGGCTTTCGCAGTACCTCAACGGGATCGTCGCCAACCCGATGAACCAGGAGGCGGCCAGCGAGGTCGCCGAGTTCGGCGCGACCGACTTCGCGTGGAACGACGCGGGGTACTCACCGGAGCGCTCCTGGCCGCAAGCGCTTGCGCGGCTGGCGGGCGGCGACGCGCGGGCCACGGCCGCGTTGCGGGTGTTCGCCGACCTCGAGCACCTGGCCCCGACGTTCGGCCCGACGCCGTGGCAGCCGCAGGCCCCGGTGCTCGCGGCGAAGACGAAGGCGTTCTGGCAGCGCTGGAACGCGGGTGACCACCGGGTGGCCGACCTGCGGGCGTACGCCGTGCAGATCCGCGATGCCGCGAAGGTGATCCGCGGCGGCCGGGTGGAGAGCGCGTTCGTCGACGAGGCTTCGCCGTGGCTCGACGCCGCCACCCTCTGGGGCGGCGCGATGGTCGACCAGCTCGACGCCCTCGCGGCCGCCGGGCGGGGCGACACCAGGACGGCGCAGCGGCTCACCGCGTCCGCCGATGGTCTCGTCGCCCAGGCCCAGGCCGTGAAGACCGGCGACACCAACCGGTGGGGGGTGCGGCAGGCACTCGTCGGAGACGGGGTCCTCGACGCGTTCATCACCCAGGCCCGGGCCGCAACGCTCGGCTGACCCCCGAAGGACGGAGAGCTTCGTGAGTGCAGTGAGCAGGAGGAGCTTCCTCGGCGGCGTCGCCGGGCTGGCCGCGGCGAGCACGGTGTTCGCCGGGCCGGCCGACGCGGCGGGCCGCGGGGGACTGACCGTGTCCGGCGAGCGGTTCCTGTTGGACGGCAAGCCGTTCCAGATCATCTCGGGTGCCGTCCACTACTTCCGCATCCACCCCGACCAGTGGCGCGACCGGCTGGAGCGGCTGCGGGCGCTCGGGCTGAACACGGTCGAGACGTACGTGGCCTGGAACTTCCACCAGCCGAAGCCGGGCCCGCCGGACTTCAGCGGGTGGCGCGACCTGCCGAAGTTCATCCGCACCGCCGGTGAGGTGGGGCTGCGGGTGATCGTGCGGCCGAGCCCGTACATCTGCGCGGAGTGGGAGTTCGGCGGCCTGCCCGCGTGGCTGCTGGCCGACCGCGATCTCGAACTGCGCTGCGCGGACCCGAAGTACCTCGAGGCCGTGGATGCCTGGTACGACCACCTCGTGCCGCGCCTGGCCGCGCTGGAGGCGCACCGCGGCGGGCCGGTGATCGCCGTGCAGATCGAGAACGAGTACGGCAGCTACGGCAACGACACCTCGTACCTGGCGCACCTGCGCGACAGCCTGCGTTCGCGCGGGTGCACGAGCCTCCTCTTCGCGGCCGACGGCGCGTCGGACTTCTTCATGCGCTTCGGCTCGCTGCCGGGCACGCTCGAAGTCGGCACGGGCGACGGAAATCCCGTGCCGAGTCTCGAAGCGCTCAAGAAGTTCCAGCCCGGCAAGCCCGTGATGATGGCGGAGTTCTGGGACGGCTGGTTCGACCACTGGGGCGAGCAGCACAACACGCGTGACCCCCAGCAGATGGCGGGTTACATCGACACGGTGCTCGCCTCCGGCGCGTCGGTGAACCTGTACATGGCGTGCGGTGGCACGAACTTCGGCTTCACGAGCGGAGCCAACACCTCCGGCACGACCTACCAGCCCACCGTCACGAGCTACGACTACGACTCGCCGGTGGGGGAGGCCGGCGACCTCGGCGCCAAGTTCACCGCGCTGCGGGGCGTGATCGGCAAGTACACGAAGCTGCCCGACGGGCCGCTCCCCGGCCGTTCACCGCGGCTGGCGCCGCGGACGGTCACGCCGGACGCGTCGGCTTCGCTACTGGAGTCGCTGCCCGCGTTGTCGAAGGTGGTGCGCTCGCCGCAGCCGTTGCCGATGGAGAAGCTCGGCCAGGCCACGGGACTCGTCCACTACCGGACGAAGGTGCAGGGCCCGCACAGCGGCACCCTGAGCATCCACGGCCTCGCCGACCGCGCGCTGGTCTTCGCCGGTGGCAAGGAAGTCGGCGTCCTCGACCGCAACACCCCCGACGCCACGGTGGACCTGGTGTTCGAGGAGGCGGAGAACCAGCTCGACATCCTCGTGGACACGATGGGCCGGATCAACTACGGACCGTACCTCGCCGACCGCAAGGGCATCGACGGCTGGGTCGCGATGAACACCCAGCAGAAGCTGTTCGGCTGGGAGATCCGGCCGTTGCCGCTCGACGATCTGTCCGGGGTGCGGTTCACCCCGGGTGCTCCGGGCGCCGGCCCGGCCTTCCACCGGGCCGCGGTGACGATCGAGGCGCCCGCTGACGGGTTCGTCGCGCTGCCGGGCTGGGAGAAGGGCGTCGTCTGGCTGAACGGTTTCAACCTGGGCCGCTACTGGAGCCGTGGTCCACAACGGACTCTCTACGCCCCTGCGCCGCTGTGGCGGAGGGGACGCAACGAGCTCGTGGTGCTGGAGCTGCACCAGCCGGGGGAGACGCTCGAGATCCGCGCGGAGGCCGACCTGGGGTGAGACGCAGGTCACTTTCGCCGGTGTCACAACTTCGCGCGCCCACCCGTCAAGAGTGCGTAACCAGTGGAAAGGGCGAAGGAGCAGACCAGTGGAAGCACGACTCAACCTCTTCGGGAACGCGGTCGCCGGCAAGTTCATCAAGTACCTGAACGCGGCGAACAAGCCGATCGCGGACTCGGGTCTTCCCGCCGCGACGCAGGAGCTCGTGAAGCTGCGCGCCAGCCAGATCAACGGCTGCGGCTTCTGCACCGACATGCACTACAAGGAAGCCGTGGCCGCGGGCGAAGAGCCGACGCGCCTCAACCTCGTCGCGGCCTGGCGCGAAGCCACCGTCTTCACCGACGCCGAGCGCGCGGCCCTCGAGCTGGCCGAACAGGGCACCCGCATCGCCGACGCGGCGGGCGGCGTGAGCGACGAGGTCTGGCAGCAGGCCGCGAAGCACTACGACGAGGACCAGCTCACCGGCCTCACCCTGCTCATCGCGCTCATCAACACCTACAACCGCATGAACGTCATCACCCAGCAGCCGGCGGGCCACTACGAGGTGGGCATGTTCGGCTGACCCCCGGCCCGCCACCGCTCCCACCGGCACGACGCCCCAGGCCTCCGGACTCCGGAACCCGGGGCGTCGTGCTGTCCGCACCCGGTTCGCTCGCGAGCCGGTGCTCACACGTCGCCGGTTCAGGCGCGTGAGGCGCTCACATTCGGCGCGCTCTCCCGAGCGGCAGTCCGTTCGCGGCTCTCGCCGCGCGGCGATCGGCCGCTGACGGCCGCGGATGCCCGAGGTGTCGCCGCGGCGCCGGGAAGCCGGAACCCGGCCCGGCTGCGCGCCCCGAGCTCGGGCCGCGGGCTCCCCGGGCGAGCGCCGCTCCGCGCCCGGCCTGGACCGTGCCGTCCCGCAGCCTCCCGATGCCCCGGTTCAGGCGAACCCTCCCGCCGCGCCCCCGCTCCGCCGCGCGGGGCACTGAGTCTCCGGCCACCCTCACTTGTCAGGACGGTCTCCTGTCCCGCACCCTCCCACCTGCACGGATTCCGAGGGAAGCGGCTCGCCGAGTGGTGCGCACCGTGATCCCCAACGAAATCGTCCCCACAATCTTGTACGAGATTGTTAACAATCGTGTATGGTCCCCGTCTGCCGGAGCGCGCGGGCTCCGAGCCGGGTCGCCGAGGATCCGGTGCTGCGCCGAACCCCCGGTTCACAGGAGGTCACATGGACATCATCGACTCGCACACCCACGTCATCTCCCCGGACGCGGGCCAGTACCCGGTCGACCCCATCGGCGGCAAGCAGAGCGAGTGGTCGAAGGCGCACCCGGTGGACATCGACGGCCTCGTGCAGGCCCTCGACGCGGCGGGCATCGCGCAGGCCGTGGTGGTGCAGGCGTCCACGGTGTACGGCCACGACAACCGCTACGTCGCCGAAGCCTTGCGCCGTCACCCCGACCGCTTCGCGGGCGTCTACTCGATCGACGCGATGGCCCCCGACGCCGTCGGGAAGATCGACCACTGGCAGGGCCTCGGCCTCTCGGGCTTCCGCCTGTTCACCACCGGCACGACCATGCCCGGCCAGGCCGACTGGCTCGGCCACGAGGACTCGTTCCCCGCCTGGGCCCACGCCGAGAAGCACGACATCCCCGTGTGCCTGCAGATGACGATCCAGGGTCTGCCGAAGCTGCGCGAGATCCTCGACCGCTTCCCGCGCGTGCGGGTGCTGCTCGACCACTGCGCCCGCCCGGACCTGTCCGACGGGCGCCCGTACCGCCTGGCCAAGGACCTGTTCGACCTCGCCGCCTACCCCGGCGTGCACCTCAAGCTCACCCACCGCGCGCTCGCCGCGTCGGCGAAGGGCGCGTCCACGACCGAGGACTTCCTCACCGACCTGGTCGCGGCCTACGGCGCCGCCCGCATCGCGTGGGGCTCCAACTTCCCGGCCGCCGACGGCGTGCTGCCCGACCTGCTGGCCGAGGCGCGCGAGACGGTCTCCGTGCTGCCGCAAGCCGACCTCGACCAGATCTTCGGCGGGACCGCCGCCGCCTTCTACCCGTCGCTGAAGGGTGCGAGCCGTGCCTGAACCCACGACCTTGCGGACCGTCCTCGCCGACTACCCGCACACGAAGCCGCTCAAGAACGGCGAAGTCACCAGCCCGTCGGTCGAGCTCGACTTCACCGCCGTGTCCCCCGTGCACAAGGCGTTCGCGCCGATGGTGCGCGACGAGGCCTACGACCTGAGCGAGCTGGCCGTCGTCACGGCCCTGCAGGCGATCGCCTACGGCCGGCCCGTGGTGCTGCTGCCGGCCGTGGTCGCGTCGCGGTTCCAGCGCGGCTGCCTCATCGCCCACGCGTCGCGCCCGGTGGACCCGGCCGACCTCAAGGGCAAGCGCATCGGCGTGCGCGCGTTCACCCAGACCACCGGCATGTGGGTCCGTGCGCACCTCACCGACGACTTCGGCCTCGCCTCGCGCGACATCCACTGGCTCACCCGCGACGGCGCCCACGTCGCCGAGTACGAAGATCCGGACTTCGTCGAGCACGGCGTCGGCGACGCGAGCCTGCCCGACCTGCTGCGCGAAGGCCGCATCGACGCCACCATCCTCGGCAACGACCTGCCCGAAGGCGACGAGTTCGTGCGGGTGATCCCCGACGCCGCCGCGCGCGACGAGCGGTGGTGGCGCGAGCACGGCTTCATGCCGATCAACCACATGGTCGTCGCGGGGGAGTCCGTGAGCCGCCGCGACCCCGCCGCGGTCCGCGAAGCCTACGAGCTGCTGCTCCGCGCCGACGCGACCGTCGAGCGGCCCGACGGCACGCCGAGCCCCACGATGTTCGGGTTCGAGCGCCTGAGCGGGCCGATCGAGCTGATCGTCGACGCCTGCCTCGAACAGGGCCTGCTCCCGCGTCGCCTCGACGCCGACGAGGTGTTCGCCCCGGCGCGCCGGATCCTCGGCTAGCCCCAGCTTTCCCCACCGGAGATTCAACGGAGAAACCGGAACACGATGAGCGAAACCACGTCCGCGGGCGCCCCCGAGCAGGCCCGTAAGCGCAAGCCGTTCTACCAGGACCTGACCTTCCAGGTTCTCGCCGGCGTCGTCGTCGGTGTGCTCGTGGGCGCGCTCGCGCCCTCGGTCGGGCACCACGTCGACTTCCTCGGCGACATCTTCATCCACCTCATCCAGATGGTCGTCGGCCTGATCATCTTCTGCACGGTGACCCACGGCATCGCCAGCGTGCGCGACCTCGGCAAGGTCGGGCGCATCGCGGTGAAGTCCATTGTGTACTTCGAGGTGATCACCACGATCGCGCTGGTGATCGGCCTCGTGGTGGTCAACGTGCTCAAGCCCGGCATCGGCATGAACATCGACCCGTCGTCGCTGCACGCCCCGGCCTCGGCGGCGCCGGCCAAGTCGGAGGGCTTCGACGACTTCCTCGTGAGCCTCGTGCCCACGTCGGCCGTCGACGCGTTCGCCAAGGGCGAGATCCTGCAGGTCCTGGTGTTCTCGGTCCTGTTCGCCTGCGGCCTCGCCGCGCTGGGCGAGAAGGCGCAGCCGGTGCTGAACATCGTCGGCACCGTGCAGCAGTCGCTGTTCTGGATCATCAAGAAGGTCATGCGGCTCGCGCCGTTCGCCGCGTTCGGGGCCATCGCGTTCACGGTGTCGAAGTACGGGCTGAGCACGCTGCTGCCACTGGGCAAGCTGGTCGGGGTGTTCTACCTGATCGTGGTGCTGTTCTTCGTCCTCGTGCTCTGGCCGGTCTCGCACTACGCCGGGGTCAGCCTGTGGAAGGTACTGCGCTACTTCCGTGCGGAGCTGGTCCTGGTGCTCGGCACGAGCTCATCCGAAAGCGTGTTCCCGCAGCTCACGGCGAAGCTGGAAAAGCTGGGCGTGGACGAGCCGGTGGTGGGGCTCGTGCTGCCCACCGCGTACAGCTTCAACCACGACGGCACCTGCCTGTACTTCGCCGCGGTGAGCGTCTTCCTGGCGCAGGCCACCGGCACGGACCTGAGCTGGCAGGCGCAGCTGGGCCTGCTGTTCGTGCTGCTGCTGACCTCCAAGGGCGGCGCGGGCGTGTCGGGCTCGGCGATCGCGGTGCTGGCGCTGACCCTGGCGGCCACGCACACGATCCCGGTCAGCAGCATCGCGCTGGTGCTGGGTGTCCACAGTGTCCTGTCGGCCGCGTTCGTGTTCACCAACATCGCGGGCAACTGCGTGGCCACGCTGGTCGTGGGCAAATGGGAGAAGGCGATCGACCGCGTCACCCTGCATCGGGAGCTCGACGCGGGTTACGTCGCGGCGTGACCGATCCGGGGCGGGGTTTCCGTGCCCCGTCCCGGATTCACGCGTCGAACGAACCGTGGCGGCCGGCGCCGCGGGCGAAGCGGGTGGCGCCGGCGACGGTGTCGCTCGACAGGGACACCAGGCCGTGGCCGAACTCGTTGGCCATGGCGGACTCTTCGGTGGCGCCGTGTTGTTCGAACACCGACGCGCGGTCCTCGCGCAGGCAGGTCTGCGGGAAGGCCGCCAGGCTCCGGGCGAGCTCGACCGCCGCGTCGAGTGCCTGCCCGGCGGGGACGACGCGGTTGGCCAGGCCGATCCGCAGCGCTTCTTCGGCCGCGACCGGGCGCCCGGTGAGGATGAGGTCCAGCGCGTGGCTCTGGCCGATCAGGCGGGGCAGCCGCACGGTGCCACCGTCGATGAGCGGCACGCCCCAGCGCCGGCAGAACACGCCGAACACGGCGGTTTCGTCGGCCACGCGCAGGTCGCACCAGATCGCCAGCTCCAGCCCGCCCGCCACGGCGTGGCCGCTCACCGCGGCGATGACCGGTTTGGTCAGGCGCAGCCGCGTCGGTCCCATCGGCCCGTCGCCCGAGGGTTCGGTGCGGTTGCCCCGGCCTTCGCTCACGGCTTTGAGGTCGGCGCCCGCGCAGAACGTGCCCCCGGAGCCCTGCAACACGGCGACGGAGGCGTCCTCGTCGGCGTCGAACGCGCGGAACGCGTCGGCGAGCGCTTCGGCCGTCGCGCGGTCGACGGCGTTGCGCCGTTCGGGCCGGTCGATCGTGACGATCGTGACGGGGCCGCGCTTCTCGACCAGGATGTTCATCGGTCCTCCCACAGGGGATCACGCAGGGCGCGGCGCAGGATCTTGCCCACCGCCGACTTCGGGATCGCGTCGACCACGTGCACGCTCTTGGGCACCTTGTACCCGGCGAGCAGGCCGCGCACGTGCGTGCGCAAGTCCTCTTCGGACACCGCCGCGCCGGGGCGCAGGGCGACGAATGCCGTCACCGCCTCGACCCACGTCGGGTCGGGCGCGCCGACCACGGCGGACTCGGCCACGGCCGGATGCGCCGCCAGCGCGTCCTCGACCTCGCGCGGGTAGACGTTGTAGCCGCCGGTCACGATCATGTCGCTCGCGCGGTCGACCAGGTAGAGGTATCCGCGCTCGTCGGCGCGAGCCAGGTCGCGGGTGCGGACCCAGCCGTCCACGAGGGTTTCGGCGGTGAGCTCGGGTGCGTCGAGGTACCCGCTCATCGTGAACGGCGCGCGCACACGGATCTCCCCGATCTCCCCACGTGGCACCGGATTCCCGTCCGGGTCGGTGAGCAGGAGCTCCGCGTCGACGGCCGGATGGCCGCACGAGCCGAGGAGGTCGCTTCGCAGGTGGTCGGCCTTGCCGAGCACCGTCTGGCACAGCGGAGCCTCGGTTTGACCGTAGTACTGGACGAACTTCGGCCCGAAGCGGTCGATCGCTTCCTGGATCAGCGGCTTCGGCATGGGGCTGGCCCCGTAGACGATGGTGTCGAGCGTGGCCGCAGCGTCCACAGTGGACCCGGTGAGCAGCAGGCCGAGCATCGTCGGCACGAGGTTGACCTCGGTGACGCGGTGCCGGGTGATCGAGTCCAGGTAGGACCCGGGGTCGAAGCCGGGCAGCACGACCGCGCGGCCGCCGCGGATCCAGTACGGCAGCACGAAAGTCCCGCTGGCGTGGATGAGCGAGGCGGCGTGCAGCATCGCCGAGCCGCGGCCGGGGGAGAGGAGGTTGGCGAGGATGTTGGTGGTGATCGCGGCGTAGCTTGCCTGCGTGTGCTGCGCCGCCTTCAGCGTGCCGGTGGTGCCGGAGGTGTAGAGGGCGAGCACGACGTCGTCCGGGGCGACCCGGACGTGCGGGTCGGCCGCCGGAACACGGTCCAGTTCGGCGACGAGGTCGAGGTCCTGGGCGCGTTGGCGGTCGCCGAGCCCGGCCAGGCGCAGGCCGTCGAGGGCGTCGGCGAGTGTCACGGCCCGTTCGGCCAGGGGCTTGCTGTACACGAGCAGGGTCACGCCGGTCTCGGCGAGCATCCGGGTCTGCTCGGCCACGGCGAGGCGGGCGTTGAGCGGCACCCTGGTCACGCCGGCCTTGAGACACGCGAAGTCGAGCGGGACGGACCACTCGCCGTTGTCGACCAGCAGTCCCACTCGCGTGCCGCGGCCGGCGCCGGCGGCGAGCAGGGAGTTCGCGAGGCGGCTGGCGCGCTCGTCGACCTCGGCGAAGGAGAACTCCCGGTCGCCGACGACCACGGCCGGGCGATCCGCGAAGCGCTGGGCACCCCGGCGCACCAACTCCACAGCGAGCATGCCCGGAGGTTTTCACAGTCCGTCTGGACTGTCAACGAGGGCGGTAGGCTACTCGGGTGACCCGCAGCGAACAACGAGCGCGCACGCACCAGACCCTGCTGGACGCCACCGTCGGGTGCCTGGTGGAGTTCGGCTACGCCGGCACGACAACGCAGCGCGTGCAGGAGCGGGCGGGGGTGTCGCGGGGTGCGCTGCTGCACCACTTCGGGTCGAAGGCGGACCTGTTCGTCGCGGCGATCCACTACATCGCGGAGCAGCAGCTGGCGCGGGTGCGCCTCGCCGGCGCGGATTCGAGGCGGCAGCTGGTGACGGCGTTGCGGGAGGCGATGTCGGGTCCGTTGTTCCTGGCGGGGCTGGAACTCTGGCTCGGCGCGCGGACCGACCCGGCGTTGCGGGCGGCGCTGCTGCCCGCGGAACGCGAGCTGGGCCGGGAGCTGCGGACGGCGTTCGAGTCCGCAGGAGACGACCGCGTCGGCTACGAGTCGCTGCTGATGCTGTTGCGGGGGCTGGCCCTCACCAGCATCCTGCGCGACGGCACCACGATCGCCGACGCGGTCGTGGACCGGTGGTTCGACCGCCTCGGCTGAGGTTCACCGCGACCGCAGGTGATCCCGCATCGTGCGGGCGACCCGGGCCATCAGGATCTCCGCCTCGGGCTGGATCGCCGCCGGCACGCGCGACTCGGTGAGCGCGGCCACCGCGAACACCTGCCCGTCGGCGTGCTCGGCGACCCCGACCTCGTGCCGCAGGTTCAGCAGCGTGCCGGTCTTGGACGACCACTTCGTCGCGTCGGACCCGAAATCAGGTGTGAGACGCTGCCGCAACAGGTTGTGGGCCATGAGATCCCGAGTGCGCGCCGCCACCCCGGGGTCTATTCCGGACGGCCGCCACAACGCCTCCAGCAACGCGGCATACGCCCGCGCCGACCCGGCACTGGCCCGGCTGACGTCCAGCTGCGACACCGGGTGCCCCCGCCCGGCCGTGCCCGCGCGAATCGCGAGCGCGTGGGCGAGGTGCACCTCGCCCGGCTCGAACCGTTCCGCGGGGGTGTCGGCCAGCTCCGCCGTGTCGTGCCGCACGGAGACGCCGTCGATGCCCCACTCGCGCAGCATCCGCGTGACCTCGGCCGGCGGCGTGAGCGCGAACAGCGCGTCGGCCGCGGTGCCGTCGCTGACCGCCACGCTCAGGTAGAGCAGATCGTCGATCGCCACCCGCGCCGGGTGGCGGAACCGCGCCAGCCCGGCGGGCCCGGGGGTGGTGACCCGCCCTGGCTCGACTTCCAGCTGTGTCGCGCCGTCGAGCTCACCCCGCCGGATGCGCTCGATCGTCGCCGCGGCGAGCGGCACCTTGACCAGCGACGCGCTGGGGAACTCCAGGTCCGCGTCGAGCCCGATCTCCTGGCCGGTGTGCAGGTCGCGGACGAGGAACGAGCCGCGCAGGCCGCCGTCGTCGAGTTCCTCGCGGAGGTCGCGGAGCAGGGATTCGGTGTTCACACGGTCTCCTCGTCGGGGGCGCCGAGGCAGCGGGCGATGCCGGGGCGCAGGCGGGTGCGCAGGTGGTGGGCGTCTTCGCCGAGGGCGGCGGCGAGGTCGAAACCGCGGGCGAGGGTGGCGTCGCCGAGCGGGCGCCAGCCCAGGCCCAGCTCGGTGGCCTGCGCGGGGGAGCACAGGAGCAGGTCGGCGGAACCGTAGACGGCGGCCGCTGCGGCCGTCAGGGAATCGGCGACCGACACCTGCGCGGGTTGCAGGCCCACGGCGTCGCGCACGCGGAACACGCGGTCGCGGATGTGGGGCACGTCGTCCTCGGGCTGGATCCACACGCGGCGGCGCTCGGCCTTAGTGGCGCGCCCGGCGCGCAGCGTCTCGAGGTGGACCACGGGTGGGAGCTGCTGGCGTTCCGTGGCGGCGACGCCGAGCGGCACCGTCCACACGGCATCGGTCTCGGGCACGGCGACGAGCGCGGCGCGGACTTCCTGCGTGCGCACGAGTTCGGCGCGTTCACCGGGCGGCGCGGGGCGGAACTCGAGGAAGATGCCGAGCGCACGGGCTTCGGCGTCGAGCTCGGCGAGGTCGCGGGTCGGGCAGGTGCCGGGCACGGCGAGGCGCAGCGGGCGCAGCTTCGCGCGCTTGGCGTCGTGCTCCATGGCGTCGGCCAGGTGGACGAGCCGCCGCGCGGACGGCAGCATGTCGCGGCCGAAGGGCGTGAGCCGGGCTCGCCGCGTGGCGCGGTCGAAGAGGCGCTCGCCGAGGTGGCGTTCGAGTGCGGCGATCCGGCGGCTCGCCACGGGCTGGGGGATGCCGGCCACCGCCGCCCCCGCCGTGAAGCTCCCGGTCTCGCTCACGCCGACGAACGCGCGGCAGCTTCCGATCAGGTCCACGACCACACTGTATGCCCATTCCGCATGGAAGGGGCCACTTCTGTCTTGGACAGCATGAACGGCCTTGGTGAGACTGCGGATGTCGATCACTTCCGAAGGGGGAACCCAGTGCTCAGCAAGTCTGTGGTGACAGTGGTGACAGCAGTGGCGGCGGTGGCCGTGGCGGCGCTGGCGGGATGCGGCGCGCCGCCGGCCCCGCAGGCAGTTCCGCCCGCCGTGCCGCCTGCCACCTCCGCTTCGTCGACGGTCGCGAACCACGACTTCGAAGACCTCGAGCGGTCTTTCGGCGCCCGGCTCGGCGTGTACGTCGTGGACACCGGCTCGGGCCGCGAAGTCGCCTACCGCGCCGACGAGCGCTTCGCCTACGCGTCGACGCACAAGGTGTTCAGCGCCGCGGCCGTGCTGCAGAAGGTGGGGATGGCCGGGCTCGACCGCGTGATCAAGTACGGCCCGGGCGACGTCGTCGCGGACTCGCCGATCACCCAGAAACACGCGGGCGCCGGCATGAAGCTGAGCGCGATCATGGACGCCGCCCTGCGCTACAGCGACAACACCGGCGGGAACATGCTCTTCCGCGAGCTCGGCGGGCCGGCCGCGTTGAGCGCGTGGCTGCGCTCGATCGGCGACACCACCACCCACGTCGACCGCATCGAGCCCACCCTCAACGAAACCGCCCCCGGCGACCTCCGCGACACGACCACGCCGCGCGCCTGGGCCCGGTCGCTGCGCACGGTGGCCCTCGGCGACACCCTGCCCGCGCCTCTGCGCAGTGTCCTGACGAACACCATGCGAGCCAGCACCACCGGCACCCACCTCGTCCGCGCGGGCGTCCCCACGGGCTGGCAGGTCGCCGACAAGTCCGGCACCGCCGAGCACGGCACCCGCAACGACATCGCCATCGCCTGGCCCCCGGGCCGCGCGCCGATCGTGTTCGTGGTGTTCTCCGATCGCCCCGCAGCCGACGCGCCCACCGACGACGCGCTCGTCGCCCGTGCCGCGGCGGCCGCGGTGAAGGCGCTGGGATGAGACGTTCTCCTGGGGGAGTCATGAGACTGTGTCCATCCACTTCGGATCCCGCGGGCCGGCGGCGCGACGTCGGCTACCGCGTGGTCACCCGGCTGCTCGCCTTCGTGTTGTGGCCCGTGGCCGCCGTGGCCGCTCCGGGACGAGCACGATCCGTCGCCTGCTCCTGGGCGCTCGGAATCCGCTTCCCGGCCGAGGACCTCACCGGCCTGTCACCCGGCACTCACGCGGCTTTCGTCTCGGCGCGCACCACCGCCCTCTGGCGCGACGGCACCCTCCTCGGCCTCACGTCCGGTCATCGCGACGCCGGCGTCCAAGACCGCCTCTTCACCGCCGAGGTCCGCCGCACCGGCTCGGTGGCCCTGGCCCGCCGCCACACGCTGCCGCCCACGCAGTCCCGCCACGTCACCGGCACCGCCCTCGACCTCCGCCCCCGTGACGGCGCCCGCTGGCTCGAACTCCACGGCGCGGCCCACCACTTGTACCGCGTCTACGACAACGAATGGTGGCACTTCGAATACCACCCCGAAGGCCGCCCACGACGCGTCCCGCACCCCGGCTTCTCCTTGGCGGACGCGGACACATGAGAGGAACCCCCTTGGCCGGCCGCCGCTTCGCCCGCCGCACGCTGCTTGCCGCGGCCTTCGCCGCCCCGCTCGGCGGCTGCGTGGCACCGGCCGTGAACCCCGCACCGGCGCGGCCGGCGGTCAACCCCGCACCGGAGCCGCCGTCGACCGCGCCGCTGGCGGAGCTGGAGCACCGATACGGCGCCCGCCTCGGGGTGCACGCGCTCGCGACCGGCAGCGGCGCCACCCTCGATCACCGGGCGGACGAGCGCTTCGCCTTCTGCTCGACCTTCAAGACGTTCGCGGTCGCGGCGCTGCTCCAGCGCCATCCCCTGTCCTATCTGGACACCACGGTGCGCTACACCAAGGCCGAGGTGAACTCCTTCTCACCCATCACCGAGCACCACGCCGGCGCCGGGATGACGGTCCGGCAGCTGTGCGACGCCGCCATCCGCTACAGCGACGGGACGGCAGGCAACCTGCTCATGCGCGACGCCGGCGGCCCGGCCGGGCTCACCGCGTACCTGCGCGGCTTGGGCGACGCCACCAGCCGCATGGACCAGTACGAGCCGGAGGTCAACCGCGATTCCCCCGAAGACCCGCGCGACACCACCACGCCGCGGGCGCTCGCCGCCGGCCACCAGGCCGTGGTGCTCGGCAACGCGCTGCCCGCCGACAAGCGCGCGCTCGTCGAAGACTGGCTCGCCCGCAGCACCACGGGCGCGAAGACCATCCGCGCGGGCGTGCCCGCCGAATGGCGCGTGATCGGCAAAACCGGCCACGGCGACTACGGCCGGGTCAACGACGTCGCCGTTCTCAAGCCACCGGGCACACCCCCGCTGGTCTTCGCCATCATGTCCGACCGCACGGCCTACGACGACGAACCCCGGTACGCACTGCTCGCCGAAGCCGCGAAGTACGTCGCCCGAGTGCTGGGTTGACTCAGCTCCAGCGCGAGCGGAACTCGTCGAGCACCCGGCGTTCCCGCTTCGTCGGGCGGCCCGCACCGCGCTCGCGGCGGGCCACCGGGATCGCGGCCTCCGGCGGCGGCTTCGGGGTGCGGTCGATGATGCACTTCGCGGCTTCGGGCGCGCCGACGCGTTTCTGGATCACCTGGACGACCTCGACCACGCGGGTGGTCTGGCCGATGCGGGCGCGGACCTCGTCGCCGGGGACCACGGTGGTGGCGGGTTTGGCCGGGCGGTCGTTCACGCGCACGTGCCCGCCCCGGCACGCGGCGGCCGCGTCCGAGCGCGTTTTCGCCAGCCGTACGGCCCACAGCCAGCGGTCCACCCTGGTCGACTCCACGGGTCCATCATGCCCCAGCCACGGGTCAGCCGCGGCGCATAGGCCGGGCCGCCGACGTGCCGAGCACGCGCCCGACCACCCAGGCCAGCGCGTCGGCCGTGCGGGCGGGCGTGTCGGACGGCTGCATCACGTGGCTGAGCACCGTGCGCACGACGAGGTCGATCACCACGGCGATCTGCTCGTCGTCCAGCGGCGGCCCGTAGGTGCGCACGCGCTCGATCAGCATCGTCTTCGCCTCGGTGAGCAGCGAGCCCGCGCGCGTGGTGAGCAGCGGCAGCAGTTCCGTGTCCGTGCCGTGCGTGGCCGACGCGATGGCGCGCAGCAGCGTGTTGTCGTCGGCGAGGTCGAGCACGGCGCGGATGGCTTCGTAGATCGCTTCGACCAGGTCTTCGGGGTGCCGGTCGAACGCGCTGCGCACCACGGCGAGGAAGCGGGCCAGCTCGTGGGAGATCATCACCTCGGCCAGCGCGGCCTTGGAGCCGATCTCGTTGTACACGGTCTGACGGCTCACCCCCGCGGCCTCGGCCAGCCGCGCCATGGTGACCGCCGACCAGCCCTCGCTCGCGGTCAGCCCGATGGCCGCGGCGACGATCGGCTGCCGGTGCTGGCCGCCCTCGGGCGGTGCGGCCCGGAGTGCCTCGCTCACGATCGTCATCCTAGGCCGCCTCCCGTGTGGTCCAGGCGAGCTGGGGAGCGCATCCTCAGTCCCGCACCTTCAGCGCCAGCACCGGGCACGCGTCGGCCGCGGCCGTGACGTCCAGGCGGTGCTGCTCGGCGGGGCTCTCCTGCAGGAGCACCACCGTGCCGTCGTCACCGACCTCGAAGAAGTCCGGCGCCATCGCCTCGCACATGCCGAGCCCCGCGCACAGTTCGCGGTTCGCCTCGATCCGCATCACGCACCCACCCTTCCAGGAGCCACGAAGTCGACCTTCTCGCGCACGCCGCAGTCCGGGCAGCACCACGAGTCCGGGATCGCCGACCACGGCGTGCCGGCCGGGAAACCCTCGCGCGGATCGCCGCGCTGCTCGTCGTAGACGTAGCCGCAGCCGGGGCACATCCCGCCCTCGGTGGCGTCGCCGCGGGTGTCGGCGGTGCTCGGCGCTTCGGCCGTCACGCGCGTGCCGTACCGCGCGAGGACCTTGCCCCGCTTGCGCGGCTGGATGTTGGCGTGGCCGATGTCGCCGTCGAAGTGGGCGAGCACGCGCGGGTCCATCACCCGCCGCCACAGCGGCGGCACGAGCGCCAGCACGATCATCCCCGCGTACCCGGTGGGCAGCACCGGCGACTCGGCGAAGTCCCGCAGCGTCTGGTAGCGGCGCGTGGGGTTGGCGTGGTGGTCGCTGTGGCGCTGCAGGTGGTAGAGCAGCACGTTGGTGGCGATGTTGTTGGAGTTCCAGCTGTGGCTCGGGTCCACGCGCTCGTAGCGGCGCCGGCCGGGCGCGCCCACCCGCCGGCGCAGCATCCCGTAGTGCTCCATGTAGTTGACGACTTCCAGCAGTGAGAAACCCACCACGGCCTGGATCAGCAGGTAGGGCAGGATCCCCACCCCGAGCCACACCAGCATCGCCGCCCACAGCACGGCCGACATCAGCCACGCGTTGAGCACGTCGTTGCCGATGCGGAACGGGTGCTTCTCCCGCCGGGCGTAGCGCTTGCGCTCCAGCCGCCACGCCGACTTCAGCGAGCCGCCGACCGTGCGCGGCCAGAAGCGGTAGAAGCTCTCGCCGACGCGGCTGGAAGCCGGGTCCTCGGGCGTGGCCACGCGGACGTGGTGGCCCCGGTTGTGCTCGATGTAGAAGTGGCCGTAGAAGCTCTGGGCCAGCGCGATCTTCGACAACCAGCGCTCGTGGCTCTCCTTCTTGTGCCCCAGTTCGTGCGCGGTGTTGATGCCGATCCCGCCGATGCACCCGATGGACGCGGCCAGCCCGATCTTGTCCACCACGCTGAGGTCGCCGCGCCCGATCAGCCAGAACGCCGCCACGAACCCGACGTACTGGATCGGCAGGAAGAGGTAGGTGATCCAGCGGTAGTAACGGTCGTTCTCCAGCTGCTCGAGCACGTCGTCGGGCGGGTTGCTGCGGTCGAGCCCCGCGACCAGGTCGATCACCGGCACGATCACGAGGATCACGATCGGCCCGATCCAGAACCACACGCCCCAGCCGGTGGCCGCGTGCAGCCCGATCGCCAGGAAGGCGAGCGAGGGCACCACGAGCCCGATCAGCCACAGGTACCGCTTGCGGTCCGTCCACGACTCGGTCGACCCGGCGGGCACCGTTCCCGCGGCTTCGCTCATCTCGTCCTCCTCCGTCAACGACACTGTCCGACGTGGTTGACAAGACGGTAAGCGATGTACACCTAACTTGACAAGTAGTCGAAGAATGTAAAGCAACGCTCGCGTGGCCGGTGCCGGATTGAGATCGCCCTGCCCGCCTCGGGGTCGACCGCGTCTACTGTGGACCGTCAGCCGGCCGAGGTGAAAATTTCCGCGGCCCGGTCCGGTGCACCGGGGCTGAGTGCGCATTCGCGAGTGCTACGAGGCGCGCAGGCCGGTCAGGGCGGGCCGTGGCACGCGGTTCGCCCGGGCGCGCGTGGTTGCCCGCGGGCGTAGGTTCGGACGATGAGCGACTGGTCGTCGGGTGAGGCCTACGAGCGCTACGTCGGCCGGTGGAGCCGCCGCGTCGCCGCGGCCTTCCTCGACGGCGCGGTGGTGCCGCCCGGGGCGCGCTGGCTCGACGTCGGCTGCGGCACCGGTGCGCTGACGGCGGCGGTGCTGGCCACGGCCGATCCCGCCGCCGTCCTCGGCGTCGACCAGGCCGCGCCGTTCGTCGCCCACGCCCGCCGGCTGACCACCGATCCGCGGGCGACCTTCGTGGTCGGCGACGCGCAGGCCCTGCCCGTGGCCGGCGACGAGTTCGACGCCGCCGTGAGCGGGCTGGCGCTCAACTTCGTGCCCGACCCGCACCGCGCGGTCGCCGAGTGGGTCCGGGCCGTGAAGCCCGGGGGAGTGGTGACCGCGTACGTGTGGGACTACGCCGAGGGCATGGAGCTGATGCGCTGGTTCTGGGACGCCGCGGCCGAGCTCGACCCGGTGGTCGCGAACCTCGACGAAGGCCGCCGCTTTCCCTTGTGCCGCCCGGATCCGCTGAGTCGGCTGTGGACGGACGCGGGCCTGGCCGGCGTGGTGGTGCGCGCGATCGGGGTGCGCACCGCGTTCGCCGGCTTCGACGACTACTGGCTGCCCTTTCTCGGCGGGCAGGGACCGGCGCCCGCCTACGCCGTGCGGCTGCCCGAAGACCACCGCCGGGCCCTGCGCGACCTGCTGCGGGCCCGCCTGCCGATCGCCGCCGACGGCACGATCACCCTCACCGCGCGGGCGTGGGCCGTGCGGGGCAGCGTGCCGCACCGCTGACTCGCCGGAAATCCCGTGTTCTCAAGCTATTCTCGGGTTCGTGGGCGGACGGCGGGTCGACTGGGCGGCGTTGCGGACCCCGCGGGACGAGGCGCCCGCGGAGGGCCTGCGCGAGCGCAAGAAGCGCGCGACGCGGCGCCTGCTCGTCAACACCGCCACGGAGCTCTTCCTGGCACGCGGGTTCGACGCCGTTCGCGTCGCCGACGTCGCGGACGCCGCCGGCGTGTCGGAGAAGACGGTCTTCAACTACTTCCCCGCGAAGGAATCCCTCATCCTCGACCGGCCCGACGCGACCCTGGCCGCGCTGCGCGTCGAGCTCGGCGACCCGGCCCGCACACCCGTCGAGGCCGTGCTGCGCGTTCTCGCCGGTGAACTGGCCGGGGTCACCGGCTGGCTGGAGGACCAGCGCGACCGCCGTGCCGCGGGGGCGGGGTTCCGCCGCTACGGCGAGCTGATCCACGCCACGCCGGCGCTGGCCGCCTACCAGCGCGATCTGCTCGACGAGCTCGCCGCCGGCGCCGCGCAGCTGCTGGCCGTGCGCGCAGGCCTGGCCACCGCCGATCCGGAGCCGCAGCTCGCCGCGACTGCGCTCGTCGGGCTGTGGCGCGTGCAGTTCGGCAGCCTCGCCAAGCACGTCGACGCGGGCCACACGCCCGCGCGGATCCGCGGCGCCGTGACCACCGACGTGCTCCGCGCCGCCCGGCTGCTGGAGTCGGGCCTCGGCAGCTTCGCGCGCACCCGGCGTCCGGCGGCGAAGGACACCTCGAAAACCACAGGGGTGAACCCGGCCGCGAAAACCCCGGCGAGTACGAAACCGGCACGGACTTCGCGGCAGGCGCGTACCGGCACCTGAACGTCCAGAGTGGCCGCCGGGGGGGGGCGGGAAGCCCCGCGCTCACCCGGGGTTCGCACGAAGTTTCTGTGACTGTAAGTTTACGGCGACCCCGCAGCGTGTGACGGTGGGAGCAGGTCATCCGGCAGGTTCACGACGGCGAGTCATTCTTGATTGATTCCAGAAGCTGCGGCACACTGCCAGGCGTGCCAACGACTTCGGATTTCGAGCGCATGCTACGCGGAGCGGCTCTGCGGGTGACGCGTCCTCGGATTGCGGTGCTGTCCGCGGTGCACGATCATCCCCACGCCGACACCGCGTCGCTCATCGGTGCCGTGCGCGCGGATCTCGGCGAGGTGTCCCACCAGGCCGTCTACGACGTCCTGGGCGCCCTGACCTCCGCAGGTCTCGTGCGGCGGATCGAGCCCGAGGGCTCGGTCGCGCGGTACGAGGCACGGGTGGGGGACAACCACCACCACGTCGTGTGCCGGTCGTGCGGTGCGATCGCCGATGTCGACTGCGCGGTCGGCGCCGCGCCCTGCCTGACCGCGTCCGACGACCACGGTTTCGTCATCGACGAGGCCGAGGTCATCTACTGGGGCCTGTGCCCCGACTGCAACACCGTTACCCACACTGATTCCCGGAAGGATTCCCGTGTCTGACACCCCCAACGCCGAAGTCGGCGAGATGAACGTGGAGAGCGCGGGCGGGTGCCCCGTCCACACGGGGCGCTTCGCGCACCCCACCGAGGGCGGCAGCAACCGTGACTGGTGGCCGAACCAGCTCAACCTCTCGATCCTCCGGAAGCACTCGGCCGTGGCGAACCCCATGGACGAGGACTTCGACTACGGCAAGGAGTTCCAGACCGTCGACCTCGACGAGCTGGCGCGCGACGTCGACGCGGTCCTGACCACCTCGCAGGACTGGTGGCCCGCCGACTTCGGCCACTACGGCGGCTTCATGATCCGCATGGCGTGGCACAGCGCCGGCACCTACCGGATCGACGACGGCCGCGGGGGAGCGGGCGCCGGCATGCAGCGCTTCGCGCCGCTGAACAGCTGGCCGGACAACGGCAACCTGGACAAGGCCCGCCGTCTCCTGTGGCCGGTGAAGAAGAAGTACGGCAAGAAGATCTCGTGGGCCGACCTGATGATCTTCACGGGCAACCGCGCCCTGGAGACCATGGGCTTCAAGACCTTCGGCTTCGCCGGTGGCCGCGAGGACGTGTACGAGCCCGACCAGGACGTGTACTGGGGCCCGGAGCGCACCTGGCTGGGCGACGAGCGCTACACGGGCGACCGTGAGCTCGAGGCGCCGCTGGCCGCCGTGCAGATGGGCCTGATCTACGTCAACCCCGAGGGCCCGAACGGGAACCCGGACCCGCTGGCCGCGGGTCGCGACATCCGCGAGACGTTCCGCCGCATGGCGATGAACGACGAGGAGACCGTCGCCCTGATCGCCGGTGGCCACACCTTCGGCAAGACCCACGGTGCCGCCGACGCCGACGAGTTCGTCAGCGCCGAGCCCGAGGGCGCGCCGCTCGAGGAGCAGGGCCTGGGCTGGCGCAACAGCTTCGGCTCGGGCAAGGGCCGCGACGCGATCACCAGCGGCATCGAGGTCACCTGGACCCCGACCCCGACCAAGTGGAGCAACTGGTTCTTCCACAACCTGTTCACCTACGAGTGGGAGCTCGAGACCGGCCCCGGTGGTGCGAACCAATGGAAGCCGAAGAACAACGCGGCCGCGAACACCGTGCCGGACCCCGAGTCGGGTGAGCTCAACCGCGCCCCGGGCATGCTGACCACGGACCTCGCGCTGCGCTTCGACCCGATCTACGAGCCGATCTCGCGCCGCTTCTACGAGAACCCGCAGGAGTTCGCCGACGCGTTCGCCCGCGCCTGGTACAAGCTGACCCACCGCGACATGGGCCCGCGCCAGCGCTACCTCGGCCCGCTGGTGCCCGAGGAGACGCTGATCTGGCAGGACCCGGTGCCGGCCGTGGACCACGAGCTGGTCGACGCCGCCGACGTCGCGGACCTCAAGGCCAAGCTGCTCGACTCGGGCCTCACCGTGGCGCAGCTCGTGTCCACCGCGTGGGCGTCGGCCTCGACGTTCCGCAGCGGTGACAAGCGCGGTGGCGCCAACGGTGCCCGTCTGCGCCTCGAGCCGCAGCGCGGCTGGGAGGTCAACAACCCGGACGAGCTGGCGCAGGTGCTGACCACGCTCGAGGGCGTGCAGGAAGCCTTCAACGCGGCCCAGTCGGGCGGCAAGAAGATCTCCCTGGCCGACCTGATCGTGCTGGGTGGCGCCGCGGGTGTCGAGAAGGCCGCGAAGGACGCGGGCGTCAGCATCACGGTGCCGTTCACCCCGGGCCGCACCGACGCGACGGCGGAGCAGACCGACGCCGAGTCGTTCGTGCCGCTCGAGCCGAAGGCCGACGGCTTCCGCAACTACCGCGGCAAGGGCAACCGCCTGCCGAGCGAGTACCTGCTCATCGACCGCGCGAACCTGCTGAACCTGAGCGCGCCCGAGATGACCGTGCTCGTGGGTGGCCTGCGTGTGCTGGGCGCCAACCACCAGGCGTCGAAGCAGGGCGTGCTCACCACCACGCCGGGCGCGCTGACCAACGACTTCTTCGCCAACCTGCTCGACATGGGTGTGGAGTGGAAGCCGACGTCGGAGGACGGCGAGGCCTTCGAGGCCCGCGACCGCGCCACCGGCGAGGTCAAGTGGACCGGCAGCCGTGTCGACCTGCTCTTCGGGTCGAACTCGGAGCTGCGCGCCGTCGCCGAGGTCTACGCCGCGGACGACGCGAAGGAGAAGTTCGTGAAGGACTTCGTGGCCGCGTGGGACAAGGTCATGATGCTGGACCGCTACGACCTGGTCTGAGCGTGACGTGAGTCCCGGGCCGGGCCCGGGCTGGGAGGGGCGGGGACCTGTGGGTCTCCGCCCCTTTCGCATGCCCGGGTCACGATGTGGTGTACCGCTGGTTGACACGGCGCCCGCGCGGGGTGCACTATCGTGATTAATCCCGTTGGAAACGTTTCCAACGGCCCGATCGCGATCTGGAAACGTTTCCAAGTTCGCGAGACCACAACCGAGGTACGAACGACGATGACGTCAACACGGGCCACGCTGATCCAGGTGGCCGAGCGCGCCGGGGTGTCCCTGGCTTCGACCTCCCGTGCGCTGCACGGGGTGGGCGCGAGCAAGGCGATGGTCGAGCGCGTCCGGGCCGCCGCCGAGGAGCTCGGGTACAGCGCCGACGCGATCGGCCGCTCGCTGCGGATGAAGAAGACGTTCCAGGTCGCGTTCGCCGTGGCGGACATCGGCAACCCGGTCTACGTCGAGATGATGCGGGCGATCCACGAGGTGCTGGCGCCGCACGGCTACCGCGTGGTCGTCATGTCGACCGGGGACACCTCCGACTCGACGATCGAGCTGGTGCGCAGCCTGGGCAGCGGCTTCGTGGACGGCATGATCGTGAGCCCGCTGCGCACCGACGACGGCCTGATCACCGAGATCCAGCAGGCCCCCGTGCCCGTGGTGGTGATCGGGCGCGCGATGGACGACCGCGGCATCAGCTCCGTGTCCACCGACTCCGCGGGCGGGATCGGCGAGGCGGTGCGCCACCTGCACACGATCGGGCGCCGCCGCATCGGCTTCCTCAACGGCCCCGTCGACACGACTCCGGGTGCCTCGCGCCAGCGCGGTTTCGACGCCGCGGTCAACGCCGGCGACCTCGCCGCCGAGCGCATCGAGCGCGAGACCGCCGAGGACTTCACGGTCGGCGCCGGCCTCGAGGCCGCCCGCCGGATCCTGGCGCGCGTGCCCGAGGGCGCACCCCAGCTCGACGCGCTGGTCGCGGCCAACGACCTGCTCGCCATCGGCGCCATCCGCGCCGTGCGCGAGCTGGGCCTGTCGGTGCCGGAGGACGTCGCCGTGACCGGCATGGACGACACCGAGATCGGCCGTGTTTTCCAGCCCAGCCTCACCAGCGTGTCCCTCGGCGCGAGCGAACGCGGGCGCGCCGCGGCCCGGCTGATGCTGCAGCTCGCCGACGACCCCGACCAGCCGGCGCAGCAGGTGTCGGTGGGCGCGGAGCTCGTGGTGCGCGAATCCACCACAACGGCCACCGAACGGGGCGAGCGATGACAGTGCGGCTTGTACTCATGGAGAAAGGCCCGGCTGCGGACCGCTCGTCCGCCGACGAACGGCCGGTGCCCGGGACCACCGACCCGGCGGTGGCCGCCGGCGCCCCCGGGACCGAGCGAGGTGACCGATGACGACACCGTCCCTGGCCGAGCCGAAGCGCGGCACCGCGCAGCCCCCGGCCCCACGGG
This sequence comes from Amycolatopsis sp. NPDC049253, assembly GCF_040678995.1. Taxonomy (NCBI): domain Bacteria; kingdom Bacillati; phylum Actinomycetota; class Actinomycetes; order Pseudonocardiales; family Pseudonocardiaceae; genus Amycolatopsis; species Amycolatopsis sp. NPDC049253. Next base: position 111,537 of record NZ_JBFAQX010000002.1, on the reverse strand, counting down.
CCAAGAAGCGCGTGAAGCCGATGGCGCGCACGCGCCGGCGTGAGGCGATCGCGCTGGTGCTGCCGTCGTTGATCCCGATCCTGGTGCTGAGCGTGGCCCCGCTCGTGGTCGGCGTGTTCCTCGCGTTCACCAACGCGCGGCTCGTGCGCCATCCCGACTACAGCTTCGCCGGCCTCGACAACTTCGCGCGCCTCGGCGGCAACGCGTTGTTCTGGGACTCGCTGCGGATCGGCATGATCTGGACCGTCGGCGTGACGCTGCTGCAGCTCGCGGCGGCGATGGGCCTGGCGCTGCTGCTCAACTCCGGCCTGAAGCTGCAGGGGCTGACGCGGGTGCTCGCGCTCGTGCCGTGGGCGATGCCGCCGGTCGTCGTGGCGATCATGTGGCAGATGATCTACTCCGCCAACGGCGGGCCGCTCAACGCGTTCCTCGGCGCGGTGGGCCTGCCGAGCGACATCAACTGGCTCGGCGACTTCTCCACGGCGCTGCCGGCGGTGATCGTCGTCGGCGTGTGGGTCGGGATGCCGCAGACCACGGTGACGCTCCTGGCCGGGCTGCAGCAGATCCCCGGCGAGCTGCTGGAGGCCGCGGCGGTCGACGGCGCGGGCGCGTGGCGGAAGTTCACGGCCGTGACGTGGCCGGCGATGCGCCCGATCGTCACGTCGATCACCTCGCTCAACTTCATCTGGAACTTCAACTCGTTCTCGCTGGTCTACGTGCTCACCGCCGGTGGGCCGGGCGGCAAGACGATGGTCCCGGTGCTGTTCATCTACCTGGAAGCCTTCAAGAACCGCGAGATCGGCTACGCCGCGGCGATGGGACTCGTCGTCGTGATCGTGGTGGTGCTGATCCTCGCCGTGTACCTGCGGTCGCAGTTCCGCACCGAAGACCGCACGGAAAAGGGGCGCTGAGCCATGCGCTTGCTCGTTCGCCCGGCCCAGTACGTGGCCCTGGCGCTGTACATCCTGTTCCTCGGGTTCCCCCTGCTGTGGCTGATCTCGGCCTCGGTGAAGTCCTCGGGTGAGCTCAACTCGCTCACCGTCAGCCTGCTGCCGCAGGAGTGGCATTGGGAGAACTACACCGAAGCCCTGACGCGCCAAGGACTTCTGCACTCCGCGTGGAACAGCCTGCTCGTGGCGCTGGCCTCGACGGTGCTGTCGATCATCATCTCCGTGCCGGCGTCCTACGTGCTGGCCCGGCTCAAGGGCAAGGTCCGCATCGCCGGCGTCGGCTGGATCCTGGTGAGCCAGGTCTTCCCGGTGGTGCTGATCATCCTGCCGCTGTTCCTGATCCTGCGGACGCTCGGACTGGCCGACAACCTCGTCGGGCTCACGCTCGTGCACACCACGTACATGCTGCCGTTCGCGTTGTGGATGCTGCAGGGGTACGTGGCCGCGATCCCCACGGAGCTCGAAGAAGCGGGCGCGATGGACGGCGCGAGCCGGTTCACCGTGCTGCGCACGATCGTCTTCCCGCTGCTGGCGCCCGGCGTGGTCGCGACGGCGATGTTCAGCTTCGTGTCCTCGTGGAACGAGTTCTTCTTCGCCTTGGTGCTGTTGCAGTCGCCCGAGAACTACACGCTGCCCATCACCTTGAACATGTTCGTGGGCGGTGAGGGCAAGACCGCCCTCGGACCGCTCGCCGCCGGGGCCGTGCTCGCCGCGATCCCCAGCATCGTCTTCTTCAGCATCCTGCGGAGGAAGCTCACCGGCGGGCTCATGGCCGGGGCGGTGAAGGGATGACCCCGCACCCGCCCGGACCCCGCGAAACCGCCAACCCCGAAACCCCCCAACAGAAATCCCCGAAAGGTCGGTCGATGAAGACACGACGCCTGCTGGCCGCCGCCAGCCTGATGGTCACCGCCCTGCTCGTCGCCGCCTGCGGCAGCGGCAGCGGTGACGCGAGTGGCCCCGTCACCCTCACGTTCCAGTCCCTGTCCGACCAGCCGGCCGCGATCGCCGAGACGCAGAAGATCGTCGGCGCCTGGAACACCGCGCACCCCGACGTGCAGGTGAAGATCGTGCAGGCCGGCTGGGACAGCGTCTACGACAAGCTCATCACCCAGTTCAACGCCGGCACCGCGCCGGACATCGTGCACTACGAGGCCGCGGGCATCGAGCCGTTCGCCGAGGACGACTACCTCGCCGACCTGACGCCGTACCTGTCGCAGGCCAAGCGCGCCGACTTCCAGAAGGGCGTGCTGGACTCGGTGACGTTCGGCGGCAAGGTCGTCGCGTTCCCGACCGAGGTGCAGTCCTATGTGGTCTTCGCGAACAAGAAGCTGCTGCAGCAGGCCGGGGTCGCCGTGCCGACCGGCAAGACCATGACGTGGGACCAGCTGCGCCAGATCTCCAAGGCCACCACCAAGGGCTCCACGTACGGCCTCGGCTGGGGCCTGTCGAGCCCGACCGCGGCGTTCGTCGCGCTGGCCCCGGGCTTCGGCGGCAAGTACTTCCAGGGCACCGGTGACCAGGCGAACTTGACGGTGGGCGAGGGCGAGACGGCGCTGCCGAAGCTCGTCGACCAGATGGCGTACCAGGACCACTCGATCCTCCCGGTCACGCTGACGCAGTCGGGTTCGAAGGCGCTCGCGCCGTTCTACGCGGGCCAGACCGCGATGACCGTGCAGGGTTCCTACCAGGCGGCCAACATCGCGAAGGACGCGCCGAAGGGCTTCGACTGGGTCGTGCTGCCGCCGCTGGCCGGTCCCGCCGGTCCCGCGCAGGCCGCCAGCCCGCAGACCCTGTCGGTGAACAAGGACTCCGCGCACGTCAAGGAAGCCGCCGAGTTCATCGACTACTTCACCAACACCGACAACCTGGCCGCCATGAACGAGGCCGACGCGCTGATCCCGCCCACGAACTCCGCGCGCCAGGCGCTGGCCACGAAGCTCGCCGGCAAGACCGGCTGGGACCAGATCCTCGCCTCGGGGCAGTACATCACGTCGGCGCCGTACCTGTTCGCCAGCAAGTACCCGCAGTGGAAGGACACCATCGCCACCCCGGCGTACCAGCAGTTCCTGGCCCAGAAGATCGACGCGAACGGCCTCACGACCCAGCTGCAGAACGGCTGGAAGAGCGTCACCACCAATTGACCTGTGTCACCGGAGCAACGGTGACCGAAAAGAAACGGGACTGGAGCGGATTCTCTTGACCTGGCTGGAAGACCGGGCCGTCGCGGTGATCACCGGCGCGGCCGTGGGCGACGCCCTCGGCGGGGCCGTCGAAGGGTGGACCCCCGAGCAGATCGAGGAACGCCACGGCGGCCGCGTGACCGGCATCGTGGGCCCGTGGTACCCGAACTGGCGCGACGCGCGTCCCATCGCGCCGTACCACAAGGGCGACGGGCACATCACCGACGACACCCTCATGACGCGGGCGCTCGTGGAGGTCTACGCGAAGCGCCGCGAGCACCTCGACGCGTTCGCGGTGGCCGAAGACCTCGTGCCGCTGATGATCGGCGAACCGCAGTGGGTGCCGGAGCTGGAGTCCACGGCGCTGCTGCTGCAGCGGGTGTTCCTCGCGGAGAAGTGGATCGTCGCGCGGCTCCACTACGGGCACGTCGACCCGCGCGAGGCGGGCGTGGGCAACGTCGTCAACTGCGGTGCGGCGATGTACGTCGCGCCGGTCGGCGTGGTCAACGCGGGTGATCCCCGCGGTGCCTACGCCGAGGCGATCGACCTCACGGGCGCGCACCAGTCGAGCTACGGCCGGGAGGCGGCCGGCGTCCTCGCGGCGCTGGTCGCGGCCGCGGCCGCCCCCGGCGCGACGCTCGACGACGTGACCGCGGCGGCGCTGGAGCTCGCGCACGACGGCACCGCGGTGGCTCTGCGCGCGGTGATCGACGCCTTCGGCGGGACCGCCGCGGCGCCGGTCACCGACGAGGAGGAACGCGCGCTGGCCCGCAAGGTGCGGGAAGTCGTGGCGCCGTTCGACTCCGTGGGGCCGGAGTACCGGCAGATGTCGCTGGACGCGCGGCGCCCGTCGCGGACCAAGTCCATCGAGGAGCTGCCGGCCGCACTCGCCTTCGTGCTCGCGCACCGCGGCGACTTCCGCGGCGCCGTGCTCGCGGCCGTGAACTACGGCCGCGACGCGGACTCGATCGCCGCCATGGCCGGGGCGATCTGCGCGGCTCTCGGTGGCGCGCAGGTGGTGCCGGCGGAGTGGCTCGACCCGATCAGCGAGGCCAGCCGCATGGACATCGTCGAGACCGGCCGTGTGCTGGCCTCGGCGGCGGCCGACATCATGCGGGCCGACCGCGAGCGGGCGCAGGCTCGCGTCAAGGCGCTGGACGGCCTGGACGGGGCCATCGCGGTGGAGGCGCGGGCGTGAGGCTGACCTGGGCCCAGCCCGAGGACCTGCTGGCGCACGAGCTCGTCCAGTCCTCTGTGGAGGGTCGCGACACCGCGGACGTGCGGATGCGCTGGGTGGCGGCGGGCGGCGACCCCGTCCCCGCCGTGAGCGGCGCCGGGCCCGACCCGGCGCCGCCCGCCCTGCGGGCCCTGGCGCGCACGCTGCTCGGCGAGCTCGCCGCGGTCCCGGCCGCGCCGGCGCCGGGCGAGCCGGACGAGTGGGACGCGATCGTCGCCACGCTGCCGGCCGCGCCGGACCTGCCGCGGGGCCTGCGGCACGGGCGGGTGCTCGGCGCGTGGACCGGGCGGGCGGCCGGGTGCTTGCTGGGCAAGCCGGTGGAGAAGATCCCGCGCGAGGGCATCGAGGAGATCCTGCGCGCCACGGGCCGGTGGCCGCTCGAGAAGTGGTTCACCGCCGTCGGGCTGCCCGCCGACGTCGCCGCGCGGTGGCCGTGGAACAAGCGCTCGGCACCGACGTCGCTCGAGGAGAACATCCACGGCATGCCCGAGGACGACGACCTCAACTACCCGATGCTCGCGCTCACGCTGCTGGAGACGCGCGGGCGCGGGTTCACCACCGAGGACGTCGCGCAGCTGTGGCTCGACAACCTCCCGGCCGGGCGCGTGTTCACGGCCGAGCGGGCGGCCTACCGCAACATCCTCGACGCCCGCCCGGTGCCCGAGACCGCGACGTACTTCAACCCGTTCCGCGAGTGGATCGGCGCGCTGATCCGCACCGACGTGTTCGGCTGGGTCTCGCCGGGCGACCTGCGCGAGGCGGCGCGTCTCGCGTGGACCGACGCCCGCCTGAGCCACACCCGCAACGGCGTCTACGGCGCCATGTGGGCCGCGGCCCTGGCCTCGGCGGCGATGGTGTGCGACACGGTGGACGAGGTGCTCGACGCCGCGTCCACGGTGATCCCGCCGGGCAGCCGGTTGGCGGAGGCGGTGCGGCTCGGCCGCGCGGCCGCGGTGGACGGTGACATCCGCACCGGCCTCGACCGCCTCCACGCCGCTTACGGCGACCTGCACTGGGTCCACGTGCTCGGCAACGCGGCCGTGATCGCCTACGCCCTCGCCAAGGGGGCCGGCGAGTTCGGCCCGAGTGTCTCCATCGCCGTCACGGCGGGCTGGGACACCGACTCGGCCGCCGCCACGGTCGGCGGCGTGGTCGGGGCTTTGCGCGGCGTCGCCGGCATCGGTGACCAGTGGGTCGAGCCGCTCGACGGCCGCATCGCGACGTCCCTGCCGGGCGGCGAGCAGAAGATCGCCGATCTGGCGGCCCGGACGGTCGCGCTGGCGACCGCGGAGCGTGGGGCGTGACCGGGACGGTGGTCGTGGTCGGCTCGGCGAACGTCGACCTGGTCGTCGACGCGCCGCGCCCGCCGCGGGCCGGGGAGACGATCCTCGGCGGGCGGCTGCGGCGCAGCCCCGGTGGCAAGGGCGCGAACCAGGCCGTGGGTGCCGCCCTGGCCGGGGGAGCGCACACGACGTTCGTGGGCGCCCTCGGCGAGGACGAGGCCGGCGACCTGATCCTGCTGTCGCTGGGTGGTGCCGGCGTGCGGACCGACCTCGTCGCGCGGACGAAAGCGGCCACGGGCACGGCGTTCATCACCGTGTCGCCGGACGGCGAGAACGCGATCGTCGTCGCGCCGGGGGCCAACGAGCGCGTGCGGATCGGCGAGGTGGAAGCCGCGCGGATCGCGGCGGCCGACGTGGTGCTGGCGCAGCTGGAGATCCCGCTCTCGGTGGTGCGCGCCGCCGCGGCCGCGCGCAAGCCGGGCGCGCTGTTCGTGCTCAACGCCGCGCCGTCGCGCGAATTGCCGGCCGACGTCTGGGCCGCGCTCGACGTGCTCGTGGTCAACGAGCACGAAGCCGCCGACCTCGGCGGCCTGGAAACCCTGCTCGACCGCGTGCCCGCCGTCGTGGTCACGCTCGGCGGCGACGGCTGCCTCGTCGCCGAACGCGGCCGGGAACCCGTGCGGGTGCCCGGAATCCGGGTGACCGCGGTGGACACCACCGGCGCCGGCGACACGTTCTGCGGGGTGTTCGCCGCGGGGCTGGCGCAAGGCCGTTCGCCGGCCGAAGCCGCCCGGCTCGCGGGTGCGGCCGGTGCGCTGGCCGTCACGCGGCCCGGTGCGCAGGCCGCCGTTCCCACTGCCGAAGAGGTCGCGGCGTTCGCGACCGGAGAAAAGGTGCGATGACCGCCCCGTTCGACCCCCTCGTGCCGCGTCCGATCGACCGGCCGGCGGAGGTCCCGCTCACCCCGCTCACCGGCGAACAGCTCGTCGCGCTCGACGAGGCCAAGATCTTCGCCGCGCCCGCGGACCCGGCCGACCGGCCGGCGTGGCGGGAGAACCTGCGCCGCTGGCGCGAGGATTCCCGCCGCCGCCACGACTACACCGGCGAGGCCTACGAGCGCCCCGGCGCCGCGTGGGCCGCCCGGTGCCACACCGTCGCGCAGGTCTGGCTGTGGGACGAGCTGCTGTACTCCTTCGCCGAGCACAAGTTCACGCCCGAGGTGTTCCTCGCCGACGCCCGCGAGCGCTTCGGCGGCCTTGACGCCGTCGTGCTCTGGCACGCCTACCCCGTGATCGGCCTCGACGACCGCAACCAGTGGGACTACTACCGCGACGTCCCCCGCCTGGCCGAGCTCGTGAAGGCCCTGCACGACGCGGGCCTGCACGTGTTCGTGGACTACAACCCGTGGGACGTCGGCACCCGCCGCGGCGCGGACGACCTCACCGAGCTGGCGGCCCTCGTCGCGGACTTCGAGGCCGACGGCGTTTTCCTCGACACGCTCAAGAAAGCCGAGCCGGGCTTCGTCGAACGGCTCGAAGCCGCGCGGCCCGGGGTCGTGCTGGAGGGCGAGTCGAAGCTGCCGGTCGAGCGCATCGCCGACCACACGGCGTCGTGGGCCCAGTTCTTCGCCGACTCGCCCGTGCCCGGCGTGCTGCGCGCGCACTGGTACGAGCGGCGCCACATGCAGCACCACGTGCGCCGCTGGCACCGCGACCACTCCGAGGAACTGCAGTCGGCGTGGCTCAACGGCGTCGGCGTGATGGTGTGGGAAGTCGTGTTCGGCGTGTGGGTCGGCTGGTCGGCCCGCGACGCCGCGACCGTGCGGCGCATGGTGACCGTGCAGCGCGCGGCCGGCGACCTGCTGCTGGGCGGCGAGTGGACCCCGCTCGCCGAGCTGACCCCCGAGGCCGACAGCGCCGGCGTCTACGCGTCGGGCTGGGAGCTCGACGGCGTGACACTGTGGACACTCGTCAACCGTGGCGAGACGGACTACACGGGTGAGGTGCTGCCCGCCGGGCCCGGCAAGATTCTCGACCTGCTCGGCGGTGTGCCCGCCCGGGGCATCGGTGCGGTGCTGCACCTCGCCGACGGCACCCCCGAACCGGCGTGGCTGCCGGGGCTGGTCGATGCGTTGAAGGCCGCGCCGCACGACGCCCACGCCCGTTTCCCGCACCGGATCGCGGAGCGGGTGAGTCCACCGAGGACCACCGGCCGGCCTGAAGCGGATGCCGTCACGGTGCCGGCCGGCCCGTACGTGCTGACCGTGCGCTACCAGGCCCGCGAAACCGGGATGTACCAGGGCGCGCCCTACGTCGACGAGTGGAAGCCCCTCCCGCCTCGGTTGCACGACGCCCGCACCCTCCAGCGTGACGGCTCGCTCGCGACCGCGGTCGCGGTGGCGGCCACCGAGGTCACCAACGCGCAGTTCGCCGAGTTCCTCACCGCCACCGGCTACCGGCCCGCGTACGGGCACCGGTTCCTCGCGCACTGGACCGATGGCGTGCCCGGCGACCCCGACGAGCCCGTGACCTTTGTGGACCTCGACGACGCCCGCGCGTACTGCGCGTGGCGTGGCGGCCGGCTGCCCACCGAGGACGAGTGGCAGCTGGCGGGGGAGACCGGTCCGTGGAATTCGAGTGTGTGGAACTGGACCGAGAGCGAGCACTCCGACGGGCGGACCCGCTTCGTGATGCTCAAGGGCGGCAGCGACTACCGGGCCGAGGGCTCCGAGTGGTACGTCGAGGGCGGCCGCCACGCCCCGGACGTCAGCGTGAAGCTGTTGCTGCCCGGCTTGGGTCTCGCGCGCGCCGCGACGGTCGGGTTCCGCTGTGCCTGGGAGGTGACGGCATGACGACGTCGCGGGATTCCGCCGGTGGCGCGCTGGCCGGGCTGCGGGTGGTGGACGCGTCCACGCTCTTCGCGGGCCCGATGGCCGCGATGCACCTGGGCGACATGGGCGCCGAGGTGATCAAGGTCGAGCACCCGCGCCGGCCCGATCCGTCGCGCACGCACGGCGTGGCCAAGGACGGCGTGAACCTGTGGTGGAAAACGCTCGGGCGCAACAAGCGCACCGTCACCGCCGACCTCAGCAGCGAAGGCGGGCGTGAGGTGTTCCTGGCGCTCGCCGCCGAGGCCGACGTGGTGATCGAGAACTTCCGCCCGGGCACCCTGGAACGCTGGCACCTCGGCTACGACGAGCTTTCGGCCCGCAACCCGCGGCTGGTGCTCGCGCGCGTGACCGGGTTCGGGCAGTTCGGCCCGTACCGCTCGCGCCCCGGCTTCGGCACGCTCGCCGAGGCGATGAGCGGGTTCGCCGCCACCACGGGCGAGCCCGACGGCCCGCCGACGCTCCCGCCGTTCGGCCTCGCCGACGGCGTCGCGTCCCTGGCGACGGCCTACGCGATCATGGTCGCGCTCTCGGCCCGGGCCACCAGCGGGCGCGGGCAGGTCGTGGACACCGCGATCATCGAGCCGATCCTCGCGATGCTCGGCCCGCAGATCACGCGGTGGGACCAGCTGCGGACCGTGCAGCCGCGCACGGGCAACCGGTCGATCAACAACGCGCCGCGCAACACCTACCGCACCGCCGACGGGCAATGGGTCGCCGTGTCCACCTCGGCGCAGTCGGTGGCCGAACGCGTGGTGCGGCTCGTCGGCCGGCCCGACCTGGCCGAGCAGCCGTGGTTCGCCCGCGGCGCCGACCGGGCCCAGCACGCCGACGAGCTCGACGACGCCGTGGGCGGCTGGATCGCCCAGCGCAGCCGCGCGGAGGTCGTCGCCGCGTTCGAGGACGCGCAGGCCGCGGTCGCCGCCATCTACGACGCCGCGGACATCGTCGCCGACCCGCAGTTCCGCGCCCTCGGCACCATCCACGAGATCGACGACCCCGAGCTCGGCCCGATCCTCATGCAGGGCCCGCTCTTCCGCCTGTCCGGCAACGACGGCGTCATCGGCTTCACCGGCCGCCCCCACGGTGCCGACACCGACTCCGTGCTGAAGGAACTGGGCTTCTCGGCCGAGCGCATCGCCGAACTTCGCGAAGGGGGAGCGGTATGAGCGCGACCCCGCCGTTGACCTTCCTCTACGCCCCGGCAGACCGGCCCGATCGCGTGGAGAAGGCGCTCGCGGCGGCGGCCGACGTGGTGCTCGTGGACCTCGAAGACGCTGTCGCGCCCGCGCACAAAGACGTGGCGCGCGAGAACGCCGTGCGGCTGCTGGCCGGCCTGCCCGAGGGGCGGCGGGTGCAGGTGCGGGTGAACCATCCCAGCACGCCGTGGCACGCGGCGGACGTCGAGGCGCTCGCGGGGCTGCCGGTGGCGGTCGGGGTGCGGATGCCGAAGGTGGAGGCGGCCGAGGAGGTGCTGGCGCTCGCGGCGGCGCTGCCGGGGCGGGAGCTGCACCCGTTGATCGAGTCGGCGCTGGGGGTGGAGCGGGCGCTGCAGATCGCGACCGCGTCGCCGCAGGTGGCGTCGATCGGGCTCGGGGAGGCAGATCTGCGCTCGGACCTGGGCGTGGACGACGAAGCCGGGCTCACGTGGGCGCGCAGCCGCGTGATCGTGGCGGCTCGGGCTGCGCGGCTGGCACCGCCGGCGATGTCGGCGTACCCGAACGTCCGGGATCTCGACGGGCTCGCGGCTTCGTGCCGGGCCGGGCGCGCACTCGGGTTCCGGGGCCGCACGGCGATCCACCCGGCCCAGCTCGCGACGATCCGCGCCGCGTTCCTGCCGAGCGCGGAGGAGGTGGCGCGGGCCAGCGAGGTCGTGGCGCGCGTCGCCGACGCCACGGCGGCCGGGGTCGGGGCGATCGCGCTGGCCGACGGGACGTTCCTCGACGTCGCGATGGTCGAGCGTGCGCGCACCGTGCTGGCGCTGGCCCAGCCGGATCCCGCTTGAGCGATCTCGGACACAGGAAAGCCCGCTCCGTCTTCGACTACTCTGGGCAGTGCCGAGTCCGGAGGGAGGGGCCATGACCGACGAGGAGCTCGTGGTCGAGTTCGCGCTGCGGCGCCTGGACAACCCCGACCTCGAGCTGGAGGAGATCGCGGCGCTGGTCGTCCGGCGGCTGGGGCCCGAGCGCATGCTGGAGTTCGCGTCGCAGAACCTCGCCACCCGCGGTGAGCTGCGCGCGGCGATCTTCCCCTCGGCCGTCGAGCACGTGCTTCGCGTCGTGCTGACCCTGCGTGGCCGCAGCGACTAGTCGCTCACCGCGGGCGTGGCAGCGGCCGGAGCCTTCCGGCGCAGCCACGCCCAGGGACTGCGGCCACCCGTGAACGCCCACAGCGCGATCACCGGGTCCGTCAGCGCGCACCCGAACGACGAGTCCGCCGCGAACGGCAGGATCGGCGCGCCCTTGAGGTGGTGGACGACGTCCCACGCCGTGTGCAGCAGCCACCCGATCCCGATGAACGTCCACGAGTCCAGCCCGCGGAAGGCGACCAGCGTCATCACCGCGCAGAACACCAGCTCCCACACCCCCAGCTCGCCCCCGGACAGGTAGGCCGCTCCCGCGCCGGCGACCATGAGGGCGTTGACCTTCCGCCGGTGCGGCTCGGGGATCAGGGACGAGAGCAGCACGTACACCAGGCCGATCACGATCGGCAGCAGCACTTCGGTCATGGTCGTCACGCTAGGAAGCCCGGGGCGGACTCACCATCGGCCTCCGTGCCAGACAGCAGCGGATTCCCGCCAACCGACGGGAATCCGCTGCTGTGCAGCCGGCTCAGCGCGGCTTCGGTGTGGGTCGCCGGCGGCGGGACCAGAAGGGCAGCCGCGCGCCCTGTCTCGTGACGTAGATGCCCGGGACGAGGCCGAGGGCCGGGGTCAGCGCGCCGGTGGTGTCGATCTCGGCCGGGGTGGTGGTCTGGGTGGTGGTGCGAGCGGACATGACTTCCTCCGGGTGTCCCGAGTGGACAGGTCGCTTGTGGACGGTGCTCAGGCCGCGGCCGCCGCGGCGTCGGCCTCGATCGGTGCCGCGGTGGCGAAGGCGGCCACGCGGCTGCGGGCGCCGGTGATCACGGTCGTCAGCGTCGTGAGGTCCTGCGGGCCGTCGTGGCGCTGCTCGTTGACGAAGAACGTCGGGGTTCCGGCCACGCCGCTGAGGTCGGCCGACTCCACGTCACGCTCGACGTGGCCGGCGAACCGGCGGCGCAGCAGGTCGTCGCGGAACCGGTCGACGTCGAGGCCGAGCTGCTCGGCGTACCCGACGAGAGCGTCGAAGTGCAGGTCGGCCTGGTTGCTCAGCAGCAGGTCGTGCATCGGCCAGAACGCGCCCTGCGCGCCCGCCGCCTCGGCGGCCTCGGCCGCGAGCTGCGCGTGGGGGTGGATGTCGTGCAGGGGCAGGTGGCGCCACACGTAGCGGATGTCGCTGTTCTCGGCCAGCAGCTCGCGCGCGGTCGGCGCCGCCATGCCGGTCCACGGGCATTCGAAGTCGCCGTACTCGACCACGGTCACCGCGGCGTCCTCCGGCCCGCGCACGTGGTCGCGGCTCAGGTCGACCGGAGCGACGAGGTCGGTCAGCAGGGGAGCGTCGCCGAGCAGGGCGCGGGTCCGCACCGCTTCCGGCAGCGCGGCCGTGATCTTCTGCACGAGGAAGGTCAGCAGCGCCGCACCCGCCGCCGCGGCGAGGACACCGAGCTTCGCCTCCTCCAGCTCCCGCCCGGTGAAGGCGAGGTCGGCGATCAGCAGCGACACGGTGAACCCGACGCCCGCCATCGCGCCGCCGCTCAGCACGCCGGCCCAGCCGACCTGGGGCTGCAGCGCGCCGCCGGTCAGGCGGGTCAGCAGCCACGACGTACCGAACACCGCGACCGGCTTGCCCAGCACGTAGGCGAGGAAGATCCCGACGGTGATCGGTGCCGTGACCGCGCCGGCCAGCACCTCGGTGTTCACGGTGATGCCGGCGTTGGCCAGCGCGAACAGCGGGACGACGACGTAGCTCGTCACGCGGTGGAAGGCGTGGCGCAGCCGGGCGTTGGCCGACAGCGTCGCGCTCAGCCGCTTGCTGGCCGAGCTGGCCGCCTCGGCGGTGGGCTGCTCGCGGAACAGGCGCACCAGCGTCGTCGCCTCCTCCAGCGAATCGCGCTTCGGCACGTACGCCGACGTCGCGAGCCCCACCGCCAGACCGGCCACCACCGGGTCGATTCCGCTGGTCAGCAGCGCGCCCCACACCGTCAGCGCCAGCGCGGTGAACACCGGCTTGCGGTAGCGGTAGTCGAGCCGGCGGCTCGCCAGCACCCCGGCGTACGCGGCGGCGGCGATCCCGACGGCCATCAGGTCCACGTGCGCGCTGTACGCCAGCGCGATCACCACCAGGGCCACGATGTCGTCGACCACGAACACGGTGAGCACGAACGTGCGGATCCGCTCGGGCGCACCCCGCCCGACCACGGTGAACACGCCCAGCGCCAGCGCGGTGTCGGTCGACATCGCGGCGCCCCAGCCGTGCGCGCCGGGCCCGCCGCCATTGAGCGCGAGGTAGATCAGCACGGGCACCGCCATGCCGGCCAGCCCGGCGACGGCCGGCAGGATCAGGCGGCGGCGTTCGCGCAGGTCACCGAGGTCGAACTCGCGCCGCGCCTCCAGCCCGACCACCAGGAAGAACAGCGTCATCAGACCGCTGTTGACCCAGTCGCGCACCGGCAGCGCGGCGCTCAGCGGGCCGACCCGCACGCTCAGCACCCAGTTCCACACGGCGTCGTATACGCCCGGCGCCAGGTTCGCCCAGGCCAGGGCCACCACGATCGCCGCGACGAGGATCCCGGCGCTGCCGGACTCGGTCCGCAGGAACGTCCGCAGCGGGCTGGACGACGGCCCGGACATCGACATGCGGCCCATCGGCATCGCGGACTGGCTCATCCCCGGCATCGGCATGGTTTCGCTGGTCCGCGGGTCCATCGGCGTCACGTTCATGTCTAACCCTTAAAGTCGCTGGAGGTAGTTAGAACTGAAACATGGTAGAACTAACCTGTCAAGAGGGAATTTGAGGGTTAGGTCGAGCGGAGGGCGGAGCAGTGGAGACAGCGGTGGGGAATGCAGCGGGGAGATCACCGGAGCACGACGAGACGCTGGTCCTCGACCTGCTGAACACCACGGCCCTCGTCGACGGCGCGCCGCACGACGACCTGGCGGACGCGGCCGACGCCCTGCGCTGGCTGTCCGCCCACGACCAGCCGGCGACGGAAGGGGAGTGGCGCACCCTGCTCGACCTGCGTGCGACGCTGCAGCAGGTGGTGCGCGGCGCCGCGGAACCCACGTCGGTCGGGCGCTTCGTCGAGGGCGTCGGCTACCGGGCGTCCCTCGGCGCGGAGGGCATCGGCTGGACCCTCGACGCTCCCGCGGGCCACGCCGCCGCGGCGCGCGCGGTCCTCACCTGGGACGGGTTGCGCGAGTCCGGCCGCCTGCGCCCGTGCGCCAACCCGGAGTGCCGCCTGTTCCTCATCGACCACAGCAAGGCCAACACCGCCCGCTGGTGCTCGATGGCCACGTGCGGCAACCGCCTCAAGGCGCGCCGGCACTACCGCCGCGCCCAGCGGTCCGAAGTGGACTGAAGCGGGCCCTCCCCGGCGGCAGGGCCCGTTCCAGGGCTCATTCGTTGTGCAGCACCGTCGCGATCGGCAGCCGGGCCGCGCGTCCGGCGGGGACGAGCGCGCCCAGCACGGCGATGACGACGCCGGCCAGCCCCAGCGCGACGAGCATCGGCGCGCGGTAGACGTCGATCACGAACCCGAACACGTCCGACTGCGCGGCGCGCAGCATGGCCGGCCCGACCAGCCGGTGCACGAAGAAGCCGAGCGGCAGCCCGAGCAGCCCGCCGGCCACGCCCAGGACCCCCATCGACGTGACCATCATGACCGTCACCTGGCGCGGCGTCATCCCGATCGCCTTGAGCATCCCCAGGTCGCGGCGGCGTTCGTGCGCGTTGAGCACCACGGTGTTGAACACCCCGAGTGCCGCGACGATCGCGAGCACCAGCGTCAGGACCGACGCGCTGCTGACGAGGAGCACGGCCTGCGAAGACGTGCCGTCGCGCGGGGGAGCGGCCTCCAGCCCGGGGTCGCGGGCGTGCACCGCGTTCACGAGCGTCGTGCGGTCGGCGCCGGGAGCCAGCTGCACGTCGTAGGTCTCCGCGCGGGTGCCCGGCGCGAGCCCGTCGAGGGTCGACCAGTCGGCGTAGATCGCCTGGTCGTTGTTGGTCAGGGTGACGCCGACGAGCGTGAGCTGCGTGCGATTCCCGCCCAGCTCCACCATGATCGTGTCGCCGAGGGCGAGCCCACGCTGGTTGAGGAACCGCGACGGCGCGGCGGCTTCCCCGGCGCGCGCCGCCCACCGGCCCGCCACGATCTGCGGTCCCAGCGCCGCCCAATCCCCGCGCGAGAAGGTGACCGAGGGGTTCTCCTGGCTGCCGAGCAGGTGCACGGTGCGCGTCGCCGAAGCGGCGACCCGGACGGAACCGGGCAGTGCACGCAGCATCGCCTCGTCGCCCGCGTCGCCGAGCGCCGGGGCGGGACGTGGACCGGGCAGCCCGGCCGGAAGGGTGAGCCTGTCGGGCAGGCCCGCGAGGAACTCGACGCGGTCTTGGTGCGCGGGCCGCATCGCGTTGTTGTAGGCGCTCACCGACAGCGTGACGCCGATCGACAACGTCACCGTCATGACCCCGAGCACGATCGCCGCCAGCGTCAGCGCACTGCGTGCTGGGCGGGCGAACGGGACCCCGAGGCCGAGGCTGACCGAGCGCGGCAGCCGGGTGCCCGCGAGCCGGCGCTGGACGGCGAGCGCGCGCCCGAACCGCGGTCCGCTGCCGGCGCTGATCGCCGCGGTCGCCGGCAGCCGGCGTGCCCGCAGCGCGGAAACCAGCGCCGCCAGCACGACGACGAGCGGCAAGCCCACCAGCGCGACGACGTCGACCCACGCGTCGATCCCGGCCTCGCCCGCGCCGAACGCGCTGAACGCGTCCGCGAGCACCGGCTTGGCGACGAGGTTGCCGCCGATCGTCCCGACGACGCAGCCGAGGCCGGCGGGGACGAGCACCATCAGCAGGTACACGGCCATCACCTGGTTCGGTGTGAACCCGAGTGACTTGAGCACCCCGATGTCGCGGAAACCGGACACCACCGCGCCGCTCACCACGTTGGCGACGATCAGCACCGCCACCGCGAGCCCGAGGATGCCGAACGGGACCAGGAAAGGCACGTACGGGCCGACGTCGGAATTGAGCCGTTCCTCGACGGTCAGGTAGGACTGCTCGCCGAGCACAGACCTCGCCGGCAACCCTGCCGTCACCGCGGTCAGGCCCGCGTCGACCTCCGCCGCCGTGCTGGCGTGGGTGAAGCGGTAGAGCACCTGCGCCGTGGTGGGCCGCAGCGCCGTCAGCTGCGCCGGCGTCACCCACGCGTCGGCGGACGCGCTCACCGAATACGCGAACCCGACGACGGTGAGCACGGGTTTGCCCGGGATCTCGATCCGCGAGCCGAGCGGCACCAGGTCGCCGGCGCCGCGCGGGAGGTTCAGCACGATCTCCCCCGGCGCGGTGGCCCATCGGCCCGCCCACACGTCCAGCCGGTCGACGGCGCCTCCGGGATCTGCGCGCCCGACCGTGGTCAGGCTGCCCGCCCGCGCCGCGACGCTCTTCGCGGTGTCCAGCGTGACCTGCCCGAACGGCCCGGCCGACGCCTCGACTCCCGGGCTCGTGGAGGTGGCGGCGAGCTGCTCGCCCGGCACCCGCGTGGTGTCGTAGGCGACGACGAGGTGCGCGCCGTTCTGCTGCGCGTGCGCCCGCTGGAACGGCCCCGACGCCGACACCAGCAGCCCGAGCGCGAGCACGATCGTGCCCGTGGAGACCGCGACCACGACGCCGATCACGGCCGTCTGCACCCGCCGGCGCCGGACCGCGGCGCGCGCGACCCGCCCCACCGCGCTCACGACGAGCGCTCCAGACCCGCGGTCGCGGCGATCCGGCCGTCGACGACCTGGATCACCCGCGTGGCGCACTGCTTCGCGAGCCGCTCGTCGTGCGTGACGAGCAGCAGGGTCTGGCCGATCTGGTTGAGGTCGAGCAGCAGATCCATCACCTGCTCGCCGGAGCGGCTGTCCAGCGCGCCGGTGGGCTCGTCGGCCAGCAGCAGGGCGGGCCGGTTCATCAGCGCCCGGGCCACGGCCACGCGCTGGCGTTCCCCACCGCTGAGCTGGGCGGGGTAGACGTTGCGCCGCCCGGCGATGCCGAGCTCGTCGAGCAGCTCCAGCGCGCGGGCACGGGCCTGCGCGGCCGAGGTGCCGGTCAGCTGCGCGGCGAGGGCGACGTTGTCGAGTGCCGGGAGGTCGTCGAGCAGGTTGAAGAACTGGAAGATCATGCCGATGCGCCGGCGGCGGAACAGCGCGAGCCCCGTCTCGCTGAGCTTGCCGAGGTCTTCGCCGTTGACGACGACGGACCCGGACGTCGGCCGGTCCAAACCGGCCACCATGTTCAGCAGCGTCGACTTCCCGCTGCCCGACGGCCCCATCACCGCGACCGCCTCGCCGGCGCGGATCCCCAGCGAGACCCCGTCGAGGGCCACCGAGTCGCTGTACTCCTTGCGGACGGCGGTCAGCTGCACCACCGGGTTCGCTCTGCTCTCGTCACTGGTCACAGCGCGCAATCCTGAAGCAGCTTCGTCACCGGGGCATCAGCCCGGCGAGGTAACCGCGCGCTGCGGTCATCCTGGGGATGTAGGCGCCGGGTTGATGCGGTGCGGGCGGCGGCCTGGGAGAGTCTCGGGGTGTGTGGGAACTCGGGGTGGCGGCGGTGGCGTGCCTGGTCGCGGTGGTGCTGGCCGTGCGGCTGGTTCACGCGCGGCGCGCGGCCGCCCGTGCGCTGGAGCAGCGCGGGTGGCTGCTGGAGCGGGAGCGGGAAAGCGCCGCGCAGCAGGCGGTCGACGCCGAACGCGCGCGGATCGCCCGCGAGCTGCACGACATCGTGAGCCACAACGTGAGCGTGATGCTGGTGCAGGCCGGCGCCGCGCGGCTGGTGGTCGAGACCGAGCCCGCGCAGGCGGCCGAAGCGTTGCGGGAGGTCGAGACCGCCGGGCGAGACACGATGACGGAGCTGCGGAACCTGCTCGGCCTGCTCGCGCCCCCGGCCGACGGCGAGGAGCCCCACGACCTCGCGCCGCAGCCCGGCCTCGCGCGCTTGAGCCCGCTCGTCGACCGGATCGCCTTCGCCGGGCTGCCGGTGGAGGTGCGCGTGTCGGGCGGGCCGCGGTCGCTGCCGTCCGGAGTGGACTTGACGGCGTACCGGATCATCCAGGAGGCGCTGACCAACGCGCTCAAGCACGGCGACGGGGGGAAGGCCGAGGTGACGGTGCGCTACACCGACCACTACCTGCGGGTCGAGGTGGTCAACAGCGGGCCGAGCGTGCTCACGGGCGGCTCGGCCGCCGCGTCCGCTCCCCGGGGCGAGGGCCGCGGCCTGCTCGGGTTGCGGGAACGCGTCGCGGCCTTCGGCGGGGACCTCGACGCGCGGCGCCGCCTCGGGGGCGGGTTCCGCGTGCGCGCCCGGATCCCGCTGGAGCGACCGTGACCGCCCCGCGCGTCGTCATCGCCGACGACCAGGGCCTGGTCCGCACGGGATTCCGCATGATCCTCACGGCCGGTGGCATCGACGTGGTCGGGGAAGCGGCCGACGGGGTGGCCGCCGTGGAGCTGGTGCGGGAGCTGCACCCGGACGTCGTGCTCATGGACATCCGGATGCCCGCCATGGACGGCCTCGAAGCCGCGCGCCGCGTCCTGGCCGACGACCCGCGCTGCAAAGTGCTGATGCTGACGACGTTCGACCTCGACAGCTACGTCTACCAAGCCCTCGCCGCCGGCGCGAGCGGCTTCCTGCTGAAGGACGTGACGCCGGAACACCTCGTGGCCGCCGTCCGGCTCGTCGACACGGGCGACGCGCTGCTGGCGCCCTCGATCACGCGGCGGCTGGTGGA
Organism: Amycolatopsis sp. NPDC049253; assembly: GCF_040678995.1. Taxonomy (NCBI): domain Bacteria; kingdom Bacillati; phylum Actinomycetota; class Actinomycetes; order Pseudonocardiales; family Pseudonocardiaceae; genus Amycolatopsis; species Amycolatopsis sp. NPDC049253. The sequence goes on along the minus strand of NZ_JBFAQX010000002.1, from coordinate 92,932 downwards.
GCGGTTCGCCGCGGCCGGCGCTCCGGCTCCGGCCGTGGCGGCCCCGTCGACCCACCGCGACCTGTCCGCGTTGACCCCGCGTGAACTCGAAGTCCTGACGCTGCTGGGCCGGGGCCGGTCCAACACCGAGCTCGCCGCCGACCTCACCCTGAGTGAGGCGACGATCAAAACCCATGTGGCGCGCATCTTCGCGAAGCTGTCGCTGCGCGACCGCGCCCAAGCTGTCGTGCTGGCCTACGAAACCGGCCTGGTCTCGCCCGGGGACCCGCCCGCCTGACCTTCGACCGCCTGCCGGACCGCCGGGACGACGTCGCGCGCGAAGCGCAGCACCTGGTCGATCGTCTGGTTCTCCGGCCAGAACACGAACGTCGTGAAGGGCAGGTCGGTGGCCGAGCGCGTCAGGAACCCGGCCCACTGGGCCGCGTCGCCGCGCAGGGGCTCGGCGCCGGTGGTGACCTGCAGGGTGCCGGGCGCGTCGGTGATCGTGCCGACGACCTGGCAGATCCGGCGCACGTCCGAGGGCAGCCGGCCGGTGGCAGCCGCGGCCTCGTCCAGGATCGTGTTGGCCGGACCCCACTGCTCGTAGGGCAGGTAGGACGGGATCGGCGCGGCCCAGCCGTCGGCGATGCGGCCGGTCAGGGCCAGTGCCTTCGGTCCCTGTGCACCGGTCCAGAGCTCGATCGGGTGCGCGGGCCGGGGCCCGGGCACGAGACCGTCCACTGTGTAGTGAGTGCCGCGGTGGTGGAGGGGCCGGTGGTCGGCGCGCCAGATCGCCCGCATGAGCTCGAATGCCTCTTCGAGCGCGGCGTTGGCCTCGGCCCGCGAGCGCCGTCGGACGCCGAGGCGCTCGATCGCGTCCCAGTAGCCGCCCGCGCCGACGGCGAGCTCGAAGCGCCCTCCGGACACGAGGTCGAGCGAGGCGGCGGCCTTGGCGAGCATCGCAGGCGGGCGCAGCGGCAGGTTCGTCACGTCGGGGAACACGTGGATGCGGCCGGTGGCGGCCAGCAGGGCGCCCGCGAGCACGAAGGTGTCGAGGTACTCCGGCACGTACGGGTGGTCCTGGATGCCCAGGAACTCCAGCCCGTGCTCCTCCGCGGCCACCGCCAGCTCGCGGTGCGCGCCGACGTCGAGCGTCGGCACGAGCGAGAACCCGAAAGCCAGGCGAGTCATGGCGGTACCCTTCCCGTCGAGGTGGTCACATGCGCTGACTATCAGCTTTAATGACCACTGCTGTGGGGAGCATACCGCGAGGAGGAGCGTCACTCGGCGACCCGGACACCGGGCCAGGTCTTCAGTGACCGTCGAACTCGCCTCGGGACGGGACGGGAACCGCGAACACCTCCGGGTGCTTCACCAGCTCCACCCGGGTCCGGCGGATGTGCAGCTCCAGGATGCGCTCGGCCGACGCGTGGTCGCGCTGGCGCAGCGCCTCGATGAGCAGCCGGTGCTCGGCGCGGATGATCCAGCTGCGGCGTTCGCCGGCCAGCCGCGTGAACGCCCGGCGGTAGTGCTGCGTGGTGTCCCACAGGCGGTTGAGGATCGCGGCGAGGTCGTGGGCGTCGTGGTGGCGGTAGACCGTCCAGTGCAGCTGCCGGTCGAGCACGAGGAACTCCTCGACGTCGTCGGTCCGCTCGATGCGGTCCTCGAGCGCCTCCAGCTCGTCGATGTCCGCATCGGACAGCCGGGGCGCGGATTCGGCCAGCAGCAACGGTTCCAGCCGCTCGCGCATCTTGTACGACAGCTCGCACTCGCGCACGTCCATGGACGTGACCCACGCGCCGGAGTTGGCGCGCAGGGTCACCAGTCCCCGGGACTCCAGGATGCGCAGGGCTTCGCGGACCGGCAGGCGGCTCGTGCGCAGCTCCTCGGCCAGCTCGTCCTGGATGATGCGCGTGCCCGGGGCGAGGCGGCCGTCGAGGATTCGCGCTCGCAGCTCGTCGGCGACGCGCTGGCTCGCCACGCTCGCGGGTACGGCCACGCCGGTTCCTCTCGATCGGACGCCTCGCGGCGATCCCAGACTCAGCCGGACGGGGCTCAGTCGAACGCCTCCGGGTTGTGGTCGAAGGCTTTTCCGTTCGGATAGGACACTAGCTCACACTGCAGGCCCCACGGTGACAGGAAGTACACCCACCGCTGCCCTTCGCTCGCGCCGCTGCTGGTGGTCGGCTCGCCGAGCACGCGCAGGCCGCGGCGGTGCAGGTCGGCGACGGCGGCGTCGAGGTCCTCCACGTAGAGCGCGATGTGGTGCCCGCCGACGTCGGAGTTGCGCGGCGGCGCCGGGTTCTGCTCCGGCGCCTCGTACTGGAACACCTCGAAGATCGCCCTGCCGCCGAGCCGGTAGAAGTGCAAGCGCCGCATCACGGCCTTGTCGTCGACGCCCAGGTGCTCGCTCATCCAGCTGTCGTCGTGCTCGTACGGCCCGAGCCGGTACAGGTATTCGCAGCCCAGCACCTCGGTGAAGAACTCGTGGGCCTGGTCGAGGTCCGGCACCGTGAGGCCGAAGTGGTCGACGCCCGTCACCCCGGGGATCGGCATGAGTACACCTCCAATGGATCCATTCGCTTGCTTTTCATGGCTACTTGACGGCATAGTCTCCGTCAAGCCTTTCGCAATGGATCCATTCGAAGATGAGGAGCCCTGATGGCCACTCACGAGTCACTGGTCGCCGGCGCGCCCTGGATCCGCCTGCGCGCCACGCCGGAGGACTGGGACGAAGCCGCGCCGGACCTGCTGCTGAGCCTGTTCGGGCGGGCGCAGTGGATCCGGTCGTTCGAGGAGTACGTGCTGGAGCTCGCGGGCCAGGGCCTCGTGCACGGTCCGGCGCACTCGAGCATCGGCCAGGAGGGCGGCGCCGTCGGCTCGATCTCCCCGCTGCGCAGCGACGACTTCGTGAACGGCTCGCACCGCGGCCACCACCAGTTCCTCGCCAAGGCCTTCGGCCACGTCACCCCGAAGCCCACCGGGCTGCCGGTGATCGACGACGAGGTGCGCACCGTGCTGCGCCGCACGCTCGCCGAGATCTGCGGCCTGGCCGAGGGCTACGGCAACGGCCGCGGCGGGTCGATGCACCTGCAGTGGCGCGAGGCCGGCGCGATGGGCACCAACGCGATCGTCGGCGGGGGAGTACCGCAGGCCGCGGGCTTCGCGTGGAACCAGCGCCACACCGGAACCGACGCCGTCACCGTCACCTACTTCGGCGACGGCGCCGTGAACATCGGCTCGGTGCTGGAGACGTTCAACCTCGCCGCCGCGTGGAAGCTGCCCGTCTGCTTCTTCATCGAGAACAACCAGTACGCGGTGTCCACGCCCGTCGACACGGCCACGGCCGAAACCCGGCTCTCCGCACGCGGCCTCGGGTTCCACATCCCGAGCTGGCAGGTGGACGGAATGGATCCACTCGCCGTGCACCTGGCGATGAGCGAGGCCCTGGCCCACATGCGCGCGGGCAACGGCCCGACCATCGTCGAGGCCGAGGTCTACCGCTACTTCCACCAGAACGGCCCGTACGCGGGCAGCGCCTTCGGCTACCGCACGAAGGAAGAGGAGAAGTCCTGGCGCGACCGCGACCCGATCGACCTGCTGCGCGGCCACCTCGTGCGGCGCGGGCTCGCCGACGACGACCAGCTGAAGGCCTTCGACGAGGAGATCACCCGGGCGCTGCACGAGATCGGCGACAGCTTCCTCGAAGACGGCCCGGACGGCAAGCGCCGCATCAAGGACTCCGCGTGGCCGGACCCGGCGTTCGTCGACGTCGGCGTGCGCGGAGATCTGTCCGAACTGGACGGAAGCCGGTACGAGGAACCCGAGTCCTTCAGCGGTGCGCTGAAGGAGCGCCGGTTCATCGACGTCGTCAGCGATGTCCTCGCAAGGCGGCTGGAGACCGACGGACGCGTGGTCGTGCTCGGCGAGGACGTCGATCGGCTCAAGGGCGGCACCAACGGCGCCACCAAGCGGGCCATCGAAACGGCACCCGAACGCGTGCTGGGCACCCCGATCAGCGAGAACGCGTTCACCGGCCTCGCCGGCGGCATGGCCATCGACGGGCGCTCGCGCCCGATCGTCGAGTTCATGTACGCCGACTTCATGTGGGTCGCCGCCGACCAGCTGTTCAACCAGGTCGCCAAGGCGCGCCACATGTTCGGCGGAACCGGCAGCGTGCCGTTCGTGCTGCGCAGCAAGCTCGCCGCGGGCACCGGCTACGGCTCGCAGCACTCGATGGACCCGGCCGGGATCCTCACCACCGCGCCCGGGCTGCGGGTCGCGGCGCCGTCGAACCCGTTCGACTACGTCGGACTGATGAACACCGCGGTGGCCTGCGACGACCCGGTCGTGGTGCTGGAACACGTGGACCTCTACGCCACCACGGGCACCGCGCCGGTCGACGACTTCGACTACCGCATCCCCGTCGGCAAGGCCGCGCTGCGGCGCACCGGTGACGACCTCACGGTGATCAGCTACCTGTCCATGGTCGGGCACTGCCTCGAGGCCCTGGACGAGACCGGTGTGCGCGCCGACCTGATCGACCTGCGCTGGCTCGACCGCGCGAGCCTCGACTGGGACACGATCGAACGCAGCGTCCGCAAGACCAACCGGGTGCTGATCGTGGAGCAGGGCGCCATCGGCACCTCCTACGGCGGCCGGCTCGCCGACGAGATCCAGCGCCGCCTGTTCGACTGGCTCGACGCGCCGATCGAGCGCGTCACCGGCGGCGAGGCGTCGCCCAGCATCAGCAAGGTCCTCGAACGCGCGGCGATCGCGCGGACCGGGGAAGTGACCGCGGCGCTGCGGCGCCTGTCCGACTGACCGCAACTGCGACTGGCAGCGAGGAGTTCCAACGATGGCAACGCTGTTGCGGGTGCCCGAAGTCGCCACGGGGTCGACCGAGGCCGTGCTGAGCGAGTGGCTGGTGCCCGAGAACGAGGCGTTCGACGCCGGCACGGCGCTGGCCGTGCTGGAGACGGACAAGGCGGCCGTGGAGGTCGAGGCCGAAGCCGGCGCGACCGTGCTGCGGCAGCTGGTGGACCGCGGGACGACGGTGGAGGTCGGTACGCCGATCGCCGTGCTGGGTGCCGTGGGGGAGGACGTGAGCGGGCTGCTGGCGGAGCTGGGTGGATCGGCTTCGCGGAACGGGCCGGGTCAGTCAGGGCCGGCGCCGGCCGCGTCGAACGGTTCGCGCGAGCGGATCTTCGCGAGTCCCCTGGCGCGCAAGCTGCTGAAGGAAGCCGGGATCGGGCTCGAGGAGGTGGCCGGGACCGGACCGAACGGGCGGATCGTGCGCAAGGACGTCGAGGCCGCGATCGCGCGAGCGGACCGGCCGGCACCGGCACCGCCGCAGCCGGACCCGACGCCGCAACCGGCACCCGAAAAGCCCGCGGCCACGCCGCAACCGGCTCCCGTCCGTCGGGAGCCCGCGGCGGGCGCGGCGTTCACCGAGATCCCGCACACCCGGATCCGCCGCGCCATCGCGAGCCGGCTGACGATGAGCAAGCAGACCGTGCCGCATTTCTCCGTGCGGCGTACCGCGCGGATCGACGCGCTGCTGGCCCTGCGCGAGCAGCTCAACGAGGTGTCACCGGCGCGGATCTCGGTCAACGACCTGATCATCCGGGCCGTGGCCGTCGCGCACACCGAGGTGCCCGACGCCAACGTCATCTGGACCGAAGACGCCCTGCGCACATACGACTCGGTCGACGTCGGTGTCGCCATCGCGTCCGAGCGGGGCCTGGTCACGCCGGTCGTGCGCGGGGTCGAGAAGCTGGCGCCGAGCGCGATCTCGGGCCAGGTCAAGGGGTTCGCGGCCCAGGCCGACGAGGGCAGGCTCAAGCAGCAGGACCTCGAAGGCGGCTCGATCGCGGTGAGCAACCTCGGCATGTACGGCGTCGACGAGTTCACCGCCATCATCAACCCGCCGCAGTCGTCGATCCTCGCGGTCGGCGCCGGGAAGCCCGGCGCGGTCGTGGTGGACGGCGAGCTGACCGTAGCGACGCGGCTGGCGCTCACGCTGGCGGTCGACCACCGTGCGATCGACGGCGCGCTGGCGGCTTCGTGGCTGGGCGTGCTGGTCGACGCGCTCGAACAGCCGCTGCGGCTCGTCGCCTGATCCGGCCCGGTTCCGCCCGCCCGGTGTTCCGGCGTGCGGAACCGGCTCCGGTCGAGCACTGCGGAGGCGGCCGACTTCCGAGTGTCGACACTCGCTCTTCGCCCGGGGGCGGTGTTCCGTTCAACGGGCGGCTTTAGCTTGCAGCGCATGCCTGCTTGCGATTTCACCCGCCGAGACCTGTTGCGCTGGACCGCGTACGCCGCCGCTGCGGCGGGTTCGACGACGTTGCTCGACCCCGCCCGCGCGCTGGCCGCGACCGACGCCCGCGGCTCGGGCCCGGTGACGCCCGTCAACCTCGAACTCGTGACGCTCGCGGAAGACCGCGCCGTGATCACGTGGTACACCGGCCGCGCCGGCACCGACGACGGGCTCGGCCGCATGGTCCCGGCCGACGCCGACGGCGAGGTCCGCTACGGCACCAACCCCAACCGCCTCAACCGGGTCGCGCACGACATCACCGGCCACACCCCGTACCACTACGTCGAGCTGCGCGACCTCGAGCCGGGCCAGACGTACTACTACCAGGCCCGTTCCAACGGCACGCTCGCCGCGCCCACCGCGTTCACGCTGATCGCTGGCAACGCCGTGGGCACCACGGACCGCGGCCTCGGCACGACGGGACCGTTCGAGTTCACCACGCCGCAGCCGCCCGAGGGCAGCCACGTGTTCTCGGTCGTTCTGTGCAACGACCTGCACATGGGCGAGACGCAGGCGGGGCTCGTCGGAGGGCAGCCGCAGTACATCGGGATCTCGCAGGAGCCCGGGCTGCCGCCGTACCCCGAGGTGATGCTGGAATCGCTGGTCCAGGACGTGAAGCGCTTCGACCCGCGCTACCTGCTCGCCGCCGGCGACATCTCCGCCGAGGCCGTGCCGACCGACCTCAGCCGCGCCGGGCACCTGCTGTCGCGTTTCGGCCGCTACCAGGAGGACTACTTCGTCACGCGCGGCAACCACGACCGCGCGCACGTCGGCGACGCGTACTCGACCTGCCGCGTCGGGCAGTGGCAGGGCAACGACTGCTTCCACGACGCGTACTTCCCGCGCACCGAGCGCACCTACTTCTCGCGCGACCTGTCGGGCCTGCACGTGATCGGCCTCGACACCTACGACAAGCCCGGCAACGGCGGCGACGCCGGCGGCCTGTCGCCCGAGCAGCTCGACTGGTTCCGCGCCGACCTCAAGAAGCACCGCGACCAGCCGACGCTCGTGTTCGGCCACCACCCGCTCGTGATGCAGGACTCGGCGTTCCCGATCACCGCGGGCAGCTCCCTCGACGCGACCCAGGCCTCGCAGATCCTGGACTGGTACACGCAGACGCCGGGCGTGTTCCTGCACCACGCGGGCCACACCCACCGTAACCACCGCACGATCAGTCCGGCCGCGCCGCGCGTGACGCTCCAGGAAGTGGCCGCCGCCAAGGAATACCCGGGCGGCTTCTCCATCCTGCGCCTGCATACCCACGGCTACGCGCTGAACTTCTACAAGTCCCGCGGCGCGCTCGCCCGCCAGTGGAGCGAGCGCAGCCGCCAGGAGATCATGGGCTACTGGCCGCAGTTCGCCTTCGGCAACACCGTGGGCGACCGCAACACCGTGGTCAAGCGCGACCTGACCGGGCTGAAGCGGCCGCACCGCTGACGAGGTCGGTGCCATTGCCGGAGTTCCGGCAATGGCACCGACCTTTGCGGATGTATTTCGGTGCCGGCCGCGCCCGCGCGGTCACCGGCGTTCGACCCGGACGCCGCGGTGCTCACCGTCGGACAGGAACGACGCCACCTCCTCGCCTTCGTCACCGACGGCCGCGCGCTCGGCACGAGTCAGCCGGCGCAACGGCGACACGACGACTGTGCCCTCCTCGACGGTCCACGTCGCCGTGACGCGGCCATCGGCGAGGAGGACGCGGGAGCCCGCGACGGAGAGGTTGCGGTGGGCGTCGTCGACGATGCGGGTGCGGTCGGAGTAGCCGAGGAGCGCGTTGTCGAACGCGGGGAGGAAGCGGATCGGTGCCGGGGTGTCCGGGTCGGGGCGGGGCGCGTCGGGGAGGTCCAGCAGCTCGCGGCCGCGGTCGTCGCGGAAGGACACCAGTTCGTCGCGCACCGAGGCGACGGCGGCGGGCAGCCCGGCGAGGCCGGACCACGCGCGCAGGTCGGCGGTGGCGGCGGGGCCGTAGGCGGCGAGGTAGCGGCGGACCAGCTCGGCGCCCACGACGTCGTCCGGGGGAGCCGGGACGTCGCGGCCCAGCCAGGCGGACAGCGGCAGGTACCGCACGCCCGCCTTCTCCCGCCACACCCCGCGCGGCGGCAGCTGCACCACGGGCACGAGCGCGGCGACCAGCATCTCGCCCAGTGCGCGCGGCCCCGGCGAAGGCCAGCGGTCGGCCACCGCCCGGGCGAGCTCGGGCATGGACCGCGGTTCGCCGTCGGCCAGGACGGCGCGGCCCGCCGCGGCGAGCTCGGTGAGGTCGACGCCGTCGAGCTCGCGCCGGTAGACGCCGAGCACGCGCCGGCGCAGCATCGCGTCGTGGCGGGTGCGCCAGGCCAGCGCGTCGTCGGCGGTGACGAGGTGGACGGTGCGGCGCATCAGATGGGTCCGGACCACCTGCCGCCCGATCAGGAGATCCGAGAGCTCCGCCGGGTCGAACGCCCGCAACCGCGACCACAGGCCCGTGAACGGTTCCTGCGGCTCCTGCGCCTGCAGCCCGCACAGGTGCGCGACGGCGTCGAGCGCGGGCAGGTCGGCGCGCTCCAGCAGCAGCTGGCGGGCGAGCGTCGCGCGGTTGAGCGCGCGGCTGGCCAGCACCGTCACGACGCCTCGAGCGTCTCGCGCAGCAGATCGGCGTGACCCGCGTGCTGCGCGGTCTCCACGATCACGTGCAGCAGGACCCCGCGCACGCTGCGCTCGGCTCCGGCCTCGTGCCACGGCGCCTCCGGCAGCGGGTGCGACGCCGCCAGATCGGGCACGGCGGCGACGATCTCGGCGGTTCGCGCCGCGACCTCGTCGTAGCGCGCCAAGATCGCCGCGAGCGTGTCACCGGGTTGCATGCTGAACTCAGCCTGGTGCTCGATCGCCCACTTCGGGTACTCGCGAGCGGTGCCGGCCGCGAAATCGGCCCACGTCACGCCCTCGGGCAGCTCGTAGCTCATCGTCGACGCGCCGTCGACGGCGAAGCGCAGCCACTGCTCCTCCATCGACGCGACGTGCTTGACCAGCCCGCCGAGGCACAGCTCGCTGACGGTGGGGCGCTCGCCGAGCTGCTCGTCGGTGAGGTCGCGGACACTCGCCTTCAGCGTCTCCCGGGCGCGGGCCAGCTGGGCGAGGAGTTCGGTCTTTTCGGTCATGACGTCATCGTCGCAGGGGTAGCGGACAGGATGTGGCCGCTTCTTCCGCCAAGCTGACACCGTGCCGAAGACTTCCGCCCGCCTCCTGGCGTTGCTCTCGCTGCTGCAGGCGCGCCGCGACTGGCCGGGCGCGGCGCTGGCCGAGCGGCTCGCCGTCAGCCCGCGCACCGTCCGCCGCGACGTCGATCGCCTGCGGGAGCTGGGCTATCCGATCGTCGCAGCCAAAGGCCCCGACGGCGGCTACCGGCTCGACGCCGGCGCGCAGCTGCCGCCGCTGCTGTTCGACGACGAGCAGGCCGTCGCGCTCGCCGTCGCCCTGCAGCTCGCGACCACCGCCGGCGCGGGCATCGAGGAAGCGGCCGCGCGAGCGCTGACGACCGTGCGCCAGGTCATGCCCGCCCGGCTGCGGCACCGGATCGACAGCGTCCACGTGACCGCGCTGGCCCGGCCGGGTCCGCAGGTCGGCGGCGACGTGCTCGCCGCACTGGGCGCCGCCGTCCACGCGAGCGAGGTACTGCGCTTCGACTACCCGCCCGGCCCCGCGCCGCGGCGCGTCGAACCGCACCACCTCGTCGCCCGCGGCGGCCTCTGGTACCTCGTCGCCTGGGATCTCGACCGCGGCGACTGGCGCGTCTTCCGCGCGGACCGCCTCACGCCCCGCACGCCGACCGGTCCGCGGTTCACCCCGCGCGACCTGCCCGGCGGCAGCGTCGCCGCCTTCGTGACCAGCCGGTTCCAGGGCTCCGGCAGTGGCTGGCCCTGCCGCGGCTCGGTGCTGCTCGACCTGCCCGCCGCCGCGGTGTCGCGCTACGCCGGGGACGCCGTCGTCGAGGAGGCCGGCCCGGACCGGTGCCGCCTGGAACTGGGCTCGTGGTCGTGGGTTTCGCTGGCCGCCGCGTTCGGGCGGTTCGACGCGGACCTGGAGGTCGTCGGCCCGCCCGAGCTGGCGGAGGCGTTCGAGGTGCTCGCGCGCCGCTTTGACCGCCGGGGTCACGCCGCCGCGGCGGACGGCCCGCTCGCCAGCGCCTGAACCCGGTTGAACGGCCCGTTGTAGTAGTTCTGGTCGCCCGGCAGGCCGCCCGTGCGGGAGAACTGCCAGATGCTCTGCTTGTCCCAGCCCGCCGGCAGCTCGCCGATCTGCGGGGCGTAGCGCGCGAGCCACAGCGGATCCGTGTCGCCGAAGCGGTTCGTGTTGCCGGTGCAGCGTTTCCACCACGTGGTGGAGGTGTAGATCAGCGCGCTGCGACCTTCTTTCGCCAGGTAGGTGCGGGTGAAATCGGCGATCCAGTTGGTCATGTCGGCCGGGCTTTTGCCGTAGCAGGCGTCGCCGTACGGGTTGTACTCGATGTCGAGCGCACCCGGCAGGGTTGTGCCGTCCCCGCGCCAGGCGCCGCCGTGCGCGATGAAGTACTCCGCCTGCTCCGCACCGCCGGAGACGTCGGGCCGCGCGAAGTGGTAGGCGCCGCGGATGATCCCCGCGGCGTGCGCGCCGTCATACTGCGCGCCGAACTGCGGGTTGACGAACGCCGTGCCCTCCGTCGCCTTGACGTAAGTGAACCGCGCGCCCGACCCGCTGGCCGCCTTCCAGTCCACGGCGCCGGTGTGCCCGCTCACGTCGTGCCCGAGCGTCTGGTCGACGTCGGCCCGGGCCAGGTCAGGACCTCCGTGCACCCCTTCGTGCGCCGCGATCTGCGCCCCCGCGTAGGTGTCCCCGGCGAGTGAGTAGTCGGCACCCGGGGCCGCGGAGGCCGGCGCCGCCGTGAGCAGCCCTCCCGCCGCCACCAGCACTCCGGCGGCGAGGGGCAGTCCCCTCCGCCACCGGCCGCCACGGTCGTTTCCCGGCAGTGTTCGCATTCCGGCTCCGATCCTGTCACTGGCAGGTCCGGTGATCATCGTGCCTCCGGTGTGGACACCTCGCGAGCCTTCTGTCACTCGATCGTGGACTTCTCCACTGTGGACAGACAATCGGCGCGGCAAAGCAGCACCACGTCACGGCCACCGTCGCGGTGCACGAGCACCGGCGGATTCCGGGGCGGGCGTAAGCTGGCCGCGTCAGTCGCAGACGTCGTCGGAAGGGCCGCCGGGGGTATGGAAGACAGCGGAAGCGCCACTCTCGACGACGCGGCCGAGGTCTTCGCGCAGGTGCGCCCGAGGCTGTTCGGCATCGCGTACCGCATGCTCGGCAGCGCGGCCGACGCGGAGGACGTGCTGCAGGAGGTCTGGCTGCGCTGGCAGAAGGCCGACCGTTCGGTGGTCGAGAACCCGGCCGCCTACCTCGCGACCACGGCGACGCGCCTGGCCATCAACGCCACGCGCACCGCGTACGCGCGGCGCGAGACCTACATCGGGCCCTGGCTGCCCGAGCCCGTCGACACGACGGCCGATCCGCAGCTCGGCGCCGAGCGCGCCGCCGCGCTGGAGGTCGCCGTGCTGATGCTGCTGGAGAAGCTCACGCCGACCGAACGCGCCGCATACGTGCTGCGCGAGGCGTTCGACTACCCGTACTCGCAGATCGCCGAGATCATCCAGACCACCGAGGTCACGGCGCGCCAGTACGTGAGCCGCGCCCGCAAGCACCTCGCGGCGCAGAAGCGCAAGCCGGTGAGCGAGGAGGAGCGCAAGAAGCTGCTGACCGCGCTCCTCGCCGCCGCGCAGGCGGGGGACCTGCCGGCGCTGGAGCAGCTCTTCGCCGACGACGTGGTGAGCTACTCCGACGGCGGCGGCGTCGCCCGGGCCGCCCGCTCGGCGATCTTCGGCGCGGGCACGCTCGCGAAGGTCATCCGCGCCTACCAGCCGTTCTTCTGGACGGACGCCGAAATCGTCTTCACCCAGGTCAACGGCGAGCTCGCCGCGGTCCTCAGCCGCGACGGCGCCGTGTACGGCGTCATCAGCTTCACCTCGACCGAAGACGGCATCGACAAGATCCTCTGGATGCTCAACCCCGGCAAGCTCACCGCTGCCCTGCCCGCGGACTGACGGGTTGCGGCGCGTCGTCCTCCTCGGCCGCGGTGGCGCGGGCAAGTCGACGTTCGCCGTGCGGCTCGGTGACGCCCTCGGCCTGCCCGTGGTGGAGCTCGACGCGTTGTTCTGGCCGCCGGACCTCACCCCGATGGAGCCCGAGCGGTGGGCCGAGGTTCAGGCAGAGCGCGCGAGCGAACCGCGCTGGATCCTCGACGGTGACCTCGGCCCGTACGACGTGCTGAGACCCCGCCTCGAAAAGGCCGACACCGTCGTGGTGCTCGACTTCCCGCTCTGGCGCTGCGCGTGGCGAGCGCTGCGCCGCGGGAGGGAGAACCGGGCCTTCTGGCACTGGCTCGTCACCTACCGCCGCCGCGCTCTGCCCGTCGTCGACGCCGCGCTCGCCGAGCACGCGCGCCACGCCGCCGTGTACCGGCTCAGGAACCCCCGCGCTGTCAAAAGGTTCCTGAGCCGCGTGGGTCAGGCACCGACGTAGTCCGCCAGGTGCTCGCCGGTGAGGGTCGCGCGCGTCGCGACGAGGTCGGCCGGCGTGCCCTCGAACACCACGCGCCCGCCGTCGTGGCCGGCGCCGGGGCCGAGGTCGATGATCCAGTCGGCGTGGGCCATCACGGCCTGGTGGTGCTCGATGACGATCACCGACTTGCCGGTCTCGACCAGCCGGTCGAGCAGCCCCAGCAGTTGTTCGACGTCGGCCAGGTGCAGGCCGGCGGTCGGCTCGTCGAGCACGTAGACGCCGCCGTCGGTGCCCATGTTCGTGGCCAGCTTGATCCGCTGGCGCTCGCCGCCCGACAGCGTGGTGAGCGGCTGGCCGAGCGTGAGGTAGCCGAGCCCGACATCGGCCAGGCGCTGGAGGATCTTGTGTGCCGCCGGGAGCTTCGCCTCGCCGTCGCCGAAGAACTCCTCGGCCTCGGCCACCGACATCGTGAGCACCTCGCTGATGTCGCGCCCGCCCAGGTGGTACTCCAGCACCTCGGCCTGGAACCGCTTGCCCTCGCACACCTCGCACGGTGTGGCCACACCGGCCATCATCGCGAGGTCGGTGTAGACGACGCCCGCGCCGTTGCAGTTCGGGCAGGCGCCCTCGGAGTTGGCGCTGAACAGGGCCGGCTTCACGCCGTTGGCCTTCGCGAAAGCCTTGCGGATCGGCTCCAGCAGGCCGGTGTAGGTGGCCGGGTTGCTCCGCCGCGACCCGCGGATCGCGCCCTGGTCCACGGTCACCACGTCGTCGCCGCCGGAGACCGAGCCGTGGATGAGCGAGCTCTTGCCCGAACCAGCCACACCGGTGACGACCACGAGCACGCCGAGGGGGATGTCGACGTCCACGTCCTGAAGGTTGTGCGTGCTCGCGCCGCGCACCTCGAGCACGCCCGCCGGCGTCCGCACCGACGGCTTGAGCTTGGCCCGGTCGTCGAGGTGCCGCCCGGTGCGGGTGCCGGACTTGCGCAGGCCTTCGACGCTGCCCTCGTACACGACCTCGCCGCCGCCGCTGCCCGCGTCGGGGCCGAGGTCGACGACGTGGTCGCCGATCGCGATCGTCTCCGGCTTGTGCTCCACGACGAGCACCGTGTTGCCCTTGTCCCGCAGCTGCCGCAGCAAGCCGTTCATGCGCTGGATGTCGTGCGGGTGCAGGCCGATGCTCGGCTCGTCGAACACGTAGGTCACGTCGGTCAGCGACGACCCGAGGTGGCGGATCATCTTGGTGCGCTGCGCCTCGCCACCCGAGAGCGTGCCCGACGGCCGGTCGAGCGAGAGGTAGCCGAGCCCGATCTCGACGAACGAGTCGAGCGTGTGCCGCAGCGACGTCAGCAGGGGAGCGACCGAGGGTTCCTTCAGCCCGCTCACCCACTCCGCGAGATCGCTGATCTGCATCGCGCACGCGTCGGCGATCGACAGCTTGCCGATCTTCGACGAACGCGCCTCCGCCGACAGGCGCGTGCCTTCGCACTCCGGGCACGTGGTGAAGGTGACCGCCCGCTCCACGAACGCGCGGATGTGCGGCTGCATCGCGTCGACGTCCTTGGACAGGAACGACTTCTGGATCGCGGGCACGAGGCCCGAGTAGGTGAGGTTGATGCCCTCGACCTTGATCTTCGTCGGTTCCTTGTACACCAGGTCGTTCAGCTGTTTTTTCGTGAACTTCTTGATCGGCTTGTCCGGGTCGAAGAAGCCGCTGCCGCGGAAGATGCGGCCGTACCAGCCCTCCATGCTGTAGCCGGGGATGGTGATGGCGCCTTCGTTGAGCGACTTGTCCTCGTCGTAGAGCGCGGTGAGGTCGATGTCGTTGACCTTGCCGCGGCCCTCGCAACGCGGGCACATGCCGCCGGTGATGCTGAAGCTGCGGCGCTCCTTCACCGTCCGCCCGGCGCGTTCGAAAGTCACCGCGCCGCCGCCGCTGATCGACGCGACGTTGAAGGAGAACGCTTGCGGGGAACCGATGTGCGGCGCGCCGAGACGGCTGAAGAGGATCCGCAGCATCGCGTTGGCGTCGGTCGCGGTGCCCACAGTGGACCGCGGGTCGGCGCCCATCCGCTCCTGGTCCACGATGATCGCCGTGGTGAGGCCTTCGAGCACGTCGACGTCGGGCCGGGCGAGCGTGGGCATGAAGCCCTGCACGAACGCGCTGTAGGTTTCGTTGATCAGCCGCTGCGACTCCGCCGCGATCGTGCCGAAGACCAGCGAGCTCTTGCCCGAGCCGGACACGCCGGTGAACACCGTCAGGCGGCGTTTCGGGAGCTCGACGCTGACGTCCTTGAGGTTGTTCACCCGCGCGCCGTGCACGCGGATCACGTCGTGGCTGTCGGCGCCCTGCGGCGCGGACGAGGGCCGGGCCTTCGCCGTGGCCTTGGTCATCGGGTCTCCCTCTGCTGGGACGGGGGCCGCGCGTGCGGCGTCGACGGGGTCGGTGGAGCGGCTGGCGTCGATTCAACCAGTTCGGCGGGCGTGCTCGTGGCCGATCGGGCCACCGCGCACCCGGAGCGGGCGGTGGCCTCAGCGGTCCTGGAGCAGGCCCAGTACGGTGCCGTCCGGGTCGGTGACGGTGGCGACGAGCCGCCCGCCGCCGACGTTCTTCGGCTCCTCCCGCACCACGGCGCCCGCCGCGGTCACCTCGGCCAGCTTCGCCTCGATGTCGTCGACGTGCCAGTAGGCCACCGGCGACGGCGAGGCCTGCGGGCCGCCGTTCGGCACGAGTCCGATGTGCTGGCCGGCGGTGTCGAAGCCGACGTAGTACTCGCTGTCGGCCTGCGGCGCGATCCCGAGCAGCGCGGTGTAGACCTCCTTGGCCTTGCTCAGGTCGGAGACGGAGTGCAGCACGGTCTTGACGCCTTGCGTGGGGGACATGGTGGCTCCTGGGTTCGTGGGCTCGAGCGGTTCGAGTGCGTGTCTCCGACGCTATCCGCGGCGGTCGCGGCGGCGCTTCTCGATTCCTGCTCGGTTCGCCCGCGACGGAGGGTCCTCGGGTGCGGACGGTGTGTGGACCGGCCTGGACCGGCCACAGTGGACGCTCGTCAGAGGCCCTTCACGAGCACTTCGTGCGTCGCCTCGAGGTGGGCGGCGAGACGGTCGGCCGCGAGGTCGGCGTCGCGGGCGAGCACGGCGTCGAGCAGGCCGTGGTGCTCGGCGTCGACGTCGCGCTCGCCGTCCGGCTCCGCGACGGACCAGCGGCGGTAGAGCTCGCCCTTGTCGCGCAGCCGGTACGCCATCGCGAGGATGCGCTGGTTGCGGCAGCCTTCGAGCAGCGCGGTGTGGAACGCGCCGTGGGCCTTGCCCGCGGCCACCGAGGTCCGCGCGTCGCCCGCGCGCGGGGTGACGAGCAGCAGGTGGTGGGCGCCGACCACGCGCGCCTCCCACGCCGTGTCGCCGTCGCGCACCGAATGTTTCAGCGCGAGCGTCTCGATCTCCAGCCGGGCGTCGGTGAGGTCCCGCAGGTCCGCCTCCGACAGCGCCGCGACGCGGAAGCCCTGCATCGGCCGCTCCTGCACCAGGTCGCGCTCGGCGAGGCGCAACAGGCTCTCGCGTGCGACGCCGACGCTGCACTCGAAGCGTGTGCACAGCTCCGCCGTGCGCAGCGGCGAGCCCGGTTCGCGCGCGCCGGAGAGGATCTCCTCGCGCAAGCCGAGGTACACGCGCTCGTTGCGGGTCTCCTTGTCGGGCACGTGCTCATCCTACGAATGTTCGAGCCTGATGCCGGGGTCGCCGCGGTCGTCCGTTCAGGTCATTATTCGAGTATTAACAAGATATTCGAATATCTGGCGTAGGCTTGATCTTGACGGATCACGAGGAAGGAACGGATCACCCATGACCGCCCAGGCCGGCTCCCGGACCTACGACTTCGACGCGAACGTGGCGGGCCCGGTGCTCGGCATCCCGCCGCTGAGCGTGCCGACGTTCGACGCGCCGGAGCTCACCCCGCTGCGCAAGCCACTGGCCGGCGCGACCGTCGGGCTGCTCGTCACGTGGCGCCTACTACCCGGACCAGAAGCGGCTGGAGCAGCGCAGTGACCTGTCCTACCGCCTGCTGCCGCGCGAGCGGGACCTGTCCGAGGTGCTGTTCGCGCACAGGACGCCGATCCGCGCGTTCGCGCCGGCCGACGCCAACGTCGCCTACCCGCGCGACACGATGCTCGACCTCGAGCGCGCCGGGGTGATCGGCCGCTACGCCGACCACGCCGTGTCCCTCGTCGGCTCGATCTCGCAGTACGACGAGCTCGCCACGGAGACCGCGCCGCGGATCGTCGACGAGTTCACCGCGATGGGGGCGGACCTCGTGCTGGTCGTGCCGTTCTGCCCGCAGTGCCACGTCGCCGGCGGGGTCCTGGCGCGTGCGCTCGAACGTCGTGGCCTGCCGACCACCAGCCTCACGACGCTGCACCGCGCGGCTTCGGCCGTCAAAGCCCCGCGCGCGACGTTCCTCGACTTCCCGCTCGGCTGCCCGTGCGGGCGGCCCCGGGAGGCCGGGCGGCAACGCGCCATCGTCCGCGCCGCGCTGGAGACGGGCGCCGCCGTCGACCCGGCCGACGAAGGGTCGCTGCGCCGCCTGCCGTTCGAGTGGGCGGCCGACGGCAGCCGGGACTGGGAAGCGCTGGTGACCGATCTGTACCGCGTCGACAACGAGATCCGGGGCAGCGTGCGGGCGAACCTCGACGCGCACGTCATGACGCTCGGAGGGCAGGAGAAGGAGTTCACGATCCGCTGCGCCTGCTGAGACCTGCGCCCGCGGCCGGCTTGACCTGGAGCGCGCACCAGCTCCTAGCGTCGGGGCGATGGAGACGAAGGTGCTCGTGACGGGTGCGACCGGCGGCCTCGGCCTGGCCATGGCGACCGCGCTCGCCGCGGCCGGGGCGCGCGTCGCGGTGAGTGGACGGTCGGGGGAGCGGGCGCGCGAGGTCGCCGCCGGGCTGCCCGGGGCGTTCGGGGTCGAGCTGGACGTGCGCGACGAGACGTCGGTGGCGCGTGCGGTCGAGGAGGCGTGGGCCCGGCTCGGCGGGATCGACCTGCTGGTGAACAACGCCGGGCTCGGCATGTGCACGGTCAACCCGCGGTTCATGACCGAGCCGCGTGGGTTCTGGGAAGTCCCGGTCGAGGGGTTCCGCCAGGTGGTGGAGACGAATCTGACGGGCTACTTCCTCGTGGCGCGCGAGGTCACGCCGCGGATGCTGGCCGCGGGTGGCGGCCGGATCGTGAACATCGCGGTGAGCGAGGCGACCATGCGGCGGGCCGGGTTCGTGCCCTACGGCCCGTCGCGCGCGGGCAGCGAGTCGCTGTCGCGGGTGATGGCGGCGGACCTGCGTGGCACCGGCGTCACGGTGAACCTGCTGCTGCCCGGCGGCGCGACCGTCACCGGGATGCTGCCGGACGCGCCCACCGGCCACCGCTTCCTGGAGCCGGAGGTGATGGGGCCGCCCATCGTGTGGCTGGCCTCGCCCGAGGCGGCCGGGGTGCACGACGAGCGCATTGTCGCCGCCGAGTTCGAGCAGTGGCTGCGCGAGCGCGTCAGGCGCGGAACTGCGCCGGAGTGAACGAGAAGACCGCGTACTCGCGGCCCGCGTGCGTGAAGTCGCCGATGTGGTTCATGCCGAGGTGCGTGTGGACGGCCAGCGACTTCTCGTTGGCGCGCTCGACGAACAGCACGCCCGCGGTGCGGTCGGCGAGGTGCTCGGCCACGGCGGCGAGCAGCAGCCGCACCACGCCCTGGCCGCGGTGGGCCGGCGCGACCGTGACGGGGCCGTAGAGGAACACCCCCTCGGCCAGGCCCGCGGCGCGTGCGACCTCGACGGTGCGCCCGGGCGGGCCGTCGACGGCCGACTCCGCCGGTGACGTCAGCGCGACCCCGGCCGGTTCGCCGTCGTCGACGGCGAGGTAGACGCCGGTGGTGGTCTCGAACCGGGCGAGCTTGCCGGCGTCGAAGCTGCCCTGCACGAAGCCCTGCGCCGCGCGTTCCGCCGGGGGCAGGTCGAGCCCGCGGGCGCCGTCGAGCAGCGCGAGGATCGCCGGGCGATCGGCGGGTCCGGACTTGCGCACCAAGATCGTCACGACCTCACCCTAACGAGCGTGACCAGAGACACGCGACAATTGTGTCGCTCGCATTGTTGACAATCCAGGCGACACGTTCGTACCCTGGGTGGCAGCACGAAGGGACGGCCATGAAGAGCGAAGAGGTCGAGCTGCACCTGCGGGAGCGGCTGTTGCGCGGGGACTTCACGCCGGGCAGCCGGCTGCCGGAGGTTAAGCTGGCCGCCGAGCTCGGCACCACCCGCAACGCCGTCCGGTCGGCCTTGCTGGCACTCGAGTCGCGCAAGCTGGTGGAGCGGATCCCCAACGTCGGCACGGTCGTGGCGAAGGTCGACTTCGACCGGCTGGAAGAGATCTACGACGTCCTGGAAGTGCTCGAAGGTCTCGCCGCGCGGCTCGCGGCACAGCACGGCGAGCCGCGGGACTGGACGGCGCTACAAGAGCTCTTCGCGCCGGGCCGGCTCGACGACGCCGCCGCGAGCGGTGATCTCGAGACGTTCCTCGCGGCCATCGACACCTACCGCGACACCGTGATCCGCTTGGCGGACCAGGATTTCCTCGCCGAGACCCTCGCCGGCATCCAGGACCAGGCGCACCTGCTGCGGCGCCGGATCCTGATGACCCCGGGCCGGATGGAGGAGAGCCTCGCCGAGCACCGCGACATCATCGAAGCCCTCGTGCGCGGTGACGCCGGCCGGGCCGAGGAGCTCAAGCGCCACAACATGAAAACCGCCCGCAAGCGGTTGCGCCGCTACCGCGATTTCCTCGTCTGAGGAGAAGGAAGCCCGATGCCGAACACACCGCACGAGCGCAGGAAAGCGTTCAAAGCCCTCCTCGCCGGAACCGGGCCGCTGGTGCTGCCCGGAGCGTACGACGCGTTCAGTGCCCGCCTGGTCGAAAAGGCCGGGTACCCCGCGACCTACCTGGGCAGTTTCGCCGCCGCCGCGTCGGGCTTCGGGCTGCCGGACGTCGGTCTCCTGACGCTGAACGAGATCGCCGAGCAGGCGCGCCGCGTCGTCGACGCCGTGGGCATCCCCGTGCTCGCCGACGCGGAGAACGGCTTCTACGACGCCCCGAACGTCTGGCGCGCCGTGAAGGTCTTCGAAGACGCGGGGGTTGCCGGCGTGCACATCGAGGACAACCTGGGTGGCAAGCACACGTCGATGCCCGCCGGGCTGCTTTCGGTGGAGCAGATGGCGAACAAGGTGCGCGCGGCGGTCGACGCCCGCACCGACCCCGACTTCCTCGTGATCGCCCGCTCCGACGCGGCGTGGGTCGAGCACGACCTCGAAGATTGCGTCCGCCGGCTCGAGGCCTACGCCGCGGCCGGTGCGGACCTGGTGTTCGCGCCCGCCGTCCCGGCGACCGACCTCGCGCGCGTGCGAGACCGGATCCCGGTGCCGGTCATGGTGCCCGGGGACCTGCTCGACGTGCCGGGCTCGGACGAGCCGTCGAGCACGATCGCGCAGTACGGCGAGGCCGGTGCCGACGTGGTTCTGCTGTGGTACACGGTGATCGGGGCCGCGTCGAAGAACGTCACGGCGGTGCTCGACGCGCTGCGGGAAGGCGAAGACGTGGCCGCGGTGAAGCACCTCGTCACCGAGCAGCACGCGTTCGAGGCCGCCATGGGTTACGACGAGTACGAAAAGCGCAGTGCGCGGTACGCGAGCGGACAGGCGGCGCCGGCGTGAGCGACGAGACCGTCTACACGGGAGCGCGCCTGATCACCGGCGAGCAGGTGCTCGACGACGCGGCGCTGGTCGTTCGCGACGGCGTGATCCGGCAGGTCGCCGCGGCGGCGGACCTCGTGGCGGAAGGCACCGTGGTTTCCCTGCGGGGCAAGACGGTGATCCCCGCGATCGTCAACCCCCACGGCCACATCGGGTACATGCGCGGCACCACGTCGGACGCGAGCTTCTACTCGCGCGCCAACGTCGTCGACCACCTGCACCGGCTGGCGTACTACGGCGTCAGCACGTTCCAGTCGCTCGGCACCGACCGCGACGACACCGAGCTCGCCGTCCGCGACGACCAACGGGCCGGCACGCTCGGCGAGCGTGACGTCGCGCAGCTGTTCACGGCCGGTGCCGGGATCGTCGCGCCGACGCCGGGTGACACCAACGGCGGGCCGTTCTTCGCCGCCGACGCCGTGTACGAGGCGACCGGTCCCGACGAGGTACGCGCGTTCGTGCGCGGGCTGGCCGCGAAGCGGGTCGACGCCGTGAAGTTCTGGCTCGACAGCCGCCACGGCACCAAGGAGAAGCTCGGCCCGGACATCTACGAGGCCGTGATCGACGAGGCGCACGCCCACGGCCTCACGGTCGCCGCGCACATCTACACGCTCGACGAGGCGAAGGCCGTCGTCCGCGCGGGCGCGGACATCATCGCGCACCTGCCGCGCACCGGAACCGACGACGAGCTCATCACGCTGCTGAAGGACCACAACGTCGCGGTGTTCACCTCGATGGCCATCCAGCGCCCGCCGGGCGAGGACTGGCTGGCCGAGCCCGCGTTCGCGGACATCCTCCCGCGCGACGCGGTGGCGAGCCTGCGCGCGACGATCCGCGAGAAGGCGCCGGAACCGCTGTTCGACACCGGCGAGGCCTACCGCGGCATGGAGAAAACGCTCGTGGCGCTGGCGGACGCGGGAGTGCGGCTGGTGTTCTCCGCCGACACGGGCCTGCTCGCGCAGATCATCGGCTTCGCCGAGCACCGTGAGCTGGAGGCCCTCGTGGCGGCCGGGTTGTCGCCGCTGGCGGCGCTGCGGCTGGCCACGGAGGTGTCGGCCGAGCTGCTGGGGCTGGCCGACCGCGGTGCGCTCACGGTGGGCAAGCGGGCGGACTTCGTCGTCCTGGACGAGGACCCGCTGCGGGACATCACGGCGACCCGCCGCATCGCCGACGTGTACCTCGAAGGCGTTCGCGTCGACCGGGAAGGGCTGCGCAAGGGCTGGCAGACCGCCTGAGCCGAGCCGTACGCGGTAGGCCGGTGCCCCGACGGGCACCGGCCTACCGCCGTGGATTGTCTTGTGTGGACGGCGTGGCCCCGGCCCGCCGTCCACTGTGGTCAGCCGCCGACCTTGCGGTCGCTGCCCGCCCAGTACCGGTCTCGCAGGCGGCGCCGCATGATCTTGCCCGAACCGGTCTTGGGCAGCTCGTCGACGAACTCGACCGAGCGCGGCTTCTTGTAACCGGCCAGGTGTTCCGCGCACACGGCGATCACCTCGTCGGCCGTCACGGTGAACCCGCCGCGCACCACCACGATCGCCTTCAGCGCCTCGCCCCACGTCTCGTCGGGCACGCCGACCACGGCGACCTCCGCGACCCCCGCGACCGTCGACACGACGTTCTCGATCTCCGTCGGGTAGACGTTGAACCCGCCGGTGACGACCATGTCCTTCTTGCGGTCGACCAGGTACAGGTATCCCTCGTCGTCGAACCGGCCGAGGTCGCCGGTGCCGGCCCAGCCGTCCGGTCCGAGGATCGCGGCCGTCGCGTCGGGCAGGTGCCAATAGCCCATCATCGTCTGATCGCCGCGCACGGTGATCTCGCCGATCTCACCGGGCCCGACCTCGGCGCCGGTGTCGTCGACGAGCTTGACCTCCACGAACGGGCTGACCCGGCCCGCCGACGCCAGCCGCGCCGGGATGCCGGCCCCCGGGTCGAACGCGTGGTCGCGCGCCGAAAGGCACGCGATCGGGATCGGCAGCTCGCTCAGCCCGTAGAACTGCACGAACACGTCGCCGAACACCGCGCGGGCGCGGGCGAGCCGGTCGGGGGCGATCGGCGAACCGGCGTACACCACGGTGTGCAGCGACGAGCGGTCGCCGGACCGCTGCTCCGCGGCGAGGACGAGCAGGTTCAGCATCGTCGGCACCATCGGGAGGATCGTCACGCGGTGGGATTCGATCAGGTCCAGCACCACCGCGGGGTCGAACTTGGCGCACGTGAGGTGGGTGGCGCCGCGCACGAAGTACGCCGGCGCCACGTATCCGCTCAGGTGGCTCAGCGGCGCGACGTGCAGCACGAGGTCGTCGTCGGCTGCCGGGGGCAGTTCGAGGAGTTCGTTGCGCACCATGGCCGCCCAGGCGGCGTGGCTGAGCGTGGCGCCCTTGGGCAGGCCGGTCGTGCCGCTCGTGTAGAGGATCGCGGCGGGGTCGCCGGCGTCGGGCTGCACCGGTCGCGCGGGTTCGGCCGCGCGCAGCTCGTCCAGCGTCGTGTCGCCCGGGCCGCCGGCGACCGTGACGACGAATCGGAGGTGGGGGAGCTCCGCGCGGATCCCGGCCAGCTGCTCGGCCCACGCGGCGTCGGCGAACACCACCGCCGCGGCACAGTCGTTGAGGATGTGGACGACTTCGCGCACGTGCAGGCGAGTGCTCAGCGCGGTGCGCACGAGCCCGCTCGCGAACAGCGCGTGTTCGGATTCGAAGAACTCGAGCCCGTTCGCCACCAGCAGCACGCCACGGTCACCCCGGCGCAAACCCAGCGCGGTGAGCCCGCCGACGACGCGGTGTACCCGGTCGCCGAGCTCGCGGTAGGTGAGCGCGGTGTCGCCGTCGCGTACGGCGATGCGCGAACCGAACTGGCGGTAGGCCCGCTCGTGGAGCTCCGCGATCGTGACCCGCGCGCAGACCGGCCGGCGCACCAGGCCGTCTTCGCCGGGGGCTGCCGTGGCTGTCCCGTCGAGCATCGTCGCCCAACCTCCTTCGCCGAACCGGCCGTTGGACCGATCGGTCTGAGCACTTCTCCTGGTTGGCGATTATGCTTGTACCGATCGGTATAAACAAGGGTCGTTGGGTACGCTCACCTCATGAGCGAGCCTGATCTGCACTTCTACTTCGACCCCGTCTGCCCCTTCGCCTGGATGACGAGCAAGTGGGTGCGCACCGTCGCGCGGCTCAAGCAGTACGACGTCGAGTGGCGGTTCATCTCGTTGCGCCTGCTGAATTCGCACATCGACTACTCGGCGCACTTCCCGCCGGAGTACGAGGAGTCGCACACGTCGGGCCTGAAGCTGCTGCGCGTGGCCGCTCGGATCCGCCGGGACCACGGACCCGAGCCGATCGGCGCGTTCTACGAGAAGCTGGGGCAGGAGACGTTCGAGCAGGACGCCGTCCCCGGTGGCACGGCCGCGGCGGTGTACCGCGGCGTGCGTGACCTCGCGACCACGGCGCTCGACGCCTGCGGCCTCCCGCACGAGTACGCCGACGCGCTCGAGGACGACACCTGGGACGCCGTGATCCAGGCGGAGACCGACGTGGCCCTGACCTTGACGGGCAAGGACGTCGGCACGCCGATCCTGCACTTCGAGCCGCCGCGCGGAACCGCGTTGTTCGGCCCGGTGATCAGCCGGCTGCCCGGCGACGAGGAAGCGGTCGAGCTGTGGGACCACGTCGTGGCGCTGTCGCGCTTCCCGGGTTTCGCCGAGCTCAAGCGCAGCCTGCGCGAGCGGCCGCAGCTGCCGGCGTTCGGCGTCAGCGCGGGCGAAGCCGGCAAGCAGGAAGACTGGCACGGCGGGAGCCGTCGGCAGAAGAAGTGAGGCTCCGGCCGCCCGGCCGTTCGACGTGCGGGGACCTCGCCCTCGAGCCGGGGCGGGGTCCCCGGCGGATATCCTTGGAACGTTCGGTCCACGAGCGGTGAAGGCGGGCGTCGGCGAGATGACGGTGACGGGATTCGAGGCGAACCGGGCGCGCGTGATCGGCATCGCGGCCGAGCTGTTCGCGCGCAACGGCTACCACGGCACCGGGATCGCCGAGCTCGGCACGGCCGCCGGCCTCGGGCGGGGTGCGCTGTACCACTACATCGGCAGCAAGGAGGCCGTGCTCTACGCGATCAGCAAAGAGCAGGTCGACTCCATGAACGCCTACGCCGAGCAGCTGCTCGACGAGGACCTGGACGCCGAGGAGCTGGTGCGGCGCATGGCTCGCGGGCTGCTGCGCAACATCGCCGAGCACCGCGCGGAGTGGGCCGTGTTCTTCCGCGAGTACACGGCGCTGACCGGTGAGTGGCGCGACCACGTGATCACCGCGCGCGAGCGCTACGAGGGCTACTGGCGCCAGGCGCTGGACAACGGCGTACGCGCCAAGGTGCTGCGCCAGACCCCGCGCCTGCTCGTGAAGGGCATCCTCGGCATGCTCAACTACACCTACCTCTGGTACGAGCCCGGCGGCGAGCTGACGCCCGACGAGGTCGCCGACCTGTTCCTCGATGCGCTGATCGAGGGCATTCGCGCCTGATCCCTGGCGTGCCCGGGCTGCCGTCGGCTCGCGTTTCCCGCTCGAATTCCGGTCGCGGGCCGTCGTGTGCCAAAATCCTTGTACCGACCGGTCCATACAGGTATCGTCCTCGGTAATTCCAGCGCCGGAGACCGGGAGGACCCATGACTTCATCACGCGACGCGGTGGTCGTCGACGTGCTGCGCACCCCCGTCGGCAAGGGGAAGCCGGGTGGCGCGCTCTCGCACGTCCACCCCGTGCACCTGCTGGCCGACGTCCTCGCCGGCCTCGTCGCGCGCAACGACCTGGACCCCGCGCTCGTCGACGACGTGATCGGCGGCTGCGTGACCAAGACGGGGGAGCAGGCCGTGAACCCGGCCCGCAGCGCCGTGCTCGCCGCCGGGTTCCCTCAGTCGGTGCCCGCGACGACGGTCGACCGGCAGTGCGGCTCGAGCCAGCAGGCCGTGCACTTCGCCGCGCACGCGATCCAGGCCGGCGCGGCCGACGTCGTGATCGCCTGCGGGGTGGAGTCGATGTCACGCGTGCCCATGCACTCCGACACCCAGGGCGCCGACCACCTCGGCGCGCGCGTGGCCGAGCGGTTCCCCGGCGGGCTTGTCGGCCAGGGGATCTCCGCCGAGCTGATCTGCGCGCGGTGGGGGCTGAGCCGCGCCGAGCTCGACGCCTTCTCCGCGGAATCCCACCGGCGGGCGGCCGAGTCACAGCCGCGCTTCGCGGCCGACCTGGTCACGGTCGCCGAGGCCCCGGAGCTCACGGTCGACGAGACCGTCCGCCCGTCGACCACAGTGGACGGTCTCGCCGGTCTCCGGCCGTCTTTCGTGGCCGAAGCCGCCGCGAGCCGCTTTCCCGAGCTCGGCTGGAAGATCACGCCGGGCAACTCGTCGCCGCTGTCCGACGGTGCGGCCGGCGTCCTGCTGATGAGTGCGGCGAAGGCCGCGGCGCTGGGGCTGTCGCCGCGGGCCCGGATCCACACGACGGCCGTGGTCGGCGACGACCCGATCCTCATGCTCATGGGTGTCGTGCCCGCCACGCACGCCGTGCTCGCGCGGGCCGGGCTGACCGCCGACGACATCGACCTGTTCGAGGTCAACGAGGCGTTCGCACCGGTGCCGCTGGCCTGGCAGCGCGAGATCAAGGTGGAGCCCGAGCGGCTCAACGTCCACGGGGGAGCGATCGCGCTCGGCCACCCGCTCGGCGCGAGCGGCGCCCGGATCCTGGCCACGCTCGTCGGCGCGCTCGAACACCGCGGCGCCCGGTTCGGGCTGCAGACGATGTGCGAATGGGGCGGTATGGCCAACGCCACGATCGTCGAGCGGCTCTGACCTTCGTCACAATTATCCGTACAGACCGATCGGTACAATCATTTCATGAACGCAGAAGACGTCAGGGTCGCGCTGGTCACCGGCGCTTCGCGAGGGATCGGCGAGGGCATCGCTCGGCACCTGCTCGACCGGGGGCTGCGGGTCGCCGGCACGTACCGCTCCGGCGGGGACCGCGTCGGGAAGCTGGCCGCGGACGCGCCCGGGCGGGTGCTGCCGGTGGCGTTCGACCTCGCCGCGCCCGACACGGCCGAAGCTCTCGTCGCGCAGGTCGCCCGGCATTGGGGCCGGCTCGACTCGCTCGTGCTCAACGCCGCGGTGTGGCAGGGCGGCAAGCTCGCCCGCGTCGACCCCGGCGACTGGTGGCGCGTGATCGAGGCGAACCTGCGCAGCACGGCCGCGCTGGTGCGCGCGGCGATCCCGTGGCTGGCCGAGGGTGTGAAGCCCAGCGTCGTGCTCGTCGGGTCCGCCGTCGGAACGGTCGGCTT
This sequence comes from Amycolatopsis sp. NPDC049253, assembly GCF_040678995.1. Lineage (NCBI taxonomy): Bacteria > Bacillati > Actinomycetota > Actinomycetes > Pseudonocardiales > Pseudonocardiaceae > Amycolatopsis > Amycolatopsis sp. NPDC049253. The sequence continues at coordinate 65,966 of NZ_JBFAQX010000002.1, read as the reverse complement.
CCCCGGCGACACCGCGTACGCGAGCGTGAAGGCCGCGGCGGTGGGCTTCGCCCGGTCGCTCGCGAAAGAGCTCGCGCCGCAAGGGGTGCGGGTGAACGTGCTGGCGCCCGGGTTCGTCGAGACCGACATGACCGCCGCGATCCCCGCCGGGGCGCGGCAGAAGATCGCCGACGCCACCGTGCTCGGGCGGTTCGGCACCGTCGAGGAGATCGCCCGCGCCGCGGTGTTCCTCGCCGAGGACGCCACGTTCTGCACGGGCGCGGTACTCGCCGCCGACGGCGGCTGGACGCTGTGAAACCAAGGAGGAACCGATGAGCACTGGCCTGCCCGCCGACGACTACCGCAAGCTGCGCGACGCCGTCTTCGCCACGATCTGGGACGAGCTCGACCCGCTGGAGCACCGGATCGAGGACACCGAGAAGATCCCCTACGACGTGGTGCTGCCGGCGCTGCGCGCGTGCGGCGCGTTCGGGCTGATCGTGCCGCGCGAGTACGGCGGCTCCGGCCTGTCGATCGCGCAGTACCTGCCGATCCTCGCCGAGTTCGCCAAGATCCAGGGCGGGATCCGGGCGATCGTGCACGTCCACAACTCGTTCGCCCATGCTCTGTCGGAGATCGGGAACGCCGCGCAGAAGAACGAGATCCTGCCCGGCGCGGCGATGGGGGAGAAGTCCCTGGCGTTCGCGCTCACCGAACCCGGCAACGGTACCGGCGCCGATCTGTCCACTGTGGCGCGTCGCGAAGGTGACGAATACGTGCTGAACGGGCGCAAGTGGCTCATCACCAACTCGGACCTCGCGTCGCACTTCCTGGTCTTCGCGAAGACGTCCGAAGTGGACGTTTCCGCGCTGATCGTGCCGCGGGACGCGCCGGGGTTCACCATCGCGCCGCTGCCGGAGACGATGGGCTGCAAGGGGGCCGAGCACGGCGAGCTGACGTTCACCGACGTGCGGGTGCCCGCGTCGGCGCTCGTGGGTGCCGAGGGTGAGGGTGGCCGGCACCTCGAGCGGGCCCTGGAGGTCAGCCGGGTGTTCATCGCGGCGTCTTCGCTCGGCACGGCGACACGTGCGCTCGAGCTTTCGGTGAAGTACTCGCAGGAACGGGTGACGTTCGGCAAGCCGATCGCGTCGCGGCAGGCGATCCAGCGCTACCTCGCGGAGATGGCGGCCGACGTGTACGCGCTGCGCGGCATGCTGGCCGACGCCGCGGCCAAGTGGGACGCCGGCCGGCGGATCCCGGCCGAGTCGTCGCTGCTGAAGCAGTTCGGGCTGGAGGCCGTCGGGCGCGTCACCGACCGGGCCCTGCTGGTGCACGGCGGCATCGGTTACACGCGCAAGTACCCGATCGAACGGTTGTACCGCGACGCGCGCCTCAACTGGCTGGAGGAGGGCACGCCCACGATCCAGTACCTGGTGGCCGCGCGCGAGCTGCTGGACGGCTACCGGTTCGACGACGCGTTCGCCGGCTAAGGGATGTCTCGTAACCCGGTGGGGTGTTGGTCTGCGGGGTAGTTGATCATGGTGTGGTGCAGGTGATCTCGGCGTCGCGGTCGGAGTGGATTGCCCCGTTCACGGGGTTGGAACCGGGTCAGGTCCGCAAGCTGGTGAGCGTCGTGGCGAAGTGTGGTGGTGATGAGATCGCCGATGGCCGGCCGGGGCGTCAGTGGCGGCTTGACCTGGCTGATCGTGTGCTGCTGGTGGCGACGTCTTGGCGGACGAACCTGACGATGCGCCAGATCGGGCCGCTGTTCGGAGTGTCGCATTCCGCGGCGCACCGGGGGAAGCGACACGATCGGACCGTTGCTGGCGCTGGCCCCGGTCCGCAGGCGGCGGATCGACTCGGTCGCGATCGTGGACGGCACCCTGGTGCCCACGCGGGATCACCGGCTGGCGGCACCGTCGAAGAACTACCGGTACTCGGGCGTTCGTGCAGGTCGCGATCGACGCCGACACCCGGCTGGTGATCGCCACTGGCGACGCGCATCCCGGCAACGCAGGCGACTGCACCGTCTACCGCGCCTGCGGAATCGAGCAGGAGCTGGCGGGGCGCCCGGTGATGGCCGACGGCGGCTACCAAGGCAACCCGGCCGTGATCATGCCCTACCGCAAACCCCGTGACGGCAGCGATCTGCCGGACTGGCAGGAAAACCTCAACGCCGGCCACCGCAAGATCCGTGCCCGCGTCGAACACGCGCTGGCGCGGATGAAGTGCTGGAAGATCTTGCGCGACTATCGCCGCGCCGCCAGCACACTCAACGACACCGTGTCCGGCATCGCGCACCTGCACAACATCTTCCTCACAGACTGACCGCAACAACAGTCCCACCAACCACAAGATCAGTTACGAGACATCCCTTAGCCACGGTGGTGTGGTGCTGCTCGCAAACAGGACCGGTGCGACCGTCCCACAGCTATCTTTGACAGCAATGTCAAACATGACTCGGGAGGTCACCGTGCCGAACTCGGCAGAGCTGGTCGAATCGTTCTGGAACGAGGTCTGGAACGCGCACAACCCGGCCGCGGCCGACGATTTCGTGGTCGAGGACTTCGTGATCACGAACGCGGGCGTGCGCATCGAGGGCCGCGAGAACTTCAAGGCGTGGATCGGCGCGTTCCTCGAGCAGGTGCACGACCTGGAGCTGGAGATCGTCGAAACGTTCCAGAACCACGACGGCAGCCGCGTCGCCTCGCGGTGGAACGTGCACGGGCGCAACAACGGCGTGCTCGGGTCCGAACCGGACGGCCGCCCGATCTCCTTCAGCGGCACCGCCGTGTGGGAGGTCCAGGACGGCAAGCTGGTGCACAACCACGTCGAGCGGGCTTCGTACGAGCTGCACCAGCGCCTGAACGCGGCCTGACGCGTGCGCTCGGGCCCGCTGCTCCTCGCGGCCGCGCTGGCGGGCGTGGTCGCCGGCGTCGCGGCTGTCGCGTTCGGACAGACGGTGGGCGCGCTCCGGTCGCTGGTGGCCGGTGCGCCGCCCGCCGTCGTCGTGCTCGCGCTGGTCGCGGGGGCGCTGCTGTGCGTGGCGGTGGTGCGCTTCGTGCCGGACGCCGGTGGCGGCGGGATTCCGCAGGTGCGCCAGGCGTTCGCGGGCTCGCCCCCACGCGGCCGGGTCGCGGGCGCCAAGGCGCTGGCGTCCGGCGTGATGCTCGGTTCCGGCGGTTCGGGTGGCGCGGAAGGCCCGGTCGTCCACATCTCGGCGGCGCTGGGCTCCGCGCTGGCCCGTACCGTGCGCCTGCCTCCCGCTTCGGTACGCCCGGTCGCGGCGGCCGCCGTCGCGGGCGGGGTGGCCGCTTCGTTCGGGGCGCCGCTGGCGGGCGTGGTGCTCGTGGCGGAGGTGCTCGTCGAGGGTCTCGGCGGGGTGGAGCTCGTCGCGGTGGCGATCGGCTCGGCCGCGGGCGCGCTGACGGGCTGGGCCCTGCCGGGCGAGCCGCTGCGGCTGCCGGATGTCGTGGCCGGCGGGTCTCCGTTCGGCGGTGTGGTGGCGGGGTTGTTCGGTGTGGTGCTGGCGTGGGCGTTGTACGCCGGCGGGGCCTGGTCCGGGTGGGTTCGCGGTGTGGCCGGCGCGCGGCGGGCCGAGAGCCGGGTGGTGGCCGGTTCGACGCGGATGGTCTCCGGCCGGGTTCGGGAGGTCGTGGACTGGGCCTGTTCGGGCTGGGTCCGCGCTGTTGCCGGCGGAGTGGCCGTCGGGTTGCTCGTGCTCGCGGTGCCCGGTGCCGCCGGCGTCGGGCAGCCCGGGGCCGCGGTGGGCGGACTCGGTGTTCTGCTGGTGCTGGCGGTGGTCAAGATCGTCGCGACGGGGGTGACCGTCGGGGCGGGCGGGGTGGTCGGGACGATCGGGCCGGCGTTGTTCGTCGGTGCGACGGTGGGCTCGGCGCTGCCCATCGCGGGCGGCGCGGCGGCGGGAATGGCCGCGTGCCTGGCCGCGGCGTCGAGGGCTCCGGCGACGGCCGTCGTGCTCGCGGTCGAGCTGAGCGGGCTCGACCTGCTGCCGCCGATCCTGCTGGCCGCTGCGCTGGGGTGGCTGGCCGGGCTGCTCACGCGGCACGGCGTTTTCGACGTTCCGGAGCCGACTAGGCTGGCCGGCGGGTAGGGGAAAGGGGTTCCATGGCGGGCGTACGCCAGTTCGACGAGCGCGAGGCTCTCTCCCGCGCCCTCGACGTCTTCACCGACCGCGGCTTCCGCGCCACGTCGATGCTCGACCTGGCCACCGGCACCGGCGTCCAGCGTGGCTCCCTGTACAACGCCTACGGCGGCAAGGAGGAGATCTTCCTGCGCGCCTTCGGCGAATACACGGCCGGCTTCCTCGCCGGCGCCTCCGCGGCACTGGACCGGCCGACGAAACGCGCGGCCCTCCTGTCGTTCTTCGACTACTGCGTCCGGACCTTCACCGCCGGCACCCCGGCCCACGGCTGCCTCTCCACCCGCACCGCCATCGAAGCGGCCACGGAGTCGCCCCGCGCGGAGTCCGCCGTGCGCGCCCTGCTGGACGAGCTGGAAACCCTGGTGTACACCAAACTGTCCACTCTGGACGACGGCGTCGAGCCCCCCGTGGACCTCCACGCCGCCGCCCGGCTCGTCGTCAGCACCACCCGCGGTCTCGCGGTGATGGAACGGGTGCGCTACGAGCCGGACGAACTGCGGGAGATCGCGGAAACCCTGGTGACGTCACTGTTCGGTCGCTGAGCCGGGCTTGCCACATCGGCAACAACCCTTGCCGGCTAAGCCGCCCCCGAGGCACGGTGGGGTCCGGCGGACCGGCGAAGGCGAGGCACATGGACACGCAGTCCTGGGACGAGATGTACCGCGCTCGCGAGCAGGTGTTCAGCGGGGAGCCCAACGGGGTGCTCGTGGCGGAGGCCGCGGGACTGCCGCCGGGGGAGGCGCTGGACGTCGGGTGCGGGGAGGGGGCCGACGCGGTGTGGCTGGCGCGCCGGGGGTGGCGGGTGACGGCGATGGACGTCGCGGAGACGGCGTTGCGGCGGGGCGCGGCGGCCGCACAGGCGGCGGACGTGGCCGGGCGGGTGGCGTGGACGCGCGCCGATCTGAGCACTGCCGGGTGGCCGGCCGGGGTGTTCGATCTGGTGTCGGCGCAGTACTTCCCGTTGCCGCGCCGGCCGGGGTACGAGGTGCTGCACCGGTTGCTCGCGTCGGTCGCGCCCGGGGGCACGCTGCTCGTCGCCGGGCACGATCCCGGCGACGAGGGCGTGGACTACGCCGGCTATTACCGGCCCGACGAGATCGCGGAGGTTCTCGGTGACGAGTGGACGATCCTGGCCCACGAGTCCCGGCCCCGGACCAGGCCGGGGCCGGAGGGCACTCACCACACCCGCGACGTCGTCCTGCGCGCGGTCAGCTCCGGCGGGGAGCCAGCAGCAGCGCGGTGAACGTGATCGCGCACGCCACCATGATGTACAGCGCGATCACCCACGACCCGCCGAACCCCGCGAACAACGCGGCCGCGATGAACGGTGCCGGGCCGCTCGTGATCAGGCCGCCGACCTGGTACGCGACCGAAACGCCCGTGTAGCGGTGTGCCGCGCCGAAAAGCTCGGCGAGGAAGCCCGCCATGGCGCTGTAGGTGGTGGCGTGGCCGAGGGTCGCGAGCAGGAACATCGCGAGCAGCACCGCGGCCGGTGCGCCCGTGTCGAGGAGCCGGAAGAAGGGGAACGCCACGGCCGCCGAGTACACCGCGCCGCCGAGGAGGACCTTCCGGCGGCCGATGCGGTCGGCGAGGATGGCGACCAGGGGCACGGCCGCGATGTCCACCAGCGAAGCCACGATGAGGCACGTCAGCACCGTCCCGCGCGACACCCCGGCTTCGTTCGGGCCGTACGACAGCACGAAAACGCTCGCGATGTAGAACGGGATGTTCGTGCCCGCCTGTGCGAAAACGCCGACGAGCACGGCGCGCAGTGACCGTCGCAGCGTGTCCTTCAACGGGAACGTGGGCACGTCCGCGCGCACGAACTCCGGGGACTCCTCGAGCCGCGAACGCACGTACAGCCCGACGAGGATGAGTACCGCGCTGGCCAGGAACGGCAGGCGCCAGCCCCAGCTCAGCAGCTGGTCCTTCGGCAGCTGCTGCACCGCCAGGAACGCCGACGCCGAAAGCACGAGACCCGCGGGAACCCCGGCCTGCGGCCAGCTGCCGTAGAACGCGCGCCGGTGCGGCGGGGCGTGCTCGACGGCCATCAGCACCGCGCCGCCCCACTCGCCGCCGACGGCGAAGCCCTGCAGCAGCCGCACGAGCACCAGCAGGACCGGCGCCGCGACACCGATCTGGCCGTACGTCGGCAGCAGCCCGATCGCGACCGTGCCGCCGCCCATCAGCAACAGGGACAGGAACAGCATCCGCTTGCGGCCGATCCGGTCGCCGAAGTGGCCGAACACGATGCCGCCGAGCGGGCGCGCCACGAAGGCGACCCCGAACGTCGCGAAGGCCGCCAGGGTGCCGGCGAGCGGGTTGAGGGTGGGGAAGAACTGGGCGTTGAAGACGAGCGTCGCCGCCGAGCCGAAGAGGAAGAAGTCGTACCACTCGATGGCGGTGCCGACGAAACTCGCGAACGCCACGCGCGCGGGTCTGACCCGCGCCGCCTGCTGCTGCTCGACAACCACAACTACCTCCAACGTCATCGGGGGAGACGGCACGCGAACGGCGCGCCGGTGGTGCCGCCACCGGTCCGGGGGACCAGCGGCGGACGGACCCGGGCCGGCGATCCTCAGGCCCGTGACCTGGGATGTTCCGCGGAACTATAACCGTACCGACCGATCGGTACAAGCCCCGCGAGCGGTGAGGCAACGCTCGTGGCCGCCCGGCGCGGCCGGCTAGCCGCGCCGCCGGGCGACGAGGAGAACGACGGTGGTGAACGGCGAAGTGTCCTTTCGCGACTTCGAGGTTTTCCCGGCGTTCGCCCGGAACGAGCACTTCGTGCGCGGGGCGGAGGAGCTCGGCGGCAACGCGACGACAATGCAGCGCAGCGTGCGCGCGCTGGAGCGCAAGCACGGGGTCGATCCCGTCGAGTGGCGCGGGCGCCGCGTCCGGGTGCGGGCCGCGGGGCGGGTGCTCGCCCGCGAGGCGAGTTCGGCGCCGCACACGGGCCGGCGCGATCGGCACCACGCGCGCCGCGTCGGGTGATCCGCGCCAAGTGGTGCGGATCGCGCAGACGTTCTCCCTCAGGCTCGGCTTCGTGCCGGAGGTGCCGGCCGGTCTCCTCGACCGCCACTCCGGCCTGCGGTTTCGCTGCCGCCAGAGCTCCGCGGCGGGCGCGATCACCCACCTGCTGCGCGGTGACGCCGACGTGGTGCGTCGCCCCGGCTGACCCGACGCGGTGGTGCCGCCGCTGTTCACGGAACCCTTGCTGCTCGCCGTTCCGGCTGGAGATCCGCGGACCAGGCACGAAACGGTGCACCGGCGCGGAGCGAAGGGCCGCTCGTTCGTCGCCATGGCGCCCGGCGCGAGCAGCCGCACTTGACCGGCGCGTGCGCCCGTGCCGGGTTCGTGCCGCGCGTGACGGTGGAGGGCGCGTTCGACAGGAGCATCGCGCGGGTCATGGGGCCGACGCCGCCGGGGCTCGGCGGGAGCCAGCCCGCGATCTCCGCGACGCCCGGGTCCACGTCGCCCGTGAGCTTGCCGTCGACGTGGGACGCGCCGACGGCACGCACGGCCGCGCCGGGGCCACCATGTCCGGCTTGATGATGCCGGGGACACCGGCGGCGGCGATGGTCGGCGCCGGGCCCGGCGTTTCCGTGGTGCCGGGCCGGATGGCCGATCACCACCCGATTGTCGTGGGGATCCCGATCGCCGATGAGGGGTGCCGCCGCACGATTTTCCTGGCGCACCGTAAAAAATCGGCCGTGTCGCCGAGGGTGCGGGCGCTCACGAGCCACGCGGTCGCGCGGGGGGAGCGGCTGACCGTTGCGATTTTCGCAACGGACCGGCGTGCGGTTGTCGTTGTTCGTGCCGGGCGGCGTTGAAATGATCTTCGGATGGCTTCCGACTCGACCCGGCTCTTCTGCGCACACGTGCGGAAGGCGGCCGAAACGCCGCTGCCCGACGCGGTGGCCCGGGCCGCGCGGCGCAGTCTGCTCAACGTCCTCGGCGCGGCGATCGGCGCGGCCCGCACGCCGGCGGTCGAGGCGGTGCTCGCCACCGCGGCCGACCTCGGGGCCGACGGCGCCGTCCCGGTCCCCGGCCGCCGTGAGCGGCTCGATCCCGAGTGGGCCGCGATCGTCACCGGCACGGCCGGGCACCTCGACGACTTCGACGACACCCACCTGCACACCGTGATCCACCCCGGCGCCACCGCGCTCGCCGCCGTGCTGGCGCTCGCCCCCGAAACCGCGCCCGACGGCGCCACGGCGCTCACCGCGTTCGCCCTCGGGTGCGAGGCGCAGCTGCGGATCGGGGTCGCCGTTTCGCCCAGCCACTACGACCGCGGCTGGCACATCACCGGCACGTGCGGCGTGTTCGGCGCGGCCGTCGCCGCCGGCCACCTGCTCGGCCTCGACGCCCCGCGGCTCGGCGACGCGCTCGGCATCGCCGCGACCGGCACGCTGGGCCAGCGTGAGGCGTTCGGCTCCATGACCAAACCGCTGCACGCGGGGAAAGCCGCGGCCACGGGGGTGTTCGCGGCGCGGCTGGCTGCGGCCGGCCTGCCCGCGCCCGACGATCCGCTCGGCCCCGGCGGTGTGCTGCCGGTCTTCGCCGAGCCCCGCTACGAAGAGCTGCGGCGCGCGTGGACCGGCACGTGGGAGCTGGAGCGCAACACGTTCAAGCCCTACCCGTGCGGCATCGTGGCGCACCCCGTGATCGACGCCGCCGTCGCCGCGTCCGAGCTGATCGGGCAGCCGCGCTCGATCACGGCCGTCGAGATCCGGTGCCACCCGCTGGTTCCGGAGCTGATGGGCCGCGCCCAGCCCGTCGACGGCCTGCAGGCGCGCTTCAGCGCCCGGCACGCGGCGGCTGTCGGCCTGCTCGACGGCGAGGCCGGGCTGCGCCAGTTCTCCGACGAGCGCGCGGCGGCCGCCGACGTGGCCCGGCTGCGCGAGCGGGCGAACCTCGTGCCGGACGCCGAGTGCCCGCGGGACGCGGCGACGCTGCGCGTCGAACGGGAAGGGGAGGATCCGGTGGAGGTCCACGTCGAGCACGCGCGCGGCAGTGCGGCCCGGCCGCTCACCGACGAGGAACTGTTCCGGAAGGTCGACCGCCTGGTCGAACCAGTCCTGGGCGCCGGCGCGGCCCGCAAGCTGGCGGCGGCCGTCGACGGGCTCGCCACCGCACCCGGGCTCGGCCCGCTGCTGGACGCGGTGGTCGCGTGACCGAGGAGATCCTGGCCCTCGTCCACGTCCCGGTGGCCGACTCCCCGGAGGCCGCCATCGCGCTCGCTCTCGTCCGGGCGGCCGCCCCGGCCGACGTGGTGCGCGCGGCGCTGGGCCCCGCGGCCGGACGATCGACCGGGCGCGCCCGCCTTTTCGGGACGGCCGCGGCGAAACTGCACCTCGAGTGGGCCGCGGTGGTCGCCGCGGTCGCCGCACTGGACGGCGCGGCCGACGCCGTCGTCGCCGGCTACGCGGTCGCCCGCGCGGTCGCCGAGGGCCTCGGCCCCGACCACACCCGCGCGGGCTGGTGCCTCGAAACCACGGCGGGCACCGTCGCCGCGGCCGCCGCCGCGGCCCGCGTCCTCGACCTGCGCGGCCCGGCCCTGCGCCACACCATCGGAATTGCCGCGACGCAAGCCTCCGGCCTGGCCGCGGTGAAGGACACCCCGCTCGCCGCGGCACAGCTCGGGCACGCCGCCGCCACCGGCGTGGAGGCGGCTTTGCTGGCCCGCAACGGGGTCACCGCGGCGGAGGACCCGTTGTGCGGCCGCCGGGGGTTGTTCGCGTTGATGCGGCCGACGGGTGGGCTGTGAGCCGCGGGGCGCGGATTGGTGTGGGGTGGGCTGGGGTTGGCTGCCGGTGTGTGTGGGGCGTGGCGGGTTCGTCGCGGTGGAGGATCTGGTGTGGGCCGGCGGAGTTTGTCTGCGTGATGCGGCGGATGGGTGAGTTCTGAGCCGCGTGCCGTGATTTGGTGCAGGGTAATTCGGGTCGGCCGCCGCAGCGAGTATGGCAGCCGCGCGGTGTCCGCCTGCCGAGGCAGCCGGCAGATGAGTACCGAGTGGACAGTGGGCGACCGGCGGGTGTACCCCTTACTCGCCGTGACAGGGGTCGGCATCAGGGGTATTGCGGAACCCCGGCGCCCACCCCTAGCGTGGCCGCGAGCGTAGCTTCGACTTCTGGGGGTCTCATGTCGGTGCGTCGTCGTGTTCTGGTTGTGTCGCGGGCGGTTGTGGCCGCGGCGGTGCTCGTCGGGGGAGCGGTGGTGGCGTCGCCGCCGGCGTTGGCCGCGACGGCGCCCACCGACTTGCCCACTAGTCAATACACCCTGAGCGCGGACTACCACCAGTTCGACGCCGTGAACGCCGCACTGGTCTCGACCTTGGGCACCGCGGCCGTGCACACGGTGATGGACAACGCGAACCACGACCGCACGGCGCTGCCGTCGTCAGTGTCGGTCGCCGGGCTGGCCGACGGGTTCCGCTTCGACAGCGCGGACAACTCCGACTGCGCCAACTACCCGCAGGGCATCACCACCAGCCGCGACGCCGTGGGCACCGCCGACAGCGGCAACTACGACGGCCACCAGCTCGTGCTCGTGAGCTGGTACACCAAGAACGGCTGCGACGGCGATCAGGCGCGCAGCCGCATCACGCTCGTCGACTGGGACGCGACGTACCCGAACAAGTACCGCAAGATCCTCCTCGTCGAGCCGACCGGCACCGCCTCGGCGCCGGACTTCAAGGACATCCCGATCCACGCCGGCGGCGTTTCCTGGTACGGCGACTACCTCTACGTCGCCGACACCGGCCACGGCATGCGCGTGTTCGACATGCGCAAGATCCTCAAGACCGACACCGGCGGCACGGCCGGGCAGATCGGCCACCAGACCGGCAGCGTGTACTACGCCCACAACTACGCCTATGTGCTGCCGCAGGTCGGCACGATCACGTCGAAGACCACGTCGGGCACCAACCTCGCGTGGTCGTCGATCTCGCTCGACCGCGTGAGCAAGTCGATCGTGATGGCGGAGTACACCTGCCAGTCCGGTTGCACCGCGTACCCGAACCGCGCGCCGCGCGCGATCCGGTTCCCGTTCGCCGCGGGCGCGACGACGTTCGCCGCCACGACCACGGCCAGCGAGGCCCTGCAGCTGCCCTGGTACAACCTCAACGGCGTCGCCTCGCACAACAACCGCTGGTGGTTCAACTCCTCGGGTCAGAAGAAGCTCTACTACTGGACCCCGGCGACCGGCCCGGCGACGCACACATGGATCTCCAGCGGTGAAAGCCTGTCGTACTGGGAAGACGCGACGAACGCGGATCTACTGTGGACACTCCAGGAAGGAGCGGGCAACCGCAACGTGTTCGCGGTGACGCAGGCGACCTACGGCGCCTGACCCGTCAGTCGCGGGCGGCTTCCTCGATCGCGGTGGCGAGCCGGTCCGGTGCGGTGAACATGACCTCGTGGCTGCCGCGCAGCTGCACGAGGCGGTACAGCCCGAGCCGGCCCGACATCCGCGGGTGCCAGCCCCATTCGCCCGGCGGCAGGGCGGTGTCCTCGGTGGCGTTGATGTAGCTCTTGGGGATGTCGCTCGCGTAGAAGCGCGTGAGGTCGAGCTTGTCCAGGAACGGCTGGTACGGCTCGGTGGACAGCTCCCGGTGCGTCGACGCGGCGAGCTCGGCGTCGGCGTCCTGGATGAACGCCTCGCGCCACAGCGGGAAGGGCATCGCGACCGAGTTGTCGTCGCTGGCGGCGGCGGTCTGCGCGAACATCTCGCGGTAGTGCGGCGGGAGTTCGTCGTCGAGGCTGTTGCCCGGTGCGGGGACGAAGGCGTTCCAGAAGATCAGCCGCTTGAGCCGCTCGGGGATCTCCTCGGCGACGCGGGCGATCACCGTGCCGCCGAAGCTGTGGCCGAGCAGGACGACTTCGTGCAGGTCGGCGGCGGTGATGGCGTCGACGATCGACTGCGTGCAGTCGTCGTGGTCGACGTTCTTGGGCACGCCGTTGCCGTGGCCCGCGACGGTCGGGGTGTGCACTTCGTGGCCGCGGTCGCGCAGGTGCTTTGCGACCGGCTCCCAGAGCGGGCCGTCGTGCCAGGAACCGTGGACGAGAACGAGAGTGGCCATGGTGTCTTCCCTTCGCCGGCGGGTGCGGTGGCGGGGAAGGTAGCCCGCGCGCCGGGCCGGGGCTGTCCGGAATCCGCGGCCTGGCCGGAACGCGCGGGCTCAGGCCCGGTGCAGGTCCTCGGACGGAGCGGTGCCGAACGTCCGGCGGTAGTCGGCGGCGAAGCGCCCGAGGTGGCCGAAGCCCCAGCGCGTCGCGACTTCGGCGACGGACTTTCCGGCGCCGGCCAGCAGTTCCGCGTGCACGCGTTCGAGGCGGACCTGCCGCAGCCGGGCCGTCGGGGATGTGCCGAGCTGCTCGCGGAAGTGGTCCTGCAGGGTGCGCGGGGCGACGTCGGACGCGGCGGCGATGTCGAGCAGGCCGACGTCGGCGCCGGCGTGGGCGTCGATGTACTCGCAGGCCCGGCGCACGACGTCGGTGGCATTGCTCTGCCGGCGGGTGGGCGCGGGGCCGCCGAACGAATCGAGCGCCGCGATGGCCACGAGCTGCGCCACCGACGTGCCGAACGGCGCTTTCAGCAGGCCGTGGGGAAGGACCTCGCGGACGACGAACCGGGTGACCGCGTCCCACGGCCCGGGGTCGACCGCCGGGCCGGTGCGGATGCCGGCGGCCCGGCCCGACGCGGCCGCCGCGCGGGCGAGCAGCTTGCCGGGGAGCTTCACGGTGAGGAGCCGGCAGCCGGGGCCGAAGGTGAGGGCGTGGGCGGACCGCGCGTTGAGCGCGACGGTCTGTCCGGTGGTGACGCGGGTGTCGTTGCCGACGATGAGCTCGCCGGCGAGCGGACGGGAGAACTGCACGAAGTCACCGAACGGCACGGGATCGACCTGCACGGGACCGCCGCCGTAGGAGAGGGAGAAGACGCCGAGCTCGTCGCCGCACGCCTCGGCGTGGCGGGCGTGGAACGCCGGGCCGCGCGGGCTGAGGTCGTGGGGGCAGTAGGAACCGGCCACCTGGGCGCGGGCCAGGTCGGCGTCGCGGGTGTCCAGCCGGACGGTCATGCCCTCCATCGCGCCCCCTCCACCCGGCCGCCGCGTCGGATGGTGGGACACGCTACCGCGCCGGCGGGCTGGTGCGCAGCCCGCCGGCGGGGCGGTGGTCAGCCGAGGTGGGAGCTGATGACCTGGTAGTCGTTGCCCACGTTGGTGTACACGCCGGGGAACCCTTCGCGCGCGCAGCCCTGGCCCCAGGACACGATGCCGGCCAGCTTGCCGTCGACGTAGGCCGGGCCGCCGGAGTCGCCCTGGCACGAGTCCTTGCCGCCTTCCGGCACGCCCGCGCAGAACATCGACGCCTTGTCGAAGTTGTCCCCGATCTTCTCGTACGCCTCGGCGCAGGTGTTGTTGTCCGCCACCGGCACGGTGACCTTCAGCAGCCCGTCCGACACGTCGCCGTTCTCCGACGTGGTGCCCCAGCCGACCACGGTGACGTCGGCGCCCGTCCGGTAGGCCGGGTCGTCGGCCGACTGCACCAGCGTGGCGGGCTTGAAGGAGAGGTCCCTGTCCAGCGTCAGCACGGAGTTGTCGTGCTGCATGCCGGACATGGTGAAGTCGGGGTTCTGCCAGACGTCCGTGACGCCCGCCTTCTCACCCGTGGTGTCGGAGAAGTTGGTCTGCCCGCCGATGATCTCCATCTGGGCGGGTTTCACGCCGTCGGTGCAATGCGCCGCCGTGAGCACCTTGTTCGGTGCCACCAGGCTGCCCGCGCAGTGCTGCGCGCCGTCCACGTTGAAGATCACCGTGGCGGGGAACTCGTCGATCGTGGTGGGCGTCCCGCCCACGATCAGCGGCTCCTGCCCGGCGGACGCCGCGGGCGCCCCCGCCGCGGCCACCACGCCCGCCGCCACCACCCCGGCCAGCGCGGCCACCACGCGCCTCACGTCTGCCCTCATTCGCCATCTCCCTTCGGGGACCTGCAGGATCTCGTCCCCGAGCAGACCAGACCGCGCCGGGCGCGGGTTAGCTACGAAAGTCGTGAACTGAAAATTGGCTAAGATGGTTGGTTTTTGTCTGACTCGGCAGGGGTAGGCGCGCGTCGGCCGGGTCAACAAGGTCGTGCCGAACGAGGGCTTCGTCGACGCGGCGCTCGAATGGTGTCGCAAACCGGCAACAGTCCTGAGAGGCTCGCCCGCATCGACCAGATCCTCGCGGGCAACCGGATTAGCCTCAGGCGAGCGCGCTGATCAACGATCGCGCCGGGTCGCCGATCGCGGCCGGGTCCGCCGTGGCGACGCGGTCGGCGATCCGGTGGCCGAGTTCGTCCGTCGTGGCACCCATGTCGGGGCCCGCCAGGGCGGGGAGTTCGGCGAGCACGGACGCCGCCGCGGCTTCGAGTGCGAGTGCGGCGTCGCGCTCGCCGAGGGTGGCCAGGCAGAGCGCGGCCGACAGCACGGCGGCGGCCGGGTTCGCCCAGCCGCGGCCGGCGGTGTCGGGCGCCGAGCCGTGCACGGGCTCGAACATGCTCGGCGCGCTGCCGGGCGGGTTGTGGTTGGCGCTCGCGGCCACGCCGAGTCCACCTTGGACGGTGGCGCCGAGGTCGCTGAGGATGTCGCCGAAGAGGTTGTCGGTCACCACCACGTCGAAGCGGCCCGGGTTCGTCGGCAGGTGCAGGCACATCGCGTCGGCGTGCACGTAGTCGTGCTCGACGCCGGGGTGGCGCGTGGCGACCTCGTCGACGACGTCCTGCCACAGCTGCCCGGCGTGCACGAGGCTGTTCGTCTTGTGGCACAACGTCACGCGCCGGCGCCGCTCGGCCAGGCGGAACGCGAACTCGACGATCTCCGTCGTGGCCGCCACGGTGGTCACCGAGTTCTGCAACGCCACGGCGTGCGGGGTGCCGGCGTGGGTGGTCGAACCACCACCGGCGTAGAGGCCTTCGGTGTTCTCGCGCAGCACCACGAGGTCGCAGTTCTCCGCCGTCACGCGCGGGTCGCCGACCGCGCCGAGCAGGATCGCCTCGTGTTCGCGCAGCTTCTCCACGCCCGCCTCGTCGAGGACCACTCCGGTGCGCAGGTAGTGCCCGGCGCCGAGGTCGAACTCCGTGGTCTCCACGGCGAACCCGAACTTCCCGGCCGCCGCGTGCAGGCGGTGAGGGCGGCGGCGGTCACGTCCGGGCCGATGCCGTCGCCGCCGATCACGGCCAGGTGGTGCTTGCGCATGCGGGTCTCCTCTCCGGCTGAGGCGTCGACTGGGGCTTGTGCGGGGGTGGCCCACTCCGAGCGGACCGACGCGTCGAGCAGTTCCAGCCGGCGCCGGTCCTCGGCCGAGAGGCTCTGCCCGTACACGGCCGCGAGACTGTGGCGCGAGAGCGACGCCGCGCTCGATCGCGTCGTAGAACGCTTGGTGCGTGCGCACGAACTCCGCGCGCACGTCGTTCCTCGGCGCGAACTACGTGCCTTACGGCCAGCAGCAGATCTCGTCGCTGATCCAGCTCGACAGCGAAGCGATCTCCGAGAACCTCTCCGCCTGGATCACGCGGTGGCAGCGGGAGGTCGCGAGCTGAGCCGCGCCCGAAACCGGCTGGCCGGGCCCCGCGCGGGGCGGCAATTTGGGAAAATGGGGCGGATTCCGGCGGTGGCACAGGCCGCGACCGTCGGAGCGCCCGGCAGCGTCTCCTGGTGGCTGCTGGCCGCGGGCAGCGCCGCCACCGCGCTCGGGTTCGTGGTGAGCACGGTCTGCTACGTGGCGGCCTGCCGGTGGGGTTCCCGGGGGCTGGAGACGAGCAGCCTGTTCGTGGGCTTCGTGGGGCTGGCGGGCATGGTCGCGGCCCTGTGGGGCTCGATCGAGATCGTCTCCGACCCGTCGGACGGCCCGCCCGCCGGGACGGGGGCGTTCCTCCTGCTGCTCGCCGCGGCGCTGGTGGCCGGTGCGGTGCTGGCGGGGATGATCGCGCTGGAGCGCACCGCGCGGGTTCCGGCGGAGCTGGTCTCGATCGTGCCGCTGGACCCGGTGCCGGTGGTGCCCATCGCGCTCACCGTCGTCGCCGCGTTGGGCACGGCGGTGCTGGCGGTGCTGGGCGCGACCGGGGCGCTGCACCTGAGCGTCGTCGTGGTCGTGGCATGGGTGTTCGTCGGCGTCGGGCTTCTCGTGGTCGCCGGACTCGTCGTCATCGCTCTGGTGTGGACGGTGGCCCTGGTCTTCGGCGCGTGACCACCCGGCTCGCGGCCACCGCCGGAAACGCGCCGGTCACTCCGCTTCGGCGGTGAAGAGGTACCGGTTGAGGCAGTAGAAGTACTCGCCTTCCTCGGCGCGCTCTCGCAGGTCGGCGAGCCACGCCTCGGCGTCGGCTTCGGTGACGCCGCCATGGCCGGGCACGAACTCGGCGATGATGTGCATCTGCGTCGCGCTGAACGAATCGGGCGTCAGCCGCGGGTTCAGGATCGGGTGCACGTGGTGCCCGGTCACGCGGAAGCCCGCGCGCCGCAGCAGCGCCGGCAGGATGCGGGGCAGCCGGGGGTGCGCGAGGTGCTCGTCCCAGGCGTCGAGGATCCGGCGGTGCCGGGCGCGGTCGGCGGTGTGCCAGACGAGCGAATCGGCGTCGGTGTCGAGGATCAGCACGCGCCCGCCGGGACGAAGCACTCGGCGCAGCTCCGCCAACGCGCCGGGCACGTCGGGCACGTATTCGTAGACCTGGGTGGACACAGCCGCGTCGAAGGAACCTTCGGCGTAAGGCAGGGTGCCTGCGTCGCCCTCGTCGACGCTCACCCAGGTTAGCTCGCGTGTGCGCGCGACGGCGAGCTCGTTCATCGCGCCACTGGGGTCCAGCCCGTGCGCGGCGCCCGACGCGCCGACGGCCCGGGCGAGGGACTCCAGCAGGTACCCCGGTCCCGACCCGACGTCCAGCACCCGCTCACCCGGCCGCGGCGCCAGCCGCGCCAGCACCGCGTCCCGCTGCGCCACGACGTCGGGGCTCGCGTACAGCCGCTCGGTGCGCTTCGCGCCTTTGTCGTCGAACCGCAGCATCGCCATGGCCCGACCCTACGACGAGAGCAGGTCCATCGAGAACCCGAAGACGAAGATGACCAGGCCGATCCATTTCAGCCGCGATTCGAGACCCTCACGGGTCTTGAGCTGCCCGAGCGTGGTCACCACGAAACCCTCGACCAGCAGCAGGCCCACCAGGTACCCGCCGCCACCCAGCACGAGGCCGCCGATGGTGGGGGCCGCGAGGGCGATGAACATCAGCGCCACGGGCCACGGCATGGGGTCACTCGGTGGTGCGTACACGTAGTGCACGGCGGCGTAGAGCAGAAACGCCATCGCGGCGGTGCCGGCGGACCACGCGACCCGCAGCCCCTTCTCGTGTGCTTCCGGGCGGGCCGGTTCCGGGGCCGCGCCGGCCGGGACCGGGCGGCGCAGAAGGGCCCGCACCCAGGAGGGCACCCACCGCGCCAGCCGCCGGCGCCGGTGGCGCAACGAAGCGTGGAAGGTCTCCATCCGCTGCCGGCCCAGCAGGTCGATGACCACCGTCAACCCGCCGGCGAACTCCAGCGTCTTTCCGATCCGCCCCCACCAGAGCACGGTGATGCCGAAGACGCGCAGCTGCGCCGTGTCGTGGCCGGCGAACCATTCGCGCCACGCGTGCAGCAGATCCCACATCCCGGCCCCCAGCGGTCGCTGCGATTTTCGCAGCCGGGTCAACCCCTGTGGCTCGGCATCGGTCGAACGACCGATGCCGAGCCGGGCCCGCCCGCCTACCTTCCCCGGCACCGTCGTCGATCGGGAGGAGAAGTTCATGGACACGGTGGCGGTGGTGACCGGTGCGGCCGGAGGGCTCGGGGCCGGCTTCGCGGACCGCCTGGCCCGCGCGGGGGCGACCGTCGTCCGTGCTGACGTGCGGTTCGACGGCGCCGACAAGGACCGGGTGCACCTCGACGTGACCGACCCGGCGTCGTGGGAGCGGCTGCGCGACCACGTGCACGAACACTTCGGGACGGTCGGGCTGCTGGTGAACAACGCGGGCGTCAGCGCGCGCGAGGACCTGCTCTCCACCTCCGACGACGACTTCGCCCGCGTGCTGGCCGTGAACGCGTTCGGCCCGTGGCGCGGCATCAAGACCTTCGCCGACGACCTCGCCGCCACCCGGGGCGCGGTCGTGAACGTGGGCTCCGTCTACGGCGTCACCACGCCGCCCGGGGGCGAGGGGACCATCCCGTCGTCCGTGGCCTACCAGATGAGCAAGGCGGCGGTGCACCAGCTGACCAAGGTCGCCGCCGTGGAGCTCGCGCCGCGGGGGATCCGCGTGAACGCGGTGCTGCCCGGGGTGTTCCGCACGGCACTGCTCGAACACCTGCCGCCCGACGCGTTGCGCGCCCGCGTCGACGGTGCCCCGATGGCGCGTGCGGGTGAGATCGGCGAGCTCGCCGACGTGCTCGCCTTCCTCGCCGGCCCGGAGTCCTCGTTCGTCACGGGCGCGCTGGTGCCCGTCGACGGCGGGTACCTGGCGGCGTCCTGACACCCTTCCCGAGGAGGAACCATGACCGTGCACCCCGCGCACGCCGCCACCGGGGCGGACGCCCCGAGACTCCAGCTGAGAGCCGTCGTCTCCAGCAGCATCGGCAATCTCCTGGAGCAGTACGACAACCTCGTCTACGCGTACTCGGCCGTCTACCTGTCCGCGCAGTTCTTCACCGGCGACTCGTTCTCGGCGCTGCTCTCGACGTTCGCCGTGTTCGCGGTCGGCTTCCTGGCCCGCCCGGTGGGCACGGTGGTGTTCGGCCACATCGGCGACAAGGTCGGCCGGCGCCCCGCGCTGATCCTGAGCGTGGTCCTCATGGGCGCCGCGACGGTGCTGGTCGGCCTCCTGCCCGGGTACTCGACGATCGGCCTCGCCGCCCCGATCCTGCTCGTGGTCCTGCGGCTGTTCCAGGGCTTCGCGGTGGCGGGAGAGTGGGCGGGATCGGCGACGATGCTCGTCGAGTACGCCCCGCCGAAGGCCCGCGGCCGCTACGGCAGCCTCAACCAGGTCAGCACCGCCGCCGGCTTCCTCGTGGCCGCCGGGGTCGTCGCGCTCAACTCGCTGTTCTGGACCGAGCAGAGCATGAAGGACTTCGGGTGGCGCATCCCGTTCCTCGTCGGCGCGCTGACGGCCGTCGTGGCGCTCGTGCTGCGCTTCGGGCTCGAAGACACACCGCTCTACCGCGCGGAAAAGGCCGCGGGGGAGGTCAGCGCGAGCCCGCTGCGCCTGGCCCTGCGCACGCAGAAATCCGCCATGGCGCTGGGGTTCTTCTTCACCGTGAGCTGGACCGTCGCGTACTTCTTCTTCCTCACCTACCTGCCGACGCACCTGAAAACGCAGGTGAAGCTCGACTCCGGCACCGTCGAAGCGTCGAACCTCGTCGCGCTCGTGGTGCTGACCGTCGCGATCTACTTCTCCGGTGTGCTGTCCGACCGGATCGGGCGCAAACCGTTGCTGCTCATCGGGTCCGGCGGCTTCATCGTGCTGACGTTCCCGGTGATGTGGTTGTTCCAGACCGGCAGCACGGCCGGCGCCTACCTCGGCCAGATCCTCATCGCGCTCGTCCTCGCCGCGTTCTCCGGCCCCGGGCCCGCGGCGCTGGCGGAGCTGTTCCCCACCAACGTCCGCTACTCCGCATTGGGCATCGGCTACAACTTCTCCGTCATGGCCTTCGGCGGCACCGCCGGCTTCATCGCGACCGCGCTGATCGACGCCACCGGCAACGCCCTGGTGGTGGCCGCCCTGCCCACCGCGGCGGCGATCATCACCTTCGTGGCGGTCTGCCGGATGCCCGAGACCTACCGGACCGAGCTGAAATGAGCACCGCCATGACCACTCCGCGCCTGATCGTCGTGCAGGGCAGCTACCGCCAGATGGGTGAGCAGCTCGGCGCGCAGACCGCCGAGCTCATCGACCGCAGCCTCGCCACCTACGTCGGCCGCTTCCACGACGACGCCGGCCTCTCGGACGCCGACATCGACCGCTGGGGCCGGATCTATCTCGACGTCGCCGAGTCCTACGTCCCCGAGATCGCCACGATGCTCCACGGCATGGCCGACGGCTCCGGCCACCCCGCGCACCGCCTGGCCGCCCTCAACGCGCGCACCGAAATGCTCTACGGCACCGGCTACCGCGACGAAGGCTGCACGTCGGTGTCCGTGCTTCCGCGTTACACCGCCGACGGCCACACGCTGCTCGCGCAGAACTGGGACTGGCACCCGGAGCAGGCCGAGGTGACGTTCCTGCTGGCCACCCGCGACGAGTCCGGGTTCTCCGTGCTGTCGCTGACCGAGGCGGGCATGTTCGCCAAGAGCGGCCTCAACTCGGCGGGCCTGGGCGTGTGCGCGAACCTGCTGATCTCCGACCTCGACCACGGCGGGCGCGGCGTGCCGTACCACTACCTGTTGCGCGGCGTGCTGCAGTCGCCGACGATGTCCGTGGCGCACAAGCGGTTGCTGCCCGTCGAGCGCATCTCCTCGGGCAACGTGCTGCTCGCCGACGCGGGCGGTGAGTCCATCGACTTCGAGCTCGCGCCCGGCGTGTTCGGCACGCTGCTGCCGGAGCAGGGCCTGATCACGCACTCCAACCACTTCCAGGCGGACCTTCCGTTGCGGGACAAGAAAGCCGCCACGAGCGCGCTCACGCAGCTGCGGCCGGCCCGGGCCCGGCACCTGCTGGAACCCGCGCTGGACGAGCGGCGCGTGCGGGTGGGCGACGTCGTGGCGACGCTGCGCGACGAGTGGTCGTTCCCGGACGGCATCTGCCGCCACCCCGACCCGGACGTCCCCGCGGCGGAGAAGTTCTGCACGGTGTACTCGCTGGTCATGGACCTGACGGATCGGGTGCTGTGGATCGCGCCGGGCCCGCCGAGCCGGCACGCCTACACCCGCTGGGACCTCGACCGGCTCTTCGACGGCGATCCCGCCGACCTGCCTGTCCGCACCGAGTTCGAGCCCGAGGAGGCCGCCGTCGCATGAGCCCGACTGTCTGCTTGACGTTCGACTTCGACGCCATCTCCCTGTGGATCGCGCGCGGTCAGGTGACGCCCGGGCCCGTGTCGCGCGGGGAGTTCGGGGCGTACGCGATCGGCCGTATCCTCGACCTGCTGGAGCGCCATGCGGTGCCGTCGACGTTCTTCATTCCCGGGCACACTTTGGAGACGTACCCGGCACAGTGCGAGGCGATCGCCGCGGCCGGGCACGAGATCGCGTTGCACGGCTACGCCCACGAACCTGTGTCCACTTTGGATCGCGAGGCCGAGCTGGCGGTGAACCGGCGTTCGGCGGCGTTGATCGAGAAGCTCACGGGCGCGCCGCCCGCCGGGCACCGGACACCGAGCTGGGACTTCACCGACAACACGATCGAGATCCTCGGCGAGCTCGGCGTGGAGTACGACTCTTCCTTGATGGGCACGGATTTCGAACCGTACTTCGCGCGTTCGGGGGACGTCTGCGATCCCGACGGGCCCTATCGGTTCGGCGCCGGGTCTTCGATCGTCGAGCTCCCGGTGTCGTGGACGCTCGACGACTACCCGCACCTGGAGTACCTGCGCCTGCCCCAGGGCGTGATGCCGGGGCTGCAGGACGCCGGCGCGATGTTCGAGCGGTTCCTGCGCGACGTGCGCTACATGGCCGAGACCGTGCCCGGCGGCGTGACGACGGTGACGCTGCACCCGCAGGTCGTCGGTCGCGGTGCGCGGATGGCGGCGCTGGAGCGGTTCGTCGCCGGCTGCCGGGAGCTGGGCGTGGGGTTCGAGCGCTGCGTGGACGTCGCGCGGCGGTTCCGGCCGGTCCTCGAAGGACGGTGACGCGTGCCGAAATCGGTGCTGCTGCTGGGTTCTCGCGGCGGTCTCGGGCGGGCGGTCGGCGCGCGGCTGACCGCGGACGGGTGGACGGTCGTCGGTGCGGACCTGCCGGAGCTGGATCTCGCGCGACCGGAGGTGGCTCCGGCGGTGGCGCGGCTGCAGGAGTCGCACGGGGGCTTCGACGCGCTCGTGCACGCGGCGGGGCTCTACCCGGCGGCGAAGGTGTCGGACGGCGACGAGGAGCTGTTCGACCGGGTCCTGACCGTGAACGCGCGCTCGGCGTTCGCGGCGGGCGCGCAGTTCGTCCGGGGGTGCGTGGCCGGGGGCCGGCCCGGGGCGATGGTGTTCGTCAGTAGCGGCGCGGCGACGCGGGCACGGCCGGGCACCGCGGTGTACGCCGCGTCGAAGGCCGCTTTGGACGCGCTGGTGCGGGCGTTCGCGCTGGAACACGGGCGTGACGGCATCCGCTGCAACGCCGTCGCGCCGGGGTTCATCGACGTCGGTTCGCAGGTGAACCCCGTGCCGCGCTCGTACGTGGAGGGCGTCGAGGCGGCCAGCGTGAGCGGGCGGCTGGGTCGTCCCGACGAGATCGCCGCCGTCGTCGCGTGGCTGCTGAGCGAGGACGCGTCGTGGGTCAACGGGCGGTCGGTGCCGGTGGACGGCGGGGACGGCATCGGGTCGGTGACCGCGCCGTCGTGGCTCAGCTGAGCGGCGCCGGGGCCAGGCGGCGGTGGGTGCCGCCCTCGATGCGGTAGACGAGGTGCGGGTGGCCGCGGGTCGGGTCGCCGGTGTCGTCGGGGTAGCTGAGGCCGCGCTGGCCGCGGCCGAGGAACTGGTGCGCGCCGGTGACGCCGAACGACGCGACCGAGCGCAGCTGCCGCCGTACCGCGGCGAAGTCCCACGGCCTGCTGACCTGGCTCCACACCTGGGCGAGCACGTTGACCATGTCGAAGTGCACCGCGGCGGCACCCAGGCCGGGCTCGCCGCCGTAGGCCGCGCGGTAGCGCTGTTCGAACGCGTGGCAGGCCGGGCTGTCGACGTTGCCGATGACCGTCGACCACAGCAGCCCGTCGGACAGCGAGCGGAACCGGTCCGTGAAGCCGGGTGCGGCGGGCGACCAGGCGACGTGCACGAGCGTGCGGTCCCGCAGCGGTTCGGCGGCGGTGAGGAACGCGCGCAGCGTCGGCTCAGGGAAGCTCGACAGCGAGACGGCATCGGCTTTCGCGCGTTCCAGTTGCCGCACGACGTTCGTGAAGTCCCGGGTGTGGTCGGGCACCGGCTCGGCGAACACCAGCTCCCAGCCCGCCGCGGCGGCGTGGCGCTCGATCTGCTCCGGGATCGACGCGTCGAACGTGCTTTCGCGCGGCAGCACGGCCAGCCGGCGGCGGCGCCCGTGGTCGAGGTGGGGGAGCGTGCGCAGGAGCCCTGGCACGTAAGCGGATTCGGTGGAGCAGACCTGGAACACGGCGCCGAGGCCGCGCGGGTCGGCGTGCACGTCGTCGGACAGCGCGGGCCCGGTCATGCTGTGCAGCACGGGCGCCCCGGCCGCGGCGGCGGTCGCGATGGCCTTGCGCGCGTGGCTCAGCGGAAAGTTGCCGAACACGACGGCGTCCACGCCGCGCGCCGTCAGCTCCTCGACGGCGTCCATCAGGCCTTCCGGCGTCGCCCCGAGCGCGACGTGCTCCACCTGCCGCCCCGCGACACCGCCCCGCGCGTTGAGCTCGGTGACGGCCAGCTTGTCACCGCGGCGCATCGCCACGACCTCGGCTCCGGCGGCCGCCGCGTAGACCGCGCCGATGAGCGCGGGGCGGGGTTTGGTGGTGCGGGGTTTGGCTGTGGGCTTCGCCTGCAGGAGGGTGAGCAACGTCGCCGGCAGCACCAGTTCGACGGCGGGCAAGGGCGCCGCGTACGCGTCGTGCTCGGCCAGCAGCGTCGCGACGGTGACGCGGGAGTTCGTGCCGGCCTTGGTGAAGATGTGCTCGAGGTGCGTCGCCACCGTCCGCCGGGAGCACTGGAGCGCCTTGGCGATGTCCTGATTGCCCAGCCCACCCGCGACGCCCGTGGCCACCTGCAGTTCGCGCACGGTCAGCCCGAACGGCGCGGTGGTGTCGACCACGTCCAGTCGCGCCAGCCGCTCGTCGCCGTCGGTGACGTCCACGGTCACCCGGCGCACCACGTTGTCCGCGACGTCGAGGAACTGCACCCCCTGCCCCCGCAACGTGCGCACGGCCCGCTCCGCGACGGCCACGAGGTCGCGCCGCCTCCGGAAGAACGCCTGGTCACTGCCCGTCCCGGTCCCGGCTTCCGGCTGCAGCCACCGCCGCGCCGTGATGTCGTGCTCCCGCGTCACCACCAGCCGTCTCCCTTCGTGGGGCAGAGGGGAGTATCCCAAACGCGGGCCACTTCGGCGCTGTCGTCCGCCGCGGCCGGGTAGCCTGCTTCGGGACGAATCAGACATAGAGGGAGTGGGATGGGATCTGCGGCGTTTCCGGGTGCCGGGCTCGCGGATTCGGACTACGGCGGCGCGCTGACCGCGTTCTTCGACCACGGCATCCTCGTCGTGGAAGACGTCGAGACGCCAGGCCCCCACGAATCCTGGGACCCCGACACCGAGCGGTTGCATCTGGACGCCGACTCCCTCTACGTCTTGGTGCGCGCTTCGGTCGACGGCCCTGTTCGCGTCGACGTCTTCCACGACGAGGCTCCGCCGGAGTTCACCGAGGGGCTGGCGCTGAAGCTCGAAGGCGTTCTCGAGACACCTTCGGCCGCGGTGACGGTGCACGACTTCGACGACAGCGCCGATCTGCGCGTCGAGGTGTTCTCCCGGGCGCAGGATCTGAAGGTGTTCGTCGGCGAAGGCAAGTGGCCCGACCGGGTCGTGATCGTCCTGACAGCCCGATGAACCATCGTCGCTGCTGGTGTCGGGTGCCCGAATCGGGCAGAGTCGGCGGTATGCGCAGATTGCTGACCGCCGGTGTGCTGGCCAGCTCGTTCGCCCTGGTGACCCTCGCCGCGCCGGCCACCGCGTCGGCGGTTGTGCTGCCGGGCTGGTGCCTGGGGCCGGGCCCGTGCACGGTGACCGCCGACGGCTGGTGCCTCGGCGACACCCCCTGCGACCGCGCCCCCACCCCCGACGGCTGGTGCCTCACCCCGTCCGAGGACATCTGCCGGCGTTACTGACCCCGACCGTGCAACCTCCGGGGTCACCGGGCTCGTATGGGACGGCGACGAGAGGGGTGGCGTGGCGGATCGGGCGAGTTTCACCGACGTGGCGCGGGACCGGGCGCCGCGGTGGCGCCGGGTGTCGTTCCTGCTGTGCGGGGACTGGGCGTTGGCCGAGGACATCGTGCAAGTGACGTTGCTGCGGCTGTACAAACGCTGGCACCGCCTCGACCCGGCGGGCATCGACGCCTACGCCCGCCGCGTCATGGCGCGCCTGGCGATCGACGCCGCGCGCCGGCCGCACCGGCGCGCGGAGGTGCTGACGGCGCCGCCCGAGCGGCCGCGCCCGGACGTGGTGCCCGAGGACAGCGCCGACGTCCGCGCGGCGCTGGACACGCTCGGGCCCCGGCAGCGGGCGGTGCTGGTGCTGCGGTTCTACTGCGACCTGTCGGTGGCCGACACCGCGAAGACGTTGCGCGTCACCGAGGGCACCGTCAAATCCCAGTCGGCCCGCGCCCTCGCCACGCTGCGGACGCTGCTGACGGAAGGAGCCAGCTCATGACCCGGGACCTGCTCGACCGCGCCTTCGGCTCCGACGAACCCCCGCTGGGGCTGGACTTCGAGGCGATCGCGGCCCAGGGCGCGCGCTCGGTGCGGCGCCGGGCCCGGCTGGCGCTGGCCGGCACGGCCGCGGTCGTCGCCGGGGCCGCGTTGGGTGCGGTCGCGGTGCTGCAGCACCCGCAGGTGTCCCCGGCCTCGTCCGGGCAGATCACCTACGCCAAGCCCAACGACCGCGAGATCGCCTACTGCTACCACACCGCGGACATCACCAGCACCGCGCCGAGCCAGCACGTCGCGGCCGGGATCAACGGCAACAGTCCCAACGGCCGTGGCGACATCGCTGTCAGGATCAAGGACTACTGCGCCACGGCCTGGAGAGACGACTACTACGAATGGCACAGCCCCACCGTGCCGCCCTTGGTCGCGTGTGTCCTCACCTCCCAGGCGATCGAAGTCCAAGCCGGAGCCGTCGGAGTGTTCCCCGGAGACGAGCGGACCTGCGCCGCCATGGGCCTGCCCGTCGCGGACCTGAGCCGATGACCGATCCCGCCTGGCTCCGGGCCCAATTGGGACAAATACGCCCCGCGGTACGACCGCAGCATCGGCTTCCTCGAGCGCGTCCAGTTCGGCGGCGGCCGTGAATGGGTGTGCGCGCAGGCCCACGGCGAGGTGCTGGAAGTGGCCGTCGGCACGGGGCTCAACCTGGGCCGCTACCCGCCCGACGCCCGCGTGACCGGTCTGGACCTCAGCCCCGCCATGCTGAAGCTTGCGAAACGCCGCGCCGCCGACCTCGGTCGAACCGTGACGCTGCGCGAGGGAGACGCCGAAGCACTTCCGTTCCCCGACGCGAGCTTCGACACCGTCGTCTGCACCCTCGGCCTGTGCGGCTTCCCCGACGACCGCGCGGCCATCGCCGAGATGCACCGCGTCCTGCGCCCCGGTGGCGCGCTGCTGCTGCTCGACCACATCGGCAGCCACCACCGCCCGCTGCGCTGGGCCCAGCGTCTCCTGGAGCGTTTCACCCTCCGCCAGATCGGCGACCACCAGACCCGCCGTCCCCTGTCGCTGGTCACCGCCGCGGGCTTCGAGATCACGCGGGCGGAACGGCTCAAACTCGGGACGGTGGAACGGCTCGCGGCCCGGAAGCCGGCTTGAATCGACTGTGGTCCCGGTCCACCCACGGCCGGGACCACGGACAACGATCAGCTCAGCAGCTGATGCTGCCCTTGCGCAACGCGTGGCCGCCGTCGTTGCTGTCGTCGGACCAGTAGACCGGCTTCGAGCCGCCCGAGCACTCGCTCGCGGGGGCGACGGAGAAGCCCTCGTTGTTGTAGTTCGACATCCCGCTCGGCCGCTGGTACGCGGCGGCCGTCGTGAAGGAGCCCGACGACACCTGGAAGGTGCGGTGCTGCCCGTCGCACGTGTCGTCGCAGACGGCCCACAGGCGGGAGGCCTCCGGCTCCCACTGGAGCTCCATCACGCCGTCCATGCCGCTGCTGAAGGAGGCCACGCGGGTGAACGCGCCGGAGTCCTGCAGGACGTAGCCGTAGATCATGCCGGTGCCCTCGACGCCGACGAAGAACACGCCGCCCGTGTGGGAGCCGTAGCGGCCGGGGGAGTAGGCCGCGCCCGTGGAGGAGTCCTTGAAGCCCGCCGCGGTGAGCGACGCGTCCGGCACCCAGGTGACGCCCTCGAAGCCCGAGTTGGAGTCGACGGACGGCAGGTCCGACGTCAGGTTCCACTCCTTCGCCGCGTTCAGCGTGGTCGCCGAGCCGCTGACGTCGTAGCGCAGCACGGAAAGGCGGCTGGTGCCGGACTTGTCGTCGTCGCGCTCGGTGGCCACGAAGACGCCGGCCGAGGTGCCGGAGCCGGTGACCGTGACGCCCTCGTCGTCGGGTGTCCCGGAACCGTTGGGGAAGTGCAGCTTCTTGCCCGAGGACCAGCCGGACGCGGTGTCCGGCTTCCACCCGCCGGAGCCGTTGGCCACCAGGCGCCACAGCTTCCCGGAGTTCTGGGCCGCCCAGAGCACGCTGCCCTCTTGGTACAGACCGGAAAGATCCTCGCCGAAGACGTTCGACGCGTCGGCCGTGGACACCGAACCGCTGCCCGGCCACGCGACCGGCGACGTGCCCTGGCCCGAGCCGCCGCACGCGTTCGGCCCGCCCAGCGTCAGCGCGGACGCCTGGCGGAACGAGCCCGTGCCGTCGGGGCAGCGCGACCACGACGGGTCGGAGTGGTCGTCCCAGCCGAAGCTGTCGACGAGCGTGCTGCCGTTGGCGAGGTACAGGCGCGCCTCGTCCTCGGAGCCGAGGCCGAACTCGTCGTGCACGTCGAACGCGCGGAAGGCGCCCGGCGCCAGCGTGGTGCCCGAGGCGATCTTGTACTTCGAGCCGTTGTCGTCGTCCTTGAGGATCCAGCCCGAGATGTCGACGGTCGCGGTGCCCTTGTTGTAGAGCTCGATCGAGTCGTTGACGTCGCCGGTCGTCACCACCTCGTTGATCCGGACATCGTCGGCGGGCGCCGCACTGGCCGCGGGCGCGGTGAGCACGCCGAGGACCAGCACCGGTCCGGCGACGGCGACGAGGGGACGACGGAGGCTGCGGTGCCACCGGCGAACGCGTGAATCGGTCACGGAATCCGTCCTGGGGTCGGGGAACAGGGCCACCCGACAGTTCCGACTCGGGCCGAACAGGCGCCCTCCCGCGGATGATCGCGATGTGAACGCTGGACGAACGCGCGAACTCGGCGGCTCGGCGTGCCACTGGGTGGTTACCTCGGCGGGTGAACGTGCTCCGTCTGGTCCCCTCGGTACGCCCGGGTGAGGCATTCCCCGGCGCAGGCATCCGGACGCGCCGTGAGTACCTCGACTTCGAGATCGACGGCACCGGGCTCGGCGAGTCGCTGCGTTCGCTCGGCGTCGACGTCATCGCCGTCGCGCCCGCCGAGCTCGGCGTCGACGCGCTGCCCGACGGCCGCGTGCCGCTGTTCGTCTGCCCCGAAGGCGGTGCTCTCGGCTGCGGCGCCGTGACGGTGGTCCTCGAGCGGACCGCCGGCGAGGTCGTGTGGCGCGACTTCGGCCGGCAGACCGACTACGACCCCGCGGTGTCCCGCGAGCGGTACGCCGGGCTGGGGCCGTTCCGCTTCTCGCGCGCGCAGTACGACGCGGCGCTTTCCTGACGTTTCCCGGAAAAGCCGAAGGGACCCCGGGGGTTCCGGGATCCCTTCGGCGTTTTCGTTCGTGCTGGGGTGCCGGCCGCGTCAGCCGGCGAGGCGGATCGAGGCGACCTGGCGGTCGAAGCCGATCTTCTCCAGGTCGGGCGCGTCGCCCGTGATCAGCATCGACTTGCCGGTGCAGTTCGCGCCGGTCCAGATCTTGTACGTGCCGTCGGCGTCGATGGAGCGGACGAGGGCGGGGTTGCGGACCTCGTTGCAGCCCTTGTCGCTGGCGACCTGGGAGCCGTCGGGCTCGGAGAAGTTCTTGCCGCTGTCGAGGAGGGCGAAGGTGGAGGTGAGGTTGGCGTTGTCGCCGCCGTTGTTCCCGCCGTTGCTGTTGTCCCCGTTGTTGTTTCCGCCGTTGTCGTCGCCGGCCAGTTTCACCGACACGGTCTTGTTGTCGAAGCCGAGCTTCGCGAGGTTGCTCACGTTGCCGGTGACCGCGACCGACTTGCCGGTGCAGTTCGCGCCGCTCCACAGCTTCAGCGTGCCGGTCGTGGTCAGCGACGAGGTGACCTTGGGCCGGGCCAGCGTCTGGCAGCCCTTGCCGGAGATGCCCTGGGAGGCGCCGTTGTCGGAGAACGCGGCGTCGTCGAACAGGATCGCGCTGGTCGCGGTCAGCTCGGCAGCCGGCGCCGCCGCGGCGGCCCGCAGGTTGTCGGCCCCCGCCGGCGCCGTCGCCGTCGCCGTCGCGCCGTCACTGCCCGCCCCACACGCGGACAGCACCGCGGCCCCCGCCGCGACGAAAGCGGCCAGGAACATCGCCTGCTTGCGGAACATGAGAACACTCCCCGTTGTCCTTGCCACCCGGTTCGTCCGGGCGACTCGACGAGGACACGGCTGCCGGATCCCGTGCGGTTCACCGGTTCCGGAAGTTTCTTCAGACCGAAGTGGACGCCCCACCGGTCAACGCGGCGGCTGGTCCGCGTGCTCGGGCTCGTGGTACTCGTGCCCGAAGTCCGGCCGGCCGGACCGAATGGTCCCGCCGGTTGTGCGCGGCTGGAACAGCTACTCGCTCCATCAGCCCGATCGCCGGCCACCACGCCCGCTTGCGCCGCGAGACGGTACTTCGCCGACCTTGCCCACGGCCCGATCTTCCGCGCCTCGACCCGCTGCCGAGCCGTAAGCTGCGGGGCATGACGATGGAAGCGGCCGACGCCGGTTACCTGGGTGACCGGGTCGAGGGCTGGCTGGCGTCGGTTCTCGAGAGTTCCCCGCCGGCGGTTCAGCGCGCGGCCGCGTCCTTCTCGCGCTGGGCCGTGCTGCAGCCGCCGGGTGTGCTGGTGACCGACCTCGGCGCGGGACACGGGCGTACCGCGGACTTTCCCGCGGCCGCCGAGTTCTTGCGGGCCGCGGAGGATTTCGCCGCGGTGATGGTGGAAGACCGGCTGAGCCGTGGCGGGGATCCGTACGTGTACTCGGTGGAGGCGGTTCCCGAGGTGCCCGACGAGCCGGTGAGCGTCGATCTGGAGCGCGCCGTGTTCACCGTGGCGTCCGCGGGCCCCGCGCTGGCCAGGATCGTGCAGGGTATGAGTCACTGGCAGTTCCCGGCCTTGCTCATGCTGCGCACGGCACCCGACACGGCAACCCTGAAGCGCGCCGTGGTCCGCGGCCGGATCAGCGGCGTGGCCGGCGTGGTGATCTCCTGCTGCGACGGCGAGACCGTCCTCGTCTCGCACTGAACTCAGGCCTCCAGCAGCCGCCACGCCGTGAGGGCCAATTGGGCGCGCGCGGGTCCTGTGGGGGAGACCAGGCTGTAGCAGAGCGTCTTGCCGAGCTGGTCCAAGCGGCGGGCGACGCTGCTGTGGTGCAGGTGCAGCAGGTCTGCGGCGCGGCGGACGGAACCCGTGGCGCAGTAGGCGTCGGGCGTGTCCAGGTCGTCGGCGGCCAGGGAGGTCAGGGCGGCCACGTCGGTGTTGTCGCGGGCGGCGTCGCCGGGTGCGTGGGCGAGCAGGGCCACGGCGCCCAGCGAGCAGTAGTCCACGACCGGCGGGCGCGACGTCGTGAAGCGCAGCGCCGTGCGCGCCGACAGCCACGAGCGCGGCAACGGCCCCGATCGGTGGGAGTCGAGACGTTCTCGTGCGGGCGGGAACCGCGCCCTCGCACGATGCCGGAACGAGGAAAAGGGGAGACATGACGTATCCGCAGTATCCCGGGCAGCAGTTTCCGGCCGGGCCGGTCCAGCGCAGCGCCCCGCGGAGCCCGGCAGGAGGCGTCGCGGAGGCGACCGCTGTGCTGGCGATCGTCTGCAGTGTCGCGGCCTTCATCGGGGCGATCTGCGGGATCATCGCCGTCGCGGACGGCCGTCTCGGACGGGACGACCGTCGTGCTTGATCTGGGCGTGACGGGGCTCCTGCCGGCCGGCGCGATCGGGGCGGTGCGCAGCCGGCCTGCCGCGAGGACGTGGTTGATCGTCGGCAGTGCGCTGGCCGTCGTGGAGCTGTTCGCCGTGACGGTGCTGCCCGAGGTCGGCGTCTCCTTGCTGTACGCAGTCGGTCCGCACACCCTGCGGGCGTTCTCGCTGCGAGGACTGCCGTGGCTGGCCGTGGCGGTCGGAGTCCTCGTGCTGGCGCTGGCGACACCGGCGGCCCCGCAAACCCGGCGGTGGTGACCGGACTCTCCCGGACCACTCGGCACCGGAGCCGATGGGAAAGCTGTCACAGATCCGCTCGCTGTCTTGTCCTGCCTCGCGAACCGAACCCGCGACCGGCCGAGACGAGAGGCAATGATGGACACCAGTGGCGCCCGCGACATCGACAGCGTGGAGGAGCTCCGCCGCCACCTGCAGTGGGCGATCGAGCTCGAACACGCGACGATCCCGCCGTACCTGTGCGCGCTGTATTCGCTGGACCCCGGCCGCAACGCCGAGGCCGCGCAGGTCGTCGGCAGCGTGCTGGCCGAAGAGATGCTGCACCTGGCGCTCGCGGCGAACCTGCTCAACGCCGTGGGCGGCGAGCCCAAGCTCGACACACCGGAGCTGCTGCCCGCGTACCCGCACCCGCTGCCCCACGGCGACCCGTCGGTGCAGGTCGACCTCGTGCCGTTCGGTGCGGAGGCGCTGGAGCTGTTCCTGCGGATCGAGCAGCCCGAGTCGGCCGACGCACCGCCGCAGGCCGACGGGTACCGGACGATCGGGCAGTTCTACGCCGCCGTCCGGACCGGCCTGGGGACGCTGTGCGAAGAGCTGGGGGAGGAAGCTGTCTTCTCCGGTGACCCGAAGCGGCAGATCGGCGGGATGCACCTCCGTAGCGGTGGCGGCCGCGTGATTCCCGTCCACGACCTGGATTCCGCGCTGGCCGCGCTCGCGGAGATCGTGGAGCAGGGCGAAGGCGCCGCGCGCACCGAGGTGTGGGACGGCGACCGCGACGTCTTCCACCCCGACCGCGACGAGGTCGCCCACTTCTACCGCTTCCAGGAGCTCAAGAACGGCCGCCGCTACGCCGAGGGCGACACCCCGCAGAGCGGCCCGACGGGGGAGGAGATCACGGTCGACTTCGACGGCGTGCTGCCGATGCGCCGCAACCCCAGCACGGCCGACCACCCCGGGGACAGCCCGATCCGCCGGGCGCAGCGGGAGTTCGACAACACCTACTGTCTGCTGCTCTATCTGCTGGAAGACGCGTTCACGGGCAACCCGGGCGGGCTGGGCTCGACCGTCGGCGTGATGTTCCAGCTGAAGGCGCAGGCCCAGGCGCTCATGAAGATGCCCACCGGCGACGGGAAAACCACGGCGGGGCCGACGTTCGAGTACGTGCCGCCGGAGCAGCGGTCTTAGGACGGACGGCGTGAGTGCCGGCCGCGCGCCGGCACTCACGCGGCCCTAGCGCGCCGCTCGCGCGTCGCCGATCGCGTCGTCCAGAATGGACAGTCCGAGCGAGAGCTCCTCCTCGGTCGCCGTCAGCGGCGGCGCGATCCGGAAGACGCCGCCCATGCCCGGCAGCTGCACGATGTTCATGTGCAGCCCCAGTTCCAGGCAGCGCCGCGTGACGAGCGCGCCCAGCGTGTCCGAGCTTTCCTTCGTCGATCGGTCGACCACGAGCTCCAGCCCGGCCAGCAGGCCGCGGCCGCGGATGTCGCCGACGACCTCGTGGCGCCCGGCGATCTCCTCCAGCCCGCTGCGGAGGAACGCGCCGAGCGTGCGGGCGCGTTCGTCGAGCCGGTCGCGGGTCAGCACGTCGAGCACGGTGTTGCCGACGGCCGCGACCAGCGGATCCGAGACGTGCGTGGTGAAGAACAGGAACCCGCGCGCGTGGGCCTCCTGCTCGATCTCCGCGCTGGTCAGCACGGCCGCGAGCGGCAGGCCCGCGCCGAGCGTCTTGGACACCGTCAGGATGTCCGGCACGACGCCGTCACGCTCGAACGCGTACCACGTGCCGGTGCGGCACAGGCCGGTCTGGGCTTCGTCGAGGATCAGCAGCATCCCGCGTTCGCGGCACTTGTCCCGCAGCGCCGCGAAATACCCCGGTGGCGGCTCGATGATCCCGCCGGAGCTGAGGATCGGTTCCACGAGGCAGGCGGCGAGGCTGCCGACGGATTGCGCGTCGATCAGGTCGAACGCGAAGTCGAGCTGACGGCGCCAGTCCAGCGTGCCGTCAGCGTGCGTGAAGTCGGGGCGGTAGGTGTTGGGCGCGGGGATGGCGAAGTTTCCGGGTGTCGCCGGGCCGTAGCCCTTGCGGCCGGCGCTGTAGGTCGCGGACGCGGCGGCCTGCGTCATGCCGTGCCACGAACGCGCGAACGACACGATCTCGTGCCGGCCCGTCACGAGCTTCGCCATGCGGATCGCGGCCTCGTTCGACTCGGCGCCGGTGGTCAGCAGCAGCGCCTTCTCCAGCGGCGCCGGCAGTGTCTCGGCCAGCCGCCGCGCGAGGTCCACGACCGGGCGGCTCAGCATGCCGCTGAACAGGTGGTCGAGCGTCCCGATCTGGCGGCGCACGGTCTCGACGATCTCGGGGTGCGAGTGGCCGAGGATCGCGCTCATCTGGCCGGAGGTGAAGTCGAGGATCTTCCGGCCGTCGGCGGTGTAGAGGAAGCTGCCGGCGGCGCGTTCGATGATCTCGCGGGTGAACGCGCCGCCGTAGCGCACGAGGTGGGCTTCGGCGTCGGTCCAGAACGTGTCGGCGGACAGCGGGACAGTGGTCGGAGCAGCCATGCCCCGACGGTAGGTCCGTGCCGAGCGACACGTCCAGCTCACCATTCCGGACGTTCTGTTCGGCTGAGCCGCACAATGAAGAGGTGCTGAACCCGTGGCGCCTGCGTCTGCTGAGCCGGCTCGACACCCTGGGCACGATCCGCGCGGTGGCGAGCGCGTCGAACCTGAGCGCTTCGAGCGTGTCGCAGCAACTCGCCGTGCTGGAGACCGAAACGCGCACCAAGCTGCTCGAACGCACCGGCCGCCACGTCCGCCTGACCCCGGCCGGGCTGATCCTCGCGCGCCGGGCCCGGGCGATCCTCGACCACATGGACACGGTCGAGGCCGAGCTGCGCGGGCTCGGCGACGAACCCGCCGGCCTGGTGCGGCTGGGCGCGTTCCAGAGCGCCGTCCACACGCTCGCGGTCCCCGCGGTGACCCGGCTGGCCGCGGCGCACCCGGACCTGCAGGTCGAGGTGCTGCAGCTGGAACCGCACGAGAGCATGCCCGCGCTGCGCGTGGGCGACGCGGATCTCATCATCACGACCACGGACTTCGTCGAGCAGCCGCTGGACCCCGACGTGGACCTCGTGCCGCTCGCGACCGACCCGATCGTGCTGGTCATGCCGCCCGAGCACCCCGCGACCCGCCGCGGCGCCGTCGACCTGGCGGCGTTCGCGGACGAGGCGTGGTCGCTGGACCTGCCGCAGTCCTACATGGCCAACCTGACACTGCGGCTGTGCCGGCAGTCGGGTTTCGAGCCACGCGCGGTGTGCCGTTTCAGCAACTACATGCTGGCCCTGCAGCACGTCGAGGCCGGCTTGTCGATCACGCTGCTGCCCGGCCTGGCCGTCGACCCCCGGTACCGCGTGACCACACGCGAGCTCGCTTCGCCGGTGACGCGGACGATCACCGCCGCCGTCCGCCGGGGCTCACCGCAGCGCGCGGCGGTGCAGGTCGTGCTGGACGCGTTGCGGCGGAATCCGCCGGTTTCGGCCGGTGTTCCGGATGCGTGACAACGGGCCGGCAGGCGCTCGTCCGCCGACGGATCAGGACCCCGCCCCGGTTTCGAAGGACCCGCGCGCCCGTCCCCTCCCCGGTCGGGCGCGCGGGAGTCGTTCTTCCGAAGGGCTCAGCGGCTCGCGTTGAACTCGAGCACCTCGTCGAGGCGGGTCGACCACACCGAGGACGTACGGCGGAGCCCGACGACGAACGGAGCCGGTCGCCGGGTCCGTCGTGTCACCGAAGCACCCGAAGCACCCGAAGCACCCGGATCGGCTGGTTTGGCGCGCCACCACCGGTTCACCGCGCCTCGGTGGTCGCTCATGCCCTTCAGCCCCTCTCGTCCGGTCATGATCCACTCTGGCAGCGCGGGCGCGATCCCGCACCCGTCCGCGCGGCGGGCCGGGCGGTCCGGGAATCAGGTGTGCACGACGGTCACAATCTCGTCGACAATCTTGTCAACAGTGGTGCCGCCCGCCGTCGGTGTTGATCACCACGCCGGTCTCGGTGTCGGGCTGTCGCCCCGGCGGCGTCGGCAACTTCGAGCCGCACGCGCCGGGCAACTCCGTGTCCCAGGTGGTGATCGGCGACGTCACCGGGCTTCGAGCAGCTTCGCCACCTCGTCCTTTCCGGACACCACGGAGCTCGTCAGGGTGCCGACCTCGCCGACGGTGATCGCGACCCGGTCACCGGCGGTGAGGGTGAAGGGCAGGTCCGGCACGAGCGCGGTGCCGGTGGCGAGCACCACGCCGTCGGGGAACACATCGGCGCGGAAGAGGTACTCCACCAGCTCGTCGAACGTGCGGCGCAGCAACGAGGTGCTGGTGGCGCCGGACCACACGAGGGCGCCGGCGCGGTGGATCTCCAGCTCGATCGGGAGGTTCGTCGCGTCGGCCACCTCCCAGGCCGGCCGGATGCCGGGGCCGACGGCGCAGCCGCCCAGGTAGATCTTGGCCTGGGGGAGGTAGAGCGGGTTGACGCCTTCGATGCTGCGCGAGCTCATGTCGTTGACGACCGTGTAGCCGACGACCTCGGCGCGGGAGTTGACGACGAGCCCGAGCTCCGGCTCCGGCACGTCGATATCGGAGTCGGAGCGGATCGCCACGGACTCGCCGTCGCCGGTCACGCGCCAGGCGGCGGACTTGAAGAACAGCTCGGGCCGCGGGGCTTCGTACACGAGGTCGTAGACGTCGGCGGCGCGCTCGCTTTCGGTGATCCGCGCCTCGCGTGAGCGCTGGTAGGTCACGCCCGCCGCCCAGATCTCGGTGCGCCGGTCGACGGGCGGCAGGAACCGGACGCCGGCCGCGTCGTGCGCCGGGCCGTTCGCGCCGGCGCACCGGTCCCGCAGCTCGGGCAGCGGCAGGGCGAGCAGCTCGCCGATGGACGCCACCGGCAGCTCGAGGACGGTGTCCGCGGTGCGGACGCCGACGGCCGGGTGGGTTCCGCCCGGGGAAAGGAAACGAACGATGAGCACGGCTGACCTCGATCCTCGCGGGGATGCTGCGGCCCGTACCGGGGCCGAGGGAGAACCTAGACACGGCAACGGGCCCGGCGCAAGTGTGTCCGAAGTGGACTGTGTGGTCACGGGCCGGGCCGCGGTGCTGACGCCGAACCGGCCGCCGAAGTGCAACGCGATCATGCCGGAGGCGGCGGCTCCTGCGCGCCCACGCCGCGGCGCTGGACCCGGGCGTGCGGGCGATCGTGCTGACCGGAGCTGACAGGCGCGGGCGGCAAGACGACGTCGGTGAACCGGCCGCCGAAGCGCAACGCGATCACGCCGGAGACGGCGGCGCCCACGCTCCGGTGCTCGACGCGGACGCGCGGGCGTCCTCACCGGCGCTGGCGGCAAGGCGTTCCGTGCAGGCGGCGACGTCGGTGAACTGGACCGCTGCGCCACGCCGTGGGCCTTCCGCAACCGTGAGGACTACAGCGACACGATCCGAGCCGTGCGCACGCCGGTGATCGCGGCCGTCGACGGGTTCGCGTTCGGCGGTGGGCTGGAGCCGGCCATGGCGGGTGACGTGCGGCTCGCCGTCTCGGAACAACGCGGGGCGGGTTCGGGCAGCGGTGCCACCTCGGCGCGCACGCGACCCCGCCGCCGGCTCGCGGCCCGGTGGCGAGGTGGCCGCGACGGCGAGCCGCGAGCCGGGCCGTTCCCTGATTCCGGTCGGCGGCACGGGTCGCGGGACTCGGCGCCGGCCGCGTCCGATTTGACATCCGTCCCGGGTCTTCGGAGACTCGTTCTGGAAATCGAACAGCGTTCAGCATTTCGAACACTGGCCGGAACGAGCAAGAGGGGCGAATCGGTGAAACTGCCTGCTTTCGGCTACCACCGGGCCGAATCGCTGGGCGACGCGGTGGCGGTGCTGGCCGAGCACGGGCCCGACGCGCGGGTGCTCGGCGGTGGGCAGAGCCTCCTCCCGGTCATGGCGCTGCGCATGGCGAACCCGAGCGTGCTCGTGGACATCACCGCGGCGAAAGACCTGCAGGGCCACGCGTTCCGCGATGCCGACGGCCTCGTCGTGTCGGCCGCGGTCACCACGCGCGCGCTCGAGACCGACCCCGAGACGCGCCGCCGCCACCCGCTGGTGGCCGAAAGCCTGGCGCAGGTCGGGCACCCCGAGATCCGCAACCGCGGCACCGTGTGCGGTTCGCTCGCGCACGCCGACCCCGCGGCCGAGCTGCCCGCGTTGCTGCTCGCGCTCGGCGGGTCCGTACGCGTCGCCGGCGCCGAGCGGCGGCGGCGGATCGCCGCGCGCGACTTCTTCCTGGGGCCCTACCTGACCGCACTCGACGACGGTGAGGTCGTCGCAGGTGCCGAGCTACCGCTGTTGCCCGCGACGGCCGGCTGGTCGGTCCGCGAGATCACGCGCCGCAGCGGCGACTTCGCCCTCGTCGGCGTGATCTGCGTGCTGGACACCGACTCCGCCGGGCGCTGCACCGACGCGCGGATCGCGCTGTTCGGCATCGCCGGCACCCCGCGCCGCGCCACCGCCGCCGAGGCGATCCTCACCGGCGAGGTCCTCGACGACGCCGTGCTCGCCGAAGCCGCGGCGCACGCGTTCGACGACATCGACGTCGTCGGCGACATCCACGGCTCCGTGACCTACCGCCGCCGCGCGGGCACCCGGCTGGTCGCCCGCTCGCTCGCCGAAGCCGCCGCCCGCAGCCAGTCCGAAGTGGAGAGTGCCCGTGCTTGACGCCCACGAGCCGACGCAGGTGTCCCTCACGGTGAACGGGAAACCCGAGTCGGCGCGCACCACGCCGCGGACCACGCTCGCCGATTTCCTGCGCCACGACCTGGGCCTGACCGGCACGCACCTCGGCTGCGAGCACGGCGTCTGCGGCGCCTGCACCGTCCGGCTCGACGGCAGGGCGGTGCGCAGCTGCCTCACTCTCGCCGTGCAGGCGCAGGGATCCACAGTGGACACCGTCGAAGGGCTGGGCGAGACCGCCGGCACCGAGGACGTACTGCACCCGCTGCAGCAGAAGTTCTGGGAGCACCAGGCGCTGCAGTGCGGGTTTTGCACGCCGGGCTTCCTGATGGCTGCCGTCACCGCCGTCGAGGAGAACCCGGACCTGTCCCGCGACGAGATCCGCGAGCGGCTGTCCGGGAACCTGTGCCGCTGCACCGGGTACGCGCCGATCGTGGCCGCGATCGCCGAATACGCCGAGCAGGTGCGGGAGGCGCGCGCGTGAGCATCACCGAAGGCTGGGTCGGCCGCCGCGTCAAGCGCGTCGAGGACCCGAAGATCCTGCTCGGGCGCGGCCGCTACGCCGACGACGTCACCCCGGCCCGCTGCCTGCACGCCGCGTTCGTCCGCGCCCCCGTCGCGCACGCGCTGATCACCGCGATCGACGTCGAGGCCGCGAAGCAGGCGCCGGGCGTGGTCGCCGTGTTCACCGCCGACGACTTCAACCCGATGTGCCGTTCGTGGAAGGGCCTGCTCGACTGGCCGGGCCTGGTCGGCGGCGACCAGCGGCCCCTGGCCACCGGCAAGATGCACTACGTCGGCGAGCCCGTGGTGATGGTCGTGGCCGAAAGCCGCGCCGTCGCGGAGGACGCGCTGGAGCTGGTCACCCTCGACTACGAGGAGCTCGCCCCGGTCGTCGACGCCATCGCCGCCCTCGACCCGTCGGCGGCGAAGGTGCACGACGAGCTGCCGTCCAACCTCGCGTTCGAAGGCACTTTCGGCACCGGCGACGTCGAAGCGGCCTTCGCCGAGGCCGCCGTGGTCGTGGAGACCGGCATCAGCACCGCGCGCCACACGGCCGTCGCGCTGGAGCCCCGCGGCGTCGTCGCCGAGTTCGACCCGTCGGCGAAGTCGCTCACCGTGCGGCTGTCCACGCAGGCGCCGCACATGCTGCAGTCGGTGTTCGCCGAGCTGCTCGGCCTGCGCGAGAGCAACATCCGCGTGCTCACCGACGAGGTCGGCGGCGCGTTCGGCATGAAGGCGCACGTGTACTCCGACGAGGTCGCCACGTGCGCGGCCAGCATCCTGCTGCGCCGCCCGGTGAAGTGGATCCAGGACCGCGTCGAATCGCTGCAGTCGGACACGCAGGCGCGCGACGAGCGGGTGTCCGCCGCGCTGGCCGTCGCGGCCGACGGGCGCATCCTCGGCCTGCGTTCGGAGGTCGTGAGCGACGGCGGCGCCTACTCGGTGTACCCGCGCAGCATGGTCACCGAAGGAATCCAGGTCGCCACGATCATGCCCGGCCCGTACCGGATCCCCGTCTACTCGGGGCACCTGCGCGTCGCCATCACCAACAAGGCGCCGCTGGCGGTGTACCGCGGGGTCGGGCACCCCGTCGCCATCCTCGCGATGGAGACGCTGCTCGACGAGACCGCGCGCCGGCTCGGGCTCGACCCGGCGGAACTGCGGCGCCGCAACCTGATCGCGCCCGAAGAGCTGCCCTACACCTCCGTGACCGGTCAGGTCTACGACAGCGGCTCGCACCAGGAGTCGCTGGAGAAACTGGTCGCCATGCTCCCCGCCGGGCCGGACCTCGACAAGCGCAAGGCCGAGGCGCGCGAACGCGGGCGCCTGCTGGGCGTCGGGCTCGCGTGTTTCGTCGAGGTCACCGCGCCTGGCGTGATGTTCTACGGCAAGCGCGGCGCCCCGATCACCGCCCACGACCAGGTCGAGGTGCGCGTGGAGGCCGACGGGTCGGTCACCGTGCTGCTCGGCACGCCCGGCCAGGGCCAGGGCCTGCAGACGACCGCCGCGCAGGTCGTGGCCGACCACCTCGGGGTGTCGTTCGACCGGATCAGCGTGGTCAGCGGCGACACGGCGGTGGTGCCGCACGGCACGGGCGTGTGGGCCAGCCGTTCGGCCGTGGTCAGCAGCGGTGCCGCCGCGTCGGCCGCCCGTGAGGTGAAGGAACGGCTGCTCGCGATCGCCGGGCACCTGCTGGAGGTCGACCCGGCCGACCTCGAGATCGGCGACGGCGTGGTCCGGGTCGCGGGCGCACCGAACGTCCACCTGGGAGTGGACGAGCTCGCCGAGGTCGCGCACTTCCGCACCCACCGCCTGCCGCCGGAGCTGCGGATCGGGCTGTCGGTCGTGGGGGAGTACAGCGGCCCCAACGTCACCTTCAACAACGGCGCCCACGCCGCGGTCGTCGAGGTCGAAGAGGACAGCGGGCTCGTGCACCTCGTCGACTACGCGTGCGTCGAGGACTGCGGGGTGCTCATCAACCCGGAGATCGTGGACGGGCAGATCCGCGGCGGCGTCGCCCAGGGCATCGGCGGGGCGTTGTTCGAGCGGCTGTACTACGACGAGAGCGGCCAGCTGCTCACCTCGACCCTGCTCGACTACCTGATGCCGACCGGCCCGGAGCTGCCGGACGTGCGCATCACCCACCTCGAAACCCCGAGCCCGATCACCATGCTGGGCGTGAAAGGCGCCGGCGAGGCCGGGGCCGCCGGCGCACCGGCGGCCGTGCACAACGCCGTGAACGACGCGCTCGCCGCGCTGCGCGCGCGGGTGTGGCACGAGCCGATCACCCCCGAACGCGTCGTCCGGGCCCTCGACGAAGCGGCCGGCCACAGCTGGCCCGAACC
Source organism: Amycolatopsis sp. NPDC049253 (assembly GCF_040678995.1). NCBI lineage: Bacteria > Bacillati > Actinomycetota > Actinomycetes > Pseudonocardiales > Pseudonocardiaceae > Amycolatopsis > Amycolatopsis sp. NPDC049253. The sequence goes on along the minus strand of NZ_JBFAQX010000002.1, from coordinate 24,854 downwards.
CCCCGACACCCCACCCGTACCGGCTCTCCCGCACCTCGGCTCGACTGTCGAGAAAGGACACTCGTGAACACCATCCAGCATTTCGTCGGCGGCGCTTTCGTCCAGGACGAACCGCCCGCGTGGGCCGACGTGCACGACCCCGCCCGGGGCAGCGTCGCCGGCCGGGTCGCGCTCGGCGACGCCGGCGCAGTGGACCAGGCCGTGAAGGTCGCGCTCGACGCGCAGGCCACCTGGGCCGACGAGTCGCTCGGCGTGCGCCAGCAGGTTCTGCTGGAGTTCATCCGGCTGGTCGAGCGGTCGCGTGACGAGCTGGCCGAGCTCGTGACCGGCGAACACGGCAAGACACTCGCCGACGCCCGCGCGGAGGTCAACGCGGGCCTGGACGTCGCGAAGTTCGCGGCCGGGATCCCGCACCTGCTCAAGGGCGACTTCAGCGAGAACGTCTCCCGCGGCGTCGACACGTACTCGATCCGCCAGCCGCTCGGGGTCGTCGCGGGCATCACGCCGTTCAACTTCCCCGTGATGGTTCCCATGTGGATGTTCCCGATCGCCGTCGCGTGCGGCAATGCCTTCGTGCTCAAGCCGAGCGAGAAGGACCCGTCGGCCTCCAACCGCCTGGCCGAGCTGGCGCTCGAGGCCGGGCTGCCCGCCGGCGTGCTCAACGTCGTGCACGGCAGTGCCCCGGCCGTCGACGCGCTGCTGGCCCACCCGGACGTCGCCGCCCTGAGCTTCGTCGGGTCGACGCCGGTGGCCCGGCACGTCTACGAGACCGCGGCCAAGCACGGCAAGCGGGTGCAGGCCCTCGGCGGCGCGAAGAACCACCTCGTGGTGCTGCCCGACGCCGACCTCGACGCGGCCGCCGACGCCCTCGTCTCCGCCGCCTACGGCTCGGCGGGGGAGCGCTGCATGGCGATCTCGGTCGCGGTGGCCGTCGGCGGGGTCGGCGACGCGCTGCGCGAGCGCCTGGTCGAGCGCATCGGCCGGCTGTCCACCGCGGACGGTCGCGACGAGGGCACCGACATGGGCCCGCTCGTCACCGCCGACCACCTGCGCCGCGTGAGCGGCTACGTGCAGGCCGGGGCCGACGCCGGCGCGGACCTCGTGGTCGACGGCCGCGACGTGCGCGTTCCGGGGCGGGAGAACGGGTTCTTCCTCGCGCCGACGCTGCTCGACCACGTGCGCCCGGACATGACCGTGTACACCGACGAGATCTTCGGCCCGGTGCTGTCGATGCTGCGCGTCGACTCCCTGGACGAGGCCGTCGCGCTGATCAACGGCGGCGAGTACGGCAACGGCGTCTCGCTGTTCACCGGCGACGGCGTCGCGGCGCGGAAGTTCCAGCACACCGTGCAGGCCGGCATGGTCGGGCTCAACGTGCCCATCCCGGTGCCGATCCCGTACTTCCCGTTCGGTGGCTGGAAGCACTCGCTCTTCGGCGACTCGGGCCAGTACGGCGAGGACGGCATCCGGTTCTTCACGCGCCGCAAGGTCGTCACGAGCCGGTGGGCGCCCTCGGCCGGCTCCCGCGTCGACATGCGGTTCCCGGCCTAGGGGCGCTCGTGCGACTGGAGAACAGCTTCACCGTCGGCCTGCCGCCCGCGCAGGCGTGGGCCGTGCTCACCGATCCGGAGCGGGTCGCGCCGTGCATGCCCGGCGTGCACCTGGACGAGGTCGACGGCGACGACGTCCGCGGCGGCCTGCGCGTCAAGGTCGGGCCGATCGCCGCCGAGTACTCCGGCCTGGCGCGGTTCCGCGAACGGGACGAGGCGGCTGGCGTCGTGGTCGTGGCGGCGTCGGGACGTGAGGTGCGGGGGCGAGGTTCGGCTTCGGCGACGGTCACGCTGCGGCTCGCGCCGGCCCCGGAAGGCACCCGCGTCGACCTGGCCACGGACCTCGCGCTGACGGGACGGCTGGCGCAGTTCGGGCGCGGCGTGCTGGGCGAGGTCACGGGGCGGCTGGTCGACGAATTCGCGCGGGCGCTGGCGGACGAGGTGTCCGGGTCGCGGGCTCGGGCGGAGGCGGCGCCGAACGCCGCGGTGCCCGGCAGGGAAGCGGTGGCCGAGACCGAGCCCGTGGTGGCGGAGGTCGTCGATCTGGCGACGGGGGACTGGCCGGACGACGAACCCGTGCGCACCACCTCCGCGGCCGAGGCCGTCGCCACGGCTCCGGTCGTGAATGGTGCCGGTGTGCGGCCGAGCCCGGAGGGCACGTCGCGCCCTCGCGACGCGGACACCGTGGTCCTGCGGGCCGTCGCCATCCCGGTCGCGAAACGCGTCGTTCCGGCCGTGGCCGCCGTCGTCGCCGCGATCGTCCTCGCCCGCCGGGTGCGCCGATGACAGAATCTCCCGTGATGACCAGTTCGCCTTCCTCGGCGGGCCTGCCGGTTCCCTCGGTCGCCCGCGCCGCGTATGTGCTCGACGCGCTCGCCGCCGCCCCCGACGGGCTGCCGCTCAGCGAGCTCGCGCGGGCCATCGGCGCGCCCAAGAGCAGCTGCCTCGCCGTGTGCACGACGCTGGTCGCCACCGGCCTGCTCACGCGCACCCCGGCCGGGCAGTACCGGCTCGGCTGGAAGGTCGTGCCGCTCGGGCGCGCGTACCTCGCGAAGTCGGGGTTCGTGCTGGAGTTCCGGCGTGTCGACCAGGAGCTGGGGCTGCTGCCGGAGGACACGATCGTGCTGTCGCTGTTGGACGGACGGCACGTCGTCTACGTCGAGACCCGGCCGGGCCTGCGGACGCTCGCGATGTCCTACGAGATCGGCCTGCGCCTGCCCGCCCACTGCACGGCGAGCGGCAAGTCGCTGCTCGCGTCGCTGACCGACGACGAGATCGCCGCCCGCTACGCCGACGGCCGTTTCGAAACCCTGACCCCGCAGAGCATTTCGCGGATGCCGCGGCTCATGGCGGAGATCGAGAACACCCGGGCCCACGGTTACGCCGTCGACGACGAGGAGACCGCGCCGGGCATGATGTGCGTCGGCGCCGCCGTCGCCGGACGCGGCGGGCAGCCGGTGGGTGCGCTGTCGGTGAGCATGGTTAAGTCCACTGTGGACTCCGAACGCTTGAAGCACTCGACGTCCGCGATTCTTCGCCTGAGCACCGCCATCACCGAACGTCTCGGCGGGCTGTAACCCCTCTCCAAATCCGGTGGCGCCGTCCTGTCGTGGGCGCCACGATGGCGCCGGAGAGGGGGAACGATGGCGACGGAAGAAGAACTGGACGCACTCGCCGCCGGCGACTCGCGCGGGTGGCTGGTGCTGGACGAGGCCGAGCGGCGCTGGTCCTGGTATTACGGGCAGGGCCGCCGGCGAGCCTTGCCGTGGGGTCGGCTGAGCCGCGTGCAGCTCGTCGAGGCGGTCTGCGACGCCGACGGGTATGTCCGGGAGCCGGCTGTGCGGCAGCTGCGGAGCAGCCGCGACCCGGAAGCGTTGCCCCTGCTGGTGGTGCGCTGCGTCGACTGGGTGCGCCAGGTGCGGGAGGTCGCCCGTGCTGCGGTGCTCGACCGGTTCTCGCAGGCGGACCTGGCACCCCTGCTGCCTTTGGTCGTCGTGCTGAGCCGCCGGGCCGTGGACGACTGGGTGGACGAGCACCTGCTCCAGCCGATGCTGCGCTCGCCCGAGCTCCTCGACCTGGCGCTGGCGACGGCCGATCTGCGCACGCGCCGCATGGTTCACGAAACGGCCGTGCGCGCCGGGCTGCTGTCCGACGAGCGGCTGGTCTCGATCGCGGTGCACGACCACGACGACGTGATCCGCACCCGCACCGGCCACCTCCTGCTCGACCGCGGCGACTCCCCGTACGTGCAGCTGCTGCTCGACGGCGGGGCCCCCAAGGTGCGGGCGCGGGCGCTGCAGTTGCTGGGCGCCGAGACCGCCCGCGAACGGCTGGCGGAGAGCTCCTCGCTGGTGCGGTCCATGGCGCAGGCCCTGGTACTGCACGCCGGCGGCGACCCGGCGGCGTACTACCGGGACGCGCTGCGGTCGGGTGCCGTGACGCGGGCGACCGTCGCCGGACTCGGGGAGACGGGGACGCTCGACGACGTCGACCTGCTGCGGGCCCACTTCGTCGACGAACGGCCGCGCGTCCGCGTCGCGGCTGTCCGCGGTCTGCGCCGATTGCTGGCGAACCCGTCGGACCCGCGGGCCGTGCGCTACGGCCGCGAGCTGCTCGCCGACCCCTCACCGGGAGTGGTCCGCGAGGCGGCCGCCCTGCTCGACGGCCGCCTCGGCCCGGCGGACCGCCCGTTCCTGCTCGGCCTGGCGGCACCGGCCCGGCCGGTCCACGTCCGCCGCGGAGCGCTCACTGTGCTGCGTGGGTCGAGCCGCTGGTCCCGCCTCGCCACCGACCTGTGGCTGCTCAGCGTGCCGGGCGAACCCTTGGCCGACGAAGCCCGCCGCGACCTGGACGACTGGCGCCAGGACGGCTCCAGCGCGTTCACCCGGCCGTCGCCGGACCTGGCCGCCCGGATCGCCGAGCTGCTGGCCGAGCTGGAGCCCCGGCTCGGCCCCGCGGTGACCGCCGAACTCCGCCGCCTGGTCCAGGTGTGACGGTCTGTCCTCAACGGACAGACGATCACGCCCAGCCGGGCAGGTCGCCCACGGACGTGATCGTCTCGATGGCGTCCACGTCCACCGCCTCCATGGCCGCCTCCGGGACGCGCGCGCGGGCCGGGAAGACGACCGGCGGGGCGGGTTTGGTGGCGTCGACGATCACGGCGGAGGAGCGCTGCGGGGTGCGGCCGCCGGCCTCGTCGTAGGACCAGTTGGTGGGGAGCAGGCCGCCCGGGCCGTTCCAGCGCGGGATGATCTGCAGGTCCTGCGACGCGTCGAAGCGGGTGCCGATGGCCCAGGCGACTTCGCGTTCGTCGTAGACGTCGATGTCGTCGTCGACGATGACGATGGCGCGCAGGTTCTCCGGCTCGGTGTTGAGGGCGGCGAAGGCGGCCCGCGTGGGGTCGGTGTCGGAGTTCTTGCGGATCGACAGGTAGCAGTGCATGCGCGCGTGCAGCGGGATGTTGACCGCGCGCAGGCCCGGCACCTTCTGCTGCACGGCCTCGTGGATGCTCGCGATCCGCGGCAGCGCGCCCATCAGCCGGTGTTCACGGCCGGAGGCCTGGATGTCCTGGAAGATCGCGTCGCGGCGCATGGTGATGGCGTCGACCTCGATGACGGGCTTGCGACCGCCGCCGACGTAGTGGCCGGGCCATTCGGCGAACGGGCCTTCCTCCTCGAGCTCGTCGGGCAGGATGTGGCCCTCGATGACGATCTCGGCGTGCGCGGGCACCGGGATGCCGGAGGTCACCGTCGGCACCGTTTCGACCGATTCGCCCAGGTAGGCGCCGGCGGCGTCGTACTCGCCGCCGATGCCGGGCACCCGCGACACCGCGCCCATGAGGAACGCCGGGTGGTGCCCGATCACCAGCGCGATCGGCGTCGGCTCGCCGCGCTCGGCGTAGCGACGGTGGATGGTGCCGCCGTCGTGGGAGCCGAAGAACCACACACCGAGACGCCGCGGACCGTAGATGTGGTGGCGGTAGATCCCGGCGTTGATCGCGCCCGACTCCGGGTCGCGCGTCACGCCGACGGCGGCGGTGAGGAACGGGCCGCCGTCGAGCTCGTTGTGCGTGGGGATCGGCAGGCGGGTGAGGTCGGCGTCCTCACCGCGCCACACCACCTCCTGCACCGGTGCCGCGCCCTCGAACTCCACCGGCGGGTGCGCGGCCCGGCCCTGGCCCGCGACCGACGAGCGTACGAGCGTCTCGGCCTCGACCCCGAGGGCCAGCGCCATCCGCTCGTGCGTCGCGACGAGGTTGGTCAGGCACCGCAGTTCGCTGCCGGCGACGTCGCTGAACAGCAACGCGGGGTAGTCGCCGCGCTTGTCGTACCACGCTCCGTAAGCGGTGACACCGAACCGCGGGTCCACCTGCTTCGACACGTGCTTGACCTCGCCCGCACCGGTCGAGACCACCTCCGCGAGAAACGACCGCAGATCTTTCGTCACCATGAGCCTCCCAAAGACGTCAGACGTCTGACGCACTATAGGAAGGTCACTCCGGCCTCGACAAGGTGTCCCACCACCTGGTCAGCAGATGCTGTCGCTCGGCCGAGGGTTGGCCAGCCCGAACAACGGCCGCAGCCGCAGCCCGACCCAGGTGCCGCCGAGGGCGAACAGGCCCCACAGCCAGCCGTGCAGGCTGCCGGTGGAGATGCCGGCGAGGTACGCGCCGATGTTGCACCCGCCGGCGAGCCGCGCGCCGATGCCCATCAGGACGCCGCCGAGCACGGCCGCCGCCGCGGTGCGCCACGGGATCTCCGCCCGGATCTTCCACGTCCCGGCCGCCGAGGCCGCGACGGCGGCACCCAGGATGATGCCGAGGTCGGTGAGGCTGGTCTTGTCCGTCCAGATCGGGCCGGCCAGCGCCTTGGCGTTGGTGCTCGTCTGCCAGAACTCCCACGTCTCCGGGTGCAGGCCGACGAGCTGCAGCAGCTTCGCGCCCCACAGCGTGAACGCGAACGTGACGCCCCACGTCGAGCCCGACACGAGGACGACCGCCGCCGCGAGGACACCGAGCACGAAGGCCCCGACGAGCAGCGGCCACGAACCCCGCAGCACGCGCGCGAAGCCGTGCGCGGTCGGGACGGGCTCGACCGGCGGAGGCGTGCGGCGGGCCTGCACGAGCCGCGTCACCACCACGACCAGGGCGAGCGCGGCCAGCGTGATCGCCCACGAACCGGCCCAGCCGACGTGGTCGGCGAGCAGGAACCCGGAGACCTGCGGCCAGCCGGTGAACACCGGGTAGGCCCAGCTGTAGAGCACCGAGCCCGCGACGAACCCGCCGAGGGTGAGCACGATCGTCGACTGGCCCGCGCCGACGGCGAACAGCGTGCCGGACGCGCACGCGCCGCCCAGCTGCATGCCGATCGCGAACACCGCCGCACCGACGAACAGCGGCAGGCCGATCGGCCCCGCGGTGAGCTTCGGCGTGGCGCCGAACAACCCGGCGCCGGTGCCCGCGATGAGGGCGATGAGCGTGGTGGCGGTGCCGAGCAGCAGCGCGTGGGCCCGCAGGCCGGAACCGTTGCCGACGGCGATGAGCTGCCGCCAGGCCGAGGTGAACCCGAAGCGGGAGTGGAACAACGCGACGCCGAGCGCGAGGCCCAGCACGAGCAGGATGCCGTACTTGCCGCCGTAGGTCGCCCAGACGTAGCAGCTCAGCGCGACACCGAGCACGGCGGCGACGGCCAGCGGCACCACGCGCATCGGCTCCTCGGGCGCGGGCCGGGGTGCCTCGCACGACGTCGGCGACGACAGCAGGAACTGGCCCGCCGGCAGGGGCTTCTTCACGGACATGAGAACTCCAGGGGGTCGAGGGGGACCGGCCACGGCGGCGGCGGGCCGCCGTGGCCGCGGGGATCAGCCCCAGGAGGGCAGCAGCTTGCCCGGCACGCCGCCGAGCGACTGCACGAGGCCGAGCGGCGGGACGCCGAGCGGGGCGAACGTCCAGATGTTGTTCAGGCCGCTCGTGTCGGGCTCGTCGACGACGACCACACCGGGAGTGTCGCCGGTGGCCGCCAGGGCCGGCCCGGACGCGACGAGCGTGGCGGCGCCGGTGAACGCGGCGATCGCGGTGGCGCGGACGAGGGTCTTCTTCATCGGGATTCCTTTCGGCAGGAGGTTTTTCAGGACACGGTGGTGATCAGGCCGAACACGGGGGCGAGCAGGTCGACCGGCTGCCCGAGCGGGCCGAGCACACCGCCGAGGTCGACGCCGGGCACCGCCCAGACGGCGGGTTCCGCGTCGGCGACACCGGCGCCGAGGCCGGTGAACAGCGCGGCCGCGGCGAGGGTGAGCAGGATCCGGCGTTTCATGCGGTTTCTCCTTGCAGTGGGGGATTTCTGCGGGTTCAGCGAAGGACCGCGGAGATCGGCACGACGGTCCCGTCGGGGACCCACTGGCCGGCGTAGTCGCGGTCCATCACCATGCCGGGGGCGTGGGGCTCCCCGGGGTCCATCGGCATCACGTTGACCTGCGCCGAGGCGTACATCTGCACCTCGCCCGTCACCGCCGCGGGGCCGAGCCACCGCGCGAACCCGCCGACGGTCGGGCTCTCGCCGCCGAACTCGTCGCCGACCGCGACGGCGTAGGCCAGTGCCGTCGGGTCGCGCGGGTCGAAACGCAGGGGCAGCGAAGAACTGGCGACCGCGTTCACGAGCGGGGCGTTGAGCAGCCACGGCGCCAGGTACAGGCCGTACTGGTAGGTCGGGCGGCTCTGCTGGGCTTGTTTGGCCTGCCTCAGCGCGGAGTAGCCACCGGCCCAGCCGGCCACGACGACCAGCGCGGTGTCCGGTCCGGGTTCGGCCCGCACGGCCAAGTCGTGGCGGGCGGCGGTGTCCCGCACGAGCCGGGCCGCTGCCCGCCCGCGCGGTGACGCGTCGTCGACGAGCGTGAGCGCGGCGGGTTTGCGGGTGGCGAGGAAGTCCACCAGCTTCACCAGCGCGCCACTGTCCTCAGGGGACAGTGCGTCGGCCGGGCACGAGGTCAGCACGTCACGGCGGCCCGCGACGAGCCCGCCGAGCGCGGCGGACGCGCACTCCGGCGAGTCGGCCGTGAGGCCCGGGCCTGGCTCGGTGCCGGCGTCCACTTCGACGGCCGTGGTGGCGTCACCCCGGCGGATCCGCAGGTCGCTGCGCCCGGCCGGCAGGACGACGTCGGCCCACGTGCCCTCCGCGCCGGGCCGCGCGACGGACTGGACGACGGAGCCGTCCGCGGCCGTCACCGAGACATCGGTCCCGGCGCTGGCAGGGAAGTGGACGAGGTTGTGGCCCGGGCGCTGTGGGCTGACCAGGACCGGGTACCCGCCGGCGTCGTCGAGCAGCGGCACCCCGGGCACGGGCAGCGGGGGCGGGGCCGGGATCGCGGCGAGCGCGGCCCACGCCAGGAACGCGAGCGCCACGCCGACCGCGCCGAACCGGTACGTGCGGCCGGTGTCGCGCCGCAGCACCACGGCCAGCACCGTCACCGCGAGCGGCAGCAGCACGGCGAGCAGGACCGTGAGGCCGAACAGCGTCGTGTAGAGCCGCCGGTCGAACCCGGGGCCGGACAGCGTGAGCTCGACGCCGCCGGCCAGCACCAGGAGTCCGCCGAGTGTCAGAGACAGCGGCCCGGGCCGGATGGCCGTGGCCCGCCACTGATCGTCGGGCGAAGCGCTGAGCAGGGCGAAGCCGAACCAGACGGTGGCGCCCGCCACGTACCCGAGGTCCGCGGCGAACCCGAGACCCGAGCGGCCGGCCGACGTCTCGAGCACCACCAGCGCGACGAGCGCGACCGACGCCCACCGCCCGAACCGCGGCGGGCTCGCCAGCAGCGGCACGGCGAGCGCGAGCACGACGTGCACGGCCAAGGCGATCGGGTTGATCGGCACGGCGAAGAACGAGCCGAGGGCCAGCGCCGCCGACGCGCCGCCGAGTCCGAAAAGGACCGTACGGGTGCGTCGGCCGGGCGAGCCGGCCAGCGGGGCCAGCAGGCCCGCACCGGCGAGGAAAGCGGTGGTGAGCAGCAACGCGAGCCGCAGCACGAGCGCCAGCGCGTCCACTCCGGACGAACCGGTGGCGGCCGTGAGGTCGTGGTGATCCATCGTGGACCTTCCGGGGGAGGTCCGGTGCCGGGCCACCGAAGCGGCCCGGCACCGGAGGGGTCACTTGACGTCGGCGTCCGCGGCCACGAACAGCTCCGAGTGCGGCTTGGCGTTGCCGAAGTCGCCGTGCGGCCAGGACTTGCGGTTGAAGTTGAGCCCGACCTGGCCGGTGAACTCGTCGCGGAAGTTCTGGTCCACGGAGATCTTCCCGTCCGGGCCCAGGTTCAGCAGGTTGACCTTGTGGTCACCGTCCAAACCGGACCGGGCGACGAAGTAGTTCGACACCGCGAGGTGCTGCGGCCGCGTCGTCTCGTGGTAGAACCCGTCGCTGCCGAGCGCGAGGTTGTCGTAGGCGCCCCAGTGCGGGCCGGCGCCCGGCGTGCCGGGGTTGATCGGCGCCGCGCCGACGACGGTCGGCAGGTCACCGCCGCCGCCCTGCTGTGCCTTGGCCTTCGTGTCCACGCGGCCCTGGATGTCCTCGATCCGGTCGCCGGCGTTGACCAGCTTCTGGATGTCGAGCACGTAGACGCCTCCGGTGGTGCCGGGGTCGTCCGCGCCGAGCGTGCCCTTCTGCCGCCCGACGATCGCGCGGTAGAGGTACTTGTCGTCGGGGCTGGTCTGGATCCAGCCGCCGTTGGAGCTGGCGCCGTTGGCGTCGTTGCCGGGGTAGATGGCCTTGTTGGCGGCCCCGTCGTCGAAGACCTCGATCCAATGCGGATCCTTCGCCGTGATGTCCGGGGTGTAGAACACCGCGCCGCCCTGCATGGTCTGTGCGAACGCGCCCTTGTGGCCCGGCAGGTTCGTCACCGTGGTCTCCATGACCGCCCGGCTTTCCCAGTGCAGCGGGTCGGCCGGGTCGGCGCGCGGGCCGTCCGGCAGGTAGGAGACCGCCTTGAGCTTCGGGTGGTTGCGGTCGGAGATGTCCCACGTGCGCACGGTCGGGCGCCGCAGGTACGGCGACGGCTGCTTCACCGGGTCGAGGATGATGTTGCGCGGTTCGGCGTAGTCACTGGTGACCAGCGTGTCGAGGTCCTCGCGGGCCTGCACGCCGTGCGGGTTGGCGCACGTCGGTTTCCCGAGCTGCGGGAGGTTGTCGCACAGCTTGGGGTTGTCGCCCTGCGGTGTCGCGGCCGGGTTCTGCGACAGGACCTGCGCGTTCTGGTCGAAGTGCACGACCTCGCCGGGGCTGCCGGCGAACCCGTTGCCGATCTGCGTGCTGCCGTCCTGGTAGGTGTACGGCCCGGGCACGACCGGCCCGCCCATGTAGGTGCCGTACGCCGTGCCGTCCTTGAGCACCCAGTACGCGTCGGGCACCGAACCGCCGAGCGTCTGCGTCGGCAGGCTCACGCCCTTGAGTTTCAGCTGAGGCAAGGAACTCACGTCGAACGCATACGTCGCCGCGGCGAACAGCGCGCCCGCGTAGATCGTGTCGCCCTTGTGCCACACGTACTGCATGTGGTGCGGCTCGTTCTCCACGAGCGGGCCCACCGTCGCGGTGTTCACCACCTTGCCGTACGACGGCGAGCCTTGCGTCGCGTCGATCACGGCCAGGAAATCGGGGCCGGGCAAGGCGTTCTTCACCTTGTTGAGCCCGCCGCCGAGCGTGCCCGGCAGGTTCTTGACGTCCTTCACGGCGGTGTCGGCGATGTTCTCGTCACCGGCCCACACGAGCAGCCACTTCTTCGGCGTGCCCGACTTCGCGGTGAGCTCCTTCGACACCAGGTGGTTCTGCACCCAGTACTGCTTGCCGTCGGCCGCGGTCAAGCTGGCGGTGAACACCTGGACATCCGCGTACGCACTCGTGCTCGCCCCGGTGTAGGTCACCGCCGCGATCGCCAACGCGGTGGCCATCGACCCCGTCACCACCTTCCGCCAACGCGGACTGGATCGCATGCACGTTCTCCTTGTTCGTCGTTCCCGCGCCCGTTTTCCGGGCAGGACAAAGACACCCTCGGTGCGGTGCTGGTTCTTCGGACCCGGGCGGCTTACTCGTTCCGAAGCGCCCCGGGTCCGGACATGCGCGAAATAGTTGCGCCATTCAGACCAACCGTCAATCCGGTGATCAATCCCTGAGACGCCGCCGTATCGGGTGATTCGCCGACCGCGGTGTCTGCCCAGCTGGGACGGTCTCTGTCACCCGACCGTGTGACTGGCACAAAAGAAAGAGGCCCGACCGTCGCCGGTCGGGCCTCTGGGGCGGTGGAGCTGGTTACGCCTTTTCGCCGGGGTCGTGCGCCGAGATCAGGGTCTCCTCGATCTTGGCGATGGCGAAGCCCCACGCCTGGGAGACGGTGGGCTTCGGCGGGATCACGATCTCCTCGGCGTTGGTGACGACGTCGAGCAGCACCGGGCCGGGGTGGGCCAGCGCGTCGCGGACGGCCGCGTCGACCTGGTCGGGGTGCTCGACGCGGACGGCGTGGATGCCGCAGGCCCGGGCGACGCCGGCGAGGTCCGGGTTCTTGAGGACCGTGCCGAACTCGGGGATGCCGCCCTGTTCCTGCTCCAGCTTGACCATGCCGAGGCGGGAGTTGTCGAACACGAAGATCTTCACCGGCAGGTCGTAGGCCGCGACCGTGAGCAGTTCGCCCATGAGCATGGTGAGCCCGCCGTCGCCGCAGAAGGCGATCGTCTGGCGCGCGGGGTCGAGCTGGGCGGCGCCGAGGGCGTGGGGGAGGGCGTTGGCCATGGAGCCCAGGTTGTACGACCCGAGCAGCTGCCGGTTTCCGCGCAGGGTCACGAAGCGGGCCAGCCACACCGTGGACATGCCGGTGTCGGAGGTGAACACCGCGTCGGCGTCGGCGTGCCGGTCGATCGCCGCCGCGAGCACCTCGGGGCGGATGGCGCGCTCGCGGTTGTCGAACTGCTTGCGGACGCGGCCGACGACGGTGGAGTCGTAGCCGGGGTCCGCGAGGTGGCGCTGACGGTCGTGCCAGTTCGTGTAGCGCTCGCGGGACGCGGTGAGGTGCTCGCGCGAGGGCTTCGCCTCGAGCAGCGGCAGCAGCGCGGCCAGCGTGGTGCGGGCGTCGCCGACGAGGGCGTGGTCCACGTGCGTGCGACGGCCGATGCGCATCCCCTCGTGGTCGATCTGCACCACGGTCTTGCCCTTCGGGTACCAGTCGCGGTACGGGAAGTCGGTGCCCACCATGAGCAGCACGTCGCCGTGGGTCAGCGCGTGCTGCGCCGCGGGGTTGCCGATCAGGCCGGTCTGCCCGACCTGGTAGTCGTTGTCCCGTTCGAGGGTTTCCTTGCCTTTGAGCGTGAGGACCATCGGCGCGGCAAGGGTTTCCGCCGTCGCCAGCACCTCGTCGCGGGCCGGCCGGGCGCCGGAGCCGACGAGCATGGTCACGGTGTCCGCGCGGTTGAGCACGGCGGCCACCTCGCCGAGCGCCCCGGCGTCCGGGGTCACCGGCGGGTGCTGGCTCACGAACCGCGGCTCCTGTGTGCCGTGCGGCAGCTCGCGGGCCGCGACGTCGCCCGGCAGGGTCAGCACGGCCACCCCGCTGCGGGCGTACGCCGCGTTCACCGCCAGCTCCAGCAGGTACGGGAACTGCGCCGGGTCGGTGATCGTGCGGGAGAACACCGACACGTCGCGGAACACGGCGTCGTTGTCCACTTCCTGGTGGTAGTCGCTGCCCATCTCGCCGCTGGGCACCTGCCCGCAGATCGCGAGCACGGGGGTGAGGGACTTCTTCGCGTCGTAGAGGCCGTTGAGCAGGTGCAGCGAGCCCGGCCCGACGGTGCCCATGCACACGCCGATCCGGCCGGTGAGCTGCGACTGCGCGCCCGCGGCGAACGCGCCCGCCTCCTCGTGCCGGACCCCGATCCACCGGATGCGAGGCTCCTGGCGCAGCGCGTCGGTGACCGGGTTCAGCGCGTCGCCGACCACGCCCCACATCGCGGACACGCCGTGGTCGGCCAGGCTTTGCACGAGCATCTTCCCGACAGTGGTCATCGGTGTCCTCTCAGCGGTATTCGGGGTTGGGATGGGTGAAATCGAACCGCTCGCCCTCGTCCCAGGCCGCCCGCTGGTTGCCGTACGCGGGGATTCCACCCGCTTCCTTCAGCATTTTCGCCAGGTGCATGAGGTTCCACGTCATGAACGTGGTGTTGCGGTTCGTGAAGTCGTTCTCCGGCCCGCCCGACCCCGGGTCCAGGTAGGACGGACCCGGGCCGATCGGCCCGATCCAGCCGGCGTCGGCCTGCGGCGGGATCGTGTAACCGAGGTGCTGGAGGCTGTAGAGCACGTTCATCGCGCAGTGCTTCACCCCGTCCTCGTTGCCGGTGATCAGGCAGCCACCGACGCGTCCGTAGTAAGCGTACTGGCCGGCGTCGTTGAGCAGGTGCGAACACGCATAGAGCCGTTCGATGACTTTCTTCATTTCGGACGAGTTGTCGCCGAGCCAGATCGGTCCACACAGGACGAGGATGTCGGCGGCCAGCACCTTCTCGTACAGTGCGGGCCATTCGTCGCTCGCCCAGCCGTGCTCGGTCATGTCGGGGTACACGCCGACGGCGATGTCGTGGTCGATCGTGCGGATCACCTCGACCTCGACACCCTCGCGCCGCATGAGCTCGGCGCTCACCCGGAGGAGACCTTCGGTGTTGCTGGGCTCCGGCGAGCGCTTCAGCGTGCTGTTGAAGAACACGGCGCGCAGGCCGTCGAATCGGGGACTCACGGACACTCCAGGGTCGGTGGGAGGTGGCCCTCACACCCTAGGGAGCAGCACGCGCAGTCACCATTATCGGGACGTTACGGTGGTTCTTACGGAAGTGTTGTGCCCGGTTGCGACAGCCGTGCGGCTTGCTACTTTCGCCGCACCTCACGGGAAGGAACCCCATGGCTGCAGGACTCGACGACCTCGGGGCGCGCGACGGCGAGCCCGTCCCCGCCGTGCACATGGCCACCGCCTTGACGGCCGGGCGACTGCGTTTCGACGACGGCTCGACGCAGACCTTCTCCTCCGACGGCACCACCAGCTACGTCGCCGCCGGCGCCACCACTCGCGGCGAGTGGACCGTCGAAGGGGACGGGCGGTTCGGCTCGTTCTGGCCGCCGAGCTACCGCGCTTCGTACGATTTGCGGTGGATCGTGGAGGACGGGCGGGTCGTCGGCCTGCGCTTCACCGAACACGGTCGCGGGTCCCGGTTCGACGGCCGCTACTGAGACCCACGGGCGGCGAGTCAAGGGCGGCGCGGCTCGATCGTGAATCCGAGCTTCCCCAGTACCGCCACCGCGCCCGCTTTGCCGCCTTCGAAGTCGCCGGGCGCCAGGCGCTCGCCGGTGGCGAACTCGTACGCCGTACCGAGAACGGCCTTGTGCGGGTACCGCTTGCCCTCCCACACCAGCTCGTAGGTGCGCGAGGGCCCGAACCCGTGCTCCGCGAAGAACGCCTCCGCCCCGAGCCGGTCGTACTCCTGCGCGGCGCGCACCACGTCCGCCTCGCTCACGCGGCTCCACGACACCATCTCTGCTGGACCTCCCGGGCTGGGCGACATCTCGTGGCCCAGCGTGGGTCCGGCGCGGGGTCCTTCGCATCGGGGAACTCCCCGGTGGGCGCCCACCGGGGCGGCTACGAACGCACCGGCCGTTTCGTCGCCACCAGCAGCGCGACGTCGTCCTGCGCCGCGTTCGTGCCGACGAGCGCGGCCATCACGCGGGCGCACACGGCTTCCGGGTCGCCCGTGGTCATGGCGGTGGTCAGCTTGCGGAAGCCTTCGTCGAGGTCGGCGTCGCGGCGTTCGACGAGGCCGTCGGTGTAGAAGCCGAGCGTGCACTCCGGTGGCAGGGGCACCACGGTGTCGCGCCGGTCCGCGGGCGGCAGGCCCAGGCCCACGGGCAGGTCCGGCGGGACGTCCAGCAGGCGCGCGGGGGAGCCGGGCGTGGCCAAGACGGGCGGCGGGTGCCCGGCAAGGGACAGCACGAGGGTTTCGCGGTCCGGCGGCA
This sequence comes from Amycolatopsis sp. NPDC049253, assembly GCF_040678995.1. Taxonomy (NCBI): domain Bacteria; kingdom Bacillati; phylum Actinomycetota; class Actinomycetes; order Pseudonocardiales; family Pseudonocardiaceae; genus Amycolatopsis; species Amycolatopsis sp. NPDC049253. The sequence goes on along the minus strand of NZ_JBFAQX010000002.1, from coordinate 9,280 downwards.
CGATCGCGTACGCGACGGTCGCCATGATGCCCTTCTCGAAGTGGTTCATCTTGCGGCTCAGCTTGCCCAGCGCCTCGGCCGGGCTCGCGGCGTCGAGCGCGTAGGCGCGCAGGGCGCTGCGCAGCCGGCCCATCACCACGGCGGCGCCCAGACCGTGGCCCGCGACGTCGCCCATCACGATGCCGAGGCGGTCGCCGGGGAGCGGGAACACGTCGTACCAGTCGCCGCCGACGGCGAAGTCCGCGCCCGGCACGTAGCGGGAGGCGAAGTCCAGGCCCGGCACCGAGGCGATGCGCGCCGGCAGGAGGCTTCGCTGGAGTGCGGTCGCGGCCGCGCGGTCTTCGCCGGCGGCCTCGGCCGCCATCGTCAACGCGAGGCGGGCGGCGGCGATCCGCAGGAGCTCGATGTCGTCGGCGTCGAACACGCGCTCCACTGTGGACCCGATGTGCAGCACGCCGACGAGCTCGTCGCGGGCCAGCATCGGCACGCCCAGCAGCACCTTGAGACCGCGTTCCCACAGCAGTGCGTTGATCACGGTCGACTCGTCGACGTGGTCGATCAGCACCGGCGCGCGCTGTGCCGCGACGCGGCCGGCGAACCCGGCGCCGACCGGCACCCGCACGCCCTGGAAGACCTCTTCCTCGATGCCCGCCGACGCGATCGCGGTCAGCTGCCCGGCGGCCTCGTCGAAACGCAGCACCGTCGCGGTGTCGACGTCGAACAGCTCGCGGACGCGCTCCAGCAGCGTCCGCAGCAGCGGCTCCAGCTCGAGCCGGCCGAGGGCGGCGTCGGTGATCGACTCCAGCCGGTGCAGCCGGTCGCGGGAGCCGGGTTTGACGGGCATCAGGCCAGGCTACTGGGCCCCGAACCCGCAACAGATAGTTGCGCACCGAGGCGTCGCCGCCTAACCTGCAACCATTGGTTGCCACTAGGGAGGACGGCCATGGAGTACGGCACCATCGAGCGCGAGATCCGGGTGGCGGCACCGCCCGAAGTCGTCTACGAGGTGATCACGCGGCCCGAGCACATCGCGCAGTGGTGGGGGTTCGACGCGGTGTTCGAGGGGAGCGCGGGCACCATGAGCCGGCCGCGCCGGGACGGGAGCGGGACGGCCGTCGTGCCGGTGTCCGTGGTCGAGGCGGAGCCGCCGCGGCGGTTCGTCTTCCGCTGGGTGCAGCCGACGGGACAGGTAGCGACGCCGGAGAACTCGTTCCTCGTCACGTTCGAGCTGGTCCTGGAGGACGGCGGCACGCTGCTGAAGCTCACCGAGGCCGGCTTCCGCGAGATCGGGTGGGAGGCGGCTCGGCTCGAGGCGTACTACCGCGACCACAGCGCGGGCTGGGACGAGCACCTGCCCAACCTCGCGGCGTACGCGGCCGGGCTGGTGCGCACGTGATCGACGACGAGCTGTGGGCCGCCCTCGGCGACCCCACCCGGCGGCACCTGCTGGACCTGCTGCTGGCCGACGGGTTCGGCACGGCGACGGGACTGAGCCGGCACCTGCCGGTGACGCGTCAGGCGGTCACCAAGCACCTCGCCGTGCTGGAGCGCGCGGAGCTGGTCGTGGCCCGCAAGGACGGGCGTGAAGTCCGGTACGTCGTCAACGAAGCGCAGTTCGCCCGCGCCGTCGCGCAGCTGACCTCCGTCGGCGCGGCGTGGGACGCCCGGCTGCGGCGGATCAAGACGATCGCCGAGTCGATCCAGGCTCTGCGATCGGCCGAAGGAAAGGAAACCCCGGTATGACCCCGGACTACCAGAGGACCCTCTCGGTCGACGCGGCTCCCGGCACCGTGTTCGACGCGCTCACCACCGTCGCCGGCCTCGGCGCGTGGTGGACCCGCGTCACGGGATCCGGCGACGCCGGGGGCGAGCTCCGGTTCTTCTTCTCCCACCCGGACCCGTGCGTGATGCGCGTCGACGAAGCCACGCGGCCCAGCGTGGTCCGCTGGACCGTCACCTCGTGCGACTTCCTCCCGGACTGGGTCGGCACGCGGCCGGCCTTCACCCTCGTCCCGGTCGACGGCACCACGGAACTGCGCTTCCGCCACCACGGCCTGACCGCGCAGCTCGACTGCATCGACATGTGTACCTCCGGCTGGAACCACTTCACCGAAAGCTTGCGCGCGTACGCGGAATCCGGCGTCGGCATGCCGAGCGGCAGCCCCGCGGACCTGGCCCGGCGCGGGTGAGCGACGGAAATCGAAAGGTCCCGCACGCGCGGCCCCCGCGCGCTCGGCTGCCTCGGCGACCTCGCGCGGCGCGCCGGACCGGCCGCGGGGAGGCAAGCCGCGATCAACGCCCCGGAGATCCGCACCGAAGCCGGACGAGTGCGGGGCCGCACGGAGGACGGCCTGGCCGTGTTCCGCGGCATCCCGTTCGCGCGGCCGCCGGTGGGGGAGCTGCGGTTCGCCGCGCCGACGGGGGACGGCGTGTGCGAGGCGCACGAGTTCGGCCCGCCGCCCCCTCAGCCGCCCGGCCCGCCGTCGAACGCGGTGACCGGTGAGGACTGGCTGACGCTCAACGTCTGGTCGCCGCGGCCCGAGGCGGCGTCGCGCGTGCTGTGGGCCGAGCACGACTTCGCGCCGCGCCGCTGCCGGCGGACTGACGGGCCGCCGCCGGGACTTGACCGCTGATCCCCTCGCCTGCGACTCTCGCGCTCCCAGGGCGGACACGGGGAACGGTGGCATGACCGGCAGATGGGGCGGCCTCACGGCGTTGCTCGCGGGGTTCTTCGTGATTCTTCTCGACACGACCATCGTGGCGGTGGCGAGTCCGGCGATCCAGGCCGAGCCGAAGCCCGACGTGGCTGGGCTGTTCTGGGTGACGGCCGGCTACCTGCTCGCGTTTTCGGTACCGCTGCTCGTGTTCGGGCGGCTCGGGGACCGCTTCGGCCCGAAGCGCGTGTACCTCGCCGGGATGGCGGGCTTCGGGGCCGCGTCGGCCTTGTGCTCGGTGGCGCCGTCGATCGGCTGGCTGATCGCGTTCCGGGTCCTGCAAGGACTGGCCGCGGCGGCGATGGCGCCGCAGCCGCTCACGTTGATCCGGCGGCTCTTCGCCGAGCACGAACGCGGGCGCGCCCTCGGGGTGTGGGGTTCGGTCGCGGCGGCGGGCACCCTGCTCGGGCCCGTCGCGGGCGGGCTGCTGACCGCGGCGCTCGACTGGCGCTGGATCTTCTGGGTCAACGTGCCGCTCTGCGGGATCGCGCTTCTGCTCGGCCTGCGCCTGATTCCGGGCAGTCCCGGGCGTGTCACGCGGTTCGACGTCCCGGGCGCGGTGGCGAGCACGGCGGGACTGAGCCTTCTCGTGTGGGCGCTGCTGTCATGGAGCCTTCTGTCTCTGCCCGCGCTGGGCTTGTCCGCCGCGCTGCTGGTCTTCTTCGTCCGCAGGGAACGCGGCCAAGGCGCGGAAGCCCTTGCGCCGCTGGAGCTCTACCGCTCGGCCGAGTATTCCTCGGCCAGCCTGGCGATGGCGGCGCTCGGCGCGACGGTGCTCGCGATGGCCCTGCCGACCATGCTCTACGTGCAGGACGTGCGCGGGTTCGGCCCGGTCGAGGGCGCGGCGGTCCTGGCGCCGGACGCCGTCGTGGCAATGGTCCTGTCCCCGTGGACCGGCCGCTGGGTCGATCGCATCGGTCCGCGCCGGCCCGCGGTGGCCGGGATGGTCTTGCTGACGGCGAGCCTGCTGATCGTGGGCCTGGTGGTCGTCCTGCACCTGAACCCGTGGTGGGTCGCGGCGGGAGCCGCGGTGCTGGGCGCGGCCAACGCCCTGGCCTGGGCGCCGCTGTCGGTCACCGCGATGGCCTCGGTCGCCCCGTCGGCGGCGGGCGCGGCTTCGGGGCTGTTCAACACGGTGCGGCAGGTGGGCGCGGTCGCGGGAGTCGCGGCGACGGGCGCGATCCTCGCCGGCCTGCACGCCCGGCCGACGCTGGCGTTCGGTGTCGTGTTCGGCCTGATCACGCTCACGGCCGCCGCGGGCACGGTGACGGCCCTGCGGCTGCCGGAGACCTTGACCGAGGTGGCCACCGGCGAGCGGCTTCCGTGAGCGTGATCGGCATCCGGTGGCCGGCCCGGCTCAGCGGTGCGTGGGCACCACGTCAGCCGTCGCGGCGTTGGCGTGCTGGGATTCGACGTCGGCCAGCCGCTGCCGCAGCGCCGTGGTCATCAGCTGCCAGGCGTCGGAACCCAGCACGAGGCGGCGCGGCGGGTTCGCCGAAACCGCCGCGCGCACGACGGCGGCGGTCGTGTTCTCCTGGCTGTCCGTCATCTCCGAAACGGGGATCGGCTCCTGGTCGGCGGGCCCGCCGCGGTACGGGGCGCTGACGGGCACGCGGTCGGCGGCGTCGAAGAAGCCCGTGCGGACCATGCCCGGCTCGACCAGCGTTGTGTCGATGCCGAACGGCGCGACCTCCTCGGCCAGCGCCTCGAAGAAGCCTTCGATACCCCACTTCGTGGTGTGGTAGAGCGAAAACGCGGGGAACGCGAGGTGCCCGCCCATGCTCGACAGCTGCAGCAGGCGCCCGCCGCCCTGGGCGCGCAGGGGCGGCACGACCGCGCGGGCGAGCTGGATCGAGCCGGTGAGGTTGGTCGCGATCATGCGGTCGATCTGCGCGTCGGTCAGGTCCTCGGCAGCGGCGAACACGCCGTAGCCCGCGTTGGACACGACCACGTCGATGCGCCCGAACGCGGCGAACGCTTCGTCGACGACGGCGCGCAGCCGCGCGGTGTCCGTGACGTCCAGCGCGCGCACCCACAGGCGATCGCCGTGGCGGGCGGCGAGATCGGCGAGCCGCTCCGGGCGGCGCAGCGTGGCCGCGACGCGGTCGCCGCGCGCCAGCACCTGCTCCACGAGCTCGCGGCCCATCCCGCGCGACGCTCCGGTCACGAACCAGGTCTTGCTGTTCGGTGTGGTGTCCATACTGGAGAAAACCCGTTGTGAGGGTAGAAAAATCCATCCGGGAGATGAGAGTTCCGGATCGCGGCGATACGGTTCGCGCATGAGTGAGCTGACCGTGGCGGGATTGCGGGTCGTCCGGGAGATCGCGTTGAGCGGATCGTTCACCGCCGCCGCGCGGCTGCTGGGGTACTCGCAGCCGGCGATCTCGCGCCAGGTGGCCGCGATGGAGGCGGCGGCCGGGCAGGCGCTGTTCGTCCGTGAGGGCCGCGGCGTGCGGGTCAGCGCGGCGGGTGCCGTCGTGGTCGAGCACGCGGGCCGGATCCTGGCGGGGATGCGGGCGCTCGAACAGGACCTCGCGAGCCTGGACGACCGGCTCGCCGGCCGCGTCCGGCTGGGCGCCTACCCGTCGGCGACGGCCGTGCTGGTGCCCCGCGCCGTCGCGCGGCTGCGCACCGAGCACCCGGGCCTGGAGGTGGCGCTGACCGAAGCCGCGACGCCCACCCTGCTGCGGCACCTGCGTGCCCGGCGGCTGGACGTGGCCGTGATCGGCGTCGGCGCCGGGCTGCCGGACTACGACCTGGCCGGGCTCGACCAGGAGGTCGTGTCGGCCGGCGGCCTGTGTGTCGCGGTCCCGTCCGGTCATCGGCTGGCCGGCGTCGACGTGGTCCCCGTGGCCGAGCTGGCGGGCGAGACCTGGATCGCCGGGCCGCCCGGCCACCGCGACGACCCGCAGTTCCGCGCCTGGCCGACGCTCACCGAGCCCGTGATCGGCCACGCCGTGCGCGGGTGGCCGGCCCGGCTCGGCCTGGTCGCCGCGGGGCTGGGCGTGTGCCTGATGCCCGAGGTCGCCGCCCGGTCCATCCCGGCCGGCGTGGTCACCGTCGGCGTCTACGACCCGGGCTGGCCGGGACGCAGGACGGTCGCCGTGTCGCCGCCGGCGCGCAGCGCGGAGGCCCAGGGTGTACTCGCCGCCTTGCACCGGGCCGGCGCCGACCTCCGGGCTTGATACACCGTTCCTCTGAGTTCAGAGGAAAAGACAGTGAACACGAAGGAGGAATAGATGGCTCCCCCGTGGCCGGGCCCCTTACGCTCGATCGCATGACTACCAAGAAGCAGGCGGCCGACGCGGTGCTCGAGGCCAAGGTCCGGTTGGGGCTCACCTGGGCCGAAATCGCCGAATCCCTCGACGCCCCCGTGGCGTGGACGACGTCGGCCCTGCTCGGCCAGCACCCGGTCCCCGCGGACAAAGCCGCGAAGGCCGTCGCGATCCTGGAGCTGGACGAGGACGTCGCGCGAGCGCTGCAGCTCCAGCCGACGCGCGGCGCGCTCGAGGAGGCCGTGCCGACCGACCCGACCATCTACCGCTTCTACGAGGTCTTGCAGGTGTACGGCCCCACCATCAAGGAACTGATCCACGAGCAGTTCGGCGACGGGATCATGAGCGCCATCAACTTCAAGATCGACGTCGGCCGTCGCGAGGACCCGGGTGGTGAGCGCGTGGTCGTGACGCTCGACGGGAAGTTCCTCAAGTACCAGTGGGGCTGAGCGCGACCGGGTCGCCTCGCCCCGGCGTGGGCGAGGCGACCCGGCGCGGTGAAGCTACGAGGCCGACCACACGGCGAGCACATTGCCTTCCGGATCCCGGAAGTGGAACCGCCGCCCGCCGGGGAACTCGTAGGCCGGTTCGAAGACGGTGCCTCCCGCCGCGACGACGGATGTTTCGCTCGCACCGAGGTCGTCCGAGTACAGGATGCAGAGCGGCCCGCCCGGGGTGACCTCGTCGTCGACGCGAAATCCGCCGACCTCCGGGTACGTCTCGGCCGGATCGGCCCGGATGCCGGCGTACGCGGGCCCGTACGCGTTGAAACCCCAGCCGAACGCGGCGCGGTAGAACGCCGTCGCACGGTCGAGGTCGGTCACGGCGAACTCCGTGTAGTCCAGGCGGTGGTGCGACGAAGCCATGACGATCCTCCCGGTCGGCTCAGGTGGCTCCGCCCATTCTGTTCGCCGCCACCGACAAAAAGCGTCAGGCCGGCCGGTAGGTGAGGAGAACGAGGCTTTCACCGACGGTCCGCGTGGCCACGAGCCGCATCGGTTTCACCTCGCTCGTTTCGGCGAAGAGCCGTTCGCCCGCGCCGACCACGACCGGGTAGGTCATCAGGCGCAGCTCGTCGACGAGGTCGTGCCCGGCCAGCGTGTGCACCAGCAGGCCGCTGCCGTAGACGACGAGGTCGCCGTCCACCTCCTGCTTCAGCTCCGGGACTTCCACGGCCTTCACGACCGTCGAGTTGGTCCACTCGGGACCGTCCAGGGCGGTGGAGGAGACGACGTACTTCGGCAGGGCTCGCAACCGGTCGGCCCAGGCGCCGTCGCGGGACCCCCAGCCCCGCGCGACGAACCACGCGTGGGTGCGCCGCCCCATCAGCAGGGCCGTGGCACTCACCGCCTCTTCGAACTCGACCTTCGCCCACGCCTCCCGGTCGCCGTCCCCGACGCACGTGAACCAGCTGCCCCGCCCGAGGCCGTCCTCACCGGTCGGGTCCTGGACGACTCCGTCGAGCGAGACGTTCTCGCTGATGACGATCTTTCCCATGGCCGTTCTCCCTTTGCCGTCGGCTTTCGGGGGTACCGACGCCGCGGGATCCCGAAAGGGGGCGCGCCCCCTTCCGGCCCCGGCCGGCGTCAAGACAGGATGGGAACGCCGAGCGGAGAGGCGGGGCGATGGAACGGGCGGGAACCGACCTGATCAGCCGGGCGCGGGGCGGCGACGGCGAGGCCTTCCGGGCGCTGACCGAGCCGCACCGGCGCGAGCTGCAGGTGCACTGCTACCGGATGCTCGGCTCGGTGCAGGACGCCGAGGACGCCCTGCAGGACACACTGCTGTCCGCGTGGCGAGGCCTGGCCGGGTTCGACGGCCGCGCCTCGATCCGCACCTGGCTCTACCGGATCGCCACCAACCGGTGTCTCAGCGTCCTGCGCGCGGCCAAGCGCCGCCCGGCCAAGGAGTGGGACATCCCCGGCGTCGAACCGCCGGAGCCCACGCGGCTCGGCGAGGTCCCTTGGCTCGAGCCGTACCCCGACACCCTCCTCGAAGGCGCGATGACCGTGCCGCTCGGTCCGGAAGCCCGCTACGAGCAGACCGAGTCGATCTCCCTGGCGTTCGTGACCGCCCTGCAGACCTTGCCGCCGCGCCGGCTGGCCGTCCTGATCCTGCGCGACGTCCTCGGGTTCCCCGCCGCCGAGGTGGCCGGCATGCTGGACACCACCGTCGACTCGGTCAAGAGCGCCCTCAAACGGGCACGCACCGGCCTGCCGCCCCGGCGGCCGGCTGCCACCGAACCCGCTCCGGCCGCCGGCTCGCCCGAGGAGGACGCGCTCGTGGCGCGGTTCGTCAGCGCGTATGAGGCCGCCGACATCGAAGCGCTGGTGACGCTGCTGACCGACGACGCGTTCATGTCGATGCCGCCGCTGCCCTTCGAGTACGAAGGCCGCGACGTCGTGGGCCACTTCTGCGCGAGCCTGTTCGGCGCGGGGCGGCGCTTCGACCTCGTGGCGACGCGCGCCAACGGCCAGCCCGCGTTCGGCGCGTACCTGCGCACCCCGGGCGGCGTCCGCCACGGCACCGGCCTGTACGTCCTCACCCTGACGGGTGGCCGGATCTGTGCGATGAGCCGCTTCGAGAACAGCGTCTTCCCGGCGTTCGGGCTCCCGCGCTCGCTGCCGGGCCGGTAGCCGGGGCGGCTCTGAGCGGACGGACACCGTCACCGGCACAGTCATCTGTCTGGCGCTGTGCGGGATCCGGCCCGGCGACGATGGTCCCCGTCAACGAGGGCGGGTCCGGAAAGCCGGGCCGCCGAACGAACGGAGACCATCATGCCGACGATCACCACCGACGACGGTGTCGAGATCTACTTCAAGGACTGGGGTACCGGCCAGCCGATCGTCTTCAGCCATGGCTGGCCGCTGTCGGCGGACGACTGGGACACCCAGATGTTGTTCTTCCTGCAGCACGGCTATCGCGTCATCGCCCACGACCGGCGCGGGCACGGCCGCTCCGCACAGGTCGCCGACGGGCACGACCTCGACCACTACGCCGACGACCTGGCCGCCGTCACCGCCCACCTCGACCTGCACGACGCGATCCACGTGGGGCACTCCACCGGCGGCGGTGAGGTCGTGCGCTACCTCGCCCGCCACGGCGAGGCCCGCGTCGCCAAGGCCGCGATCCTGTCCGCCATCCCGCCGCTGATGCTGCAGACCGACTCGAACCCGGGTGGCCTGCCCAAGAGCGCCTTCGACGACCTGCAGGCGCAGCTGTTCGCGAACCGTTCCGTGTTCTACCGAGCGGTGGCCTCGGGCCCGTTCTACGGCTTCAACCGGCCCGGCG